>JAWWCT010000158.1:0-1645 GCA_033720315.1 Woeseiaceae bacterium | reverse complement strand
CGATTCCTGGACCGCGGACGCCAAAGACTGGGGCGGAATTGACGGCGCCGACGTATCGGCATTCGTCCTGGGATCGCTGCCGGAATCCATGCACGGTACCGCGGATGCCGTGTTACTGATCCGCGCCATGCATAACCTTGCGCGTTTTGAATCCGAGGGCAGTTTTCTGACGAAAGCGATAAAGGATTCCTACGATGTGCTCAAACCTGGCGGCATCGTCGGCATCGTGCAGCACCATGCTCGCGACGACATGCCGGACAGCTGGGCTGACGGCAGCAATGGATACCTGAAAAAGGAATACATCATCAAGCAGATGCAGTCCGCCGGCTTCGAACTCGTTGCCGATTCGGACCTGAATGCGAACCCGAAGGACCGGCCGACGTCCGATGAATACGTCTGGCGCCTGCCACCCGGTTACGACGGCAGCGAAAACAACCCGCAACAAAGGGCCAAAGTGGATGCGATCGGCGAGTCCAATCGCATGACGCTGAAATTCCGCAAGCCGTAGTTGACGGATATCAGCCGAAGGCGGCTTTCAGTGCCGCAACGTGCGGCACCCCGAGGCCGCAGCAACCGCCAAGTATCTGCACGCCGCGGTCCACCCAGCCACGCGCCCGTGAGACCAGCTCATCTGGTTCGATGATGTCGACGAACTGCCAGTTCGGCATGACGAAATAGCCGGACTCCGGGTACACGCCGGTGGGGCCCTGCCAGAATTCGCGCAATACGGCGAGGCCCGCGTCGGTATCGTCGACCGTGCTGTGCATGATGTTGATGACGCTTGCACCGCCATTCGCCAGTTGTTCGACCAGCTTCCTGAAGTCCGCATGAGGCGGCTCGAATCCGACCAGTTGCCCGTCGTCATTTTGTTTGCAACTCACCCCGAGCCACACCGGCAAGCCGGTGCCGATGGCTGCCTCGAGGATCAGCGGCGAGTACACCGGGTGTGAGCACATTTCCAGCACGATCAGGTCGACACCGGCTTCCGCGAGCACGTCTGCCTGCTCGCGAAATTCCCTTTCGAGCGTTTTCTCGGATGGCGATTCGTCGTATTGAATCCACGGCGACATCGAACCGGCAATGGCGACATTCTCCTCCGCACTTTCGCCGCGAGCCTGCAACGCGATCTCGACACCTTTTCGGTTGATATTGACGACTTCGTCGATCAATCCCGCGCTGGCCAGCAGCTGATGACCGGCGGCAAAGGTATTCGTAATGATGACCTCGGCACCCGCGGCTATGTAGTCGACATGGATTTCCCTGACGACATCGGCGTGTGTCAGCAGTGCCTCACCACTCCATGCTTTCTCGTTCATCGGCACGCCGCGCGCCTCGAGTTCGGTCCCCATTCCGCCGTCGATGATTACGATTTCACCGGCCGAGAGCTTTTCATTCAGCCAGTCGGGACCGCAACGGATTCCCGGATTCTGCTGCTCAGTTCGCACGGATGTTTTACCCATCGTTTGATGTCAAGGTAGTCGACAGGCTTTCATTGTAATCGTGTTTCGACCCCCGATGGATCGCCGGTCCTCTGGCCGCAAACCCCGGATCAAGACCTGTTTCGGCCCATCCAATGCCCGCTTTGCCCCCGAAAGCGGACATTCAGCTAGACTTGATCCAAAGGGCCGCTAACGACCCAAAGCGG
>JAWWCT010000157.1:0-1659 GCA_033720315.1 Woeseiaceae bacterium | reverse complement strand
GGGCGTCAGCACCTGCTCACCGTCGTCCGTCACCAGGGTCAATTCACCCGAGACGACATAAACGAATTCGTCTTCGTGCGTGTGCCAATGTCGTTGGGACGACCAGCCGCCCGGCTCGAGGTCGACCAGGTTGACGCCGTAATTCTTTAATCCGAACAAGTCACCCAGTATTCGCTTGGACCGCGATGCAACTTCCTTGCGAAATGCCTCGGGATAGGTCGTGCCGACCTGCGCTTCGACATCCCTTGCATCAAGCGTCTCGGTTCGTGAGTGGTTCATTTGTAATCCTCAGTACCAGAAATCATGATTTAACCAATCCCATCTGTGTCAATACCGCGTTCCCCAGCAGGCCGTAGGGGTTCGCGTAAGTCTCTGCGATCTCGAAGTGATTATGGCCTTCGGCAACCAGCAACGACACCGGTTTTCCAGCCTGTTTGACCGCAGCCGCGAAGTCCCTCGACTGCCGCTTGAATTCGGGCGTTTCTTCTGTGCCATAAGCAACGATGACGGGCGCATTCAGGTGGCGAATGTGGCGCTGTGGGCTCAGTTGCTCTACTTCATCGTCGGTAAGTTTGAGATACGAGTTGCGCCACGACAGACGAACCGGTGTCAGGTCGAACATGCCGCTCGCACACAGGCCGCCCTTGATGACGTCGAGCGGCAAATCGTGTGTATTGGCCCAGTCGGTCGTCAGCAGTACGCCGGCGAGATGGCCGCCGGAAGAATGGCCCGATACGAAGATGCGATCGCGATTACCGTTTATGTCGTCCGCGCGCCGGTAAACCCAGGCGACAGCGTCCCTGACCTGTCGCACAAGGTCAGAAAGGCTGACGCCTTCATCGTCGACTCGCGAGAAATCGACCAGGATGCAGTGCCCGCCGGCATTGACGATTGGTTCCGCCTTCTCGATTTGAGCGTCGGCTGAACCGAACCGCCAGGTTCCGCCGTGCACCCAAACCTGGATCGGCGCGTTTCTTTTTTCAGTGCGGTAGACCAGCAGTCGCTCCATCGGTGATTCGCCGTAGGAAAAAATCTCCGGCTCGCCGAGACGGCTTTTGGCGGCCGCAACTTGTGCCAGGCGTCGCTTCTGAACCAGGTCCATGTTCGGCGCATATACACGCTGGTTATAAGCGGCGTCCAGCTCGGCTTGCGTCATGTGCAGCCAGACTTTTGGACCGCCATCGCTCTGCGTTTCCTGGGCGCACGACAAGTCTGAAACAGTCAGGGTCGCCGCGGCGCCGAGAGTAGTACCTGCTCGTTCAATAAATCGGCGTCGGTTCATTCTCATTTTGGAAAAATTTCTTTAAAAGTTTTAAGGCGGGCTATAAATCACTCATGTTCTTACCAGGTCAATTCGATTCGTGCCAGGCCACATGGAACAGCGCATAACCCGACAACACCGGTTGCGGAACCGCCATGCCGATAATCTGGCCTCGCAGCGGAGAAGTTACTTCGAAGGATGCGTCGGTAAAGGGATCGACAATGCGACCGAGCAACTTGCCGTTTCGGACTTCGTCACCCAATTCCGCAATCGGAAAAAAGAATCCGCCATTGCCAGCCGCGGCCCGAATCCATGTCGAACGTTCATATATTCGAGAATCCGGAATTTCGCGATCGGGACGGTTGGACATATCGAGATAGGCCATGACGTTTTCAACG
>JAWWCT010000156.1:0-1885 GCA_033720315.1 Woeseiaceae bacterium | reverse complement strand
CGGCGCAAATAGCAAATGACAAACTGGTGTTCTCGACAGATGCGACCGCCGGTGCACACGGCAGGAATGCCGAGGAACTGATCGGCCGCGTCGAATACTGCGGCCAGACGCCGATGGCCGCATTGGTCTCCGCAAACAAAATCGCCGCGGAAGCGCTCGGCATGGCGGATCAGATCGGCAAGCTCGCCGCAGGATATGAAGCCGACATCATCGCCGTGGACGGCGATCCACTCACCGACATCAACGCCGTCAAGAACGTCGTCTTCGTCATGCGTGGCGGCGTCGTGTACAAATGGGCCGAGAGCAAAGCGAAATAGGCCACCCCACACCGCGAGCCCGGGAATTCTGATGCAATGAAAAAGATCTTTATCTTCGCCATTCTGCTGCTCGTCGCATCCTGCAGCCAGGAGCCGGCAACGCAGTCCACCGACTGGGTGCTGAGCAACGGCCGTATCTACACCGTCGACGAAGACCAGCCCTGGGCCGAGGCCGTCGTGATACGTGACGGCGTTTTCATCTATGTCGGTGACAATGCGGGTGCAGAAGCGTATGTCGCAGACGGTGCAAAGACCACCGATCTGCGCGGTCGAATGGCGATACCCGGGATGGTGGACGCACATACCCACCCGGGCCAGATCGACCTGACGCGTTACGAGGCGCGTTTCGAGGCAGTCACCCGTGAGGCGTTCATGGCGGAGCTCGAGGCTTACGCCCGGGACAACCCCGGCGATGGCTGGCTGCGCGGCTGCTGCTGGCCGGTGCAGGAGTTCGTTGACGGCGACAAGGGCCCGGACCGCAAGGCGCTGGACCCGATTTTCCCCGACCGCCCGGTATGGCTCATGAGCACTGCCGGTCACAGCTTCTGGCTCAACAGTCGGGCGCTCGGTGAGCTGGGCATCGATGAGGACAGCCGCGACCCGAAGTTCCCGGTCGCCATGTACAAGCGAGACGAGAGTGGCCGGCTGACCGGCTGGGTGAAGGAGGGCGCGGCCTGGGTGCGGGTGAACGAAGTGTTCGAGATAGACACCGACATTCACGAGGCGAGCATGCGTACCATGATCCAGACCCTGAGCGAGTACGGCATCACGGCGCTCTTCGATGCCGGCACCAAGGGGTTTGCCGACCGCGTGTACGCATTCCTGTCGAAGATGGACCAAGCCGGCGAGCTGCCGTTGCGATACGAGGCCAGCTACCGCATATCGATTCCGCAGAACGTCAAACTGGCGATCCCCGAGATGAAACGCTACCGCGAGACTTATGGCGGCGAGCGGCTCAGGTTCAACACCGTCAAGCTGTTTATGGACGGGATTCACGAGAACCGCGCCAGCGCAATGCTCGAACCTTACGCGGATGACCCCGACTACGTCAGCGATACCACCCTGTCGGTCGATGAGCTCAAGGACTTCCTGCTGGCGCTGCACGAGGAGCGCTTCGACCTGCACGTGCACGTCATCGGCGACCTCGCCACGAAGCGCGTGCTGGATGCGGTCGAGCAGGCCCAGGCAGAGGTGGGCGATGATTTTTATCCGCGCGTCTCACTCGGCCACCTGCAGACCGTGGATCCGGGCGACTGGCCTCGTTTCAGGGAGCTCGGCGTCAGCGCCAACTTCACACCCTGGTGGTCGGGCGTGGACGATCCCAATCCCATCGGCGGCAGTCTCGGCGAGGCGCGCGGCAAGGACACCTTTCGCGCCAGGGCGATCGCCGATGCCGGCGGCAACGTCACGTTCTCCAGCGACACCTGGACCTTGAGATATCTGTCACCCTTCCTCGGCATGCAGGTCGGGCACACCCGCCAGTACCCGCGCGAATGGCTGACGCCGGAACAGGACGCGGATGCTTTTCTCGAGCCCGCATCCGAGAAGATGCCCATCGACCTGCTCAT
>JAWWCT010000155.1:0-1959 GCA_033720315.1 Woeseiaceae bacterium | reverse complement strand
GCGTGAGATGTTGCCGAAGTTTTTCATGAGTGCGGTGCGTATCGCTTTGGATTCGGCACGCTGCCGCACTTCGCGCAGGTTCAGCGACTCGACGTCCTGAGCCTCGATGCCCTCTAACCCTAAGTCGGCTGCCGTCACCTGTTTGCCGTCGGCCATGATCACCGCACCCTTGATCTTGTTTTCCAGCTCGCGGACGTTGCCCGGCCAGGAATAGGATTCGATCGCGTCGTTGGCGTCGTCGCTGAAGCCGTTCAACGCGCGACCCTGCTGGTTCGCATGCTTGGCGAGGATGTTGCGCGCCAGGATCAGCCTGCCCTCCTCGCGATCGCGAAACGGCGGAATGTCGATGGTGATTTCGCTGATGCGGTAATACAGGTCTTCGCGAAAATCGTTGTTCTGGATCAGCTCGACCAGGTTCTGGTTGGTGGCGCAGACCACGCGCACGTCGACCGATATTTCCTCGCGGCCGCCGACACGTTCGATGACCCGTTCCTGCAGGAAGCGCAGCAGCTTCGCCTGCAAGGCAATCGGCATGTCGCCGATTTCGTCGAGGAACAGCGTTCCGCCGTCGGCCACCTCGACCTTGCCGGGCGTTTGCTTGACGGCGCCGGTAAAGGCGCCCTTTTCGTGGCCGAACAGTTCCGACTCCAGCAGGTTCTCCGGGATCGCGGCGCAGTTGATGGCGACGAACTTGTTGTCGGCGCGCGGGCTCAGGCGATGGATGGCGCGCGCCAGCAATTCCTTGCCGGTACCGGACTCGCCGAGCAACAAGGTGGTGGCGTTGGTGGGCGCGACTTTCTCGATCATGCGGCACACGCTCAGCATGCCTTCGCTGGCGGCGACGATGCCGTCGAGCGGCGACTCGCTGGCGAGACTTTGCAGCCGCCGGTTTTCGCTTTCCAGCTCGGAGATGTTGAAGGCGCGTTCGACCAGCAGTTGCAGGGTCTCGGTGTCGACCGGCTTCTGGTAGAAATCGTAAGCGCCGAGCGCCACCGATTTCAGCGCGTTCTCCTGGTCGCCGTGACCGGTCACGACGATGACCTTGGTGTGCGGCGACAGCTTCAATAGCTCCTGCAAGGTCGCCAGGCCTTCTTCCACGCCGTCCGGGTTGGGCGGCAAGCCCAGGTCCTGCAATACCACCATCGGGTCGTGGCGGCGAAGTTCCGCGATCGCGGCGCTGCGATCCTCGGCGGTAACGACGTCGTAAGCCTCGAAGCACCACTTGAGCTGCGACAACAGCCCGGGGTCGTCCTCGACGATCAGGAGTTTTCGGTTCTGCTCGGCCAATCCTGCCCCTCGACGCCCAAGCGACGGCGCTCATGAGGATTACGTTCCGGTGCGCAATGTTGCCACGTTGCGCGGCCCGTGGGGAGACCTTGTGTTGCAGGCCAAAGCTTGAATCATTCTCTGAAACCGCGCGTAAGCCGCTGATTCGCGCTTTTGCGACAGCTCACGCATCTGGTCGATTGCCGGCATATCGAGCGTCCAGCGCCCTCTGAGCGCGTCTCAAGCGGCCACGGCAAATCCCCCCGCAAGCCTTGCCTGCAGTGCCTTTCAGCCCGGGAGCGATAAGTACTTACCGCAGTTGCGAATCATTCTCATTTGCGTTACTTTTCGCAAAAAGCTGCCTCACCATTCAAGGAACCCTGCCATGCCCGCCCGGCCCGCCCCACTCCTCTGCTGCCTGTTCGTCGCCGCACCCGCGGTGGCCGGCGATGGCGAAGCCGTGGATTCGGCTGCCTCCGTCTACGTCGACGAGGTGACCATCATCGGCCAACGCCGCTCCGCCGAGGACATACCCGGCTCCGCGCACGTCGTCGATAAGGAAGAACTGCAGACGTTCATGCAAAGCGACGTGATGCGCGTGCTGCGCACGGTGCCCGGCGTCTATGTCCAGGAAGAGGACGGCTTCGGCTTGCGGCCGAACATCGGCATTCGCGGTTCCGGGCTGGATCGCAG
>JAWWCT010000154.1:0-2169 GCA_033720315.1 Woeseiaceae bacterium | reverse complement strand
GCAAGGAAACCTCGTCGGCCACTGGGGCGGACCGGGTGAAGGCTATGAATGGCCGGAGTCGAACCACGGAATCACGATCGATCCGAAGGACAACATCTGGATCGGCGGCAACGGACAAAGTGACTCACACCTGCTCAAGTTTACGCGCGACGGCAAGTTCCTGAAGCAGTTCGGCGTTCAGGGTGTCCATCGCGACCCGGCCTCGCCCGATGCCGAGCCGCGTTGGCTCGGCGACAGCCATGACCAGAACAACTTCGGACGCGTCGCCGAGGTCTCGTTCGACAGCGCGGGCAGCGAGGTCTTCGTCGCCGACGGCTATCTCAACAAGCGCGTCGCCGTGCTCGACGCCAACACTGGCGAGATGAAGCGTTACTGGGGCGCCTACGGCAACGAACCGGACGACACGAACCTCGGGCCTTACGATCCCGATGCTCCGCCGGCGCAGCAGTTCCGCAACCCGGTCCACTGCGCCGAGCCCGCCGAAGACGGCCTGGTCTACGCCTGCGACCGGGTCAACAACCGTCTCCAGGTGTTCCGCAAGGACGGCACGTTCGTCGACGAGATCTTTCTGGCCAAAGAGAGCCTGGGCAGTGGCGCCGTTTGGGACCTCGCGTTCTCGAAGGATCCCGAGCAGCGCTATATCTACGTGGCCGACGGCAAGAACGAAAAAGTCTACGTCATCGAACGCAAATCGCTCACGCTCCTGACGAGCTTCGGCGACGGCGGGCGGCAGCCCGGGCAGTTTTTCGGTGTCCACAGCATCGCGACCGACTCGAAAGGCAATATCTACACTACCGAGACGTACGAAGGGAAACGGCTGCAGAAGTTCGTCTACCGGGGTATCGGCGAGGTCGAGGCCGACCAGGGGACGCCCTGGCCGTCGACAAGCGACTAGGCGGGCGATTGCGTATGACTACCAGCGCAGGGCGCCGCGCAGGTAGACGAAACGCCCCTGCCAGTCCATGACGGAGTTCGCGTCGTAAACCTGGCCGACGCAGAAAGAAAAGCACGGGTTGCGATCCGGAAACTCGTTAAAAACGTTATTGGCACCCAGGGTGACGTTGAGAAGCTCG
Source organism: Woeseiaceae bacterium (assembly GCA_033720315.1). Taxonomy (GTDB): domain Bacteria; phylum Pseudomonadota; class Gammaproteobacteria; order Steroidobacterales; family Woeseiaceae; genus SZUA-117. The sequence continues at coordinate 1,096 of JAWWCT010000154.1, read as the reverse complement.
CCGACATCCCAGGAGACCTCTGCATCTAAATACACGACACCACCCATTGTCTGTGTCTGTGCCACGGAGCCATCGCTGAAATCTTCCTCGGCGAGCTCATAATTTCCATACCAGTTGGCACGCAAGCTCGCGGAAATGTCATTGTCCCAGTTATGCCTCAGCAAGAATATGAAACGGTATTCCGGACTGCCGTTTTCGGCACGAAAAACACCGGTGTCGTTGACGAAAAACTCCGGTGGGTCGGCCGGGTCGGTGCGCCGGTCCGTGCGCCGCGTGACCTTGAAATCGTTCATATTGCCGGCGAGTGAGAAAACGGTACTGCCGCCGGACCAGTCGAGATCATAAGTCGCGACCAGGTCGATACCGCTGCTCTCGGTGTCGATGTCGTTGGTGAAATAGCGGACGCCCGATACCGTCGTCTGCAATAGAGTGCGCTCCGCATCATCTAGCAACATGTTAGACGATACCCAGATCTGATCATCCAATGCGATGAAGTAATAATCGAGCGTAATGGTCAGCGCATCGAACGGCGTCGCCGTGACGCCCAGGGTGAACTGAGTCGAGGTTTCGGCATCGAGCGGTGTGGCGCCTTTGAATGCGGCGACCGGGTGATCTGCCGGAAGCAAGGCGATTTCCAGCGGCGTATCCGTAGTTACGGTCGTGCGGATGTTAATGGTCGAAAGCTGCCCCGGCGTTGGTGCGCGGAAGCCTGTGCCGGCCGAAGCGCGTAATCTCAACACATCATTGATTCGCCACAGGGCTGCGACGCGCCAGCTGAAGTTCGAACCAAAATCCGAAAAGTCTTCGTAACGGCCGGCAACCGTTGCGAGAAAATTGTCGGTAATGTCTGCTTCCAGATCCACGTAAGCGGCCCAACTGTGCCGGCTGTAGGATGAAACACCCGAAGGTGGATATCCGGCAAAGCCGTCGGAACCGATCGGCGCAGCGTTGTAAATCGGATCTCCCGCAGTGCAGAACTGACCGCTGGCCGTATCGGCGCCCGGCGACGGCCCGGCACCAAAATACGCCGTTCCCTGGTTGCCCGGGATGTAGCAACCAGCCGCCAGGCCCGTGCCAAACCAGTTGTCGTTTTCTC
>JAWWCT010000153.1:0-2329 GCA_033720315.1 Woeseiaceae bacterium | reverse complement strand
GTGGGAGCGGCTTTAGCCGCGATATCCACCTGTGGGAGCGGCTTTAGCCGCGATCGAGATTTTCAACTCGTTACCCGGTATCTTCTTGTGTTCGCGGCTGAAGCCGCACCCACAGGCAGATATCACGAGTTCGCCGCAACCAGCCAGGAACAAGGATCCAGTGAGGCAAGTAGTTCTAGATACGGAAACAACGGGACTGTCGATCGGGCAGGGGCACCGCATCATCGAAATCGGTTGCCTGGAACTGGTCAACCGGCGTTTTACCGGTCGTGAATATCATCGATTCCTGAATCCGGAACGCGACATCGACGAAGGCGCAGAACGCGTTCACGGCATCACCCGGGCCGACCTCGAGGGTCAACCGCGATTCGCGGACATCGCCGACGAGCTGATCGATTTTCTCAGGGAAAGCGAGCTCGTGATTCACAACGCGGAATTCGACGTCGGTTTCCTCGACTACGAATTGCAGTTGATGAACCACCCGCGGCCGAGCATCGCGGAGCACGCGACGGTGCTTGACACCCTGAGCCTGGCCAGAAAACTGCACCCGGGCCAGCGCAACAGCCTGGACGCTCTTTGCAAGCGCTACGCCGTGGACGCCTCGAATCGCGAAGTGCACGGTGCGCTCATCGACGCAGACTTACTGGCGCGCGTCTACCTGGCGATGACCGGTGGCCAGGTAACACTGTTACTGGACGAAGACGCTGCAGAGGTCAGCGGCGCCCGGCAGGTCGAATCGGGGCCGGTCGCGCCGCAACGCCTCGAATTGCCGATCGTGCGGGCGAACGACGAGGAAGCGGCGGCGCACGAGGCGATGCTCGAACGCATGCGGGCGGCGGGTGCCTGCCTGTGGAGCGACGGCTAACGGCAGCCGGCAAACGCGACGCGTGCGATCGTGTCGTCCGTCCGCTACCGGCTTGCTGTTGCAACCGGGGTCTCAGGCTTGGCTGCGAAGCGCATCAACCCACTCGGGGCACAGCTGTGCTATTAAGAGACCCTGATAATAAAATCAGTCGCTTACAGCATCCAATTCCGGCAAACTCGAGCACGCATGCGCATTGACCTCAACACGGCATCGATCGGCATCATCGGCCTGGGCTACGTCGGCCTGCCGCTCGCGGTCGAATTCGGCCGCAGGTTTCCGACCGTCGGCTTCGACGTCAAGGCGTCGAGAGTGGAGGAGTTGCGGGCGGGCAGGGATTCCACGCTCGAGGTGCCGGACGAGCAGCTGGCCGAGGCTGCACAATTGCGCTTCACGGACGATGCGGCCGAGCTGGCAAACTGCAACGTCTATATCGTCACGGTGCCGACGCCGATCGGTGACGGCAACCGGCCGTTGCTGACGCCGCTGCGCGAAGCCAGCATCACGATCGGCAAACTTTTGAAGCCCGGAGATGTGGTGATCTACGAATCGACCGTCTATCCGGGTGCAACCGAGGAATTCTGCGTACCGTTTCTCGAGTCGGGTTCCGGCCTGAAGATGAACCAGGATTTTTTTGTCGGCTACAGTCCGGAACGCATCAACCCGGGCGATAAGCAGCACCGACTGCCGACGATCCTGAAAGTCACCTCCGGTTCGACACCGGAGACCGCCGATTTTGTCGACGAACTCTATCGTTCGATTATCACCGCGGGCACGCACAGGGCATCGAGCATCAAGGTTGCGGAGGCTGCCAAGGTCATCGAAAACACGCAGCGCGATGTCAACATTGCGCTGATCAACGAGCTGGCGATGATCTTCGAACGCGTCGGTATCGATACCGAGGAAGTGCTCGAGGCCGCCGGAACCAAGTGGAATTTCCTGCCGTTTCGTCCAGGGCTGGTCGGCGGGCATTGTATCGGCATCGATCCTTATTATTTGACGTACAAGGCGCAACAACTCGGGTACAACCCGGAAATGATCCTCGCCGGTCGGCGCATCAACGACAACATGTCGATTTACGTCGCCTCGCGGATCATAAAATTGATGCTGGCGAATGGTCGGCAACCACAAAAATCGCGGGTTTTGATGATGGGCCTGACGTTCAAAGAAAATTGCCCTGACGTCAGGAACACCAAGGTTGTGGATATCGTCAAGGAATTGAACACCTACGGGGCGAGCGTTGATGTCTATGACCCCTGGGTCAACGCCGACGAGGCAAAAACGGAATACGGTATCCAACTCACCGACGAGCCGTCGAAAGGTGCCTATGACGTGGTCGTGCTTGCCGTCGCACACCAGCAGTTTCGCGACATGGGGGAGCGCGGCATCAAGGCCTTCGGCAAACCTAAATCGGTGTTTTTCGACATCAAGTACCTGTTGCCGCGCGGCGCAAGCGACGGTCGGCTT
>JAWWCT010000152.1:0-2368 GCA_033720315.1 Woeseiaceae bacterium | reverse complement strand
GACCTGGCCTCCGCGATCGGCAGGCCGACCAGACCGAAGTCGTTCTGCAATACGGGCAACGTCAGTCCGGCTTTGGCGAAAAGGCGCCAGGCACTGGCGTCGAACCAGCGAAAGAAATGCGGGTAGAAAACGATGGTGGCGGGATCGGTATCGCCAAACTCGACCGGGACCGTGTAGGTGCTTTTCATCGTGGTTCGCTGTGCGGGTAATCCGGGTCGCCCCAGACCGTCCACTTGGACGCCTTGCCCTGGCCCACCCGCACCGGGCACAGGCGGGTAATGCCCTGATCGTGCCTGGAGTCGGCCCAGTCGAGGAGCTCTGCGACCGTGGCAAATTCTGCCATGTTGCGCAGATTGCGGGTCGTCGGGAACGGCAGCTTGATGCTGCCGGCGCGTGCTTTATCGAGTGCCGCGTCAGCGGTCAGCCATGCGAGTTCAGTGACTTCGGTTCCGCTCTGGCTCGCTTCCTGCGCCGGCGGCAGCGGCGCAAGAAAAAATCGCGTTGACCAGCGCCTGGGTGCAACGAGCGGCGTTTCCCAGTGCGCGAAGTAGTGCAGCGCATCGCATGCCAGGCGCAGCCCGTGATCCTCGAGAAACTGTGACCAGCGCAGCCGGCCTTTGTCCACCTCGTCGCGGAGGGCCTGAAGCCCGGGTGTGACTCGTGCCCAGGCACCGTCTTCGCTGCGCGCCAGCAAAATCCCGGTTTCCTCGAACAGCTCTCTGATTGCCGCACTGAAATAATCGAGCCCATCGCCGTCGATACCGAGGACGGCATTGGCCTCGTCAGCAGTAGTGCCATCGATCCGGCCATGCGCATCCGATTCGTCGTGATCGACCACGCCGCCCGGAAATGCATGGCTGTCGCCGAAGGCATCGCCGGCACGGCGCTTGATCATCAGCAGTTCGGGATGCGTTTCACCCTCGCGCACGACGACGACCGAAGCAGACGGCAATGGTGGTACCGGGTCAGGCTTTGTCATGCACGTTCCGCGGTCGATAGCTAGCTCGAGCCGGTCTTCTTGTAAGGATCAAAGGCGGTATTGTCTGCGCTCGATAGTTCGGAATCGGGCAGCGGCGGGGTCGGTACGTAGTGCAGCGGTTTTGCACCGCCGGCTGCGACACGCGCGCGTGCAGCATCCGGCGTCTCCAGTAATGCGCCGGCGGCGATGGCCTCCTTGCGATTCGGCGTCCACGCGATACCGTGGCTGTTCGGTGGCGGCATCATGTTGGCATTGTAATAGGCGATCTTCTGCGTGTCGGCATCGATGTGCCGCTGTAAATCCAGGTCGCGCTTGTTAACACCCTTTCGCGGCTCGACGCACACGCCGTCGACGATCTCGAGATCGAGCCACCATTTCTTTGCGGGATTGCGGATGCCGTGCCCGAGCCAGTCGTCGAGACGGGTGGCAATCGGTACCAGGAAAGGCTTGGCCCAGCGGGCATTGATGCCGAGCCAGCTGGCAACCTGGGTGGCGATCGGCCCGTCCCAGGTGACGACCTTGTTCAGCGGACAGGTCTTCATGCAGCGGCCGCAGGCCAGTCCACGCTGGTTGGTGAGTCGGTAGCGCGCGCAACGTTCGGCGTCGAGTTTCCACATCTCGTAGCCGTTGAACATGACCTTGTCGCCCCAGGTGATGGCATCGCAGGGACACTCGCGCGCGCATTTCAAACAATTGGAACAGAAATACTGCAGGCCGAAGTCGATCGGCTTGTCGGCAACGAGCGGCATGTTGGTCGTCAGCACTACGGATTTGAAGCGCGGACCGACGAACGGGTTCAGCACCAACTCGCCGATCCGGCTCAGTTCGCCGAGACCGGCGAGCAGGATCAGCGGGATGTGCAGCACCTCGGAGTCGGCATTGGTCTGGGCGCGGGACGAGAAGCCGAGCGCCCGCAGGTGCTCGCCCATGATGCCGGCAATGACCGCGCCGCGCATGTAGGCGCGCATTGATTGCGCACCGGAGATGAAATCGTCGCCGGAGGCACCTTCCATGGTGTCGTACTCCTGGTCGATGAGCATGACCACGGCATACTTGTGGCGGCACTCGACTTCCCGGCCGCCGTCGACGTGCGAATACCAGGCGTATTGCGGAATCTCGCAGATACCCGTGAGTTCCGCGCCGAGCACATAGGACAGGGACTTGAGCGCGCGGGTATTTTCCTCGGCGTCGCTGCACGAGGCATGCGGCGTGTCGGCAACCGGACCATCCTGGTAAGGCACCATGGCACCGATCTGCTTGACCATCGACATCGCCAGCGGATGTTTGAAAGCAAAGCGCTTGCGCTCGCCCTGGGTCTTGGCACCGAGATCGCCGTGGATGGCGCGATCGAAAAACGACGCGCGTTTCGGCACCCGCGGGACTTCGTCG
>JAWWCT010000151.1:0-2405 GCA_033720315.1 Woeseiaceae bacterium | reverse complement strand
CGGCATTTCCCGGAGGGCTGGCGAGCACTGGCGCTGAACGGCGCCGAATACGTCGTCAATCCGTCCGCGACCGTCGCGGGCCTGAGCAAATACCTGTGGGAACTCGAGCAACCGGCGTCTGCGGCGGCCAACGGTATTTTCATCGGTGCCATCAACCGCATCGGCAAGGAACAGCCCTGGGCAGACCAAATGGGCGAATTCTACGGTTCGAGCTACATCGTCAACCCGCGCGGCACCATCGAGGCGCAGGCCAGCTACGACCAGGATGAACTCCTGGTGCACGAGATCGACCTCGACATGATTCGCGAGGTGAGGAACACCTGGCAATTCTTCCGCGACCGGCGTCCCGAGCTGTACGAAGAATTGCTCGACGGTTGATCATGACGGCAGCGCAAAGCCAGGTTCGGGCGGTCGGCGAGTTCTTCGAACTCGAGGCCGGGCAGGACCTGCTCGACAGCCCGCGTTACAACGAAGACATAGCGCCGACCAAGGTCGCCGAACGAACCTGGAACCAGTGGAACGTCGCCTCATTATGGGTCGGCATGGCGATTTGCGTGCCGACCTACACGCTGGGCGGTGTTCTGACCGCGTATTTCGGCCTTTCGGTCAACGAGGCGTTGTGGACGATCTTGCTGGCCAATGTCATTCTGCTGATTCCGCTGACCTTGAATGCTTACCCGGGCACCCGCTACGGCATTCCCTGCCCCGTGGTGTTGCGCTCGTCGTTCGGCATCGTTGGCTCGAATGTGCCGGCATTGATTCGTGCACTCGTCGCCTGCGGCTGGTTCGGCATCCAGACGCTGTTCGGCGGCATTGCAATCCACTTGCTGTTCTCGGCACTGTCCGACGACTGGGCGGCGCTCGGCGGCAGCGGCGAAGTCATCGGGTTTTTCATATTCTGGCTTGCCAACGTGACCGTCGTCATTCGCGGCGCCGAATCCATCAAGCACCTCGAGGCGCTGGCGGCGCCGCTGTTGCTGGTGGTCGCCATCGGCCTTGCGGTCTGGGCATACCCCAAGGTGTCGATCAGTGAAATACTCGCAACCCCGGCGACGCGCCCGGCGGATGCACCGGCCTTCAACTACCTGATGGCAGCATTGACCGCGATGGTCGGCTTCTGGGCCACGCTGTCGCTCAACATCCCGGACTTCAGCCGCTTTGCCAATTCGCAGAAAAGCCAGGTCGCGGGCCAGATCATCGGCTTGCCGTTGACGATGTTCCTGTTCGCGGGGCTGGGCGTGTTGCTGACTTCCGCGTCGCTGGAGCTCGTCGGCGAAACGATCGCCGACCCGATCAACCTGATTGGCAGGATCGACAACACCCTGTGGGTGGTCCTTTCGATGCTGATTATCATTCTCGCGACCATCTCGACCAATACTGCCGCAAACATCGTTTCGCCGACCAACAGTTTCCAGAACGTGGCACCGAAATACATCAACGAAACAAAGGGGGTTTTGCTGACGGGGTTCATCGGCATTGCCCTGATGAGCTGGGAGCTCCTGAAGAAACTCGGTTGGATCGATTCGGACGTGAGCCTGGAAAGCCTGTATTCCAACTGGCTGATCGGCTATTCGAGTTTGCTCGGGCCGATCGCCGGCATCATGATCGTGGACTATTTCATCATCCGGAATCAATCGTTCGAACTGCTTGCTTTGTACAAGGACGACGCCGGTTATCCGGCCTGGCACCTGCCGGCGTTCGTGGCCTTCCTGGTACCGGTCGGCCTGACGATTACGGCCATCGTAATCGGCAATGGCGCATTCTATGACTGGTTTTACAGCTACGGATGGTTCACCGGGTCGACACTCGGCGGACTGATCTATTTTGTTGCGGCGAGGGGCCGCAGCTGAAGCAGCTCGCACGGCTGCAAATGCCAAAAAGGCAGAGGTTATTGACATGACAGTTCTTATCAAGGGCGGAACAGTAGTGACCGCAGAACGCTCCTGGCGTGCGGACGTGCTGTGTGCGGACGGCAAGATCAAGGCGGTCGGCAGTGACATCGACGCGCCGTCCGATTCCGAAGTGATCGACGCGGGCGGACAATACGTCATGCCCGGTGGTATCGACCCGCACACGCACATGCAATTGCCATTCATGGGCACCGTTGCCAGCGAAGACTTCGAGACCGGTACGGCCGCGGGCCTCGCGGGTGGCACCACCATGATCATCGACTTCGTGATCCCGAATCCGCAGCAGCGCATCATGGAGGCCTACGACCAGTGGCGTGAATGGGCACAAAAGTCGGTTGCCGACTACACCTTCCATGTGGCCATTACCTGGTGGGACGACACGGTCAGCAAGGACATGGAAACGCTTGTGAGGGAGCGAGGTGTCAACAGCTTCAAGCATTTCATGGCTTACAAAGGCGCCATCATGGCGGACGACGAGATCCTGGTTAACAGTTT
>JAWWCT010000150.1:0-2451 GCA_033720315.1 Woeseiaceae bacterium | reverse complement strand
TCGACTATCCCGACACGGCCACCGTCGATCACGTCGATGTTTACCACGGCCATGAGGTGGCCGACCCGTACCGCTGGCTCGAAGACGACGTGCGCGAAAGCGCAGAGGTCAAGGCCTGGGTGGACGCGCAGAACGAGGTGACCTTCGCGTACCTCGCCAGCATTCCGGAACGCGAACGCATCGCGAAGCGCATGCGCGAACTGTGGGACTACGAATCGTTCTGGCTGCCGAGAAAAGCCGGCGACCGGTACTTCTATGGCTACAACACCGGCTTGCAGAACCAGGACGTGATCCTGGTGCAGCAAGGTCTCGATGCCGAGCCGGAGCTACTCATCGATCCCAACACCTGGTCGGACGACGGCACCATCGCGCTCGCGTTCTATTACCCAAGTAACGATGGCCGGTACCTCGCCTACACGATCCAGGACGGCGGCTCGGACTGGCGCCAGGCGCGGGTGCTGGACGTGGAGTCCGGCGAGCTGCTCGACGATCACCTCGAGTGGCTCAAGTTCACCGGGCTTTCCTGGACCGCCGACGGCGAGGGCTTCTATTACAGCCGTTATCCGGCCACGTCCGAGGCCGACAAGTTCCAGTCACTGAACCTCGACCGCAAGGTGTATTACCACCGCCTCGGCACCAGCCAGGATGAAGACATCGTCGCTTACGAGATCCCCGGGCACCCCGACTGGGGGCCGGGGGCAACCGTCACCAAAGACGGACGACACCTCGTTATCACCATATCCATCGGCACGGATGAGCGCTATTCAATCGCCCACCAGGACCTGACGGATCCCGACGCCGAGCCGGTCATGATCATCGAAGGTTTCGATTACGACTATACGCTGGTGGGCAGCATCGGCAACGAACTGTATTTCCGCACCAATAACGGCGCACCGAAGAACCGCCTGATCACCATCGACCCGTTCAACCCGGAACCCGGGAACTGGCGCGAGGTGATTCCCGAAACCAAAGACGTACTCGATGGCGTCACCCTGGTCGGTGGCAGGATTGTTGCCGAGTACATGCAGGATGCCTGGTCGGTCGTCAAGATCTTCGACCTGGATGGTCAACAGGTCGGCAGCGTCGATTTACCCGGCATCGGCCGGGCCTACGGTTTTGCCGGCCACCCTGACGATCCGGAGACCTTTTTCGGCTACCAGAGTTTCAACACGCCGGGCACCATCAATCGACTGGACGTCATGACCGGTGACGTCGAGATTTTCAAGGAACCGGAGCTTGCCTTCGACCCCGATGATTACCTTGTCGAGCAGGTCTTCTATCACTCGAAGGACGGCACCCGGGTGCCGATGTTCCTAAGCCACCACAAGGACGTCGTACCGGACGGCAACGCCCCGACCCTGCTCTACGGCTACGGCGGGTTCAGCATCGCATTGCAGCCGACGTTCCGCACCACGCGCCTGGCGTGGATGGAAATGGGTGGCATCTATGCCGAAGCGAACCTGCGCGGCGGCAGCGAATACGGTCACGAGTGGCACCAGGCCGGCACCAAGCTCAACAAGCAGAACGTTTTCGACGACTTCATTGCGGCTGCGGAATACCTGATTGAAAACAACTATACGAACCCCGACAAGCTCGCGATCATGGGCGGCAGTAACGGCGGCCTCCTCGTTGGGGCGGTGACCAACCAACGACCCGAGTTGTTCGGCGCGGCGCTGCCCGCGGTCGGTGTCATGGACATGCTGCGCTTCCATCATTTCACGGCCGGCAGGTTCTGGACCGACGATTACGGTTCGTCGGACAACCCCGACGAATTTGCCGCGTTACGTGCCTACTCTCCCTATCACAACGTGAAAAAAGGCACGCAATACCCTGCGGTGCTGGTGACGACGGCCGATTTCGACGACCGCGTGGTTCCCGGGCACAGCTTCAAATACGCGGCCGCGATGCAAAACGCGCAGGCCGGCGACGCGCCGGTCCTGATTCGCATCGAAACCCGCGCCGGTCACGGCGCCGGGGTGCCGACCGACAAGGTGATTGCCGACTACGCCGACCGCTGGGCGTTCGTCGTCCACAACCTCGATATGCGATTGCCGGAAGGCTACGGCGAATAATTCCAGTCCCACTACCACCGATATCGATCAATCGGGCGAATTCGCGACAGGGTTCGCGTCGACGCCTGCCTACCGTTGCAATTGGCGGCATCGTCAGCGGCGTGCTACAAATAGACCATGTTCGATGCCACCGGATTGCGTGCGAGCGTTTTTGCGCTGGTTCTGATTGCAGCGTCGACCGATGTAGTCCTTGCACAGGACGACGGCGAATGGACCCGGCCGGGTAAAGATCTCGCCGCTACGCGCTACAGCGGCCTTGGCGACATCACCGCGGAGAACGTGGCAAAGCTGCGGCCGACCTGGACGTTTTCCACTGGCGTGCTCGGCGGTCACGAAGGCCAGCCACTGGTGGTGGACGGCACGATGTATGTCGTCACAC
>JAWWCT010000149.1:0-2460 GCA_033720315.1 Woeseiaceae bacterium | reverse complement strand
GAACGGGCCCGAGATGTCATCGACGGCATTCCAGCGCATCTTCGGCAGCATGGCCGACATCGACCGTCAGTACCGGGAGATTGCGGCATCGGTTGCACCGAGCAATCCGTTCCTGTGGTCGGCCTGCTGGACGACGATGGATCCGACGCGCGCGCCGAACGGCAAGCACACGCTGATCTTCGATACATTCGTGCCGACCGAGCTGGCGAACGGCGACGACTGGGAAGCGATCGGTCCCGACTACGTGCGCAACACGATGTTGCCCAAGCTGCGCGAGTACACCAGCAACATGGACGACGACAACATCCTCGGTGAGTGGATCGACACCGGGCCGAACCTTGCGCGCTCCAACTTGTCGTTCGTCAACGGCACGACGACTGGCGGCGAGCGCATCCTGTCGCAGCTCGGCTGTTTCCGGCCGCTCCCGGGTTACGCGAACTACCGCGCACCGGTGAAAGGACTGTACATGACGGGACCGTCGACGCATCCGGGTGGTGGTATCTGTGCCATGGGTACCAATACCGCCAACGTCATGCTCGAGGACTTCGGCATCAAGGAACCCGAAGACGATTTCTAGTTACGCATTAAACACAGGGTCAGGCTATGGCTAAACCAATCGAAAAATACACGGCAATGGTGATTCAGCCCGAGGTGACGGTCGCCGAGAATCGCGACGGCATCAAGGCCAATCTCGACCGCGTGCTCAACATGATCGACTTCGGTGTCGGTTACTTCTGGGAGATACCCGCCAGGCTGGTCGTGCTCCCCGAATACTTTTTGCAGGGGGTGACGACGCCCGGCAAAGGCGAGCACGGTATCGACGACTTCATGAAAAAGGCGATCACGATACCCGGCCCGGAAATGGACGAGCTGGGCAGGAAGGCACAGGAATACGGCCTGTACATCGCCGGTGGCGGCGTGGTCGAGCAGCTGCCAGAATTTCCGGACCGCTGGTTCAACTCGGCGTTCATCATCGGGCCGAACGGCGATGTCGTGCTGCGCTATCACAAGTGGCACGTACCGGCGTCAATCGGTCTCGGCACGAGCCCGCACGACTTGCTGGACGAGTATCGCGAAAAACTCGGAGCCAGCATCGAGACCCTGTTTCCCGTGATCGACACGGAGATCGGCAAGCTCGGCACCATGACCTGCCACGACGGCTGCACCCCCGAGGTGTCGCGTGCGCTGGGTTACAACGGCGTCGAGGTGCTCTGCCATCCGACCGCGCTGCAGGAGATCGAGGGCGTGTCGGATCCCTGGGACTTCTGGCGCTTCACGCGCAGAACCCGGGCACACGACAACATGTGTTATCTGCTCGGCTCGAACTGGGGCAGCGTCAATTACGACTACTACCCGAAAGCCTTCTGTCCGGGCGGTTCCTTCATCATCGACTACACCGGCATGATGGTGCGCGAGGCGCCGTACCCGGTGGAACAGGTCATCGGCGCCACGATCGATATCGAAGCGCTGCGCGAGCACCGCTCGCGTTCGAATCACAACTGCTGGATCGACGTGCGCACCGAGGCATTCCAGGAGATCTACGCAAAGCCGATTTATCCGCCGAACCAGTTCCCGTCGGGCAAGCCGCCGCGCACGCTCGCCGATAAGCTCGGACCGGCGAAGCAGGTTCTCGACCAGCTGTACGCACGCGGCCAGTTCATGCCGCCGGCGGGCAAGAGCCCCGATGAGATGTCGAAGGTCCTCGAGGAGCGGATTCGTTACGCGCAGGAAACCGGGCGGCTGCGCAAAAACGATTAGGTCAAGGTGATGAGAGTCAGAAGCAAACTGGCCGACGTCGACTTTCAGTTCGGCGAGGTCAAGCGCGACGGAAACCTGCTGATCATCAACAGTCACCCCGAGGCGACGATGAAGAGCCGCGTCTATGTTTCGCCCGACGACGTCACGGCTTTCTTGAAGAAGTTTTTCATGAGCCCGTCGGCGATGCTATTCGTACTCGGCTTTCCGTTCTTCTGGTTCCGCCATCGCAAATCTCGAAAATCAGGGCGTTAGCGATCATGTCTGAAGCACAAGTGAACAAGAAACTGGCGACGATGACGGGCGCCGACGCGATCGTCGATTCGCTGATCGTCAACGACGTGAAAACGGTGTTTGGTCTGCCGGGCGGCCAGCTCGATCACCTGTTCGATTCGATCTATCGTGCCGGCGACAAACTTCGGCTTTTGCACACACGCCACGAGCAGGGCGCCGCGTACATGGCTTTCGGTTACGCACAGTCCACCGGCAAACCTGGCGTTTATACGGTCGTGCCCGGTCCGGGTCTACTGAATTCGACCGCTGCATTGTGTACGGCATGGGCGTGCAATTCCCCGGTGCTCGCAATCTCCGGGCAGGTACACCTCGACGGCATCGACTCGGGCTACGGTCATTTACACGAGATCCCGGACCAGCTCGGACTCATTCGCCACCTGTCGAAGTGGGCCGAGCGCATCAACCGGCCCG
>JAWWCT010000148.1:0-2568 GCA_033720315.1 Woeseiaceae bacterium | reverse complement strand
GCCCGGATCGACCAGCGGATTGAGCTCCACGAGTTCAAAACCGACGACGTTTTTCTCCGCGCACAGCCTGCGCACGATGGGAAATGCCTCGCGTGTCGTCAATCCGCCCGGCTCCGGCGTACCGGTGCCCGGCATGTAGGCGGGATCGAGCACATCGACGTCAAAGGAAATGAAGATGTATTCGGGACCATCCTCGACGGCCTCTTTCAGGACGCGGTCCATCGTGGCATCCCAGCCGTTTTTCTCCACCTCTGCCATCGGGTGATAACGCAACCCTTCCTCGCGCATCCATTCGAACGCTTCGGCACCGGGCCAGTAACCGCGAAGGCCGACCTGGATGAAGTTCTTGCCCGGCACGAGCCCCTCGTCGAACAGGCGGCGAACCGGCTGCCCGTGCGACAACAGGTGCCCGCCGTAGCCCCGCCCGGCGTCGTAATGCGCATCGAAATGCACCACCCCGACCTTGCCGACGCCGTAGTGGCGCACCACACCGGCAACATCCGGATACATGAGTGAATGATCGCCGCCGACGATCATCGGGATGGCGCCGGCGGCCGCCACTTCGTGGACCTTGGTGATGATGTGCTCGAGGCTCCGCTCGATGCTGAACAGGTCGACGGCGATATCGCCGTAATCGACGATCGTCAGCTCGTTGAATGGCGACACCATGGCGTGCATGTTCGGGTCATTGACGAAACCGGTGCCGAGGTAGGTACGCCCGGAACGGACCGCCTTCGGCCCGTACGCGGCGCCCCGGAAACCGGTCCCCGTATCCATGCCGATGCCCATGATGGCAACTTCCACATTGCCTGCGACCAGGTCTTCCGGGGTCAGCGCGACCGGCATGTTGAAAAACGTCGGAATGCCAACCTTGGCGTCTTCGTAAAGATACCGCTGCACGGTGATCGGCCCGGGCTGGCGCGGCGTGCCGAACGCCGCCGGCCGTTCCGCTTTCCAGGCATTGAAGTATTGCGAGCCAGTGTTAAGCGGTATCGATTCCATATCCCGCTCCGGATCGAACGCGAGTAGCTCGGTAACCCGCATCATCGCATCGATATAGGCTTCGATCGCGTCCGGCGACTTGTCCTCGAGCCGCGCAAACAGGATGTCATGGCGCTCCGCGAACCCGAGCACACCCTCGCCTCTCAGGAAATCGATTTTTTCCTGATCGAGATCTCGAACTTTTTCCGCAATGCTATCGGGCAAATCGACGGGCTCGAATACGTCTTCCTGTGGATTTGCCGAACTCGACAAACAGAAGATCAAGACGATCGCGAATATCCGCCTGTTGATTTCAAATCTCATAAATTAATTCCCAACGAATCTTATGCTACTTACTCGCACGCCCATTCGCCTTCGACTTTCTTGCAATGATCCGGCGCCCCTCGATGATCCCAGAGATCCGTGGCCGACGTTCTTTTTGCCCATTGCAGGTACATTGGATGCGCTGAGTAGCCGGATGCCCTGAACACCATTCCAAAATTTTCCATGGTGTCGGAATTCGACCATCCGGCCCGTACGTCACCATTTATCTCCTGCAATGTGCGCCAGTACTCGTCAACATAGCCTAAAACCAAATACCAGCCATAAGGACTGATACGTTCGTCCAGATTCGTCGCGGCCGCAATCTGGGAGTCTATCCACTGATCAAGAAACGCCTTGCCCGTCTCCGGATTTCTGACGGCTTCGACAAGTGGACGAACTTCCGCGGGATCGAGCCCTTCGGCTTTGTCGCGCATCTCGCGCCAGTAAATCGCCGTCTCGTCATCGCCGTGCAGCAGGGCATCGGCGGCCAAAAGCCCCATGCAGATAGAGCTTCCCAGTTCGGCCCCCCGCTCGAGCGCGGCTCGCCCCTCGCCCCGCCTGCCCGCTGCAAGCAAGGCCTCTCCGAGCCGCCAGTACCCGAGCGAGCTTAATGGTTCCAGGCGTGTAATTCGTGCCGCCAGTTGCGCGGCTTCGTTGAAGTAACCGGAGAGCGTCATGTCGTAACTGAGATCAGACAAGGCGCTGACATAGTTCGGATCGCTTTTCAGCAGTTCCTCAAGTGCCGAAAATTCACGGATCCAGTTCCAGTCGGGGTGCGCAGTGCTGGCGTACGACCTGGCGCCCTGAAGCGTGGGGTCAAGCTCAAGCGCTTTTGTTGCAGCTTCGTAGGCAAGCTTTTGGCCGGTTGGCGCATCCAGCAACCAGCCGGCCTTGTTCCAGAATACGATAGCTTTGAGCTCGTAGGCTTTGGCAAACTGCGGGTCGAGCGCGATCGCCCGGTCCAGGAGCTGCTCTGCCACAAGGACCGCCTCTTCCCCAGAGTTGCTGACCATCGACGCCACCGCCTCCAGATAAAGTGCGTACGCATCCGTATTTTGCGTCGGCCGGTTAACCTGTGGCGTCAGATGCAATTGCAACGCATCAGAGATCGCGCCGGCAACGTCGTCCTGGATGTCGAAGATGTCGGCCATCTGCCTGTCGTAGGTTTCGGACCACAGGTGATAACCGTCCTCGACGTTGACCAGCTGCGCCGTCACCCGCAGACGATTGCCGGAGCGGCGCACGGAGCCTTCCAAAACCTTG
>JAWWCT010000147.1:0-2585 GCA_033720315.1 Woeseiaceae bacterium | reverse complement strand
GGCCGGCATAACGCTCCCAGACCAGCGGAATTACGACGTAGGCTGCCAGAACATAGGCGCCGAGCAGACCGGCGAAAAGTAAGAGCAATCGTTTCGTCATCGGCGCTCTCCCGTCCTTGGCGCGCGGGCCGCCAACGCCGTGGCGACCACTGCCCCCAGCCCGCCGTATGCCCCGGTGACGAAGGCGACCGCACCTGTTATGTCCATGTCGGTCTCCGTCATGATTTGCAGTCGGCAAGATAACAGGTTTTGCACTTCGGGCGACGATGTTCATATGGATCGGTCTAATCCCGTTTCCTTGTCCCGTAAGATCATGTGGATATGAACTGATATGCTTTCGCACGTCCATATCGGCGTTTCGGACTTCGACCGGGCACTGACGTTCTACACGGCCCTGATGGACGAACTCGGCTATCCGCTGAAATTCGTCGATCGGGCGAAGCCGTGGGCAGGCTGGATGCCGATTAACGCTGAACGGCCGCTGTTCCTGATCGGCAAGCCGTTTGACGGGCATGATGCCGCGCCGGGAAACGGCCAGATGGTCGCCCTTATCGCACCATCGCGGGAACGGGTCGGTCGCGCCTACGACAGGGCAATCGCCTCGGGCGGCAGCGACGAGGGCCGGCCCGGCCTGCGGCCGGAATATCACGCTGATTATTACGGCGCCTATTTTCGCGATCCGGACGGCAACAAGCTCTGCGTGTGTTGCCATGAACCGGAATAGAGTGGCCGGGTCGCACGGCGCTCTTTTCAGGTCCTGGCCCGGCATCGAATACTTCTTCTGAATCGGAGACGATATCCATGGATACACTTCAAAGCCTTGCCCTTCTCCTGATCGGCGGAACCGCCTTCTGGGTCTACTGGCGACAGAAGGAACGGCTCGATCTGCTCGAGCATGAAGTGCGCTGGCTGCGGCAGGAACTGGAGGAACTTAAACCGACGGAAGTCAGATCCGCCTACGATCCGAAACGGTCCTGATCGGTTCTTTCCGGGTTTTCCGTTACCGGGGCTTGATGCTGAGCAGATATTCTACGACATCGTCCTTTTCGTGATCGAACAGGCGGAACGTCGTCATCGGAAAGTGATCTTCGTCCATAAATGAGCGCAGATAGGCTCGATCACGACCCGGGCGGCGGGCGATCTCTTCGAACGGCGGTGCCATTTCCGGAGATTTTTCCGCCGCGGTGCGCACGTGACAAAAGCGACACCATTCATCGACCACGGCCAGGCCGCGCTTTGCCCGGCCATCGGCCTCGGCGTTGGCGGACAGGCTGAGCGGCAACACCATCAGCGATAGCGACAGGATGGACACTGGTTTCACAGCCGGAAAGCCCCCGTACGATCTTTGTCCGGAAATATTGCTGCAGTCTGAACCACCGCGACGGATATCGAATTGACCGGCGTCAAATACCGCCTCGCCGGGAAAACTGTCGCTACAGGATCTGCGGCTCGATCCGACCATGTTTCGGGGCGGAACGCGATGTCCGGGCGATTTAGGAGACCTGTGCGCGGGTGGTTTATATGACTGTTTTTGCTTGTTTTTTCGTATTTTCGGTCAACTTCGGGAGTTTACGATTCCTACCGGACCCGGCGTTGGTCCGGTGGCGTTGATTGATCGGCAGCTACCGCGTCATGGTGCGCATGCGCGCTGCAGGGAAAGACTTCGCTTCAGATTGTAGGCGATTGCCGTAAGCTGCACATGGAGTGTTGCCTTGGCGAGGCCGAAATGCACCATTTGCCGCAAGCCGTAAGACCGCTTCCAGGTGCCGAAGATCTTCTCGATACGGCCACGCACCTTGTGAATGGGTCCGTTTTGCGCCTTCAGTTTTGCCCGTGCGTCCTCGGCGTTGCGCGCCCATACCTGGAAGATAACGACCCGGGCCCTGCCGCCGCGCTCTTCAACCGCCTGCCTGAACCGCGGTCCGCGATAGGCGCTGTCGGCATAGACATCGCCCGGATTATCCGGCACGACATCGCATCCTGCCTTGCCGTCATTCACATTGGCTGGCGTAACGGTGATTTCCTCCACCAGGTCGGTCGTCTCATCCGAGGCGGTATGGGCCTTGTAACCATGCACAGCCTTGCGGTTCTTATGCTTCACCCAGCGCGCTTCCTCATCGCCCTTGCTGGCAGAGGCAATGATGGTCGCGTCAACCAATGTGCCCTGCTTGACCTTTATATGCCGGCTGCAAAGCTGGTCCGTGATCGCCTCGAAAAGGGTCTCTCCGAGCCCGCGCTCCACGAGCGCCGTGCGGAACCGAACGAATGCAGTGCGTTCAGGGGTTGGCTCATTGCGTGAAAAGCCGCAGAAGCGGCGAAACGAGGCCCGGTCATCCAGGGCCTCTGCTAGCTTCACGTCGCTGAGATCGTACCAGCGCCCGAGGAGCATTGCCTTCAGCAGGCACAAAGGCGGCCAACCCTGCTCGCCGAGCGATGACGAGGAAATATCGCTCATCAGAACATCCGCTTCATGCCAATCAATCACATCGGCAAGCTCATCAAGATCCGTCCGCCTGCCCTCATCGGTAAACGAGAACACCTCCTGTCCGATCTGCCGACGCGCCATCGATCCACCTCAAAATGCC
>JAWWCT010000146.1:0-2752 GCA_033720315.1 Woeseiaceae bacterium | reverse complement strand
TGATTGCGAAACTGTCGACCGGCGAGATCGCGCGCGGCGATCGCTGGTTCGACAAGCAAACGCGCAACCCCTGGAAGACCGACGAGGGCTCCGGCGGATCGTCGGCGGGACCGGGGTCGGCAACGGCCGCCGGCCTGGTGGGTTTTTCGATCGGCACTGACACCACAGGATCGATACTCGGCCCGTCGCGGACCTGCGGCATTTCCGGGCTGCGGCCGACCTTCGGCCGCGTCAGCCGGCACGGCGTGATGCCGGTGTGCTGGAGTCTCGACAAGGTCGGGCCGATGTGCCGCTCGGTGGAAGACTGCGCCATCGTGTTCGAGGCCATTCGCGGACCGGACAACGAGGACCTGGCGGTGGTCGACATGCCGTTCAACTGGGACGGCGACCGGAATTTCGCCGGCCTGCGCATCGGCTTCCTGGAGGATGCATTCGGTGAAGATGCACATGCAAACGATCGTCGGACACTCGACACGATGCTCAATCTCGGCGCCGATCTGCAGCCGGTGAAACTACCGGAGCACGCGGACATGGACGCATTGCAGCTGTTGCTGGTCGACGAGGCCGCCGCGTTCGACGAACTCATCCAGACCGGCAAGGTCGATATGCTGATACAGGATCGTGAAGAGCCGGAGGACATGCTCATGCGCGTTGCACGCTTGCTGCCCGCCGTGGAATACGTGCAGATCCACCGCCTGCGCATGCTGATGATGCAGGGTTTGGAAAAGGCATTGCGCGGCATCGACGTGTATATCGCACCACACGGCAACCCGAACACCAGCGCGACCAGCCTGAGCGGACATCCGGCCATCAGCGTGCCGAACGGCTTCGACGAGGATGGCACGCCGACCGGCATCCTGTTTGTCGGAAAACTTTACGGCGAGGCGGAATTGATGACGGCGGCAAAGGTCTACCAGGACGCCACGGATTTTCATCTGCAAAGACCGCCACTAATATAGGCACTCGCCAGCGATTTTGAAAAAGGGGAAAAGGTGCAGACTCTTGCGAATCGAATATTCATTCTCGTTGCAGCGCTTACTGTGGCCACAAGCGGCATTGCGCAGGATGGCGATGTCGACCTGCTGATCAGGAATGCGCGGGTGGTCGACGGCACGGGCAGCCCCTGGTTTCGCAGCGACGTTGTCGTCGATGACGGCAGGATTGTGCGTATGGGCGTCAACCTGAAAGTCAGCGCGCGGCAAACCATCGATGCCGCCGGGCGCGTGGTTGCGCCGGGCTTCATCGACGTGCACACACATGTCGAATCGACGGATTCGAGAGAGGGCCTGCAAAAATTTCCGCGTGCCGACAACTATTTGCTCGACGGTGTCACGACCATCGTCACCGGCAACTGCGGCAGCTCCGAAACCGACGTCGCGGGATGGGCCGCAAGCCTCGAGGGGCTCGGCATCAATGCGGCGACCTTGATCGGCCATAACTCGGTGCGCCGTGCCGTCATGGGACTCGACGATCGGGCGCCGAGTGCCGAGGAAATCGACAGCATGCGGGCGTACGTGGACAGGGCGATGCGCGAGGGTGCGGTCGGCTTCTCGACCGGCTTGCTATACGTGCCGGGCACTTATGCGAAGACCGAGGAAGTGATCAGCCTCGCCGAGGTGGCCGGGCAGTACGGCGGTGTCTACGCGACGCACATGCGCGAGCAGGGCGCGAAGCTGCACGACTCGATCCACGAAGCGGTGCGCATCGGCAAGGAAGCCGGAATGCCGGTGCAGATATCGCATTTCAAGATCAAGGGTCCGGCGCGCTGGGGAACGATCGGTGACGCCATCGAGCTCGTCGAATCCTATCGTCGCGAGGGCGTTGACGTGGTGATCGATGCTTACCCCTATGAACGCGCCAGCTCGAATCTTGGCATCAATTTGCCGCGCTGGGCGGTAGCCGGCGGCAGCGAGTCGATCGCTGCTCGTATCCGGGACGAGGCCACCCGCGAGCGCATCGAGGGTGACATGAAGGACATGCTCGATGCCGGCGGCTACCCGGATTATTCCTTCGCAACCGTCGCCCAGTACCCTGCAGACCCCAGCTATATCGGCCGCAACATCAGCGAGATCAACCGGCTCGTCGAACGCCCGGCAACCGTCGATGCCGAGATCGATACGCTGCTCGAGATGATGGTCGACGGCGGCAAGGCCGGTTACGAGCAGGGCGCCTCCATGATTTATCACTACATGAGCATGCAGGACGTCGACACGATCTATCGTTACCCGAATGCGGCAGTGGCCAGTGACGGTACCATCATGGCGTTCGGCCGCGGCCAGCCGCACCCGAGATCCTACGGCACCAACGCACGGGTGCTTGCCGATTTCGTCAGGGAGCGGAACATACTCACCCTCGAGGACGCGATTCGGCGCATGACATCGCTGCCGGCGCGTACTTTCTCGTTCCATGACCGCGGTATCGTGCGGCCCGGCTTCGTTGCCGACCTGGTCATGTTCGATCCACAAAAAGTTAATGACAAGGCAACCTTCGAAAACCCGCATCAGTATAGCGAGGGCTTCGATTACGTCATCGTCAACGGCGTTCCCGTCATTACCGGCGGCGAATTGACGGATGCGCGCCCGGGACGTTTCGTCACCGGGCCCGGCGCCATTTAGAATATTCGATAATGAAGATTTATCGGACTCATGTCGCGGCGCTCCTGCTGCTCGTCGTCACGGGCTGCGGACCGTCATTCGACGACGACCAGCCGATAACGATATCGGTCATCGGCACCAATGACGTGCACGGTGCC
>JAWWCT010000145.1:0-2800 GCA_033720315.1 Woeseiaceae bacterium | reverse complement strand
GTGCGCAGCAACTCTGCCTCGGTGTTCATTCCCGGCATGGGCGCGCTGTATGCCGTCAACGATTCCTGGCGCATCCTGGGCGGCGTGCACAAGGGCTTTAACCCGCCCGGCCCGGGCAGCACAGCCAGCGAAGAGTCGAGCCTCAATGTCGAATTCGGCACCCGCTACCGCAACGAGGCGCTGCAGTTCGAAGCCATCTACTTTCTGAACGACTACGACAACCTGGTCGGCACGGTGACCGCGTCCACCGGCGGCGACGGCCAGGTCGGCGATCAGTTCGACGGCGGCGAAGTCAAGGTCCAGGGCATCGAAATATCCACCGACTACGCGTTTGCCAATTTGTGGAACGGCATCGACCTGCCGCTCAGTCTCGAATACACCTGGACGGCGGAGGCCGAGTTCCAGAATTCCTTCGAGTCGGACTTCGACCCGTGGGGTGACGTGCAGGCCGGCGACGAGCTTCCCTACATCCCGGAACACCAGCTGCGCGCGACCGCGGCGCTGGAGCACGAACGCTGGGGCGTCAACCTCGCGGCAAGCTACGTCGGCAAGATGCGCACCGTTGCCGGGCAAGGCCCGTTCGATCCGCAAGACAGCATCGCGTCACACGTCGTCTGGGACTTCATCGCCCGCTGGCGCTTCAGCGAATCGCTGTCCTCGTACGTCAAGGTCGACAATCTTTTCGACAAGACCTACGTCGCGGCGAAGCGCCCGGCGGGACTGCGTCCCGGCCTAGAGCGCACCGCGTATCTCGGGTTTACTTTTTCGCTCTGAAGTGCCGGTCGGCACGAGAATCCGGGAGCCCGCCCGACGGTGACTATTCGTGGGCGAATTGAATAAGGCAGATTTCCCGGCGAGACGGGCTCCCTGATTTTTTTACTGAACGGTCTTGGTCGCCGCGTTCGAAAACCGGCTCTCAACCCCCGATACATCATATGCCGTGGCAACGAACTCGTAGGTTCCCGGTGCGAGATTTTCCACGACGTACGTGGTCAGTCCCGGATTGTTCAGGGTCACCGAGTTGCTGTAGCTGCCAGGCGTGGTTCCCCAATAAATTTTGAAGCCTGCCAGATTGTTGCCGAGCGGCGTGCCGTCTTCGTACTGGGTCGGTGGCTGCCAGGACAACGTCGCGGAGCCGAGACTGGTTGCGTTCACCGTAATCGAAAACGGCCCCAGGCTGGCGCTGGACTGGCCGTCGGACACGCTGATTACGATACCGGTGTACGTTCCGACCTGCGCATCGCCGGGCGTGCCGCTGATGCGACCGGTACTCGTGTTGCGTGTGGTAATCCAGGCCGGTAATCCGCTAAATGAAAAGGTCAACGTATCGCCGTCGGCGTCCGAGGCGACGGGCGTGAAACTGTAGAGCGTGTCCTTGGTGACGGACGCCGGCGGTGTGCCCGAAATCGACGGCGGCGAGTTGCCGTCCTGCGGATCATTTACGACGCCGCTCGCGATACGCACAGTGTCGTTGACCTCGTCGATCATGGTGCTGCTTTGAGCACCACTGGTCAGCATCATGAGGATCACGTCGTCCATCGTTTGCCGGTAATCGGCGGGCAAGAGGCTGCGCGCCAGCATGGGCTGCAGGCCCGGCTGGAGTCCCGCTGCCGACGTCTTCAGACTGCTGACGCGGCTGTCGTCACTGATGGTATCGGCGGCATCCATTCCGACGTCGACGTGGAACAACATGCCGGAGGTCGCCGTCAATTCGGAAATCGACGGTGACGCGGTGCCCAGCTTCATCGTCTCGATCGCCGACTCCAGTAATGCCGTGGCATCGGCGCCATTTACATGCAATTCATTGGCCGTCAATTCCAGCAACACCTGGGTGATGACGAGATTGGCGATGGCCGCGAGCCGGGCATTGACACGTGGACCGCCGCGGCCGTCGATGACGCCGTCGATCAGGTCGGAGCCGAGCGCACCGATGACGTCGTCACCATCCCAGACGTAGCCTGCGAACAGCAACCAGTCGCGCGTCCGACGTACGACCTCGCCGACACCTTCCGACCCCCTGACGATCTCGGCCACGTTGCCACTGTCGATCTTGCCGTTCATGGGCCCGCTCGCCGGCATCGATACGAGGCCGAAATCCATGGCCCCGGCAAGAATGTCCTGCGCGGCATAGATATTCGATTTGGTCGGCCCGCCTGTCAGGTCGCGGGCCATTTCCATGATCACCGTGGAAAACGGATTCAGGTTGACGACATATTTCTTGCTGGGTTCGAGCGCAGCGCCTATCAGGGTGAAATCGGGTGGTGCGTTGGTCACCAGGTCGGTACCGCCCACCGCATCGATCGTCAGCGGGTAATAACGCCCCTTGGTCCTGATAACGATGTTGTAGCCGGCGGACGAGTCGCTCTTGAACGATTTCAGTTCCACGCCGTCGTTTCGCATGGCGCGCATGTTTGCGCCGACCACCGGCCCGTCGCCGACGCTGCCGGAAATCTCGAAATCTTCCTCGACCGCCAGGGCCGCGGAATTCTCAGCCTCGTCGGTCTGTTCTTCGTCCAGAAAACAGCCGTGTAGAAAAATTATCGTTATCGTCAGTGCGGTAACGTTGCGAAGTAGCCCAAACTTTCGCGTCTCCAGCATTGCGTAGCCCCTGCCAACGACCGGGCAGGCGAGCCAATCGGATTGAAGTCACGCTGGTGCGCGCGATTACGCGTGAGACGCACCCGGTAATGACATACCAGGCGATCGGAGTAAGCGACGGTTAAGGACAATCCATGCCCCCCGCCGTTTTCGATCTGGCAACCCCGCTGTCCTAGGCCTTGGCCCGTAGATCGGTGGCTTT
>JAWWCT010000144.1:0-2870 GCA_033720315.1 Woeseiaceae bacterium | reverse complement strand
TCTTCGCAAGCAGGGATTTGCGGCGTTTTTAAGCCGGGTCGATACCGGGTCCGGCGCCCTGCACCGAGTGCGTATCGGCCCGCAGAAAGATCGCGACAGTGCCGAAACGGTGGCCGCAAAACTCGACCAGGCGGGCCACTCCGGCCAGGTCGTGACCCATCCCTGAAAATGATCGCCCGCGGGATACCATTCATGTCGCTTCTGTTAGAATCCCGTCAGCTCACAAGCCCGGCCTTTATGGCGAATCGCGTAACGACTCATCCCTGATGACCATAGTCGACTTTGTGATTGTTGTGGCGGTACTGGCATCGGTCGTCGTCGGTATCATTCGCGGCATCGTGAGGGAGGCGATTGCGGTGGCATCCCTGCTGATCGCGATCTGGGCTGCGCTTCATCTCGGTCCTTATGCGGGCGGCTGGCTTGGCGGCTCGATGGGCTCGACGGAACTGGAAATGTGGGCGGGACGATTCCTGGTTTTCATCGTCATCCTGGCGCTCGGCGGCCTCGCCGGTTGGGGGATATCGAAAATCGTCAGGCTTGCCGGTCTCACCGGGACCGATCGCTATCTCGGCGGCGTGTTCGGCTTGTTGCGCGCGGTGGTACTGGCCGGACTGTTCGCGATGCTCGGCCGGTATGCGGCCTTCGACGTGGAAAACTGGTGGCTGGAGTCGCGGTTGATTCCCTACGCGGAGACCGTGGCAGACTGGATAGAGGTCATGGCGCCGAAAGGCATGGAAATGATTCAGCCGGAAGAGATGGTCGATGAGATCAAACTCAGCCAGGCAATTACGAATTAACTCGAGCGGGACATAACAAGAACAAGAATATGTGTGGAGTCGTCGGAATAGTTGCAAAGAGCCCGGTTGCTCAGTCACTGTATGATGCGCTGACAGTTCTGCAGCATCGCGGCCAGGACGCGGCCGGCATGGTCACCTGGGGCGACGACGGCATGAACATGCGCAAGAGCAATGGCCTGGTGCGTGACGTGTTCCGTACTCGCCACATGATGCGATTGACCGGCAACGTCGGCATGGGGCACCTTCGTTATCCGACGGCCGGCGGACCGCAACGATCCGAAGCCCAGCCGTTCTACGTCAATTCGCCTTATGGCATTTGCCTTGCTCACAACGGTAACCTGACGAATTACCAGCGGCTTGCCGATCTGCTCACGCGCGAGGATCGCCGGCACCTGAGTACGAACTCGGATTCCGAGGTGTTGCTTAACGTATTCGCGCATGAACTGCAGACCCGGGCCAACGGCCGGCCGACCCCCGAGCAAATCTTCGACACCGTTGCCGCCGTGCATCGGCGTTGTTCGGGTGGCTACGCCGTGGTCGCCTTGATCATTGGCCACGGCATCGTCGCCTTTCGTGACCCGAACGGAATTCGCCCGCTGATACTGGGTCGTAAGGAGACCAGTCACGGCGCGGAATTCATGGTCGCTTCCGAATCGGTGGCGCTCGATCTATTGCAGTTCGAACCGGTTCGCGACATCCGCCCCGGCGAGGCGATTTTCATCGAGAACGACGGCGTGATGCACAGCCGCGAATACGATGGGCCAACCAATTACTCGCCCTGCATATTCGAATACGTGTATTTCGCGCGGCCCGACTCGATCATCGACAATATTTCCGTCTACAAGTCGCGCCTGAGAATGGGCGCTCAGCTGGCGGGACAAATCGTCAGGGAATGGCCCGATCACGACATCGATGTCGTGATTCCCATACCCGACACCAGTCGCACGGCGGCGGTGCCGGTTGCCTATCATCTGGGCGTCAAATACCGCGAAGGTTTTATCAAGAATCGTTATATCGGCCGGACCTTCATCATGCCGGGGCAGGCGGAACGCGTGCAGTCGGTTCGTCACAAGCTGAACGCGATCGATCTCGAATTTCAGGGCAAAAACGTTTTGCTGGTCGACGACTCGATCGTGCGGGGCACCACGTCCCGGCAAATAATCAGAATGGCCCGCGAGGCCGGGGCCCGGAAAGTCTACTTTGCATCCGCGGCGCCGCCGGTCAGGTATCCGAACGTGTACGGTATCGACATGCCGGCCGTGTCGGAATTGATTGCGAACGGTCGCTCGGTGGAAAAGGTCGAAGAGCTGATCGGCGCGGATCGGCTGATCTACCAGGACTTGAACGGACTCATCCGCGCCGTGCGTCACGGCAACGCCGGTATCGAGCAGTTCGATACATCGTGCTTTTCCGGTGAATACGTCACCGGCGACGTGACGGACGATTACCTGCGCGGCCTGGAGGAAGCACGCTCCGACACCGCCAAATCGATGCGCGCCGCCAGGCAGGCGGACATGAGCATCGCCAGTGAGCCAAGGGACGCCGGCACTGCCGTCGGCATGTAACAAGCCAGGCAATGCCGGGGAATCCGCGGCATGAGTATCAAGGTCATGATCATCGACGGGCAGGCGGATTTCCGCAGCCTGCTGATGCATCACGTCACGACCCACTGGCCGGATGCGATCATTTCCGCCTACGACCCGGTCGAAGCAGGCCAGTTGCCGGAGGAGTTTTCGGGGGCCGGCAACGACCTCGTGCTGCTGGGTGACGAGCAGGGAAAACGTGACCCGCTCGCGACCCTGAGACAATTCGTGAAGCAACGCGGTTTTCCTGCCGTTGTCTACTTCAGCAAGCGGGGCCACGACGAGGCCCGGAAAATCGGCGCAGGCGCGGTGACCAGCCGGGACAGGATCGCCCACGACGAACTCATCCAGAGCATGGAGCAGCTGTTATTGGCGAAACGCCGCGTGGCCTCGACCGGTTCCCTGTTCGTCGGCGACCTGGAAAGCGGCTTGCAACCGCTGGTCAAGGGATATCGATTCCTGAAACGGCTCGCGGTCAGCGATCACTCCG
>JAWWCT010000143.1:0-3204 GCA_033720315.1 Woeseiaceae bacterium | reverse complement strand
AGCCGTATCGCCCGAGATCACGATGCGCTTGTCCGCCGTAGTAATGCGGTATCCGAAAGCCGGCTTGATGGCGCCGTGATTGACGCTGAAAGCCTCGATGCGCATACCGTCCCTTTCGAAAACGACGCCGTCGTCGATCTCTGTGACGTCGACCTTGTAGGAGTCACGTACGTCCACCGGTCCCGTGCCGGCTTGTCGCAGGGCAATATCCTGCGCCATCATCTCGTACATGCTGTTAGTCATTTGGATCAGGCCTTTCGGCCCCCAGGCGCTGAACGGCGCCTGCCTGCGCCACCACAAGGTGGCCACGAGTTCCGGGTAATCGGTCGTATGGTCGCTGTGCAGGTGCGTCAGGAAAAGACAGCAAATCTGACTCGGGTACAGGGACGGAATATCGTACATGTAGCGCGCGACCGTCGCATTACGGATTGCGCCGGCACCAATGTCGAAAAGGTACGCCTGACCCTTGTGCACAACGGCGATACTCGGACCGGCGCGGTACGCGTCGGGAATTGGCGTGCCCGTACCAAGCACAACCACCTGAGTCGGCGTTTCGATCTCGGCGGCAGTCGGCCCGTCACGCACTTCTACCTCTGCGCTCGACACGACTTTGGCAAAACGAGGTTCCGGATTCGGCTGACACGATATCAACAAGAACGCCAGAAAACCGAGAACTGCAGGAAATATATTTCTACTTTTCGACATCGGAACTGGCGCCTCGTTTGTGAGCGATTGTATTTATGGCACCACGATTGGGTTTGCTGCGAAAGTATATAATAGATGATGCATCCTCGAATAAGAATCGCATGAAAACACAGGTTGCAATCATTGGCGCAGGGCCCGCAGGACTCATGCTCGGTCACCTGCTGCACAATGCCGGCATCGACACGCTCGTGATCGAAAACAAGTCGCGCAATTACATCGAAGAACGCGTGCGTGCAGGTGTCCTGGAACAGGGTACGGTCAACGCGATGGTCGATTCGGGCGTCGGTGAGCGCTTGCTCAAGGAAGGATTGCAACACGATTACATCGACCTGCGCTTCAATCGAGAACCACATCGCCTCAACGTCAAGGAGCTGTCGCGCGGGCGTTGCGTTTGGGTCTACGCGCAACACGAGATCATCAAGGACCTGGTTGCCGCACGCCTGTCGTATGACGAGCCGTTGCTGTTCGAGGTCGGTGACGTCGAGATACGCGACATCGATACCGATAGACCGTCGCTGCGTTTCGTGCACGAGGGAATACAGCAGGTCGCGGAGTGCGATTTCGTCGCAGGCTGCGACGGTTTTCACGGCATCTCGCGCACCATGATCCCCGAGTCCGAATTGCAGGTCTACGATCGTCAATACCCGTTTGCCTGGCTGGGTGTGCTGGCCGAGGCACCGCCGGCGTCCGACATGATCATTTACGCCTACCATGAGCGGGGCTTTGCATTGCAAAGCATGCGCGGCCCGAACGTCAGCCGTCTTTACGTGCAGTGCCCGGTCGCCGATACCGTGGAAGGCTGGTCCGACGAACGCTTCTGGCGGGAGTTGCACGCGCGGCTGGATATCAACGGTGGCTGGCATCAGCAGGAGGGGCCGATCTTCCAGAAGGGCATTACCGGCATGCGCAGTTTCGTCTGCGAGCCGATGCAGTACGGCCGGCTGATGCTGGCCGGCGATGCCGCGCACATCGTGCCACCGACCGGTGCAAAGGGACTGAACATGGCAATCGGTGATGTGCAGATCATGACCCGTGCATTGAACCGTTATTACAAGGACAACAAGACCGATTACCTGGAAAGATACTCCGACACCTGCCTGAAGCGTGTCTGGCAGGTGCAACGTTTCGCATCGATGCTCTGCTACAACCTGCACCGCTTCCCGGAGCACAACCAGTTCGAACACAAAATGCAGCTCGCCGAGCTGAACAACATCACGCATTCGAAGCAGGCGATGCGGGCGTTTGCCCAGAATTACACCGGCATTCCGGTCGAGCTGTTCTACGACCTGGACTGAGAACGCTTAACAATGTCGAAGCTGAAAAGTTACCTCGGTGGCAGATGGCACGATGGTGACGGCAAGGCAGCGGCCTTGCATGGCTTGACATTCAGGGAGCGCGCCGCGATCCAGGACCACAGTGCGCTCATCGACCGCTTTTTCCGGATCAAGCAGGGGCGGCAGGCGAGACGCCCGGTCGCGGATCAACGAATCGCAGCCATTTTCACCGCGCACTCTTGCTAGAATAAACTGTACTGACGATTACAGAATTCACATGATCTTCTTCTCCAACAAGTCGCGGCCGTATCACCTGGGCCCCTACCCTCTCGAGCGCATCGAGCGCGAGCCGTCGATTCTGCTCGAGGAAAGGCAGGCGCCGAGATCGGCCCGCCAGGCAAACAGCAGACAGGTGCGTGAAGGATTCGGTGAGGCGGTCGAAAAATATCACCAGATATTTCATGGCTTGCGCGACACCAGGCCCGCTGCGGCGAAGGCACCGGTGCCCGATGATCTCGAACGGCGAATGATCGACGTCAAAGGCGCCGGCTATTTTCTGAACGCCAGCCAGATCGGCATCTGCAAACTCGCAGACTCCTGCTGGCTCGAGGATGCGGAAACGCTCGAGCATACGCATGCCGTGGTTATCCTGGTGGAACATCCGCGTTGTCCGGAAAACGGCACGCTCGCCAATTCCTGGGTGGAACAGGTCATCGAGGAAACGGCCGAGTTTCGTGCTTATGAAATCGCCATCAGCATCGCAAACCATATCCTGTACATGGGATTCGAGGCGCAGGCACACGACAGCCGGCATGGTGCGGTGGACCTCGAGCGAGTGACGGTAATGGCGGGCCTCGGCGTCCGCAACGGCAGCGGCATCGTCAATCCCTATCTCGACAAGCGCTTCGCCGTGTGTGCCGTCACCACGGATTACGCACTTGCCGTTGACGAACCCTTGTCGCCGCGCGCCGCGGCAAAAGCGAAAAACGTCGCCTACTGGCTCGGCGTCGGCGGTTCGATGTCCGGGCTCGAGCGCTGGCGGCAGGCAAACCGGGCGACGCATCTCAGCAAGTTCGCGATGGAGACGGTGGATCGCGTCGAGCGGCCGACGACCTTGATCATTGACGACGAAGTCCCGCGGGTGCCGAAACGCGCGTCGTTTTTCGATCGCGCCATCCACGGCGATCTCGGTGCCAAGACCCAGGGCGAGCGCAAGCGCTTTGCT
>JAWWCT010000142.1:0-3265 GCA_033720315.1 Woeseiaceae bacterium | reverse complement strand
GTATCCCCAGGTATGCAGTCGATCGTGATCCTCGAACCAGCGATCACCGATATCCTTTCGGTAATACATGTTGGGGATCAATATGTTGCGGACCCGCTGATAGGCCTGCGCCTGCGCCTGCTTCACCGACGACCCGACACCGGTTACGACGAGCACGACTCCGGTCCGCCCGGTAATGACCCACTGCCCGTTGACGAGTTTCACGTCTTCGATGTGGATGCCTTCCAGGTTATCCGGCTTCCTGAAAATAATGACCCGATCTTTGGAATTGGCCTCGAAGGTCTTGGGATCGTCGTAGGGAAACGGTGGCACCACGATGCGCACGCCGATCTGGAATCCACGCCTGGTCTTGAATCGCGTCAATGTGCCGTCCGCCATGCCGGACATGAATTCATGCACCGGCATTGACAAGCCATCCGCCTGGATAAAGATCGTCGGGTAGCCGAATCGCGCCGTGAACTCGAGCGGATATATACCGTTACCGTTGACGATGCAATTGACGTCGATGTAACCGACATAAGCTTCTTCCGCAAGCCGCGACTCGAGTTTTGCCAGTGTTTGCCGGAACAGCCGGTTCGGCTCGCTCCAGTACATGCAGGTACCCATCTCGCCGGTCGCCGGTCCGATGTTACCCGGGAACAAGAGCTTGTGTTCGAAGTTGACATTGATCGGCTGCATGAATGTCGAGCCGTTGAAAAACGCACCGACAGCTACCTCGACACCGCGCATCCGGCGCTGCAGTTGAAAAACCTTGACCTTGTCCGCGTACACTGCCTTGTAGGATTCCAGTACATGAATCACATCGAGTCCGTCGTCTTCCTGGCCGACGAACAGCAGGCGCTTGATATTCTGCGCTTCACCGCTCGGCTTGATCACATAGGGAGCCGGGTTTGCCCTGACATGCGCAATTGCCGAATCAAAGTCGCTGAATTCGTGGAACGGGATGATCGACACGCCGTGCTGCTTCAGCTCGTTTTGTCCGAAGGAGCGGTCGTCTTCCAACCTGTCGGTGTAGGGTGTGCCGCCGATGACGTTTTTTCCTGCAGCCCTGAGTTTCTGCGCGTGCGTGCCCTGGCCGAGCACGTCATCGAAAATAATTACGTCGGCCCAGTCGATATGGTGTTCCCAGTTGTCGACCTTCGGAACGAAACCGTCGGCAATCGGCCGATCCGATTCATTGCCGATATAGTATTTGACATCCTGTCCCTCCTTGACGAGTTGCCAGCCGATGTCGCTGATCAGGCCGTCTATCGAGACCAGCAGAAATTTCTTAGCATTACTCATTGGCCTTGTCCGAAGCTATGCCACGCACCCGGGATACAACCACGATTCTCGTTTCTTTTGGCGACGGATGCACGCTGCAATCACAGCAATTGCCGGACAACTTCGACGACACCTATTCGCCATAGATACCTCGCAACAGTCGTCCTAACAGGTCGGCTCCCGTGATCACCTGTTTGCGCTCCTCGGTCCACAGCAACACGATGTCCTTGGCGATTGCCGTGTCATCTTCCTCGTTCATCCCTTTCTTCAACGCCCCGATTATGTGGCCGAGGGGGCTTGACGGGTCCGTGACCACGATCGGACGATGGCAGTGCGCATAGCCATCGACGGTGTCACCATCCAGCATGACAGCGCGCAGGTACGAATCTGCATCGAGCACCAGCTGCGGTTTGCCGGAATTGTCGGTAAGGATCACCCATTTCCTGCCCGATGCATTTACGTCGCGAACGAACTGGTCGGTCAGCGAGGTAATCTTGGGAAATACCGGCAAGTCAACCGTTGTTTCAAGCGCAATGACACTCGACGGGTCGACGGTTTCACCTTCGTCGGAAATCGGCACGTCATCGATGTCGAGAAAATTCAGTGCGCCACGACCCTCGATGAAATCGATTTCCGCATGATCGGACGCTATGTGTTGTTCAATCACTCCCTTTAATTGTCGCTCTTTAAGGTATTCGATGCCCTCGGTACCGAGCAGTTTGTCCAGCATCCACGCGCTCGGCTTTGCGACCGGATAAAGCACGCGCTGATAAAACCGCAACACCGGGCTCAACAGGGACGCCATGGTCATGGCACGCCGCGAAAAATAGGCTTGCGGTAGTATCTCGCCGGCGAACGTAATGAGGATGGTCGAAAAGAAGAATGCCACAACGCCGATCATTACGGAGTTTGACAACAGGGTCAGTAGCACATTGATTCCGACATTGCCCCAAAGGATGGTCGTCAGCAGGAAATTGGAGTCCCGCCGCAATTCGAGAACCCGGGTCGCGCGGCGGTTACCGGTCGCGGCTTCCGCTTCCAGCCGTAGCCTGCTCAGACTGAAGTAGGCGAGATTCAGACCCGAGAACATCGCAGAATGGCAAAGGCAAATCAGAATGCCTATCCAGATAAATTGTTCCATTAGAGTGACTCAGCAAATGGTTACAGTAAGTACCGGGAGAGCGTACAAAACGTCCAGATTCAGTCGCGGCGAGTCTTGTCGTTACCCGGCGCGCCAGGGATGTGCATCAACGGGCATGGAGTAATGGAAACTGGTCATTTCGCCCAAATGTCGTCCGCGGCAACCGGTTTTGCTTGAACCGCCGATTCTACACATTGATACTGTTACCGGCATACAGATCAGGTGGCCTGCCTGGGGCGAGGAATGAGCGAGTCCATATTCAGCATTGATTTTGCTGCTCGTCCCGAGATCGTTGCGCTCGGGACGTTAATCATCGGTTTCATCGTGGCAAGGATGGCCAGCGCCGGAGTCGGGCTGGGCCTGAGCGCATTAGACAAACGTACTGCGCGTGTCGCTACTACCGAGGCAAGCGTTCTGTCGCCGCGGCTTATCACCTTCGTCAGGTCATTTGTTTTCTGGCTGTTTCTGATCTTCGCGGTAGCCGTCGCTTTGCAACTGCTCGGGCTTGGCGGCATGTCAGCCATCCTCGATGTTGTTATCGCCTTTATTCCGCAGGCACTCGTCGGTTTCATCATCGTTGTTGCCGGGCATCTGATCGGCCTGCTCGTCCGAAACCTCGTGACGCATCTCGATACCACTTTGACGGCGGATTCTTTCGTACCGCGGCTTTTGCACGGCGTGATCGTCGTCGTCGCCGTGGTGATGGGTCTGCAGCAGGTCAATGTCGATATCACATTCGTTACCCGGCTGATCCTGATACTGGTTGCCGTTACCGGAAGCGGCCTGGTTATCGCGTTTGCGCTAGGCGCGCGCCAGCATGTGGCAAATCTCATGGCGCATCGTGAGATTGCGAGGCTGGCT
>JAWWCT010000141.1:0-3344 GCA_033720315.1 Woeseiaceae bacterium | reverse complement strand
GGGGCCCCGCGGCCCGGGTTCGGGTTTTGCCGACCCCCGCCCGGCCAACCTCCGCAACGGGGGGTCACCCCCCCCCCCTTCCCGTCATGTTTGGTGGTAACCTAATACTCCGGGGTCCGGGGCTCCCCCCGCGACAAAAGCCGGGGAATTATTTTAAGTGGCAAGATCTGACGTGGGAGCGGATTTAGCCGCGACAAAGGCCGGGGAATGATTGTAAGTGGCAAGATCTGAAGTGGGAGCGGCTTTAGCCGCGACAAAAGCCGGGGAATGATTGTAAGTGGCAAGATCTGAAGTGGGAGCGGCTTTAGCCGCGACCGCGGGGAATTGAGAATGTTTCGAGGAATTTTCGCTGTTGCAATATTAACAGCAATGATTGGCACGGCCCTTGCAGAGCCGCACATCCTGCCCATGCGCGAACGCGCCGCGGTCATCGACCGCTGGCTGACGACCCGCGTGCAAACTGTCTTGCCGGAAATTATGCGCCGCAGCGGCATCGACATGTGGGTCATTATCTCGCGCGAATACAACGAGGACCCGGTTATCCGCACCTTCCTGCCGGCCAAATGGCAATCCGCGCGCCGACGAACCATCCTGCTTGTTTACGACGCCGGCGGTGATCAGCCGCTGGAGACGCTCGCCGTGGCGCGCTATGCCGTCGGCGACATGTTCGACCAGGTCTGGGACAAGGAACGCGACGGCGATCAATGGCTGCACCTGGCGAAGCTGATCGAGGAACGCGATCCGCAGCGCATCGGCCTGAACTTCTCTGAAACCTTTGCACTCGCCGACGGCATCACGCACACCGAGTACCGGTTGTTTCACAATGCCTTGCCCGCGCATCTGCACGAGCGCGTGGTATCGGCCGAAAATCTCGCCATCGGCTGGCTCGAGACACGTACCCCGGACGAGATGACCGTGTACTCGCAGATCGTGCGCATCGCGCACGAGATCATCGCCGATGGATTGTCCGAGCAGGTCATCCAGCCGGGAGTGACCACGACCAACGACGTGTCCTGGTGGTACCGCGAGCGCATCCGTGAACTGAAACTAACGACCTGGTTTCATCCCTCGGTGTCGGTGCAGCGTGCGGAACAGGCTGTCATCGACGTGAAAACGGAAATCGCCTCACGCCACGACGACGACGTGATCATGCCGGGAGATTTGCTGCACGTCGATTTCGGCATCACCTACCTGCGCCTGAACACGGACACCCAGCAACACGCGTACGTCCTGCGTCCCGGCGAGACGGAGGCACCGGAACAACTGCGTGTCGCACTCGCGCGCGGCAACCGCCTGCAGGACATTCTCACGGACCAGTTCATTACCGGGCGCACCGGCAACCAGATCCTCGCGAGCGCGCTCAAGGTTGCGAAGGACGAGGGCATCACGGCATCGATCTACACGCACCCGATCGGCTTCCACGGCCATGCGGCCGGCCCGACCATCGGGCTCTGGGACCAGCAGGGTGGCGTACCGGGTCGCGGCGACTATCCTTTGTATCCGAACACCGCACATTCCATCGAGCTGTACGCGGAAACCGAGATCGAGAGCTGGGGCAAGCCAGTGCGCATCAAGCTGGAGGAAGATGCATTCTTCGACGGTGACAGGACTTTTTATATCGACGGCCGCCAAAAGGAACTGATGCTGATCCCACGAGTCGCCGCCGTGCAATAGTTACGTGATCGACAATGAATGACTTGAAATTCAATCGTGCATTTCTGTTTCGGGGTGCGGCGGAATTTCTGATCATCGTCACCGGCGTATTGATTGCGCTCGCGCTGGACAACTGGAATATGGAGCGCCAGGACCGGGCGCTCGGCCGGGAATACCTGGGCCGGCTGCTTAATGACGTTCGAGCCGACGTACGCTGGTCGGACAATGTTTTACTAGCTCTACAAGGCAAAATCGATGCGCTGGAACACCTGCGGCGTGTCCGAGAGGATGATGCGATCGATGCGGAGCAGGCGAATCAACTCCTGCAACGATTACCGCAAACGCTGATCCTGTCATTCAATGCACCGTCGGTTCGGACCGGGACCTACGACGAAATGATGAGTACGGGAAGCCTGGCGCACGTTACGCCACTGTCGCTGCGTGAATCCATACTCAGCTATTACGCGCTGGGCACCAACAGCGAAAACCGCCTCGAAGGTCGGATGACCCGTTATCCACACAACACGTATGAGAATGTCCCTTACTCGGTACTGACCTGGTACGACATCACATCGTTTGCGGAAACATTCCAACCCGCATCGCACAGAACGCCTCCTGAAAGTTTTGCTGCAGAAGAGATTAAGTCAGTCGTGCGCTGGTTAGATAAAAAAGAAACTAAAAATTTGATCAATTCCGAATTGAATTACACGTTACAGGCTTTGCAAATAATCGATGCGGACCGCATCAGGGCGTTACGGCTTATCGAGGCGATTGAAAATAGCTTGAGAAATTGAATAGTCGATGAAAAAGCCAACTCGGCCGCACGCAATGACGGTAATATCAATGGGGCCGTCCGCAATTACATTAGTAGCAGAGGTTGTACATTTAATTGGGCTGGGTTTTGGACGCTGACAAATTAAATCGCTGGCTGACTCTTGGCGCAAATCTCGGCGTTATTGCCGGAATTGTTTTCCTTGGGTTTGAGCTCCGGCAAAACAACCAATTGCTTGTCGAAGAAGCACGATTCTCCATGCTTGAGAATCAAAAAGATTGGGCGTATTTCGTTGCCGCCGCCGGCAACGTATCCGATGCCGTAATGTCACCGGATATCAATTCCATGCTCGGCAGAACTGACAGGATTCGTCGCGCCGAATTGATCGGGACTTTGTTATTCATGTGGCAGTGGGAATTCGAGCAATCCCGGTCAAATCTTTTTGGTGTCACGGAGTTGCCGGTAGGCGCTTACCGTTACGGTTGGCAAGCCTATCGAATCGCAGAAATCTGGCCGGACGTTCGCGGCTGGTATTCTGACGAATTTGCGAGTTTTATCGACGAGAATGTAGCCGGCGAGTAATCCGGACCGGCATCAATCTCATGTCAAAGTAGAAATCGGGGGCGAAGTCTGATTCCACTCCGATTTCTTGTGAATTTTTTTAGAATTTCGACGAATTGATCCACACGTCGACGTGCGTGGTGCTGGTTGCGAAGTCCACATCGACGGCGGAGTCCGTCTTGCCCTGAGCCGCGAGTGCGTTTTTCAGGCCATGCAGGGACCAGACGTCGTGGGGGTGGTCGGCAAGCTCCACCCGATACTCTTTTTCCGCATCGGCAGCTCTGCCGGCTTCGATGAGTGCAGCGCCGAGCCAGTGGCGTGCGGCGAACGGCAGCGGCTCCGGTTCGTCGTAATCCAT
>JAWWCT010000140.1:0-3422 GCA_033720315.1 Woeseiaceae bacterium | reverse complement strand
TCCATCGTCGTCCAGCAGGCCGACCACAGGAACGGATTGCTCGGTGCAACCGATGCCGCAATCTCCCGGTACTGACGGTCGATGTCGGCCATGCTGCCGAAGATGCGCTGGAATGCCGTCGATGACATCTCGGGCCCGTTCTTGAACGCCGGTGCTTCATTCAGCGCGTAATGCGCGCGCACGATGGTGACGTTGCCGAACGAGAAGTTCTGCACGATTTTGCGGATGTCGGCATCGACATCGCCTTCGTCCATGCAGCGTAGAAAAGTCTGCTGCGGATCCAGCGCGGTGACGACGCCGCGCGAGGCCGTCAACTCGGTGCCGTCCGCGAGTCGCACTCCGACGCACTCGCCGTTCCTGATGACGAACTTGTCGACCGTGGCGCCGGTCATCACCGTGCTGCCGCTGGCCTCGAGGAAACGTTGCATGGCGATCGAAAGCATCTGGCTGCCGCCCTCGGGAATCGCCTGCCCGTAGTAATGGATGCTCGGGATCATGACGTAGAAACCCTGCGCCGTGCCGAGCTGGTCGGGCAAGGTCTGCGGCGCCATCGCCCAACCGAGGATGAACGCCCTGACGTGCGGGTCCTCGAAGTTCTCCAGGGTGAATGCCCGCGAGCTCAACTGGTAATCGCGCAGGCGTTTCAGACCCTCGGGGTTGTTCTCCATTGCCTGGTACATGTAACTCGGCGGCGCCGGCGGCGAGAACATGCCCTTGACCACGCCGGCCTCGATCTCCGCAAATTCTTCATAGATCTCCCTGTAGCGGACGGCGTCTTTCTTCGAGTACTCGGCGATCGTGTCGCAGGTCTTGTCGACGTCCTTGTAGACGATGATGCCCTGCCCTTCGTGATTCGGATGGCCGGTGATCGCGTCCTCGGACCAGATGTATTTCAGGCCGTGCTGCTCCAGTTCCGGCTGCAGCTCGTCGCGAAAACTCGGATTGATGTGTATCCAGACGTGCGACGAACCGTACAGGTCGTGTTTAAACCCCGGCAGCGTCACTTCCTGCGTCACCGTGCCCCCGCCGACGTATTCGTTGCGCTCGACGACCAGTACCTTGACGCCGTGCTTCGCCAGCAATGCGCCACAGGCGAGGCCATTGTGCCCGCCGCCGACGATGATGACGTCCGCGTCGCTCACCAGTTCCACATCGTGCCGTCGGTCAGGCGGTTGACCGGCAGGTAGGCACGTTCGTAGGGATATTTCGCTGCCAGCTTCTCGTCGATGTCGACGCCGATTCCCGACGTCTCGCCGGCATGCAGGTAACCCGCATCGAAACGGTACTCGTGAGGGAATACTTCGTCGGTCGCCTGCGTGTGCCGCATGTATTCCTGGATACCGAAGTTCGGCACCCAGGTGCCGAACTGCAGTGCGGCCGCCATGCACACGGGCGACAGGTCGGTTGCACCGTGGCAGCCGGTCTTCACGTGATACAGCGAGGCAAAATCGGCAATGCGCCGCAGGTGCGTGATGCCGCCGGCATGCACAACCGTAGTGCGGATGTAGTCGATCAGTTGCTCCTCGATCAGGTTCTTGCAATCCCAGACGGTGTTGAACACTTCGCCGACTGCAAGTGGCGTCACCGTGTGTTGCCGGATGAGACGAAATCCTTCCTGGTTCTCCGCGGGCACCGCGTCCTCGAGCCAGAACAGGCGATACTCCTCCAGTATTTTGCCGACACGCGCCGCCTCGATCGGCGTCAAGCGATGATGCACGTCGTGCAGCAAATGCAGGTCGAAGCCGAACTTGTCACGCAATGCAGAGAAAAGTTTCGGCACATGGTCGATGTATTTCTCGCTCGACCAGGCATGTTCTTCCGGCATGCCGCGGGTCGCCGGCTCGTAAAACATCTTGTCCTTGGAAACGCCATAGGTGCCGTCCAGGCCCGGTACGCCGCACTGCGCACGTATTGCGAGGTAACCCTGCTCGCGGTATTTTGCGACCTCGTCGCAGGTCTCCTCGATGTCCTTGCCGTTCGCATGCCCGTAAACGAGCACGCCGTTTCGCGAACGCCCGCCGAGCAGCTGGTAGAGCGGCAAACCCGCGATCTTTGCCTTGATATCCCACAGCGCGGTGTCGATGCCGCCGATCGCGGTCATCGTCACAGGTCCGCGCCGCCAGTAGGCGCCGCGATACAGGAACTGCCAGATGTCTTCGATTTGTTGCGGGTCGCGCCCGATGAGGCAAGGCGCCACATGATCCTTGAGGTAACTGGCAACGGCCAGCTCGCGGCCGTTCAGGGTCGCGTCACCGACGCCGTATACACCTTCGTCGGTCACGATTTTGACCGTGACGAAATTGCGGTCAGGACAGCAAACGATGACTTTGACGTCGGTGATCTTCATGGTGGCGATACTTATGCGGTCATAGCGGCACCTGCGGCGCGCGCCCGTGCCGACAAGTTTATATATAAACTTTATGAAAATCCATAGCCTGGAGCCCAGATTTCCTGAGAAAATCGCTCTAAACATGGGCTTCCTGTCCAGACCTAGCAGGACCCAATATCTTAGTTTATACTTAAACCAATTTTGCCGAAGCCCATCGCTGCGCCAGGACCAGGCCATGCCGAAAGCCCAGACAGCCGAGAAAACTACCGCGCCGCAACCGCTCGCGCCATTGCTGTCGCTCAGGCCCTACCAGCAGGGCAAGAGCAAGGTGCCGGGCCGCGACGAGGTCATCAAGCTGTCGAGCAATGAATGCTGCTTCGGCCCGAGCCCCGCGGCGATGCAAGCGTTTGTCGATTCGGCACCGGAACTGCATCGCTACGCCGACGGCAGCCAACAGGCGCTGCGCGAAGCAATCGCCGCAGAATACGCACTCGACGCGTCGCGCATCGTCTGCGGCAATGGCTCCGAGGAACTCATCGGCCTGTTCATCCGCTGCTATGCAGGTCCCGGGCACGACATCGTGCTGTCCGAGAACCATTTCGTCATGTGCTCCATTTACGGCACCAGCCAGGGTGCGGCCATCCATCTTGCGCCGGAAAAGCATTTCAGAATCGACATCGATGCAATACTCGGCGAAATCACGGATAACACCCGGGTGCTGGCCATTGCCAACCCGAACAATCCGACCGGCACTTACGTACCTGCTGCGGACATCAGGCGCCTGGTCGAAAGTACACCGAAAGACGTATTGATCATCCTCGATGGCGCTTACGCGGAATACGTCGACAAAACAGATTTCGACGACGGCCACAAATGGGTCGAGTCCTGCGACAACGTCGTCATGACGCGTACGTTTTCAAAAATCTACGGCCTGGCCGGATTGCGCATCGGCTGGGCGTACGGACCGCCGGCGGTCATCGAGATCGTCAACCGCCTGCGCACACCGTTTAACGCCAGCGGACCGGCGATGGCTGCGGCTGTCGCGGCACTCGGCGATCACCAACACGTCAACCGCGTGCGCGAGCACAATACG
>JAWWCT010000139.1:0-3484 GCA_033720315.1 Woeseiaceae bacterium | reverse complement strand
GTCTATTACCTCGGAAATCCGTACGGTCGAGCGTGGTGGAACGTCTATTCCGGCACCACACCGTTGCCCGATGAACTCAGGGCGCTGGTACAGCAGCAAATTGACGAATCGCCGAACTATACCCTCCCTTATCACATGGCATTAAAAGAAGAATTGTCAGCACGGGAAGAATAAATAAAACAGGTGCAATACGATGAACAGGTTTCAACTCGACGATACAAAAAAACCGAGTATCAGGCGCCGACAAATAATCAAGTCAGGCGCTGCCCTGGCAGCGTACGTCGCCGCGTTCGGCCTGCCGCGATCAGCATTTTCGGCTTCGATGTCAAAAGACGAGATCATCAGGCTTGACGTCATTGCAGGATTATCGGCCCTGACGTCTGGCGCTCTTTCCTCGTCCGAATACTGCGCAGCGGCGCTGGCCCAACTGAGAAAATTCGAGTCGCAGAATATTTTCACCCAGGTTTCGGAAACTTACATTCAATCGCACGCAAGCAGCGTCGATTCGCGCCAGCGTAAGGGTGAACCCGTCGGCGAGCTCCATGGCTTGCCGTACGCCCTCAAAGACAGCGTCGACATGGTCGAGTACTACACCATCGCCGGCCATCCCCGGCTGCGGGAATTCCGGCCGAGGATCGATGCCGACCTGGTGAAAATGATCCGCGACGCCGATGGCGTGTGTATTGGAAAGACGCAGATACCGCCGCTGTCGCTGTGGTGGACCACCGAGAACCCGATGACCGGCGATACCGGAAACCCGTTTAACAGTCGATACAAGACCGGCGGCAGCAGCGGCGGCAGCGGCGCCGCAGTCG
Organism: Woeseiaceae bacterium; assembly: GCA_033720315.1. Lineage (GTDB taxonomy): Bacteria > Pseudomonadota > Gammaproteobacteria > Steroidobacterales > Woeseiaceae > SZUA-117. The sequence continues at coordinate 2,669 of JAWWCT010000139.1, read as the reverse complement.
CTGCCCGCATCGTACCGTTCGCGATCGCAGAAGACACCGGCGGTTCGGTGCGTGTGCCAGCGGCCATGAACGGCGTGCAAGGGTTGCGGCCGACGACCGGACGCTGGCCAATCGGCGGCGCAATGCCAATCGGCTTCTCCGACACCCTGGGCCCGATCGCTCGCTCCGTTGCCGACATCAAGCTACTTGACACGCTGTTCGCGTCCGACAGGCCGCAAAATCTGCCCGGAAACGTAAACCTCGCGGATGTCAGATTCGGCGTCCAGAAGGAATGGTTCCTGGAAAACCTGCACCCGTGGGTTGAAGCCAACTTCGATGCAGCCCTGGAGAAATTGTCCAGGTCCGGCGCGAAAATCGTTGAGGTTAGCGGCTTGCCCGGCGGCGAACTTTATCAACTCAGCATTGGCGTTCTCCTGGCCGACATGCCAACGACGATCGCCCATTACTTCAATCGTCACGGCGTATACGATGTCTCCGCCTTCGAACTGATGCAATCGCTGAACGTCGAATCGATAAAAAACACCTGGCTGCCCGGCATCGAGAATGCTGCGACGGGAGAAAAATATTTCGAGCTTGTCGCAAAGCTCAATCAATTAAGAGAAAGGAGCCAGGCCGTCTTCGAGGAACAGCGTATCGATGCACTGCTCTTCCCAACCTCGAAAGTACCGAACACGCCCAATGACGGTGGCGAAAGCCTCAGCACGATCGGGCCGCTCGAAAATACCCTGGAGGAAACCGCTATCGGGGCGAACATGCTGTTTGCTCCCGCCACGAAACGCCCGTCGATCAGCATTTTTTCCGGCATGGACCAGGACGGCCTGCCTCTATCCGTCACCTTGGATGGCGTGACCGGACAAGACCGCCGGCTGCTGGACATCGCCGAGGCAGTCGAAGCCGTTTTGCCGCCGCTTGAGGAGCCGAACTCGGTTTAGCCCAGGCGATGCAAAATACACAACCCCGCCGATGCCTACAGGGCTCGGCACGGGCCTTGCGTTAGGCGTACTGCGCCTCGGTGAGGCTAGTTCGCAGCCAGCGTCTCCAGCGCCGCCTTGTCTTCCGCACTGGGCGAGTGATTGACGCTCAGTACGATGCCGGCTAGCTTGCGCGCATCCGCGTCAGAATTGCGGTCGTCGACGACCTCCTTCAGCCGCTTGGCATCCGCTTCGGTAACCTTGTGCTGGATATTCGCCAGCGCCATCGCAATGGCTGCTTCATCGTCACTGGCTTCGTCACTGTCGACGATGGCATTCAAAGCCGCCTTGTCATCTTCCGACGGAAAATGATTCAGGCCCATAGTGATCTTGGCCATGGTGCGAATCGCCTCGCTTCCCGCGACCGCTCGTTCTGCAGTGAACAGCGACGCCACACCGATTACGGCCAGTGCAATTATCAGTCTTCTCATGTCCACCCCCTGTCAAATCCGGAATGAATCCGACACTACAAGTGTAGTCGCAATTGCGTTGGCGCGCCCGCAGAATCGCTATAGAATTTACCAGTTAGTCAATCGGCTAGATTTGCTCAAAGAGGGCGCTAACCATCCAAAGCGAAGATCGTCCTGATTAACTGTTATTTCTGGAAACGGCCGTAAATTTGCCAACATGAATTTTCCCCAGCTTCTGTCCGCTGCAATAACAAGCGGCACTATCAACTCATGACAGCTGAAGACCGGACAAGGACGTCGACCCGTCGCAACTGGCGTTTTCTGCTCGGCGAATTCGTCGTCATCGTCGTCGGTGTCCTCATGGCGCTCTGGGTTGATGAGCTCCGGGAAGCTCGCAGTAATGCGGAGCTGGAAGTCGAGTACCTGGAGTCGCTCGTAACCGATCTTCACGCCGACCTGGCCCAGTTCGACGAGACCGAGGCGTGGATGCGCAGATCGGAAGCTGCCGCAGCGACCGTGCTCGCGCTGTACAGGGGATCGCCGCCGACCGAGAACGTGGACGACCTGGTTGCGGCGGTGGAGACCGCGGGTTGGCAGCATTGGCCCTCCATCACCCGAAACACGATCGACGATCTGAGGTCGACCGGGAATCTTCGCCTGATCCGGGACCCCGCCCTGCGGAGGGCCATTGCCGCCTACTACACGACGGTCGAAAACGTCAGCATCCCGAGTGCGAATATGCGAGACCGGATCTGGGCCCAGTATGACGCCCGCGTCGCGAATGTACTGGAGCCCGATGTACGGCTGGGCGTGCTGCAGCGGCCGGAAAGCTTTGGACACGGGATTACGTCGGACGCCCTCGCAGCCGCTGAGCCACCGTCCGTGGAGGAGCTGATCGCAGCCCTGAGGGCATTCCCGGAACTCGAGATCGCGGCGGCCGAGGTCCTGTACCAGACGATCAACAGCCGGGCGGGGCTCGGCGGGATGCGGAGCGCAGCTCTGGAACTGAAGGCCGAGCTCGAACGATGGCTGGATTCCGCTAACTAGCCGAGACTGTCGCGCGGCGAGAGGGCCGCGCTTATCGTTCGTTTATCTTGCCGCACTGTGGTGCCCTTATAAAAATCGCTAGCGGACCCGTTCGGTCAACGCGACGAAAGTGCCACCGTTTCGTTCACAGAGCACGCGCATGAGGCCGGCGAATCGCTGTGAGCTTTGCGGTGGAGTGCCGGTGAAGTTGTAGGGGAAGCCGATGGCGTGGATGCGCACCCTGCGGTTGCCTTCGGCGTCC
>JAWWCT010000138.1:0-3687 GCA_033720315.1 Woeseiaceae bacterium | reverse complement strand
TCGCGCATGCCGCGCAGTGCCTGCTCGAGCTTGCTGCGACAGGCGGCGATATCGGGCCTTAACGTCAGGCATTTCTGCAAGACGTCGGCAGCTTCGGCAAACTGCCGTTTCGCGATCAGCGCGCTGCCGAGATTGAAAAGTGCTTCCGCAAATGCCGGCTGAATCTTAAGAGCATACCGGTAGCAATGGATTGCATCATCGATGCGATTGAGCATCATGTAGATCGCGCCGAGATTGTTATAGACCTTCGGGTTGTTTGGATCGATCTTCAGCGATTCGTGGAAGTGTTTTTCGGCTTCCTCGTTCCGGCCGAGATCTTTCAGGGCTATGCCCAGGTTCGAATGCGCCTGTGCATCATTGGGTGACACGGACAGTGCCTTCTCGATGTGATACACGGCTTCGTCGAAGCGTTTCAGCTGCATACACAGCAGGCCGAACAGGTTGTTGGCGATGACATTGTCGTCGTCGGCGTGCAGGATCTGCCGGTACAACGATTCGGCCCGTGCCGCCTGGCCGGATTGATGCACCTGGTAGGCGCGCGCGATCATGGCATCGATCGTTTCTACGGGTACGCCCTGGCCGGCCGTTCCTTTGGCGTCGTCCGGTACCAGCACGTCTTCCAGCGGTTCGCCGGCATGGTTGGGCATCCAGTCGATGATGATGTGCACGCGGTCTTCGTCGCTCGAGTTCGTGACCGCGTGGTCGGCGCCATTGTTGATTTCCCAGAACTCGCCGACCCGCATGTTGATCTGCTCACCACCGACGGTGAACAGGACGCCTTCATTGGTGACGACCGGGACATGTACGCGATGGCAATTCAGCAGCGAGTAACCGGAGTCGGTATGGTGAGGGATCTTGCCCCCGCCCAGCAGTTTCGCCAGCAACAAGCGGACGATGAAGCCATTATTCCGATAGTAAGCGGCGACGTAGTCTACAAGTGGTTTCAGTTCGTCCTGCATTTCGTAGTACAGGTCCGAATACTCCGGCCGTTCGTGCTTGAAGTCCTCGAAATGGACCAGCATGATCGATTGCGTGTGCTTGTGCACGGCAAACAGTTTTTCCCGTTCCGACTCGAGCCAGGCAGAATCAGGGATCTGCTCGATCCTCCTGCGCAGCGGCCCGACATCGAAGTTATGATGCAGCTTTAGAAAATTATTTTGCCGGTTGAGGAGCTTGTGGAATCGCCCGTTGCCACCTGCGTAAAGATCGGCCGGGAAACTGTAAACGACGCCTGGCGGCTTGATGCTCTCGAACTCGTAGCCGAATTTTTCGATCAGGCCGCGCTCTTTCTGCGCGACGAGGTCACGGAGCTCATCATCGTAATAGTGAGAATAATGTGTGTGCCGGGAGACGTTCACGCGCCCGCTCGACTCGAATGCTTTCCTTATTTTCTCGGTTTCCCTGACCCCAAGGTGCTGCATGATGCTCAGAAAATCGTTCTCGTAATTTTCGAATCGTCCGATGTGGGTCCGACCGTCCTGGTCGTCGCCGAGCATGCGCTCGAACAACCAGGAGTAATACCCCGTCTCGTTGCTCGAAAATCCGCGGATCGATTCTTTCGTAAGTCCGGCTGCACGATTTCCCTCGAGCGATTCCGGCAGCATGCTCACGAGATCATCTCTGTACATTTTGCTCGCGTCGCTGTCACTGCCGAGATTGATCAGGTTGGTGACGGTGGTCTTGAACTCCGACAGGCCGCTGTTCGAAATTACGTTGAACAATTGATTGTTAACCGTCGGCCGACGGTTGAAAGCGTACCAGGAAACGTACCAGTCCCACGGGTTGCGAACGAAACCGACCACTGGCGAATTTTCGAACTCGGCCGGCGTCTCGCTTCGTGGGAAGTGATAACCGATTTCCCGGCTGTCCGCCAGACAACGCTTGATGATGTCATTCAGCGTCTGCCCGCCGGTCTTGTGCATGTGGATGAACACAAAGTGATCGGTGACTATCATGACGAGGTACGGACGAATGTTACACAGTACGGAAACGTACCATTCTATAACAGCCGCCACCGATTCGCCGCAGGCACAAGGTGACAGCACGGCAAATGACGGCAGGGACCGCGGCAATACGGGCGTTCGATCACTCGTAGCCGAGTAAACTGCGCAATCCCGGCGCCGCGTAATTCACCATATCCTTTTGCAAGTCGCTGAGCTGGTCAGGTACTTCCGTTTTGCCGCCGCCGACGAGGTTTTCGCGTGCGGTCGCACTTTGTTGGCGATCCGAGCCGACCCGAACACGCTCCCTCCAGTCCTCCGGCAGCGACTTTATCCCACAGTCTTTCAACAAAGCCGCAAAGAATGCTTCAGCGTCGCCTGTATCGAGGTTCTTTACGTGATGCAGCAACTCCTCGAAGCGCAACAACCTCGCCTTGGTGCCGCACCACGAAACCGCGTTGTGCGTGAATATTTCGTAAAGCGACGGAGCTTTGCCGTGAATGCCGAAAATCATCATGTTGATGACCTCGTCGATCGACACGTTGCCACCTTTCAGGTGTTCAAGCGATCCCTGGAACGTATCCGAAAGAAAGAATCGGGTGCGGGCCAGCACCCAGTCATAGGGATCGCGGACCTGCACGATATGATGCACATGGCGCAAGACAATAGCCGCTTCGTCGGAGAATAGCAGGTGGCCCCAGCTCAGGTGCGGCATTGCCTGCGAGAATGCGACCTGGTGTTCGCGCAAGATCGCGTGCTGGATGAATGCCTTGTGATACTGCTGTTCGACCGGCACGAACATGCGCATGATATTGCGCACCAGGTGGGTGCCGCATTTCGGTACGCTGTTGAGAAAAACCGGTTCGTCCAACCGCTGCTGAGCAAACTTTGTATTCAGTTCATTCAGGTTGTCCGCTTTGGCGACGATTCTCGGCATTGAGTGATTCCTGGATGGACGTAAGCTTGCGGGTCGGCCAGTATAATGCCGAATACGCTGGGCGGTCATGCCATCGGCGGAAATTTTGATCAGGAAAAGCCCGGGACCCGCGCTATGGTAAGCTGCCGAACGCCTACAATGGTGTCGTCGAAATAATCAAGAACAACCCGATTGGATGGAATCAGGCAAATGACTCCCCGAAAAATCCTGATCGTTGGCGGGGGTTCATCCGGCTGGATGACAGCTGCCTATCTGGACGCTGCCCTCAATCGAGAAGGGCGCAAGGTCGTTGAAGTCAGCCTGGTCGAGTCACCTGACGTTCCGCGGATTGGAGTTGGCGAGGCGACAGTCGTCAGCATCCGCTATTTTTTGTCCGTCATTGGCATTGAAGAGCACGAGTTCTTGCGCCGCGTCGATGGCACGTTCAAGCAGGCGATCAAATACGTAAACTGGTTGGACAATAAAGGCGAAAGCTATTACCACCCGTTCAACCGGCTTCGCGATACTCCGATCGATCGCGCCAGTTGCAACTGGCTAATGAGCGATCGTTCGATCCCGTTCGCCGAGACTGTATCGGCACAACCGGTTCTGTGTGAGCTGAACCTGGCACCACAAATGCTCGGCCAGTGGGATTTCGGCCCACAGCTGGCTTACGCCTATCACATGAACGCGCTCAAATTCGCCGATTATCTTTGCGAAATAGCGACCTCTCGCGGCGTCAAACACTACCTCGATCACGTCACCGAGATCGAGACCACGGACAATGGCGACATCGCTGCCGTAAACTGCAAGAGCGGCGAACGCCTGGAG
>JAWWCT010000137.1:0-3861 GCA_033720315.1 Woeseiaceae bacterium | reverse complement strand
GGAGCGGCTTCAGCCGCGATCGCAGTTTTCAATCGGTGATCTCGCCGTAGGAGCGGCTTCAGCCGCGATCGCAGTTTTCAATCGTTGATCTCGCCGTAGGAGCGGCTTTAGCCGCGAATCCGAATCAAAAACGGAAGGTGTAGCTGACTTTCGCAGTTATGTCGCCGGTGGACGTTCGGAAAGTGCCGGTGTTGTCGAAGTCCTCGAACTCCCTGTTCAGCACCAGGACCATTTCCCGGCCGGCTTCCGGTATCCAGCGCATGATGCTGTTGACGCCGATCGAATCCGAGACATTGTCGTACTGAATGAAGTTTTCCCAGTAAATGGTCGAGGTGAATGCAAAGTCGGCGCGCGCCGTCATGAGGCGGGTAATGAATGTTCCGCCGGGCAATTCGATATCCGAGTACTCGTAACTAAGATTGACGTTGATGTGCTCGTTCGGGCGCCAGAACAATCGTGAACCGATCGAGGTGCGGTCGCCGTCATAGAACTCGCCCGGGCAGTACCAGCCCCTGTAACTGACCGCCCGGTGCGAGCCGCTGTTCACCGATACGCAGGGGCGAGTCCACTCGTAGGTTCCGGGCGGGATGATGACGCCGTCGGAGATTTCGAAATCCTCGGTGATACGCTCCTTGTCGTATCGAACAAATGCCGACAGGGTGTCGGTTGTCCGCGTCTCGAGCTTGATGAGGTCCAGGTAGACGATTCGCTTGTCCAGTTTCCCGTCGATGGTGTCGGTCAGCTGGCTGCGTATACCCGCGAAGATCGAGCGCCACAGGTTCGATTCGGGGCGCCATTTATACCCCGCATCGAACAGCACGTCACGGACGTCGGTCTGGGCCACGAAACCGAGTTCCGGATTGAAATTTTTCTGGATTTCGCGGTAGGTAAAATCGGCGATCCAGCCTTCCGTATTGGGGGCTTTGAGTGTGACCCCGTACGCCGCGTCGTCGCCGTCGAGTCCCTCTGTGTCCGTTTGTTGATACCAGATCGCTCCTTCGAGCGTCTTGCCGTTGGCGAGTCGCGTATTCAGGTACTGGAAATCCAGGCCAACGAGCGAGTTATCGGAATTGGAGGTGGGATCGCCGCTGGTCACGATGGCACCGATTGTCGATTCTTCCAGCACGTTGGCCGTCACCCGGCCGACGAACAGGTCGGTGGCATCCACCGTCTGCTCGACGTTGCCGAAATCGTCGAAGGTCTGGTAATCGCTTTGCCGGATCCCGAGCACGCCGAAGTTCCAGCGGCCGGCACGACCGGTCAGCTTGATGCCTCCCTCTATGTCGATCGTCTCGCCATCCTCATTCAGGCCAATGCGCCGCGAGAAAAAAGGCCGGCCGTTCTCACGCGCCGAAACAGGAATGCCGCCCTGGTTGCCTTCGCCGCTCTGGATACGACCGAACTCGAAGATGTCGCTGTCCTGCAGGAAGAAGCTGCGTTGCTCGGGGAAAAAAATCGAAAACCGGGTCAGGTTGATTTCCCGCGTATCGACGGTCGTTCCCGAGAAATCGGTATTGAAGGTCAGTGCAGCGGTCAGTGCAGGCGTCGGCTTGTAGAAGAGATCGAAAGACGGTTCGAAATGGGTGCTCGAAGTGCCGGCGATCCAGTCTTTTTCCTCCGAGACGCGCAAGCCGGGCACGATGTCGAGTCCGAGTCCCTGTTCGAGACCGTTAATGCCGACCATCTGCCCCGAATTGGCGGGGTTCTGCACGCGGTTGTAGGAGACCCAGCCGATTTCCTCGTCCCGCCGGCCGATTTTGCGATTGAAGTTGATACTCCAGGTATCGTTCCTCGGGTCGAACGAAAGTGTCTTGAATGGAATAGCGACTTCAGCCGTCCAGCCTTCATCATTTAATTCAGCAGCGCCTTTCCAGATGCCCTGCCAGTCCCAGTTGATTTCGGTGACGTTACGGAACAGGCCCTCTGCCCGCACGCCGTGGGGGTTCAAATAAAAAACGTAGCCGGACCGACCTCTGTTGAACGGGTCGAGAATAACCTTCAGGCCATCGTCGCCTTCCGACCAGTCTCCCTGGCGCAATACTTTGGCAACGACCCGTTCGGGTTGACTATCGAAGAATTCGGCCGCGACATATAAAGCGTCTTCGCCATAGATGACAAAAAACCGCGTGACTTCCGATGCCTCGGCAAATTCGTCCGGGCGCACCTCGTGCATGTCTTCGACCATGGCCGCATCACGCCACAGCGCCTCGTCGAGCTTGCCGTCGATGACCGGCACGGACTCGGTGCGCACCGCTCGAAATGACTTGGGCGGCGATACACTGTATTGCGCAGCAGCCAGCACGGGCACGAGCCCGGCCAGGACTGTCAGTGAAATGGCAGCTGTATTTCCGATCCGACGCAACGCACCGCTCCGTAACGGTCCAGATTAGCCGGAATCGGAGCAAAAGTCCCCGCTCGCCCGCGTGCTCGGTTCACGAGACGCAACAACGTATCGGCAATATATGCCTGACGCCGCGACTTGCGCACGGCGTCAGGAATTGCACTCAGGCCGCACGGCGAATGTTCGCGTTCAATCGGAACAGGTTGGTCGGATCGTATTCGTCCTTGATCTTGAGAAGCCGCTCGAAATTGCCCTGGTAGTTCGCGTTGACGACTGTCTGAGCCTCGTCTGCCACTTCGTTGGTGTACCAGCCGCGTGTGAACGGTTCAACTTCCTTCCAGTAGTTTCTCACATAGTCGAAATGCGGCTGATGGGAAACTCCCGGATTCCAGGTCGCAACGACGGCAAGTGCGTGGCTGGCGTAACGATGCGGGAATGCCGTAGCATCGGCTTCGACCCGCCCGATTGCACCACCCGAATGCTGGAAGAACATCCACGATAACCGGTCGGGATTCGGTTCGAAGTACTTGACGATTCCGTCGACCAGTGCATCATCGATTTCTCGCGTAAAACCTGCCTTCATATAATCACCGCCCGTGCGAGGATCCGAATTGTCACTGCTCTTTTGAATGGCAACGTAGTCCATCGGCCCGACGGTGTTGGCCAGGGGTTTTCCGAGTCTGTCGAGCGGGGCGAGTGCTTTTTCCGCTTTACGGTGATCTCCCGAATAGCAAACGTGAATGAGGGCAACGGCATCGCCACCTTCCGGTGGGTGCCACATGACGAAGTCGGCGTAAAGTTCATCCGGAGCAGTGGCCGTGAAATCGGCGTAAACTTTCATGACCTCTCGCGATCGCGAAATCGGATAAATCATGTCGCCGCCGATGATGGTGCGTTGCATCGGATGCAATGCAAATTCGAACGACGTTACGATACCGAAGTTTCCGCCACCGCCACGCACCGCCCAGTAAAGGTCGGGGTTCTCTTCCGCACTCGCATGGCGCAACGAACCATCGGCGGTGACAATATCGACAGCCTTGACGTTGTCCAGCGCCAGCCCGTAGCGGCGCGCGACCCGACCGAAACCGCCGCCAAGCGTAAGGCCTCCAACGCCGGTGTGGGACACGGTGCCGGCTGTCGTCACCAGGCCCTGTGCCATCGTTTCGTGATCCATATCTCCGAGGTGGCTGCCACCTTCGACATTGGCTGTGCGTGATTTCGGATCGACACGCACACCGCGCATACGGGAAAGGTCGACTTGCATTCCGCCATCGCAGGTCGATTTGCCGGAGAAACTATGGCCGCCGCATTTAACGGCGACGAGCAAATTACGTTCTCTCGCAAATGTCACTGCATTCTGAATATCGGCGACACCCGTGGGTTGCACCACAAACGCCGGATACTTGTCGATCGATTTGTTGAGAACCTTGCGCGCTAACTCGTATTCTTCGCTTCCGGTGACGTAAAGCCCGCCGCGCAGGCTGTCGCTGAGTTCCTGCAAGGCCGCCTTCTCGATGACG
>JAWWCT010000136.1:0-4071 GCA_033720315.1 Woeseiaceae bacterium | reverse complement strand
CGGGGCCCGCCCGCCCCCCCCGCCCCCCCCCCTGTGCTGTGGGGGGCCGGCGCCCCCCCCCCCCCCCGCGACTGCTAACGATGCTTTTTGCATTGTCGTGGGAGCGGCTTTAGCCGCGACTGCTAACGATGCTTTTTGCATTGTCGTGGGAGCGGCTTTAGCCGCGATCTGATGTCGCCCTGCAACTTTGGACGTCCCGTGCACGACACAGTTTGAGACTGCCCTCACAGCGCGAGCCATCCGCCGCTGCTAGTCTGAAACGCTCGCTCGGGGCCCGAATCCAATGAAGGGAAAGATTTTCCTGTTTTTGTTCGCTTTGCCGTTTTTCGGTGTGGGCGTCTGGATGGGTTACTCGATTGCCTCCAATTTCAGCGACGCCTGGCAGATGCGCTCATGGCAGCCGACCCAGGCCAGTCTGCAGCGCGCCGGTTACGAAACCCATTCCGGCGACGACTCGGACACCTACGAAGCGTTTGCCGAGTACACCTACCAGGTCGGCGGCACGCTGCACTACGGAAACCGGGTCGGTATCTCCGGCGGTGCGGATAACATCGGCGATTACCAGCGTGACATCGGGAGCTACCTGAGCGGGCTCAGGAATCGCGGCGAGGCCGTCACGGTCTACGTCAACCCGGACGATGCGACCGAGGCTGTTGTCGATCGCTCGCTGCGCTGGGGCCTGATCGGCTTCAAGTCGATTTTCTTTTTCGTCTTCGGGGGCGTCGGCCTCGGCTTGATGATCTGGGTATTGCGCGCGCCGCAGGCACGGGATCTCTCGGACCCGAAGTTCAAGGACGCACCGTGGCTCGCCAACGATGACTGGCAGGGCGGCGCCATCAAGTCCGACTCGCGGATGTCGATGTGGGGCTCATGGGCCTTTGCAGCGTTCTGGAATCTCATCTCGGCGCCGCTGCCGTTCCTGATTTACCCGGAAGTGACCGAGAAAGACAATTGGCCTGCGCTGATCGGCCTGTTGTTTCCATTGGTCGGCATCTTGCTGTTGGTCTGGGCCGTAAGGAGCACGCTCGAATGGCGACGATTCGGGCCCGCGCCACTCTCGCTCGATCCGTTTCCCGGCGCCATCGGCGGCCACGTCGGCGGCACCATCGACCTTAACCTGCCGTACGATCCGAACGCCGAATTCTCGCTGACGTTGACCAACCTGCACAGCTACGTATCGGGCTCCGGAAAGAGTCGCAGCCGCAAGGAAAGCGCCGAGTGGCAGGACACGCAGGTGGCACACGTAACCCGGGGGCCAGACGGAACCCGCCTCGGTTTCCGTTTCGACGTGCCGGAGCATCTCAGCGAATCCGACGCCGACCAGAGCGAAGACGCCTATTACCTCTGGCGCCTGCATCTCAACGCCGAGCTTCCGGGCGTCGACGTCGATCGCAATTACGAGATTCCGGTGTATGCGACCGGCCGCCGCTCTGCGCATTTATCGGATCTGTCCGTTGAACAGGCACGCAGCGAGCAAGAAAAGATCGACGTCAAGGCAATCGAAAAACAGGTCAACGTGCATTACGCGGCCGGTGGTCCGGTTATGATCTATCCGATGGGTCGCAACCTGCCCGGCGGTCTTGTCGGCCTGGTCATCGGCGCGATATTCGCCGGTGCCGGCTGGTGGCTGCTCCGCTACGAAGGTCACCCGTTCATGGGCGGCATCTTCGGCCTCGTGGGCATGATCGCCGTGATCATCTCGCTGTATTCTTTCCTCAATTCGCTCGAGGTATCGCAATTTGCGGATGGCATCCGAACGGTGCGCCGGGTGCTCGGCATTGCGGTGAAACGAATGCAGATGCGCCGCTCCGACTTCGTCAAATTCACGAAACATGCCACGTTAAGGACGAACTCCGGCAGCAAGCACGTCATCCACTACACGATCTCGGCGATCGATCGGCACGGTCAGAAGATGGTTGTCGGCGAAGGCTTCAAGGGGAGCAACCAGGCCAGGGCGGCGGTCGAAATGATCGGCAGCCTGTTCGGCCTGCGGGAAAGCGACGATGCACGCGTGTCCAGCGAACCCGACGAAGAGTACGATCTTCTCGCCGCGGACTGAACACGACGTGCATGTCGCCGATGGGGTCTATTTGACGGCTTCACCGATAATCGTGGACATGCCGTCGACAAAGACTGCGAACACAAACGCGTCATTCATCGCCGCCTCGTCCTGCGTGGTGCCGAGCCCGTCGTAATCGCCAGCCAATGCACCACAGGTTCCCGCATCGGCAACAAGGTTGACATCGTAGGCATTTGCCGCTGCGTCGATAACGGAAACGAGGCCGTCGAGGACGCAGCCGCTCGCCGTCTGACCGGTAATGACACCGCCGGCGTCGATATCGAACGACGACATGTCGCCGAATACATCGAAGGACGTATACATTGCGGCTACGGTAGCGAGGTCGGCGCCGCGATCATAGGTATCGTCGAATACGGCCGTAACGTCAATGTCCAGTCCCGTGCTGGTGACGATGACGTCCAGCGACGAGACCTCGGCCACGGTTCCCGAACTGAGGTCGAGTGACGCAATCGTGGAGCCGTCAGGCAGCTCACCGCCGGGGGCGGCATAAACGTTCCCGGACCCACTTACCTGGTCGCCGTTCACGGCAAAGGTGCCGTTGGCCGAGGCAACGAGTTCGCCGGTATTCGTGTCCGTCAAGATGCATACGAAGTCGTCGCGCGGATCCGGCGCGAACAGGCACGCGATATCGTCCGAGGCGGCGGTGCTCGGGAAACCGAAGGAAAACGAGTCGATGACGATCTCGCCGCTGGTGACTTCGATAATGACCGAGGCAATGCGCGATTGGCCGGGCATTCGCTGCACATTGATTTGCGTAAATACATCGGGCACCGCGGTCATCGACAGTTGTGCACCGAACTCGTCCAGTATCTCGATGGTCGCTGTGTCGCCTGCACTGACCGTTCGCGTCTGAAAGCTCAGCGAATCACCCGGTACCGGGAAGTCGATTGAACCATTTGCAGTGTCTATGTGCCACGAAAACAAACCGTCAGAGTACAGCGCACCAACGCCTCGCGACTCGGTAACTCCGCCTCCGAAGACTGCAGTAAACGGCTCGTTGCCCAGCGTAAAACCGTTGCTGTCGTCGAATTCGAAACTGCTGACGATGTCGGGGACGTCGGGCGTCACCGCGCTGCCCACCCACAGCCCCGATGCCGACATCGGCGGCGCGGGTGGCGGTGGCGGAGGCGGAGGTGCGGTCGTTCCGCCACCGCCACCGCCACCCCCGCAGGCTGCCAGAAGTATCGGAAGTGCAAGCAAAAAAAGCACGGAGTAATATCGCGTATTCATCACGGCCTCGTAGTATTCCGGGTTATGGTTTTAACGGTATGTCACCGGTGCGGGGTGAAAAGGTTCTAATGAATCGTTGATATCCCCGCCGAGGGCAGCACATAACTATTTCGCATGACGAGTCGCGCGTCCGCGATTTGCGCTCATCTGGTGTAAGATCCGGCGATTCGAATCCATTTGATTTAGATGATTGACACGGAAAATCCAATGACGAGCAAACGAATCTGGTTGAGTCTGGTGCTGGCGGCCGTTGTCGCGGTCGGGTTGGTGCAGGGCACGGAGGCCTGGGGGCATCATTCGTTTACCGCGGAATTTGTCGCGGACAAAACCGCCAGGATGAAAGGGCGTATTACCCAGGTCTGGTTCAAGAATCCGCACGTGCGCTACCTGATGGCGGTGTCGAACGAAGACGGCGAAGAGGAGATCTGGGACGCGCGTGGCTCGCCCGTTGTCTGGCTCGCCCGCAAAGGCTGGAAAAAGGACACGATCAAGGTCGGTGATGAAGTCGAGATCTATGGTTATCTCGGGCGCGATGGCATGAAGATGCTGTCGATCATCACCATCACGCTGGCTGATGGCACGGTGCTGGTTGACAAGGTTCCGGAGTAACGGTCGCATGCTGAGGACAACAATAACAGTCGCGATACTCGCGGGTATTGCGTTGACGAGTACGGTGATCGCCAGCGACATCGAAGGTCGCTGGACGCTGTCCGTGCAGGACAAGCAACGGACCCTGGTCGGACTGCTCGAAATCGAAAAGG
>JAWWCT010000135.1:0-4105 GCA_033720315.1 Woeseiaceae bacterium | reverse complement strand
GGAACTTTGGAAAACTTCTGCTCACAGCCCTTTTTTTTGACACGTATCGGGCAAAGGCCTCCAGCCAGTCCAGGCCGGGTTATCGCCGCACATTACCGCCAGCACGCCCGCGAGGTTCTCCCTGGCAGCTGATTGAAAACGTGCGTCCAGTGCGATGAAACGCGCATCGTTTCGTACCGGGTCAAAGAGCGGTGCGGCAAGCACCCAGCCCTGGCGATATCCGGCATCGAAGGCAGCCTCCAGGGAAGCCAGGGCCTCATCCCGCCGTTCCTGGTAGAGCAGCACCATGCCATTGAGCTGATGAAACAGCCCGTCGTTGTAGCCGGCGGCTTGCTGTTTCTGCACATCGTCCGCGGCCTCGCGCAGCATTCGCGTCGCACCTTCGGCGTCGCCCGATTCACGCAGAGCCATGGCATAAAACACATACCCGAAATCCGCCAGTTCTTCCGCCTGGTAGCCGGGCCTGAATTTCGCCGGCAGGGCACGCCGGTAATACGACGCGGCCTGCTCGTATTCGCGCGCAAGATAGTGCGCGCGTGCCAGTGCAGGCACGAAAAATACTGCTTCACCGCCGGCGGCCAGTGCGGCGTCGGCGGCGCGGATGGCCGAAGCCCATTCTCCTGCGTACAGGTGCTCGTAGTAGGCCAGGCGGTCACTCGCATAAACCCGCGACGCTTCGCCCGCCAGCCCCAGCTCCAACAACAACCTGGAGAACTCCTTGCCCAGCGCGAAATGCCCGGGGGCGCGCTGCAGGCCGGTGAGGTAATGACTGACCGCAGCTGGGTAATCGCCGCGGTCGTAGTGGATACTGCCCACGCGTCGCGCGCCCCAGCCGGCATCCAGCGACATCAGGCGGCTTGCGACATCGGCAGCCTCATCGTGGTGACCTGCCCGCAACAGAAGGAATACAAAATGACTGTTGGTCACCATCGACAGGGGATCGATCTGAAGGGCTCGCCGGGCCGTCGCTTCCGCCTCAGCGTAACGGCGCCAACGTTTAAGCTCATTGGCTTTCCAGTTGAGGGCGTCGGCGTATGACGGGTTCAGTTCAAGCGCGCGATTCAGGTGGCGCATTTCCGGGTCGCGGATATTCTGCAGGTCCTCCATAAACCACATTGCTGCGTGCGCCTGTGCGCTGCGCGGGTCGAGTTCAAGCGCACGTTCGGCAAACGGCCGGGCGCGCTCGTACGCTTCGCGAGCCGTCAACCGGTCATAGACATGCAACAACCAGTAAGTCGTCGCCAGGTTGGCTTGTGCCGGCGCATACTGCGGATCCATGTCGATGGCTTTTTCCAGGTGCGCAATCGCAGCCTCGAAGTCATCCGGCGTTCGTCGGTTGAGCAAATGCAGGCCCAGCAGGTATTCACTCCAGGCCTCAATATCGACAGTGGCTTCATCGCGCCTGGCGATTTCCGTGGTTCGTGGCAGCGCCAGTTCGTCGACCAGGGCGTCAACAATAGCCAGTGCAATCTCGTCCTGGATGGCAAACACGTCCTCGAGAGTCCGCTCGTAAGTCTGCGACCACAGGTGATAGCCGTCCGCCACTTCTATGAGTTGCGCGGTGATGCGCACGCGCTCGCCTGCCCTGCGCACGCTACCCTCCAACACGTAGCCAACACCCAGCATTTTGCCGACCTCGTCAATCATCGGATCCTTGTTCCTGAAGTGGAAGCTGGACGTGCGTGCGGCTACTTGCAGGCCTTCGATGACAGCGAGAGAGTTGAGCAGTTCCTCGGTAATGCCGTCGGCGAAATACGCCTGATCGCCATTCGGGCTCAAGTCTGCAAACGGCAAAACTGCGATGCTCGGGTCAGTCCCGGCTTCCCGGTGCACGGGTTCGGCCAACCACGGTTTCCACACGACCATCGCGACCACCACCAGTGCTGCAACCGATACCCCGGTGAGCGGTTTTCGAAGCGGGCTTTGCCGGTGGGCTGCCTGGACCGGCGCGGTCAGGCGGTAGCCGCGCTTTGAAACGGTCTCGATGTACTGCGGCTCGTGCGGGTTATCCTCGAACACCTTGCGCAGTTCATTGATGCAGTTATAGATCGAGCCGCTACCGACGATCACGTCGCTCCACACCTGGTCCATCAGTTCTTCGGTGGTCACTACCTCGCCATGTCGCTCTGACAGGAAAACCAGCGTATCCATAACCTGCGGGCGCACGGTCACCCAGCGGGTGTTCTTTCCCACCCGATTGCTCTGGGGTTCGACCAAAAAGTCGCCGACCCTGAAGGACTGACCCTTTAGATTCACTGCGCCAAGTGCTCCAAAAACCCTTTTCATCATGGCACAGCGGGGTGTGAATTCAAGAATGCCCGCATGATCTCTGGCCACGCGCCACACCCGGGTTTGCGCGCGCCGTGAGGATTTCATGAGGCACATATTTAACCGCCATGAGGACGCCTGCTGCGCGCCCATGCAACCGTCGAGCCTGACCGGCATCGCAACACGCGATATCGACATCAGGAGCCGGGCAACCGGCGAGGAGGTTAGAAATGAACACTTTATATTCGTCCAGCGTTTTGTTACTGGGGATCGCAATTGGTGCATCATCTGCCCTGGCGGACACATTCAATGTGTATTGCGTTGGCAGCGGTGACCGACCCGCTATCCAGAATGCCATCGACATGGCGAGTCATAACGACGTTGTCCACATCCACGGGGTTTGCCAGCTGGACGGCGAGCGACTCGTGATCGACAAGTCCCACGTGACGATTCGCGGCGATGCCAGCGACATCGACAATGACGGCCGGATGGACCAGTGGGATACGGTGCTGAAAGGCAACGGCAATATCGACGATCTGCTGGCCGGACCGTACACCAACCTGGGGTTTCATATTGGTGCAGTACCGGCCAATGACGATGACATCGAAGATGTCGTCATCGAACATCTGCAATTCCAGGATTTCTATCTGGCACTGACGGTATCACCCGGCGTGCTGGCCGAAGAAAACCTGCATTGCGACGCCCTGCAAGTCACCGACGCACGGGCTAGCCAGGTTAATGTCCGCAACAACCGTTTTGTCGACAATGCCAATCACTTCTTTCTCTACGGTGGCGCGAAAAGCACCCGTTTTGAATACAACCAGGTCGAAGGCGGCGGCGGGATCCCCCTGGCGTCGGCCACGTTCGCGCTCGGCAAGCGCACGATCTGCCTGGCCGACCCCGATACCGGGGCTACCAGCAGCATAGCGATTGGCATGAGTGACAACCTGGTCGTCAATGACAACCGGTTTACCGCCGTAGCAACTGGCACCGGACTGGGAGACCTGGAGCTCGTCAATGCCAGGAATTCCAGGATCGAAGCCAACGACTTCGAGGGTGACGCTCAGCCCCTGTTCTTGTTTGGTGCGATCAACACCGAGGTGGAAGACAACCTCATGCTCGATTCTGAGCTGGAAGCGGTCGTGCTGATCAACGCCCAGGACACGGTACTGAATGAGAATGTCATTCAAACTGCCGGTACCAGTGGCGTGTTCACACTCGACCTGCCGCCGACACACCCTGTTGTGCAACTACTCGGGCTGCCGCCCAGCCTGGACAACCGCATCCTTTGCAATCACATCGAGGGCGCAACGAATCAGGGCCTGATCATCATTGACGGCGTCAACCGGATTGAAAAGAACCGCTTTTCCGGCAATGGACTGGACATCCTGCTTCTGGCGCCGGGTAACGAAGTGGAAGTAGGGCCTGCCGATACCGTGGTCGACGCATCCGGCGGAAACGACATCACGGTCGATATCAAGGAATCGCGCTGCGCGCCTGAGTTCTAACCTTCGCTGGCGCGATGTGAAGACGGGGGTGGCCTAGTCACCCCCGTCGTTTATTTACAGCCAACTTTCAGCAACAACAAACGGCCCCGATTCGGGGCCGTTTGCTTTTTGGCGCGCCCGGAGAGATTGATTCGGATCGGCTAGCGCCGATCCTCACCCGTGCCGGGCGCACTTCGTGCGTCCAAAATGCTGACGCGTTTTGTCGAACTGGAGTCCTCATCGTCATCCAGGACACTTCTAAACAAAAATGGGGCCTGAATGGGCCCCATTTTTGTTTAGTGGCGCGCCCGGAGAGATTCGAACTCCCGACCGCCTGGTTCGTAGCCAGG
>JAWWCT010000134.1:0-4123 GCA_033720315.1 Woeseiaceae bacterium | reverse complement strand
TCCCAGTTGAGAATGATTTTTCCCGATTGTCCGGATTCCATCAGCTGGAACGCTTCCTCGTAGTCGTCGAGGGGGAAGCGGTGGGTGATGATTGGCTCGATATCGAGGCCGCTCTTCAGCATGCTGGACATCTTGTACCAGGTCTCGAACATCTCGCGGCCGTAAATGCCCTTCAGGAACAGGCCTTTGAAGATGATCTGGTTCCAGTCGATGGCAAAATCTTCCGGGGGAATGCCCAGCAGGGCGATGTTGCCGCCATGGTGCATGGTGCGCAGCATGTCCTTGAAGGCGGCGGGGTTGCCCGACATCTCCATGCCGACATCGAAGCCTTCTTCCATGCCGAGGTCGTGCATGACTTTATCGAGCGAGCCATCGGTCACGTTGAGCGCGACCGTGGCGCCCAATTTGCGTGCCAGTTCGAGGCGGTAGTCATTGATGTCGGTAATGACGACGAAACGCGCACCGGCGAACTTTGCAATTGCCACGGCCATGATGCCGATCGGCCCCGCACCGGTGATGAGTACGTCCTCGCCGACCAGGTCGAATGACAAGGCGGTGTGGGTCGCGTTACCGAAGGGATCGAGAATCGCTGCCATGTCATCGCCGATGATGTCCGGCAACTTGAATACGTTGAACGCAGGCACGCAGATATAGTCGGCAAAAGCGCCGGCGCGCTGCACGCCGACGCCGACGCTGTTCATGCATAAATGGCGCCTGCCTGCCCGGCAGTTGCGGCACACGCCACAGGTGATATGGCCTTCGGCCGAAACCCGGTCGCCGATCTCGAAGCCTTTTACCTCGACGCCGCATTCGACGATCTCGCCGCTGAATTCGTGGCCGACGGCCATCGGCACGGGGATGGTTGCGCGCGCCCAGTCGTCCCACTGGTAGATATGGATGTCGGTGCCGCAGATGGCGGTGCGTTTGACCCTGATCAGGACGTCGTTGTGACCCACCCTGGGTTTGTCGATGTCTTCGAGCCAGATACCGCGTTCCGGCTTTGCCTTGACGAGTGCGCGCACGGCTAATCTATTACGCCCAGTTCGCGGCCGACCTCGCCGAACGCCTCGATGGCCTGGTCGAGCTGCTCGCGTGTCAGCGCGGCCGACATCTGCGTTCGGATGCGTGCCTGGCCCTTGGGAACCACCGGAAAGGAAAAGCCGATGACATAGACGCCTTTTTCCAGCAGACGGTCGGCCATTTCCGACGCGAGTTTGGCGTCGCCGAGCATGATCGGGATGATCGGGTGTTCGCCGGGCTTCAGTTCGAATCCGAGCTCGGTCAAGGCCGCCCTGAAATAGATGGCGTTGTCCATCAGGGTACCGCGCAGGCTGTCGTCACTTTCGAGCAGGTCGAGCACGGCGATGGAGGTCGCGGCGATGGCAGGGGCGACCGAATTCGAGAACAGGTAGGGCCGGGAGCGCTGGCGCAGCCAGGCCACGATCTCTTTGCGGCCCGAGGTGAAGCCTCCGGATGCACCGCCGAGCGCTTTGCCGAGCGTACCGGTGATAATGTCGATGCGGCCCATGACATTACGATACTCATGCGTTCCGCGACCCGTTGCGCCGAGGAAGCCGGTCGCGTGAGCCTCGTCGATCATGGTCATGGCGCCGAACCGGTCGGCAAGGTCGCAGATGTCGTTGAGGTTGGCGATCGTGCCGTCCATCGAGAACACGCCGTCGCTGACGATCAGTTTTTCTTTACAGGCTTCAGCCTCGTTCAGCTTCGCTTCGAGGTCGGCCATGTCGTCGTTCTGGTAGCGAAAGCGCTGTGCCTTGCAAAGGCGAATGCCGTCGATGATGCTGGCGTGATTCAGGGCATCGCTGATGACCGCGTCGTGCTCCCCGAGCAGGGTCTCGAACAAACCGCCGTTGGCGTCAAAACAGGACGGATAGAGAATCGTGTCCTCGGTGCCCAGAAAGTCACTGATTCGCCGTTCGAGTTGCTTGTGAATCGTCTGGGTGCCACAGATGAAGCGTACGGACGCCATGCCGTAGCCGTATTCGTCCAGTGCCTCGTGCGCCGCGGCGATGACGTGTGGATGATTGGCGAGGCCCAGGTAGTTGTTGGCGCACAGGTTCAATACTTCCCGGCTGTCACCGTTTTCCCGAACCATGATCTCCGCCTGCTGCGGGCCGGCGATTAAACGCTCTTTTTTGAACAGGCCTTGCGCTTTCAATGCTTCGGTCTGGCTGGCCAGCGATTCCAGGAATTCTGCGGACACGGGATTGCTCTCCGGTTCGAAAGGCCGCAAAGTATATCAGGACGCATCGAAATGAATCCCGCTGCATGGCAAACGAAAATGACAGCTCGCTACGCATCGACCGCTGGTTGTGGTTTGCGCGTTTTTTCAAGACCCGCGGCCTGGCATCGAAGGCGGTGAATGGCGGGCACGTCAGGATCAATGGCGAACGGGCCAAGCCGGGCAGCAAAGTTCAGCAAGGCGACGTAATCGAAATCGTCCGTGGACAAATGCCGTTCAAGGTCGAGGCGGGTGCATTGCCGGCGAGACGAGGCCCGGCAACGGAAGCCCGGCGCTGTTACGTCGAGGATGAGGCAGTGAAACAAAAGCGTTTGGCGATGGGCAAGGCGATCCGCGAAGATCGGCAGTCGATGCCGCGAACCCTTGGGCGACCGGACAAGCGCACGCAGCGCAAGCTCCGCGATTATGGACGCCGCGGCGGCGAGTCGGGCTAGACCATGCCGGCGATAAGCGTTTTCGACATTTTCAAGATCGGCGTTGGACCGTCCAGTTCGCATACCGTCGGGCCCATGAAAGCCGCCCGCCAGTTTGTGCTTGGCCTGGCGAACAGCCGCGGCAAAATCGCAACAATCCGCGTCGAATTGCACGGTTCGCTGGCGTACACGGGGAAAGGGCACGCCACGGATTCGGCTGTCGTACTCGGCCTGATGGGTTGTCAGCCGGACACGCTCGATCCGGATGAAGTCGAAAAATTGCTGCGGGACGTGCATGAGAACTGCCGTATATCACTCCCCGGCATCGGCGAGATCCCCTTTGATCCGACGCAAGACATCGCATTCGATTATGGCCAGGAGTTACCCCGGCATACGAATGGCATGCGCTTTATGGCCCGGGACGACGACGGCAATACGCTCCTGACGGAAGACTACTACTCGCTGGGCGGTGGATTTGTGGCGCGCGGAGACGAGCCGGAAGTCGCCAGCCAGGAGGGAGAGCCGCCGTTTGCGTTTTCCAGCAGCGAGGAGCTTTTGCGTGTCGCGGAAGAAAACTCGCTGACGCTTGCTGAATTGGTGATGCAAAACGAACGCTCGTGGCGCCCGGATGCGGAGATCAATGAGCGACTGGCAGCCATCTGGTCGGCGATGCAGGCCTGTGTCGACAGGGGCCTGCGTACCGAAGGTGTGTTGCCCGGGCCGCTTGCCGTCACGCGACGGGCACCCAAGCTTTACCGAAAAATTCGAGAGCGTGAAACCGAGCATCCGTTGAATGCCCTGGACTGGGTGAACGTGTTTGCGATCGCGGTCAATGAGGAAAACGCAGCCGGCGGTCGGGTCGTAACGTCGCCGACGAATGGTGCCGCCGGCATCGTTCCGGCCGTGCTGCATTACTACGAAAAGTTCGTTACGAATGCCAGCGATGAGGGAATCAGAAACTTCCTGCTGGTCGCCGGCGCCATTGGCATACTCTACAAAATCAATGCATCGATCTCCGGTGCGGAAATGGGCTGCCAGGGGGAAGTGGGTGTGGCCTGTTCGATGGCAGCCGGCGGGCTGGTGGCCGCGCTCGGCGGCAGCAACGACCAGGTCGAGGAAGCCGCGGAGATCGGTATGGAACACAATCTCGGGCTGACCTGCGATCCGGTCGGCGGACTGGTGCAGATTCCGTGTATCGAGCGCAATGCGATGGGCGCGGTCAAGGCGATCAATGCAGCGCGGCTGGCGATGCAGGGCGATGGAACGCACAAGGTGACTCTCGACCAGGTGATCAAGACCATGCGCCAGACCGGCATCGACATGTCGTCGATCTATAAGGAGACCTCGGCTGGCGGCCTGGCCGTGAACGTGCCGGAGTGTTGAGGCGATCGCGGCTAAAGCCGCTCCCACATACTTTGGAAGAAAACCCGGTCGGCAGTCGCGGGGG
>JAWWCT010000133.1:0-4208 GCA_033720315.1 Woeseiaceae bacterium | reverse complement strand
GTGTCCTGCCAGGCGAAGCGGTTCTTCTCCACGGCAGCACGAATCGATTCCGCGATCTCCATGGCACGTTCTTCGTTACAGCGCTCGAGCAGAATGCCGAACTCGTCGCCACCGAGACGCGCGAGAATGTCGGAGGAGCGAATGTTGCTCTGGATGACTTCCATCACCTGGCGCAGCAGCTCGTCGCCGGCGGTGTGCCCGAAGGTGTCGTTGACGACCTTGAACTGGTCGAGATCGATGTACAGCAGCGCGTGCGTGTGTGACGGGTTCTGGTGCGAATCGCCGATTGCGGTGACCAGGCGATTGACGAATTCCTGCCGGTTGATGAGGCCGGTGGTTGCATCATGCGACGCCTGGTAAGACAGCTGGCGGAACAGCCGCGTTTCCTTGCTGATGTCATGGAACACCATGACCGCACCGATGATGTTTCGCATACGATCGCGAATCGGCGCCGCCGAATCCTGGATGGGAATTTCCACGCCCTCGTGATTGATCAGGACGGCATTGTCCTCGAGCGTGATCACCCGTCCTTCCTTCAGGCAACGCGTGACCGGGTGCTCGACGCTGGCACGGCTTATCTGGTTGACGATCGTCATGATTTCGCCGATCGGCTTGCCGCGCGCTCCGCGCAAATCCCATCCCGTGAGATCCTGCGCGACCGGGTTGATGTAGTCGATCCTGCCCTGCGCGTCGGTGGTGATGACGCCGTCACCGATCGATTGCAAGGTGACCTGGGCGCGTTCCTTCTCCTCGAATATCCGCGTTTCCGCGACCTTTCGATCGGTGATATCGGTAATGGTGCCTTCGTGAGCAATAATGTTGCCCTTTTCGTCGCGGATCGCCCGCGAGTTCTCGAGCACGACGATTTCCTCGCCGTCCTTGCGCCGCAGCCGGTACTCGAAATTCTTCACGAAGCCGTCTTTTTCCAGGCGCGCAAACACCCGCTCGCGATCGACCGGATTGACGTACAGCATGGTGGTGCGTCCCGCACTCTTCAGCTCCTCCGGGCTCGAATAGCCGAGCATTTCGACCAGCGCCGGGTTGACGGTGATCAGGTGCCCGTCCCTTGAAGCGACGTAAACGCCCTCGACGACGTTCTGGAACAATCCTTTGTAACGCGATTCGCTGTTCTTCAGCCGCTGTTCGTCGATTTGTTTCTTGATGGCGATCCCGGCGAGCCGCGCCATGTGTCCCAGTTTGTCGAGCTCGTCGGTGGTGGGTTCGCGGGTGCGATCCAGGTACACGTCGAGTGCGCCGATCACGCGCCCCTGTTCGCCGTGCAGCGGAAGCGACCACACGCCGCGCACGCGGTTTTCTTCCGCGATCTTCGAATGTCCGTTCCAGGCCTTGTCCCTGGCCAGATCGACGACGAACTTCTGCTTGTTGTGGAATACCGCCGCACCGCAGGCGCGCGAATCCGGGTCGACCTTGATGAAATCGAGCGCAAGCCTGAACTCCTCGGACAGACTCGGCGCCTGTTCGACATGCAGCACCTGGTTCTTGACGTCGAGCTTCATGATCGCCACGCGCATGTCGCCGGATATTTTCTCGGTGCACCAGCAAATCGCCTTGAGAATCCTGTCGAACGACTTGTTGGTGGCAATCATCTCGAGGATCTTGTTCTGGGTGAACGTGAATTCCTCGTTACGTTTGCGCACGGAGATGTCGGTAATGCTCACCCGGATCAGCTTGCGTTCACTGTCGGGCAGCAGGCTGAAGCGGACCTCGCAGGGAAACTGCCGGTCCGTCGAATCCTTGTGCAGCCACTCGAACACCGGGTGTTCACCGTCGAGTGCGCGCGCGATGTGGCCGCGGCGAACGCCGAAAGACGGCGAACCGTCGGGTTGGCGCGCCGGACTGATGGCTTCGGGGCCGATGCTCAGCAAACGCGTGTGCGGCATGCTGAACAATTCACAGGCCTTTTCGTTGGCATCGACGAATCGATTCTTGTCGACGTCGAGTACCACGATGGCTTCGGGCGCGTTTTCGACCAGGGCGCGGTAACGTTCCTCGTTCTCGCGCAGTTTCTTCTCCGCCTGCTGACGGCTGCTGATGTCGCGGAGATTGATGATGTAGACCTGGCCGTCGCCGACTTTCAGGCTGCTGGCGTTGATCTCGACGGCGAAATTCTCGCCGCCCTTGCGGGTTGCTTCGACCGCCTCGCCCGCGAATCGCGCGTGTACATCATCCACGTTGGAGATAAATGGCTGCAGGAAATCCGCAAGTGGTTTGCCTTTGGCATCGGGTATGAGATCGGATAGCGGCGATCCGATCAGCTCGTCTCTCGACCTGTCGAAGTAACGCGTCGATACCTTGTTGCAATTGCGAATGATGCCCTCGTCACTCACCGACAGCAGCGCATCGGTCACGCTGTCGAAAATGAGATCGATCGGCGTGCTCGCCGTCTTCGAAGGAATGGTTAAGGTCTGGGTGGTGAGCGTCTCGGAGATGGACGCTTCCATTTTGTCATAATGCTCATCGATGAGCTTCAGAAGTTCGATGAAGTCCAGCTTGTGGATACCGGACTTTTCGGTCGCTTCTTTGATTCTCTGTCGCAGTTCCCGATGCATTATTGCCGCAGCCGGCTCCCTCGTCCCTTAGGCGCATCCCCGCCCGCTTCATGCGTGGCCGCTTACGCGACCTCCCTGTGTTTCTACCGGTCCGATTTTTTGTGACGGCGTTCCAGCAGCTTGAAGGCAACGGTAAGAGCATTCGGGGATTTCGTCTGTGAACCAGTCCGCAATTATTTTGGGAAAAAATTCCCGGAAATTTTGCACATATTATGCAAAATCGCCTTTAGCGTTCAAATAGAACCATATTCGGTATAGCCGGATCCCGGCCGTGTAGGCGCCAGCGCCCATAAATGGCAGCCGCAGAAGCGTAAAGCAAAAGCTGTTCGTTGCGGCACAGGGAGGGAAGTCAGCGCCGCGAATAACAAACCCTGTGCATGTGGGAGCGGCTATTTTTTTGGCGTGGGAGCGGCTTTAGCCGCGATCAAATAATTCACCTGTGGAGCAATCGCGGCTAAAGCCGCTCCCACGAAATTGGGCCAGAGCCCAATTAAAGAATGTTGAATGGAATCGCGGCTAAAGCCGCTCCCACTGAAGCCGCTCCCACTGAAGCCGCTCCCACTTGACTAGCTTGCTTGGCTAATTAGTTTTCGCGGGCAGGCATCGACTGCACGAGTTCGCCGTCGGGACCGCGTTTCACTTCGCCGTCGTTGCGCGTCGCTTCCGGCGCGTCACCGACCTGGATGGGAATCGCCAGCGATTTGATCATCGAGCCGCCGGGCGTTTCGATTTCAGCCGATACGTTGACGTAAAGCCGGCCTTCGCGTTGCGGAATCACCGACAGTTGCTCGCGTCGCGCGTCGCGCAAATCGAGAATATCGTAGCTCTGGACCTGGCCTTCCTGGAAACGCAAGGCGCTGCGGTCGTTGATGCTGTAGTTCACCTTGACGGCGCCGAGATTGTCGCGCGTGCCGCGCACCAGCAGGTTGATGGACACCGGCAAACCGACGATCGGCCTGCCAATGACCTCGTACTCGATGGCAATCGGTGCGGACGGTTTGCCCGGCGACCTTGCCACCTTGTCATCGCGCTGCGATGCCGCATCGTCAATCGAGGCCGCGCCCTGGTCGGCCGCTTCGTTACCGCACGCCGCCAGTGCCAACAGCACAAGCAGCGCCGGGTATTTCGTATGTTGTCGCAACATGTCTTTCGCTCGCTTCCCGGGCATTGTCGTCCGAGACCTAATTCGCTGTAAAGTCGAAGCAGACCTGCTCCGGATAAGCACCCGGCGATTCCGCATCTTCGTGCCGGAAGTCGTAAATATCGATGACGTAATCGCCCGCCGGCAATGCCCCCGAGGTGGTCGTAATTTCACTGTTCGGTTCGCAGCTGAAACCGAACCACATGAAACTTCCGTTTTGCCAGACCGTGAAATCCGGGTCGCTGTGCTCGTGAATCTCCGGATCGCTTTCCGGTGCAGTTTCGCAATCAAAGCCACCTGACGGCGTCGACGGCGCCGGATTGGCGACCATGGAGAAGGTGACCGGAATGGCCGCTGGCAAATTCAGTCTCAGGTAACGGTGTTCCGACAGCTTGTTGCCGTCGCGGTCGGCGTCGAACTGGCTGTTGACGCAAATGTTTTCCGTCACCCCGAAGATGATGTCGGTGTACAGCGGAAAAACGTCACCGGGAACGGCT
>JAWWCT010000132.1:0-4288 GCA_033720315.1 Woeseiaceae bacterium | reverse complement strand
CTTACTCTGTCCTCGCGCTGTGCTCGGCAGACCGCAACACCGATTTTTCTCGTGCGGTTCACTTTATCACTTTCAGCTAACTGGCCTGCGCATTGACGGATAGCGATTTTCATCCGTGGAATCGGCAGGTTCCGCTTTGATCGAAGTTTTTACCGCGAAAAGGCCATCGAATTTGCCGATCTGGCGTCGCAAATTACCCCAACGCACTTCCAATTGTATATTAATCAATACTCTGTGGCGGTCCGACCCGAATTTCGCAGACGCAAATCGACGAAATCCACGCCCGCGAGATGCAGGGCTGAAGCGTCAGATCCAGTTGCCCGTAGTCCCCGGTTAGGCGACGAACTGTTCCTCTTCGGTGCTGCCGGCGAGCGCCGTCGTCGATGAGACGCCGTTCATAATGGTGTTCTGCACCGCGTCGAAGTAGCCGGCGCCGACAAATGCCTGGTGTTTGGCAGCTCTGAAGCCAAACTGTTCATCGGCGAATTCACGTTCCTGCAGCTTTGAGTAGGCGAACATGCCATCTTGCTTGTACGCGCGACTGAGTTCGAACATGCTCAGGTTGAGCGCGTGCCAGCCCGCAAGCGTGATGAACTGGAAACGATATCCCATCTTGCCGAGTTCTTCCCGGAACGAGCGCATTGACGCGTCGTCGAGATTCGCCTTCCAGTTGAATGACGGTGAGCAGTTGTAAGCCAGCAGCTGGTCCGGATACTCGGCGTGAATCGCCTCGGCAAAGCGTTTCGCCTGATTCAGATCCGGCTTGGAGGTTTCACACCACAGCAGGTCCGCGTAAGGCGCATAGGAAAGACCGCGCGCGATGGCCTGATCGAGGCCCGCTCTCGTGCGGAAAAAGCCTTCCGGCGTGCGCTCGCCGGTGATGAACCGGTGATCCCTGTCGTCCGAGTCCGAGGTAATCAGGTTCGCGGCGTCGGCATCGGTGCGTGCAATGAGCACTGTCGGCACCCCGCAGACATCCGCGGCCAGCCGGGCGGCAGTGAGTTTGGAAATCGCCTCCTGCGTCGGCACCAGGACCTTGCCGCCCATGTGTCCGCATTTTTTTGCAGACGACAACTGGTCCTCAAAATGCACGCCGGCGGCCCCGGCCCGAATCATGCTTTTCATCAGCTCGAAGGCGTTCAGGTTACCGCCGAAGCCCGCTTCGGCGTCGGCGATAATCGGCGGAAACCAATCGATGTCCGTTTTGCCATCGAGGCAATGTATTTCGTCCGTTCGAATGAGGGCATTGTTGATACGCTCGACCATCCTGGGCACCGAGTCCACCGGGTAGAGGCTCTGGTCGGGGTACATCTGACCCGCCGAGTTGCCGTCGCCCGCAACCTGCCATCCCGAACAATAGATGGCTTTCAATCCGGCCTGCACTTCCTGAATGGCCTGGTTGCCGGTAACTGCGCCGAGGCCGCAGACGGGTTCATCGGAATGCAGCAGGCGCCAGAATTTTTGCGCACCGCGCCGTGCCAGCGTGTATTCAACCAGTACGCTACCGCGCAAAGCGACGACATCAGTCGCAGTGTAGCTGCGGGTGACATTTTTCCAGCGCGCGTTTTGCTGCCATTCGAGCTCGAGAGCGGTGGCCTGTTGTTTCCTGTCCATCAATAGGATTTCCTCATTCATAGTCGATTCACTGATATAAACCCGTTCGGAAACGGGCGTCGCATTGCCCGATGCCGGGTCCTATGCCTGCCCGGCGAGCGTCGTTGGCAGGTAGGCCGAGCGGATGGGGGCAAATCGCGGAGCTGCAAAGCAAAGACTTCCGTCCACCTCGATGATCCGATGCACTTTTGTTCCCAGACCCCGAACTCGCGGGTCGGATGCGGATAGTGCCCGGCACAGCGTGACGTCATGCCAGATGTCCATGCTCCGGATGGGCTGCCTTCGCGCGGCATTCGTACGGATCCGGACTATCTCGCCGTTTCGACCCTTGAAATAGAAGTGGCGTTTGTGCGACGAGCCCTCCCAGCCCAACAGCTGCGAACGCCGACGCAATCGAACCGAGCGCCCGTCACGCAGTACGGCAACGAGTTCGGCGTAGCGCATCGGGATGTCGATCTCGACCGCAACGACATCGCGATAACTCGCGTCCTTCAGGGGAATTTTATCGTCCAGCATTTTGACGTTCGGCAGCATGTCAGACTCCTCTAGGCCTCGACGACAGTGAAAGATTACTCAAGATCGTGTTAAAATTTCACATTAAAAATTTTACAATGTTAATTTCACACGGGTGGGCCATGGGAAACAACGAAGGACTGCAGCGCAAGGCACACTTTGTCGGCACCAAGATCCGTAATTTACGCAAACGCAACAGCCTGACGCTGGAGGACCTTTCGACTCGCTGCCTGCAGGTCGATCCGCAGGCAGGTCCGTCGGTCTCCTACCTGTCCATGATCGAAAACGGACGCCGGGTGCCGTCGGCGCGTCTGCTTTACATAATCGCGGAGATCTTTCAGAAGGATGTCGCCTGGTTCACGGACGAATCCCTGGACAGCAAGGCCATCGATGTCGGTCGCCCCAGCGCTCCGGTTGCCGGAATGCCGTTTGAACCGAGGTTCCTGTTCCACGAGTCTTTACTGCAACTGGCCATTCCCGAACTGTTGGCCCAAACGGGAACCTCGGGTCGGCAATTCGCTCACCTGCTCATTCGCGCACGCCAGGAGTCCAGTCAGAATCGCTTTCCGGACCTCGAACGAGCCGCGGAATCGGTCGGCAAGAAAGCGTTCCCCGTCGACGTGAATGATGTTCTGGAGATGGCGCGCCAATGCGGGTTGCGTATCAAGTGGTTCGACCGAGCAGCTTTCACGGAACGACGGGTTGCGGAAGGGCCACGCCGCTCAGTGGTCCGCTCCTTCTTCGAAGCACCGGACACCGTCTATCTCAACGAGGCCCTGGAAGAAATGCCGGCGCGCCTGAAATTCGATATCGCCAATCACATCGCACACAAGGTGCTGCACGGTGGCGACGGTGCCAGGTCACCACAGCTATCCGGTGGTCGCGCGGCCGCACGAGCTGGCGAGACCGACGCCGACAACATCGATGCAAAGGAAGTGCTGTTTGCCTGGCGTGACTTCGAATGCAGTTATTTCGCTGCCGCGTTGCTGGCGCCGAAATCCCCGTTTCGGCGTTTCCTCATCAAGAACAAGTATGCTATCGACGCAGGCGAGAAAGTCGGCGTGACCTATGCGTTGACCATGCGTCGAATGCCGAGCGTCAGCCCCTACCCTCACTGGCACTACTTCGACGCCTATCCGCCCGGCAGGCTTCGCGCCGTGTATCGGGGAAACGGGATTCCGTTGCCATGGGGCAACATGACGGCGTTGACGGATCCCTGCCAGCATTGGTCGGTTTTCCGGATGCTGAATTCGCGATCCAAAAAACCCGCATCGCAGGTATCCGTGCTGCGGGCCAACGGAGAAAGCCGGCTGTATTGCTGCCAATCCATACGCAGCAAGGATGCGGCACAGAATCCCTACGTACTATGCGTTGGCGTCGACCTTGCCCCGGCACTGGCGGCCCAGGGTATCGATGCGGGCGAATCTATTGCGGAAATCGAGGCATCCTGTAACCGCAATGGGGGCTCCGGGCCCATACCGGACAAACCGCGCAAGCAGCTGCGAGCAATAGCGCGGATCTTGAGCATCGGCTGGATTGCAGAAGGCACCGAATCCGACGCGACCATTATTTGCCCGCGCAGTTCGGGTTGTCCCCGTGAAAAGAAGTGTGTTCGCCGAAATTTCGAGGAACGCCGCTCGACGGCTGACTCCATTCGGCAGGCGGTCCTCGAGAATCGCCAGGATGCTTAGACATTTGGCTCCGAAGGGCCGTCATGGCATACGCGGGACAGCACGCATTACGATTTTAGAACGGCGGTCGCTTCGATTTCGATCAGGAATTCCGGCAATGCGAGGGATTGCACGCCGAGTAGCGTGTTCGCTGCCGGTGTGACATCACCATAAAACTCCGCCAGCGCCTCCCCGATTACGTCCAGCTTGTCGGCACTGTAGTCGACAACATAGGTCCTGATTCGGACAACGTCGGCCACAGTAGCCCCCTGATCTGCCAACACTGCCTTCAGGTTACTGAGCGCCTGCCGCGCCTGCGCTGCCAGATCGCCTTCACCGATTAGGTTGCATTCAGCGTCCCAGGCGACCTGCCCTGCCATATGCAGCATTGTCGTGCCTTCGCTTTTGATCGCGTGAGAGAAACCGTATTGCACGGAATCGAATAATGGTTCCGGATTGACTGCCTTACGCATGCGTGTTGCCTCCTCTTT
>JAWWCT010000131.1:0-4360 GCA_033720315.1 Woeseiaceae bacterium | reverse complement strand
GTTGCCGCCGGTTTCACGCCGGGCGAGGCGGATCGCCTGCGGCGCGCGATGGCCGCCTGGAAACGCCGCGGCGGGCTCGGCCCGTTCGAAGAACGGCTGATACGCGGCATGCGCGAACGCGGCTACGAAGAACAATTCGCACGGCAGATCTTCCAGCAGATCCTGGGCTTTGGTGAATACGGTTTTCCCGAGTCGCATTCCGCAAGCTTTGCATTGCTCGTCTACGTCTCCTGCTGGCTCAAGTGCCATGCGCCGGCCGCGTTCACTTGCGCACTGTTGAACAGCCAGCCGATGGGCTTTTACTCGGCTTCGCAGCTGACCCAGGACGTGCGGCGCCATGGCGTCGAGGTACGACCCGCCGATGTCAATCGAAGCGACTGGGACTCGAGCCTGGAACGTGCCGCCGACGGCAAGCCGGCGATCCGCCTCGGCCTGCGCCAGGTCAAGGGCCTGTCGGAGGAAGCCGGGCAAAAGATCGTCAGCCAGAGAACGCTGGAGCGTTTCACCAGCATCCAGGCGCTCGTCGAGCGCACCACCATCAACCGGCGCGAGCTCGATGCGTTAGCAGCAGCCGGCGCGCTCAGGTCGATCGCCGGCCATCGGCACAAGGTGCGCTGGACGGTGGCCGGCGTCGAGGAGCCGATGCCGCTGATTTCCTCGATGGATCGTTACGAAGCGATGCCGATGCTGAAAAAACCCACTGAAGGGCAGGACATCGTCGCCGACTACCAGAGCCTCGGACTGACGCTCGGAAATCATCCGCTCGCACTCATTCGCTCACACCTCGATAACTACCGCTACGTCACGGCAGAACGATTGAAGGACCTGGCCAGCGGCCAGCCCGTGCGCATCGCGGGCCTCGTGATCACCAAGCAACGACCCGGCACCGCCAGCGGCGTCATTTTCGTCACGCTCGAAGACGAGACCGGCTGCTCGAACCTCATCGTGTGGAAAAAGATCTCGGAGGAACAGCGCGAGGCCCTGTTGAATGCGCGCCTGATGGGCGTCGAGGGGGAGTTACAAAAGGAGGGAAAAGTTATTCACGTGATTGCCAAAAAGCTGATCGATCACAGCGACCTGCTGGGCGAACTGACCGTCAAGCAGAGAAACTTTCGCTAATCCCCAAGCCTTGCCCAGCCCTCTAAGGTCCGCTTTCGGCCCGAAAGCGGATATTCAGCTAGACTTGCTTCAAACGGCCGTGAATGAGCCAAAGCGACATCTGTTGATATTCTATCCCGACACGCAGTGACGATTTTGGGAGGTTGCCAGAATGCCTGACCAGTGGGAATTCAAGAGCCATACGTACGATAACTGCAATTGTTCGGTCAGTTGCGGATGTCAGTTCAACGAGCCGACGACCCATGGGAATTGTCATTTTGCCTACACCGGCACAGTCGTCGACGGTCATTTCAATGGCACGCCGCTCGACGGACTGAACTGGTCACTGATTTGTCTGTTTCCGAATGAGATTGCAGAAGGACATGCAAAGCGACAGATTGTCATCGACGAACGGGCGGATGAGGCACAGAGGACAGCGCTCGAGACCATCATTTCCGGAGAAGCCTGCGCGCCATTGAGTAATCATTTCTCGGTCTTCGGATCGCTGTGCACGGAGTTCTTCGACACGTTATTTCTTCCCATCGAGCTCGAAGTGGACCTGGCAGGCAGAACGGCCAGGGTTGAGATTCCGGGAGTCTTGAAGAGCGCTGCCAGCCCGATTGTCAATGAATTCACTGGCGAGCCTTTCGACATTGCGCTCGCCCGTCCGGCAGGCAGTTTCGAATTTACGGTTGGAGCGATCGGGCGCGGCTCGACCGCGGCGACGGGCGACATCAAAATGGCTTTCGAGGATTCCTGGGCGATGTTCTGTGTTCATCACTACAACCAGGACGGTCTCATTCGATCGGAATCACCGCTCACTCGATGGATTGCTTCTTGAACTGATTGGGAGGTTACTCCGATGGCGGATCAGTGGCTCTTTAAAAGCGAAACCTACGACAACTGCAATTGCGCGGTAAATTGTGGCTGCCAGTTCAACCTGCCAAGCACCCACGGCTACTGCCAGTCGGCTTTTATCGGCAATATCGTCGAAGGCTATTTTGGCGATACGCGGCTCGAGGGCCTGAACTGGGCGGGACTCTACAAGTGGCCGGGCGAGATTGCCGACGGAAACGGCAAGCGACAGATTATTATCGACGAGCGCGCAGACGATGCGCAGCGATCAGCGCTCGAAACGATCATCTCCGGAGGGGCTTGCGCGCCGCTAAGCAACCTGTTCGCGGTATTCGCCTCCACGTGCACCGATTTCTGCGACACGTTGTTTTTGCCGATCGAGCTGGAGGCGGACTTCGAGGCGAGGACCGCAAGCGTCGAGATTCCGGGTGTCATGACAAGCAAGGGCAGGCCATTGATCAATGAGTTCAGTGGCGAGCCGTTTCACATTGCTTTCGCTCGCCCGAGCGACAGCTTCGAATTCACGTACGCGGAGATAGCGCAGGGCTCCACCACGGTAACCGGCGACATGGACATGGCTTACGAGGATTCGTGGGTTCACTTCTGCGTTCATCACTTCAATCAGGATGGTCTGGTTCGCGAACGATCACGACTCACGGCGTGGCTTGACGCGTGATCGACTGATCGTCGTTTCCGCGCTGCTCGTCGTCGTCGGCCTGGCGTGGGCATACCTCTGGTCCGGTGCGGGGATGTCGCTGATGATGCCGGCCGTATGGACGCCCGGTTACGCGGTCCTGATGTTCTTCATGTGGTGGATCATGATGGTGGCGATGATGCTGCCCAGTGCCACGCCGATGATCCTGTTGTTTGCACGCGCCAACCATCAGCAACTCGAAACGGGTCGGGCGCGTTTCGCTACCGGCATTTTCGTGCTGAGTTACCTCGCCACATGGGCCGCGTTCAGCCTGGTCGCAACGCTGGTTCAGTGGGCCCTGGAAAGAAAGGGACTGCTTACACCGTCACTGGCTTCTACCAGCATTTGGTTGAGCGCAGGTATTCTCATTGCGGCGGGCATTTACCAGGTGACGCCGCTGAAACGCGCCTGTCTGCAGCATTGCCGGTCGCCGCTTGCATTTATCAGCACGCATTGGCGGCAGGGTGCAACGGGTGCGCTTTATATGGGAGTCGTGCACGGCGTCTTCTGCGTCGGCTGCTGCTGGTTCCTGATGGGGTTACTGTTTTTCGGCGGCGTCATGAACCTCTACTGGATCGCGGGCCTCGCGCTGTTCGTACTGTTCGAAAAGACCGTTCCGGCCGGTCACTGGCTTACTTACGCCACCGGTGTCGTGTTGCTCGTCTGGGGTGCCGGAATACTGGCGCTCGCGATTTGAGTTTGATGACCGCTTGCATCAGAAAGCGGACTCAATTTTCACTGATTCTGAATAATCTCAATGTCCGCTACGCGCCCAAAAGCGGGCATTCGGCTAGACTTGGCCGAAAAGGCCGCTAACGACCCTTTCCGGACGTCCACAGTAGCAACTGTTTCGGGGCAGTGCGATTCGATCAGGCGACCGCTTTCCGGGTATGTAGCGAGTGCTGGAAACAGGCATGAAGAGGATTACCGCACGCCACCGTCAAGCAGTCGATCTCGTAGTGAACGAAGGTCGAACAATGGCTAGCGTAGGTCGCGAGTTTGGAGTTACTGCGCGAACAGTAAGGCGTTGGATCGACGCCATTTATCCGCCACCACCCTCGCAAGAAATGACGACGATGGATGGTTCGCGCATACGGATAGTTCATGAGTATGGCAGCAAGTTTCCCCAACGATACCGCGACTTGAACTACAATCAGCGACGCAAGTTGTGTGATGAATACGTTGAATACTTCAAAGGCCGATGCCCGTATTGCAATGAACTACTGGACAACGAACCGCACGAGTTTGTTCGTCAGTCGGCGGACGAGATCGATTGGGACACCCTGCCCGGAGGGAAAGAAGGATTCTTGAAGAATCCCGTCCACT
Organism: Woeseiaceae bacterium; assembly: GCA_033720315.1. GTDB lineage: Bacteria > Pseudomonadota > Gammaproteobacteria > Steroidobacterales > Woeseiaceae > SZUA-117. The sequence goes on along the minus strand of JAWWCT010000131.1, from coordinate 387 downwards.
TGCATCACGACCACAAAACCGGCCTGGCACTTGCGGCTGTACATGCGATGTGCAACGCACATTCGTGGCATTCCTATGAGGTACTGGTTCAGATGCAACAATTAATTGAAAAGGTCGAAAGCATGTCCGCTGAGGAGCGCAAAGCTTTTGCTGAACGCATGCGCAAACGCTTCGGTTAAATGATTCGCCCGTCCCGGATGTATGCGAGTAACAATTGGAGCGTGAGACTTGAGAGACTGCTCCTGACCGAAAGCGGACCCTGGATTCGATCGACTCCAAGGCTTTCCCATGTCCGCTTTAGCCCGGAAGCGGACATTCGATTAAACTGTCCCGAACTGTCCGCCAGCGCCTCAGGGTGGACGTACAAAAATGGGCGTCAAGCCTGAT
>JAWWCT010000130.1:0-4500 GCA_033720315.1 Woeseiaceae bacterium | reverse complement strand
TACTCCCGCATCCGTGCTTCATTGAAGTTATCGACGTTGTTGACCTGAAGAAATGCCGGGATATTGCCGATCGATCGCAAGTCGATGCCGCCGTGTGGTGTGGCGTAAGTGAACACCTTGTCCACCGGTGGCTCGGCACCAGGTGATTTGCCGGGAAAGATATTTTGCAGGTAACAGCGCACGACCAGGCCGCCCATCGAATGCGCGACCAGGTAGACCTTGAACTTGTCGCGGCTGGCCTGCACTTCGGCATTGCCCGGCTCGTCCGGGCCGCAAACCCGATCCCGGACTTCTTCGATAAGGTCGTGAAGGCCTGCAGCGTAGTCTTCGATCTCCGGCCGCAAGCCGCTACCGAGGTCTTTCGAAACCGCTTCGTAGTAGCGATAGATCCAGATACTTTTGGGATCGACCCGGCCATGCGCGATCACGTCGCCATCGTGGAACACGTCAGCATAGCCGTGATCCTTCATCAAGCGGATCAATGGTGACTCGAAGATATGCCGGACGATTTCGCGATCCCACGACTGGCGCAGCTTGGTGGCGCCCAGGTTGAATCCCATGTAGGGCGTTGCCACCGTGTCTTCGACGTCGGCCTGGTTACCTGCGTAACCGCGGACGTAGACGATGGGGTAGTACGGTGCTTCGATCATTTATCGCGGTCCGGCACTGTAAAGAATTGCAAATCTGCAGCTCTTTCATATATACCATCTCTGCAACGATCAGGATCAAACAATGACGCAATTCGAGTTCGTGCTGGTCTTTATCTCGATCGTCCTGGCGTTCGCGGTCTCCGATATTCTTTCGAACTGGGGCGAGCAGGTACGACTTCGCAAGCAGATTCGGCACTATCCGTTGCATTCCGCCTGGATGGGACTGCTACTCATCATAATGATGGTGGTGTGGTGGTCCTTATGGGTTCTCCGCGAACATCCGCAGTGGACGTTTCTCCAGTATATGGTGCTGATGGTTCCCTATCTGACGCTGGCCCTGATTGCCTATATATTGACCCCGAACTTCGATGATGGCGAACGCGACATCAAGCACTACTACTTCGAAAATTCGCGCTGGATTTTTTCGCTCGCCGCTTTTTACTTCGCATCGTGGACGTTCTTTTCCCTGCTGGTCCTCGGCAATCCGATTGATGAGCCTGGCAGCCTGACGCGCTTCTGCGGCATGGCGCTGATGCTTGCGCTGGCAATATGGAACAACGAGCGATTCCATGCAGCGGCAGTGATTGTGGCCTACCTGCTGCAGGCAATCTGGCTGCTCGTAACGCTGTCGGCAGCCTGACCAGAGTCGACCAAGCGACCATCGCGGGACGCTTATTTCACGAATTTGCCATCCCTGACCCAGACGTCGCCGTCGATCGACACCGTGGTATCGGTAAAAAAGTTCCAGCGCACATAGCCGCCGCCGACGTTGCCGTTGAGTTCGGAATTGTCCCCCAGTGACAGGCGCACGACGCCTGCGCCGTACCCGTAATAGGGAATCCAGGGCGTGGTTTCGGGCACCGCAAGCAAGGGATTGAAACCCAGTGCAAATTCGCGAAACGCCCGCCCCGCCGGGCCGGCATCGCGCATTTCCGCTTCTGCATATTCGCGCCCGGAGTCGGCCGAGACGGCCGTCACCTTGCCGGATTCGAAACCGAGCCTCAGCCCGAGGACCGGCTTGCCCGACCATTGTGACGGCGGGAACACGATCGTACCGTGCACGCTCTCCTCGAGCGGCGCGACCCGAATCGCGCCGGCCGGCAACTCGATCTCCCGGTCGACGAGCACGACGCCTTTGTCCGTCCGCTGCCGGGTTGCATCGCCGTCCTGGAAGTTGACCGGTCGATTGCCGATGCGAAAGCGTATGTCGGTGCCCGCTTCGCTGGTGACGCGTACCTCGCCGTCGCGCATGGCCTGCACGAAACGCCGTTGATGTGCCGCAAGCGCGGCGTAATCGGTGTCGAAGATGGCCCGCTGGTAATTCGCTTCGAGCGCATGCACGGCCGGCAGAGGTTGTCCCGGCAGGGGAATAGCACTGCCGTTTTGCAGCCAGTGGAAATGGATGGTTCGGTGGCGTCCCTGTCGCATCAGGTCCTGTAGAGCGGCGTAGACCGGATGCGAGGGAGTCGCACCGGGCAGCATGATGGATGCGTCAACGCCCTCGAGCAACTCGGCCAGGGCACTGCGCGCCGCCAGGCCCCCGTCGCGCAACACCTGCTCACTCCAGTTTTCGGGCACCGGCTCAGCCAGCACGTCGAGCACGCCGAGATCCACGGCCCCGGCCTTCATCACTTCATAACGCAGATAAGGAATCAGTTCGTCGAACAATCCCGGATGCGCCACCGCGAGAAACTGCTCTCCCGGCTGCAGATCGAGTCGATCCGCGATGCGCTCCGCGAGCGCCTGCCATTGCATCGTCAAACGTGGCGGCACTGCCTGCGACCAGCAGGCGGTCGAGAGGACCAGCAGTACGGTGAAGATCAGGCGACGCATCGATTCCTCCTTAAATGTTGTCGGCTCGCGAGCCGGCATCATTATGCCTTTTCGTGCATATCGGCATGCGGTTTTCTGCTGGCCGCGCCCTCGCCAGGCACACCCGGCCATTCGCGGAAGTGCTAAAATTATTGGCCCCTGGAACAAACTCACGAGGAGCAATCAATGGCTTTAAGAATAAATTCAGAAGCTCCCGATTTCACTGCCGAGACCACCGAAGGAAAGATCAACTTTCACGAGTGGATCGGCGATGGCTGGGCAATGCTGTTTTCTCACCCGAAGGATTTCACGCCCGTTTGCACCACGGAACTCGGCTACATGGCGAGCCTGCTGCCGGAATTCAAAAAGCGCAATTGCAAGGTCATCGGTCTGAGTATCGATCCGGTTGACGACCACAAGGCGTGGCTCAAGGACATCGAGGAAACGCAAGGCCATGCCGTGAACTACCCGTTGATCGGCGACCATGATCTGAAAGTCGCCAAGCTTTACGACATGTTGCCGGAAGACGCGGGCGACTCGGCCAAAGGCAGAACAGCGGCAGACAATGCAACTGCAAGAACCGTGTTCCTGATCGGTCCGGACAAAAAGATCAAGGCGATGCTGGTCTACCCGATGTCGAGCGGCAGGAATTTCGACGAGATACTGAGACTTCTGGACTCGAATCAATTGACCGCGCTGCACCAGGTCGCAACCCCGGTCAACTGGAAACCGGGCGATGACGTGATCATCGTGCCGGCAGTATCGGACGAGGAGGCGAAACAGAAATTCCCGGGCGGCTGGCAGGCGCCCAAGCCGTATATGCGAATCGTGCCGCAGCCGAAATAAGCAGACGCCGCTGGCGTCTCGGCAGGGCGAACGTATTGAAGTATCGCGAAGGCTTCGTCGATGCAGTCGGCAACACGCCGCTGATTCGGCTGAGGGGCGTCAGCGAGGAAACCGGCTGCGACATTTTCGGCAAGGCCGAGTTCCTGAACCCGAGCGGATCGGTCAAGGATCGTGCGGCCAAGTTCATCGTTCTCGCGGCCGAGTCCAGCGGCGAACTGACGCCGGGCGGAACCGTCATCGAGGGCACGGCCGGCAACACCGGCATCGGCCTGGCACACATCTGTAACGCGCGCGGCTATCGCTGCATCATCGTCATTCCAGAGACGCAATCGCCGGAGAAACTCGATCTCCTGCGCGGACTGGGCGCCGAAGTGCGGCCGGTCCCCGCCGTGCCGTACAAGGACCCGAACAACTTTCAAAAACTGGCCGGGCGTCTTGCCGAGGAAACGGAAAATGCGATCTGGGCGAACCAGTTCGACAATCTCGCCAACCAGGAGGCGCACCTCCGGACCACCGGGCCGGAAATCTGGGCAGATACCGACGGTACCATCGACGCGTTCGTCTCGACCTCGGGCACCGGCGGTACGATTGCCGGCACCTCGGTATATCTGAAGCAAAAAAAACCGAACGTGCTGACCGTGCTGGCGGACCCGACGGGCACCGCGACCTGGAACTACGTCAGGCACGGAGAGGCCAAAGTCGTCGGCGGCGGCTCGATAGCGGAAGGCATCGGCAGCACCCGGATTACCGCAAACTTTGCCAATGCCCGGATCGACGATGCGGAAATGATTCCCGACCAGGAGTGCGTCGACGTCGTATACCGCCTGCTGTACGAGGAGGGCCTGTTTCTCGGCGGCTCCTCGGGAATCAACGTTGCGGCATCGTTGCGCGTGGCTAGAAACCTCGGCCCGGGACACACCATCGTGACCTTGCTTTGTGACAGTGGCGGACGTTACCAGTCACGCCTGTTCAACCACGATTGGCTCGCCGGTAAGAACCTGGTGGCGCCGAAGAATCCGCGTATCGGTCTCTGAACCGGGCCCCCGTCGCTGGCGCTGCGCACATTCTGAAAGAAGCGCCGATTTCGCGTTTCGCGAGCTTGACTGGCGTCACAAATCCGCTCACCGCCGGCTGCTGCCGAGGCCAGTCGCCACAAGGGTTTGTTACATAATTCCCGACTTGGTTCAACGAC
>JAWWCT010000129.1:0-4602 GCA_033720315.1 Woeseiaceae bacterium | reverse complement strand
CTTGTCGGGTTTGAGTCTTTCAAGCCCAGACGCTCGTGCATAATCGGGCTGGTCGTCGTGTACTGGACATGGACTTTCTTGTCCGGCTCGATCCGTTGTTTGATGGCAAACGCCGCCAATGCTGCTTCGTGAAAACCGCACAGAATGAGTTTTTTCTTTCCGGGGTAATAGTTGATATCGCCGATCGCATAGATTCCGGGTACGGAAGTTTCGAACTTTTCCGTATCGACATTGATCGTTTTGCGATTGATGTCGAGTCCCCATTCTGCAATCGGGCCGAGTTTTGGCGCTAACCCAAAGAACACCAAAACGTCGTCGACAGGGATTTCGACCGGCTCTCCTTCCCTGGGCTGGATCGTGATGGAGCTAATCACACCGTCAACTCCGCCGATTGCCGTTGCCTTGGCTTTCTCGATCACGTCGATTCTTCCGTCGGCGACCAGTTTGCGCATTTTGTCGACCGAGGCTGCGACTGCACGGTACTCGTCGCGACGATGTACCAACGTAATGTGCCCGGCAATTTCGATCAGCTCCAATACCCAGTCCAATGCCGAATCGCCGCCGCCCAAAATCGCCAGCTTTTTACCGGCGAATCGCTTCGGATCCCGTACCCGATAATGCAGCGACTTGCCTTCGTATTCTTCCGCACCGGGTACCCTGAGCGGTCGCGGCTGAAAAGAGCCGACACCCCCGGCGATGACGACGGCCCTGGCATTGAATTGCTTACCGGCGCTCGTCTCAACAAAAAATGAGCCGTCACCGTTCGGTCTGACAATGGAGACTTCCTCGCCCAGATGCATGCCACAGTCGAATGGCTCGATCTGTTTGAGTAGGGCATCGGTCAACTCCTGTCCGGAGCAAACGGGAATGGCGGGGATATCGTAAATCGGCTTGTCCGGGTAAAGCTCGGTGCATTGACCACCCGGCTGCCGTATGGAATCGATAACCTCGGCCTTCAATCCGAGGAGCCCGAGTTCAAAGACCTGGAACAGGCCGCAGGGTCCAGCACCGACAATGACTGCATCTGTATTGATCACTCGAAACCTCCTGCTAAATGTAAACCCCAGGAACTCCTACGGTGTCGCTGCGCCAATCCATTGCGACAGCGGTTTTAGGCCGACTTTACGCATACTATCAGCCCGACATCCGCCCTGAATGTCGAACCGGGAATCAGCCAATCCGTTAACACGTATTCGCGCCTGCAAAGGGCTGCCAAGCATTACCCGCGCCAGCTTGCTTTCGGTCTTGATCAACTTTTCCATGTGCAAATGGAAATGGCCCCGGTAAGGGGGCCTTTCTTCATTTGGTAGCGGGGGCTCGCTTTGTACGCTAGCAATGGCGCCGAGGCCTTTTGCCACGCTGCAAGTGCCTCTGATAGCAGCGTAGTCCAGGTGACGCTCACCCATCGAGCATTTGACCACAGGATCAACAGATTGAGATATTCCCGGCACTGTCGCGCCGGAGCATTGAAAGTGCCGTCGTACAGACTATGCTGAGGCATATAGGCAATAGGCAGGACAACTAAGAAAAACGACAGGAAATCCGGGAGGGGGGAGCATGCGTACTTTAAACCATATTTACCGTGCATCACTGATGTCAGCCATAGTCATCAGCCTGTGGGCGCCATCGCCGGCCTTTGCACAGGCTGCGATCGAGGAAATTATCGTAACGGCACAGAAGCGCGAAGAATCGCTACAGGAAGTACCGATCGCCATGCAGGCCTTCACGGGCGAGCAGATCAGAGATCTGCGTATCGGAAAGATTTCCGACGTAACCAAGCTCGTGCCCAATATGAATATATCGATGCAGAATCCAGCCAATCGTTCGATCAACATCCGCGGAATCGGCACCAGCGATTTCTTCGGCGCTGCGCCGGGGTCCGTAGGCATCTACCTCGACGAAGTCACGCTGAGCTCTCCTTATCTGACTGCCGTGGGTATCTATGATATGGAGCGAATCGAAGTTCTGCGCGGTCCACAAAACTCTCTTTTCGGACGCAACACGACCGGCGGAGCCGTAAATTACATTTCCAGGAAGCCTACACCTGGCGGGGAACCCGATGGTTATGCGTCAGTGTCCGTTGGCAATTACAACCTGATCGAACTGGAAGCGGCTGCATCGTTCAATCTTTCCGAGTCTGCGGCCGTGAGATTTGCCGGCAAGAGCTTCGATCGAGATGGAATCTGGAACAATATGGACGCCGGTGGTGCAGACTACGGAGACCAGGACCGCAAATCACTGCGCGGTACGTTAGTCTGGGAGCCCGCTGAAAGCACAGTCGTTACCTCGAATTTCCACTGGGCAGAAGAAGACAGCGAAATTACACCGTACCGCCATGTCGGCACGCGGCTCGGCACGGGCGCATTCCTGGGACCGAGTGCTTTTGGGCCTACTGACCAGCTTGATTATGACGGTGTCGACTATGCGACAGTAAATCACCAAGGAGTCGACCCATCCTTTCCGGCCTGGGAAAACGTTAACAGGACTGGCTCAGGTAAACACGAGATGGATACCTGGGGGGCATACGTAAGGATCGATCATGATTTCGGTTGGGCGACCGGCACTTCGATCACAGCTTATGATGAAAGCGATACGTTGTTCTCAATTGATGCCGGCGGTAGCGGTAATATCGGCATCACACCAGCGAGTGTCTTCGCCGGCGAAAACAGCAGCGAACCGAACCTGCTCATCGATCAGGACCAGTTCTTCGAGCAGTTTAGCCAGGAATTTCGCCTGGCCTCGCCCTCCGATCAGAAATTCCGCTGGATCGCGGGTCTCTATTATTTCACCGAGGACTCGGAGCTCAGTCAGAACATCCGGCTCGGCGCCGCTACTCTGATCTCGCATCCCGGTCTGATGGCCCCGATACCGAATCCCAGACCAGGAGCGATGGTTGCAACAGTCGACCCGGGGCCACCCGTGGTCTTCGGCGGTTCCTTCGGGTTGTGGGTCTTCAGCCAGGGGCTCGGATTGGCGCCGGGTGCCGGTTATGACGACCTGGCGTCTATCAGTATCGCGAACATGGAAAACGATGTCTGGTCTCCTTACCTGCACACCGAATATGACGTCAGTGACAAGCTTACGCTGACCGTAGGAGTCCGTTACACGAATGACGACAAGCAATTGCCTTCCTACTTTGTGGGCAACCTGGACACTTCAGGCGTTGCACCCAGCGACTTCCTGTCCAACGAAGAGGTCAGGTCGATGGCCGCGGCACAGGTCGCCTCGGGCCTTGCTTCGCCGACCTGTTCCGGGGACGGCACCTATTGTGCGGAAGACACCACGCGCAGTGATCTGGACGCCGGTGAGTGGGGCGGCAAGATCGGACTCGATTATCAGATCAATGACAACAACATGATCTATGGAAGCATCTCCCGTGGCTTTCGCTCCGGGAAGTATGACATCGAGTTTCTGCATGGAGCCCACACCGCATTTCCATTGCAAGACGCCGTGCCGGAGACCCTGAATGCGTTTGAAGTCGGCTATAAATCAGAACTGGCAGGTGGCTCGGTGCAGTTGAACATTGCAGCGTTCTTCTACAGGTGGTTCGACAAACAAACATTCTTCGTCGATCCTGCGACGGGTCCGGAGTTTTCTAATGTACCAGAGTCTGAAAGCAAAGGAGCCGAGGTGGAATTCAAATGGGTCCCGGCCGAGGATTGGTTTATTTCCCTGGACTTCGGTTTTCTCGATACCGAGATAACCGAAGCAAGTCCGCTGGCCTCGGATGAATTAGGGCATGAGTTGCAATATGCGGCGGACTTTTCCTTTAACGGGCGAGTGATCAAGGATATTCAAATTGCAAATGGTACGCTGAGCTTGCAGGTCGACTACCAATACGTCGGCAATTCGAAGACCAATCTTGCGACAGTTGCCCTGATCGATGAGCTTGGATCTCACTCCGTACTAGGAGCACGTGCTAGTTATGTATTTGGATCCGACCAACAATTTGAAATTTCCGCATTTGGTGAAAACCTGACGGCAGACAGATGGTGCGAGTATCAATTCAACCTGGATGCACTCAATGGAGTGGCGTATTGCGTCCCGAATGAGGGGCAGGAATTCTGGGGTGTGCAGGGTCTGATAAAGTTCTGAATAAGCTAATTTGCGCCTACTAGGGCGCCATTCTTGATTTGGTAACGAGGGCAGGATTTCGCCCTACGCGCTGCGCGCTCCGGTTGGTCTCGGCGCCCCTATTCCGACGCTACGCGTCGGGGCGCCTCGGCTGAACCTGCTTCCCTCGCAGATCCAAATCCTGCTCGCGATAGCGAAAATGAAAAGGCCGGTCCCGATGGGACCGGCCTTTTTCATTTTTGGTAGCGGGGGCAGGATTGCCTTCGCGGCTGCGCCGCTCAGTTATGGCGGCCGGCTGCGCCGGCCTCGACACGAACCAGCGCCGCTTCGCGGCTTCCAGGTTCAAACCTTGTCCATTTCCAAACAAGAAATGGCCCCTTTTTAGGGGGCCATTTTTGTTTGGTAGCGGGGGCAGGATTTGAACCTGCGACCTTCGGGTTATGAGCCCGACGAGCTGCCAGACTGCTCCACCCCGCATCAGCAGGGGCGGCATGATACAAACTGGGCCTATTGTTTACAAGGGCTCGG
>JAWWCT010000128.1:0-4618 GCA_033720315.1 Woeseiaceae bacterium | reverse complement strand
CGCCCGCCGGAACATCACGCGACGCTCGAGTTGCTGCGCAATGCCTTCAGCAACGAGCTGCGCATCGAGTTCAGGCTTCCTGACTTCCGCGATATTGATACGCACGTCGTTCACGTTCATTTCGATCATCTGCGCAACTTCTGCCCGCAGTTTTTCGATATCTTCACCCTTCTTGCCGATGACGATCCCCGGACGCGCCGTGTGGATCGTAATGTTTGCCTTTTTCGCCGGCCGCTCGATATGGATCCGGCTAACCGACGCATCCTTCAGCTTGTCTTTGATGAACTCGCGAACCTTGTGATCGAGTCTCACGTAATCCGGGAATGCATGCGTATCGGCATACCACTTGGATGCCCAGTCCTTGACGATTCCCAGTCGAATACCGGTCGGATGTACTTTCTGTCCCATTACTCGTTGCCTACCCGTATCGTGATGTGGCTGTTGCGCTTGATGATGCGTGTGCCGCGGCCTTTTGCCCGCGCGCGGTAGCGGCGGTACGTCGGGGCATCGTTGACTTCGATTCGCGCGACTTTCAGTTCGTCGATATCGGCACCGTGGTTGTGCTCGGCGTTGGCAATCGCCGACTCGAGCACTTTCTTCACGATGCGCGCGCCTTTCTTTGGGGTAAAGGTGAGAGTCTTCAATGCTTCATCAACGCTCTTACCGCGAATCGTGTCCGCGACCAGCCGGCACTTCTGCGGCGAAACCCGCGCGTATCGTAATGTTGCTGCAACCTGCATCGATAGCTCCCCGATTTACGACGCCGTCTTGCGGTCGCCGGAATGGCCACGAAAGGTACGCGTCACCGCAAATTCACCCAGCTTGTGACCGACCATGTTTTCCGAGATCAGAATCGGCACATGCTGACGACCGTTGTGCACGGCAATCGTGAGTCCGACCATGTCCGGCAGGATCATCGATCTGCGCGACCAGGTTTTGATCGGACGACGGTCGTTGGTCTTCGCTGCCTCGGCAACTTTCTTTGCGAGGTGGGTATCGACGAACGGTCCTTTTCTTACACTGCGTGGCATTTCTGTTTACCCGATTTTTCCTAATTCCTGTTGTGGGAGCGGCTTTAGCCGCGAATCGGGGCTAAGGCCCCTCCTACGACTCATTTATTTACGCTTCCGACGCCGCACGATCATGTTGTCCGTGCGCTTGTTTGAGCGCGTCTTGTACCCCTTTGTCGGCGTACCCCATGGCGTGCATGGATGGCGACCGCCCGAAGTGCGGCCCTCACCACCGCCGTGCGGGTGATCAACCGGATTCATGGCGACGCCGCGAACCGTCGGCCGTACACCGCGCCAGCGCTTCGCGCCGGCTTTGCCGAGCTTGCGCAGGTTGTGTTCGCCGTGCCCGACTTCGCCGATGGTCGCTCGGCAATCGACGTGAATCCTTCTCATCTCTCCGGAGCGCAAGCGCAAGGTCGCGTACACGCCTTCGCGCGCCGCTAGCTGTGCCGCAGCGCCCGCGGAACGCATCAGCTGGCCACCCTTGCCCGGCTTCATCTCGACGTTGTGCACCTGCGTACCCACCGGAATGCTCTTCAGCGGCAGGCTGTTACCGGTTTTGATCGGCGCATCCTCGCCACTGATAATCGGTGCACCCTGGCGAATGCCTTTCGGCGCCAGGATGTAACGACGCTCGCCGTCTGCATACTTGACCAGGGCAATGTGCGCACTGCGATTCGGATCGTATTCGAGGCGCTCTACGACGCCGGGAATACCGTCCTTGTCGCGTTTGAAATCGATCATCCGGTAGCGCTGCTTGTGACCACCGCCCTGGTGGCGAACCGTTATGCGGCCCTTGTTGTTGCGGCCTCCGGATTTGGATTTCTTGTCCAGCAAGGGGCCGTACGGTTTGCCCTTGTGCAAGCCGTCGGTTTTGACCTGAACCTGAAACCTGCGTCCCGCAGAGGTCGGTTTTGATTTGTGCAGTGACATAGTCTTCTACCGTCAGCTTCAATCGGCCTCGAGAAACTCGATGTGGTTACCTTCGGCGAGTCTCACGTATGCCTTTTTCCAATTCGCACGCCAGCCGCGACTCATTCCGTGTCGCTTCGCCTTGCCTGCATAGTTCATCACTCTCACGTTGACCACCGAGACTTCGAACAGCAGCTCGACAGCCTGTTTGATTTCCGATTTGGTGGCATCACGACGAACCTTGAACACGTACTGGTTGCGCTCGGTCGCCAGGTGACTTTTTTCCGACAAATGCGGCCCCTTGAGAACCGTCATCAGCCGCTCCTGTCGCAGTGCGGCACTCATGACAACCTCGCCTCGACCAGCTTGAGTGCCGGCAATGTGATCAGCACCTTATCGAAGCGCATCAGTACCACCGGATCGATTGCAGCGACGTCGCAAATGCCGACGTTCGGCAGATTGCGCGCCGACAGGAATACGTTCTCGTCAAACGCCTCATTGACGATCAGCACGCTGTCCAGACCGAGCTTTTTCAGCCGGCTCGCCAGCTCGCTGGTCTTCGGCTCCTGCATGACGATCGCATCGGTGACCAGCAGCCGGTCCTGGCGAATCAGCTCGGAAAACACCGATCGCAGCGCGCCGCGATACATCTTCTTGTTGACCTTCTGGCTGTAGTCACGCGGCTGGGCCGCAAACGCGCGGCCGCCGCCGACCCAGATCGGGCTGCGGATGGTGCCGGCGCGAGCGCGACCCATGCCTTTCTGACGCCACGGCTTGGCGCCACCGCCGGAGGCCCGCGCCCGGTTTTTTTGCGCCTTGGTTCCGGCACGCCCGCCGGCGAGATAGGCGTTGACGACCTGGTGCACCAGCGCTTCGTTGAATTCGGCAGCAAACGCGCTTTCCGCCACGTCGACGGTCCCGCTCGAGCCCTGCATCTTCAGTTTCACGACGCACCTCCGCCCTTGATGGCGGGCCGCACGACGACACTGCCGCCGCTATGGCCGGGAACCGCGCCTTTAATCAACAGCAGGTTGCGTTCCGCGTCGACACGCACCACTTCGAGGTTTTGTGCCGTGCGACGAACGTTACCCATGTGCCCCGACATCTTCTTACCCTTGAATACCCGTCCCGGCGTCTGGTTCTGGCCGATGGAACCGGGCGCACGATGCGCCAGCGAGTTACCGTGGGTCGCATCCTGCGAGCGAAAGTTGTGCCGCTTGATGGTGCCGGCGAAGCCCTTGCCGATCGTGGTGCCGACGACGTCGACTTTCTGCCCTTCGCTGAACAGGTCGACTTTCAATTCCATGCCTGCGGTGAACTCCCCTTCTTCGGGCTGCTCCCCGGCGTCCAGCCGGAATTCCGCCACCAGGTCACCGGCTTCGACTTTCGCCGCGGCGAAATGGCCCGCCTCGGACTTGCGTACCCGAGATGCCTTGCGCGTACCGGCGGTAACCTGCAGCGCGCGATAGCCGTCGTTTTGTACCGTCTTGACCTGCGTAATGCGGTTCGGTTGCGCCTCGATCACGGTCACCGGGATGGATATCCCGTCTTCCGTGAACACGCGGGTCATGCCGCACTTGCGGCCCACAAGGCCCATTGCCATTTCTTAGATCCTCGCACCGGCCAAATACCGGCGTTCTCCTGACATCGATATCGCGGCTTCATCGCTCTCGGACATCCTGTCCTCCGCGATATAAGTACGTCCATGTACAAAAAGCCGCTCCCACGACGCTCTGTTGTTGCTTCTTTCAGACACGCGAAAGGGCCAGCCATCGCCTGGAACATTGATCCCTGTTCCTGGCTCTAGGAGCTGACCCCTAATCCGGTGGTTAACCGGTGTCCCGGGATTTGCCGAGTACGCCTTTGGGTTTTTCCTGGCGACCTAACAGTCAGCGCCGCCGGACCAGGCCCGGTGACGCTGTTTTCAAACCTGGCCGACTCCCGGCCCGGCCAAGTTCATCGAGCCCGCCATTATACGGCGGGGATATTCCAATTCAAGTCCCTTTAGGGACTTTTTTTTGCTTACAAATCAGTGCCTTAGCTCAGAAAATCCAGGGTCAGAGCCCGGCTCTGACCCTCGTTCGCTGTCTTCGCCCTCAGTTGAGCTTGATCCAATCCGCCCGCTTCGCCAATTGTGCCTCTTGAGGCGGGTGCGGATTGATCTTTGGTGGCTAATAACAGAGATCAATTGAGCTTGATCTGTACGTCAACGCCCGCGGGCAACTCCAATTTCATCAAAGCATCGACCGTCTTGTCGGTCGGATCGACGATGTCCATGAGCCGCTTGTGGGTACGGATTTCGTACTGGTCGCGGGCGTCCTTGTTGACGTGCGGCGAGATCAGAATGGTGTAACGCTCCATCTTCATCGGCAACGGAATCGGCCCCTTGACCGTCGCACCCGTGCGCTTCGCGGTATCGACGATCTCGCGCGCCGAGTTGTCGATCAGCCGATGATCGAATGCCTTGAGCCTGATTCTTATGTTTTGGTTGGTTGCCATTTGATGTCCAATCGCGGCTAAAGCCGCTCCCACCTGTCAATTACCTTGGTTGTGTTTCATGTGGGAGGGGCTTCAGCCCCGATTCGCGGCAAAGCCGCTCCCACGGCTTGTCCTTCACTCCAGTATCTTCGCGACGACGCCGGCACCCACGGTCCTGCCACCTTCACGGATGGCAAAGCGCAAGCCGTCTTCCATCG
>JAWWCT010000127.1:0-4668 GCA_033720315.1 Woeseiaceae bacterium | reverse complement strand
GGCCTGACGACGCCGGAGTTCACTTACCAGTACTGGCACAAGACGCGCATCGCAAGCGACTTTGCAGTCGGCTCGAAGGTCGAGTTCACCTTGGACGATGGCGAGGTCGTCTGCGAGGGCGAAGTCCTGGCAGCGGAGCGGCCGAACAAGCTCAGCTACACCTGGGCCTTTCCGAAAAACCCCGCCCAGAACGACGAACCCCCGTCACGGGTGACTTTCCTGATCGAGGAAATTCAGGGCGGCAGCAAGCTGACCGTGATTCACGATCAGTTCGTCGAAGGCTCGGAGATTCTAAAGTTGGTGAGCAATGGCTGGCCACTGGTTATCGGTGGTCTGAAGACATTGCTCGAGGCCGGCAAAGCAGTCGACTTTACGGCCGAGGTTTGAGGAGGAAGTCAATGAACATTCGTAAACTGATAGGCAGGACAGCGGCTTTCGCCGTCCTGTTCGCAACAAGCACGCCGGCGACCGAGCCGGACCCGATCCTGATCTCCAGGACCTTCGACGTTTCCATCGAAGACGCCTGGTCGTCGTGGACAACCGTCGACGGACTGCAGGAGTTCTTTTCGAAAAAAGCGATCGTCGATCCGCGTATCGACGGCGAATACAGCATCCTGTTCTTTCCCGATAATCCGCCCGGTACCCGCGGCGCCGAGAACATGCGCATCGTCGCCATCGAGCCGCCGCAGCGCATCATGTTCACATGGAATTCACCGCCGTTTTTCGGACCGGTGCGCAACCAGCGAGCGCTGGTCGAGGTATTCCTCGAGGACGCAGGCAAAGACCGGACAACGGTCACCTTGCGCCATTTCGGCTGGGGCCGGGGCGACCAGTGGCCCCGCATACGCAAGTATTTCGACGGCGCGTGGCGAGTGATACTCGAGCGGCTCGCATACAGCTATGCAAACGGGCCGATCGACTGGGATAACGTACCGCCGCACCTGTACTACAGCGTGGGGCCGGACGACATCTGAGGTTGGCTGACAGGCGCCCGCGTCGATGCGGGCGCCTCCTCGCATCAGGTGCTCTCGCCTCCACAGGCGCGCTCGACCATCCCCACCATCAGGCGTTCCGCATCGCTGCCGCCTCGCCGGCGCTCTGCGACCTCGACGTTATAGATGTTGTCGTGATAGCTGACATTCACGTCGTACACCTGCCCGTACTCCGGATACAACGCCACGTCATACCCCATTGAGCTGCGGGTGTTCGAGAAAAATGCGGAGCTCTCGAAGCGAAACACCAGCCAGGCCGGCACACCCTGCGGCAAACCTACCTCGACTCTTGAATTGGAGAGCTCGACCGTGCCCTGGTAGTCGACGTCGCACTCGGTACGCATCGAATAGATATCCAGCGCTGCATCGACGCCCGAGAAAAATCCCTGTTCCGTATCCGTCGTGATAAAGAGATTCTTCTCGTGACTGCTGCGATACGGCTTCAGCCCCGAACAGCCGACGAGCAGCAAGGACAATGCGACGACCGCGATGACGTTCCGGTTCATGGCATCGCTCCCGACATCAGGTCTTGGTGAGATCCGGGCAGCCGAGGTTGTCGCCGCTCGCCCAGCCCTTGATCGCCTGGATGATGTGCTTGTAGCCGAACGCCGGCCTGAACATCTCGATGCGGGTGCGCGAACCGTCGATCGGGTAGGCATCGGTCACGAGCATGTAGTAACCGTTCTCCGGCTCTTCGCTGATCTTCATGACACCCTGCTCGTGATGCTGCTGCAGGTGAATTTCCGCGCGTTGCGGCGTTACCTGCACGGTCGGCGTGTAACGCGTGACGATGACCTGGTAGCTCATGTTGGTCTGCGACGTCGTCTTGATGCGGCCGGACAGGCAGGATGGTGCCTTTTCCCTGAACGTGGCGGCCACGTCGTCGAACGACCGATTGACCTCGAACGTTTCCATTTCCGCGGAAAATGCCCCGGGACGCACCGCTTCGCGAAACTCCTCGGCGGTCATGGGGTGGGAGGTCACGCAGCCGGCGCATGCCAGAACGGCGATGCTGCCCAGCAAAGTAGAGAGCTTGTTCATACAAACCTCCGGGTTGTCTGCAGCGCCAAAACTCGGCCCGGATCCCTGGCCTTGCGCTGCACAGCCAAGATAGTCCGCGGCGGAAATTTCGCGTACGAACCAGGTCTCAGTGGCGCGCCCGGTACCTGTGACCCGGGTCACAGAACGGCAAGGTGAAATTCAAAACAAGGGGATCCGACGGATCGGCGAATAATCCGGCAATCCTTGCCAAGGAATAACGCTCACGGCTGGAAGGCCGTCAATCGACCTCGTGAAAAGTCAGAAACATTACCTTTTCAAGGGCGGCGAAAAAATCCTGGTAGGCGAGCGGTTCTTCGATCGGCAAACCGTTGTCGAATCGACCTGCGTCAGTTCATACCGGGAATTTTTTGAGGTTGCGCCGTTATCGCGGCTTCTGCGTCCGTTCCGAACGCGACCAATTCCATACCCTTGTCATTCGCATCGGCAAATTTGACGATACCGAAGGGAACATCCGAGGATAGCCAGATGTCCTTTGCCAGGCGCCTGAGTGAGACGCGCGTAGCCTCAAACGTTCCCGCAGCAACCGTCACGGTTTCTGCAACCCCGTTTTCGAGTTCCGCACATGCCATGCGAACGGGATTTGCCGGGTCCTCATTTTTGATGCTCGAAGGAGGCATTTCCATGGGCGGCATCGCCTCCGCTCCCTGCCCAATCGGCAATTGCATCATCGCGCGTTTGATAGCCCCTTCATCATACGGCCAGTCCGCAATCAGGATTCTCATGATCGTTTTGCCGTCACCCATGGGTACGGCTACTTCATATTCCATCCAATAGTCACTTCCTTCCGTTGCCACGATGGCGTATCGACTGTCGAGTTTTTCCGCCATAAATGGTGCATCGACGGCAAAGCTCGCCCATTGGCCTTCGGACAATCCCACCGAGCCACTGCAAAGATCGGAGGCTCCCGATGCCGCAGCAACGCCTGGCAACAAGCTCGCAACGACGAAACACCACAGACCTCGGCACGCACCCATGATTTGCTCCCTGGAAATGGCTGGATATTGTTCTTTTGTAGAGAACTGTAGACCAATGGAATGGGAAATTCAGGGGTTTGCCCGATCGTGCATGAAATGCCCCATTTCTGCTTCCATTCCCTTAGAATGTGCGGTCAATCAATTCCATGCGCCCGTAGCTCAGTTGGATAGAGTACCTGGCTTCGAACCAGGTGGTCGGGAGTTCGAATCTCTCCGGGCGCGCCAAAACCAATCGGCCCCTTTACGGGGCCGATTGGTTTTGGCTGCCCTCGAGAGTTCGAACTGAGTCGCCCGACGGGCGACGTTCGACAAAACGCGCCAGCGTTTTGGGCGGAGGAGCGTAAGCGACGACGGGTCGTAGACCCCGGAATCGCTCCGAAGCGATTCCGGCCAATCTCTCCGGGCGCGCATTCAAAAATTGCATTAACGGTACGGTTGACCCTGTTACCAATATTTCGCGGGAAAATCGATTGGTGTCGGGGGTGGCCAGGGAAAGTCAGCCTCTTCGATACGGGCTTTGAGATTGGGCGTCGCATCCAGATCGAATGGTGCCCCGCAGAAACAATACTCAACGGTGCTAAGAAGTGGCAGAAAGCCGCCTGGATGCGAATCTATTCGGGCGGCAAGCTGGTTAGCTTTATCACGATCCCCGACCGCAGCCGCAGCCTGTAGCGAGTATGAATCAAACTCGGCAGTAGCCCAGTACGCTTTAGCCATTTGCCGGGCCAACACAAGATTACCTGCCGCAGCCTGAAGGGAAACCCTTTCACGCGCACCCTCTACAAGACTCGCATCCTTGAGACGCCCGGCGGCGAGCAATGCTTTGTATTTGGTGGCATCGAAATCCACAGAGGTCAAGCCGCGACTTTCTGCCTCGTACACTGACTGTAACGCAGCATCGGCATCACCTGCCCAGAGAAGGGCCTTGGACAAGCTTAAATAACTATTTTCATCCATAGGATCGCATTCGAGCATATCGTGGAACTTGTCAACTAGCTTGTCGGCCCAACCGAATGGGGCAACTAGCTGTGCACTCCAGCCCATCTGAACGCATCCACCTGGCTGTAAAGCAACGCGTATTTGACCGGGCAAATGACTCCAGTCATCGCTCCAAAACGTTCGCTCAACTTCGAGAATATCGCGCTGATTCCCCGGCGATGACAGCCGCCTGGCGGTATCCAGTTCTTGTCGTATCGCCGTAAGATGCTCCAATATTTCCCCGGCGTAATATTCCTCTCTCATGCCGGAAGCGAGTTGCCAAATGACGTGAGTGTTGAGATCCAACTTCAACAAGCGCGCAGCGGTAAGGTTGGGCGCGGCCTCGAGCGCCAGATCAAGAAATTCGTTGGCGACAGAGAACGGTTCATACATGGCTGTACCAGAGTATTCGTGTGCATCGTCGATTGCCCTTAATCCCTTCTGGTACGCGATGAACGCATCCACGTCACGAATACCGGCGCTACGCATGACCCGGCGGGCTCTGTCATCGAGCGTCACCTCCAGCGCCGACGCGATATGCTCGGCAATGTCTTGCTGAACGTCGAAAACGTCATCGAGTTGCCGATCGTAGGAATTTGACCAGATGTGAAAGCCATCCGACGCTCGGACGAGCTGTGCGGTGACACGGAGTCGGTCGCCAT
>JAWWCT010000126.1:0-4713 GCA_033720315.1 Woeseiaceae bacterium | reverse complement strand
TTGCGGCGGCGCTCCGCGATCAGTTCATGTTCTTCTTGCTGTGGCTTGTCTTTGCTCACTTAAAGTCCCTGTTTGAGGCTCGCTTCGATAAACGGGTCGAGCGCGCCGTCAAGAACTGCCTGAGTGTTACCGGTTTCCACGTGGGTGCGCAAATCCTTGATGCGGCTCTGATCCAAAACGTAGTTACGTATCTGGCTGCCCCAGCCGACGTCGGACTTGCTTTCCTCGACTGCCGATGCCTTTGCGCGACGTTCCTGCAACTCCATTTCGTACAGTTTGGCCTTGAGCTGCTTCATTGCCGTGGCCTTGTTCTTGTGCTGCGAGCGGTCGTTCTGGCACTGCACGACGATATTCGTCGGCAGGTGCGTGATACGCACGGCCGATTCCGTGCGATTGACGTGCTGCCCGCCGGCGCCGCTTGCGCGATAGACGTCGATGCGCAGATCGGACGGATCTATTTCGATGTCGATGTCGTCGTCGACCTCCGGCGAAACAAAAACCGAGGCAAACGAGGTATGGCGCCGGTTGCCGGAATCGAACGGCGACTTTCGCACCAGCCGGTGAACGCCGGTCTCGGTTCTCAGCCAGCCGTAGGCGAATTCGCCGGACACCAGGATCGTCGCGCTCTTGATGCCGGCAACTTCCCCTGCTGACACTTCGATGATTTCGGTCTTGAAACCGTGCGCCTCGGCCCAGCGCAGGTACATGCGCAGGATCATCTCCGCCCAGTCCTGCGCCTCGGTGCCGCCGGCACCCGACTGGATATCGACGAATGCGTTGCTGTCGTCCAGCTCGCCGGAAAACATGCGGCGAAACTCCAGCCCGGCAACCTCGTTTTCGAATTGCGCTATGTCGGAGGCAAGCGAGGACAGCGTGGCCTCGTCACCTTCTTCCGCGGCCAGCTCGAACAGATCACCGGCATCGGCGAGCCCCGACCTGAGTTTATCGAGTGCCGTGACGACTTTTTCGAGCTGGGCTCGCTCCTGGCCCAACGCCTGGGCACGTTCGGGTTCGTTCCAGATTGCCGGGTCTTCCAGTTCGCGACGAACTTCCGTCAGACGCTCGGACTTGCCGTCGTAGTCAAAGGTACCCCCTCAACGCCGTGACGCGCTGTTTGAGGTCCGATATCGCCGCCTTAATCTGTCCGGTTTCCATGTCAGCCCGCAATGCCGTAAGCAAAAAAGTCGCGGGATGTTATCACGAAGCAATATTGACGATCTGCTCGACGATGAGCTGCGGTGACTCGATGCCCCGGTACTCGTTGACGTCGAGCCGGTAGGTCAGTTGCACCACTCCCCGGCAGCTCGTTCCGGCCTGGTTGAAGGCGATGGCGTCGACCTGTCTGCCACCGGCCGCCGGCCGCACGCGCAGCTTCAGGTGTTTTTCGCCGACCGTGCGCTGCTCGTCGATCTCAAAGGCGCCGGTGAATACCGGCTCCGGAAAACCGGCGCCCCACGGCCCGGCCTCGCGGAGCTGCCTTGCAAACTCGAGATTCATTGCGGTCGACGGCAGCTCGCCGTCGGTGACGATCGCGCCGCTGAAATCGGCATCAGGGTACAGGCGCGCCAGCTGGCGCGCCGCGAGCTCGGCAAATTCATCGAAGTCCTGCTGCGAAATGTTGAGACCGGCGGCCATCGCGTGTCCGCCGAACTTCGCGATCAGTCCCGGCCTGGCAGAGGCAACGGCTTCCAACAGGTCGCGGATGTGGACGCCGCCAACCGAACGTGCCGAACCCTTCAAGGTTCCGTCGCCGGCACGCGCAAAAGCGATGGCGGGTCGATCGCAGCGTTCGCGTACGCGGGTGGCAATGAGACCGACGATGCCTTCGTGCCAGTGCTCGTCGTAAAGACACACGCAGGCCGGTAAATGGCTCGCGTCCATGGCATCGACGTAGGCGAACGCCTCGCGGCGCATATCCGCCTCGATGACACGCCGCTCGCTGTTGATGCCGTCGAGCCGGCTGGCCAATTCCGCCGCCACGCGATCATCGTCGGTCAACAGGCATTCGATGCCCAGTGACATGTCCTCCAGCCGGCCGGCGGCGTTCAGCCGCGGCGCCACCACGAATCCCAGGTCGCTCGCCACGGCACGCGCAGGTGCCCGGTTGGCTGCCAGGAACAGCTCACGGATGCCGGCAACGGTCCTGCCCGCGCGAATGCGCCGCAGTCCCTGGTCGACCAGGATGCGGTTGTTATGGTCGAGGGTCACCACGTCGGCAACGGTTCCGAGCGCGACCAGGTCGAGAAATTGCGCCGGAATCCTCGCCGCGCCGGCCTGTCCCCCGGTTTCCAGTACGCGACCGAGCGCCGCCATCAGGTAGAAGGCGACCCCGACCCCTGCAAGGTTCGGACTGGCGAAATCGTTGCCCTCGAGATTCGGATTGACGATGGCGTCCGCGGCCGGCAATTCCCTGCCCGGCAGGTGGTGGTCCGTGATCAGCACCTGCATGCCCAGCCTGTGGGCCTCGGCGACGCCCTCGACGCTGGACACGCCGTTGTCCACCGTGATCAAGAGGCCGGGTGAGCGCTCCGCTGCCACCCGGACGATTTCCGGTGACAGCCCGTAGCCGAAGTCGAAGCGGTTCGGCACCAGGAAATCGACGTCCTGCCAGCCGAAAGCCCGCAAACAACGCAGCACCAGTGCGGTACTGGTCGCGCCGTCCGCATCGAAGTCACCGATGACGATGGTGCGCCCGCTGCGGTGCGCCCTGACGAGTTCCACGGCGGAGTCGATCCCGCGCAGGCTGCCGACCGGCGCCAGTCGCGGCAGGCTGTAGTCGAGTTCATCGGCGGAAGTCACTCCCCGCGCGCTGTACAGTCTGCGCAGAACAGGGTCGAGCTCGTGCAAGCCGTTGCCGTCGTGCTGCACCGGTCGTTGTCGCAAGGGCCTAGTTTGCAGCTCAGTCATCGTGACGCGGAGTATCGAGCAGGGGCGACAGCCTGCGCCAGAAACGAAGCCCGTCGCGGCGGCCGATGTCGATCGATAAACCGTCCCGGAACAACAAGGTCAGACTGCGAAGGTCGCCGCGCTTTAAAGTGCGACGAAATCCATCGAGGCGATCCGCCATGACAGCGGGCGACGCGTCCACATCGGGAGCGACCGCAACGAATCCCTCGGGTGCCAGCTGCAGTGCATCTTCGATGTCTTCCATCCAGAAATTTGCGCTGCCGCATTTGCTTTTCCAGTAGCCGCGAAACAGCGGATCGTCGGAAAACAAGGGCGCAATCGGGCGCTCCTCCGGTTGCGGTGCGATTCCGCCGCCCCAGATCCAGATCGAGTTGATCGTTCGCAGGCCTGCAGACGCGCGTTTTGCGTTGATCGCGTGCTCGTGCAAGACCATTTGCAATTCACCGAGCAAACGATCGTGTGCGGCGGCGGCCGGCCCGTCCGGCATAAACTCGCCAGGCTCCAGGCCGTCGATGGTCAGCGGCGAACAGGTGGCGGTGACAATGGGATCCTGACTGCGCAGGTAGGCCAGCGGACCGAGCCGGGCGAAGCTGAAGCGATCGTCCACGGCCACGAACTCCTGCAGGCTCGAGAAAAGATCGCGCAACTCCCGTTTTGCAATTTCCTCGCCACGAAACGCGTGCAGTCGAAGGTGATCTAGCCTGGCTTCGAGATGGACGGGATCGGCAGCCGCCATCCAGGCGCCTGAACGCTCGCCCGTCTGGCCCCAGAAACGCAACGCGGCCATACCCTCGTCGGGCACGGCATGGCCGATCCTGCGCAGCGTCACCAGGAGCATTTCCTCGAGCGACCCGGTCGCCTGCAAACGCCCCTTCGACAACCAGTTTCTGTGCTCGCGACGTATCTCGCCGCCGCTCGCCGGTGGCAGCACGAACACTGCATGTGATTTTCGCTCAAAATTCGCCACGTTGTGCCAATGAGCCGCAAGCCGCTGCGGTTGATCGCCCAGCCCAGGTTTGTATGATGAGTACCCGTTACCCGCATGTAAACCGTGCGCCGAACGAGCCCCCCTGGCAACCGGAAGCAGCGTGAATTTCAGCCGCGAAAACATGACATCGCTCAGTGTCCGCCGCGTCGAGCCCGGCGCCATTGGCATCGGTGAGCGCACCATCACCGAAAACGTCATCATTTTTCGCGACCAGCTCCGGCAGGGACCTGCCATCGATACGGTGTCGGCGATTGGCGTCAGCGATATCCAGGAGATTCTCGACGAGTCGCCCGACATCGTCATTCTCGGCACCGGCTGGCAAACTCAGCGCCCGCCGCGCGAACTGGTGTTCGCGCTGGCGCGCCGCGGCATCGGCTTCGAATCCATGGACACACCCGCCGCCTGTCGCACATTCAACATCCTGTTGAGTGAGGGCCGCGATGTCGCGGCGGTGCTTTTGATCAAAGAATAATTGGCACCCACGCCAATGCCACCTCGCAATTTACGGTAGCTGCAATCCAGTGTGGGAGGGGCAATCCGCCTGCAATGGTAGTTCACCCTAATATGGCGGTTGCGGATTGATCTTTAGTCCGGACGAGAGGCGGCCGCGAATCCGCCAAGGCGACCATCCGAAAAGAGGATCGCGGCTGAAGCCGCTCCCACAAAAAAGTTTCCGGACTTATTTTCTGATCGCGGCTGAAGCCGCTCCCACAAAGCGGCTCCCACAAAATCGCCCTAAGATTTAGTCGAGCAGCCAGTCGCTGTTGATGCCCTGACTCTCCATCATACTGCGCAGGTTTTTCAGCGCGTCGAGCTGG
>JAWWCT010000125.1:0-4793 GCA_033720315.1 Woeseiaceae bacterium | reverse complement strand
GCGCGCAACAGCAGCCAGCCGCTTGTCTCGATTTGCAGAACGCCGGCGAGATCCGCCGTGCGACCGCCCTCGGTCGAATCGAAGGTCTCGACGACCGCGCCGTTATGGACCAATTCAAGGTGATCGACCGGGACCGCCGAGCGCAGGAAGCCGTCGTATCGCAGTTCGTGCTGGCCGTCGGGTAGCTTGAGCTCGCTGCCCGGCCCGTTGCCATTGACACTAAAGCCGAGCAGCGGGCCGTTGGTCGCCATCGCGCGCCCGGACTTCAGGCCGGCCAGCCACGCGTCGCGGCGATCGGCAAGGCCTTGCGCGCCACTATCGACCGGAACGTAAACGCGGTTCAGGCCCACCGGTCCGCGCAGCGACGCATAGTTCGCCATCGCGTCCGTGCCACCGGCAGCGGCGATTTTCATATTGCAGTTCAACAGGCGATACCATACCTCCGCAGAAGCACGATGATCGGCAAAGCCGACCACCTCGTAGAAGTCGACGAGACCGAGCGCGGCATCGACCGGCAGGGCATTGGTCAGCTTGTCGCCGACCCCGGGGTCCGGTGCGGCATAGAAGGGATGCACATAGCCGACGAGCGCCCCTTGCTCGTGTGCCAGTCCGGCGACGGTCACATTGTCGGGAAAGATACTGGCCGCTGCGGTCCCCGGGTAGGCCGAGTAATCCGGCAACAGCAGGTGCTCGCCGAGACCGAGCAGCCCGAGATGGCCCCAGTAGATCGTGTGAAATTCCTGCCCGTGCAACAGCAAGACATCGTCAGTCGATGCGCTGTCCGGTTTGACGGAAAAGTACGCGATGTCCGGGATTCGCTGCTCCTTGTTGACCACCAGGTTGAACACCACGTCCAGGTCTTCCGCCGCGGCCTGGGCAACGAGCCGTTCCGGCGTGTTGCGGTAGGCGCCGCCATAGTTCATGTGCACATGGGTATCGCCGCCGACCCATCCGTTCCATGCATCGGGCAGGTCGAGTCGCTTGAGCTCGACGGTGAGACGGTTGTCGCGTTCCGCCGATACGTTAATCAGGCTCCGCTGGATGCTGTGTTCGGGACCGTGCCACACGGTGACGTTTGTAGGTCCCGGCGGCAACGCCAGCGTCGCTTCGCCGTGAAGGTGGAAATAATGCGTCTCGAATTCGGCACGCCTGCGATCGAACTCGTAGTCGGCATGGATCCAGCTATCCTGCGGCGCGTAACTGCGGCCGTCTGCGCCGATAACCGATACCCGGGCGGGGGCCGCATTGCCGTCAGCGTCCCTGATGCGCAGTGCCAGGCTTGACATCGGCACGCGGTATCGGCGATCTGCGACGTTAAGCGTTCTTGTCGCGCCGCCGACCAGTTCCTGAATTCGTATTTCGGTATTGCCGGATTCATTCACGACGTAGGCGATCCGCCGGGCATCGGGAGACCAGCGCGGCGCAGATACGTCGAAGTCTCCGTAGGTCAGCGGGAACGGTTCGGCGACGCCGTCGATCGTCGTTGCCCACAACTGGTGCCACTGCCGGCCGAGATAGGATGCGTAGACGATTCGTCCGCCGTCGGGTGCCCAGTCCGGCTTCGCCCGCCAGGTCGTTTCCTCCTTGCGGACCAGCGTGACCTGCCCCTCGCCGGTCAATGAGTGTCGCCAGATCGCGCCGCTGCCGTAAGGAATTTCCGGATTGCTGACATAGATGAGCGCTTCGCCGTCCGGTGACCACGACGGGCTCAGCTGGTGATCGTAACGGCTGTAGTAATACCGCGGCACGCGACTTTCGCGTTCAGCCACGAGTTGCGTCGTTTGGAATCTCCCGTCCGTCAGTTCGCCTGTAAAAACATGGAAGCGACCCGTGCCCTTCGTCGACACGAATGCAATTCTACGACCGTCCGGGGACCATCGCGGCTCGACATTGACCGCACCTTCATCGGTCAGTGAGGTGACGGTTGCACTGGCAAGATCGAGCAACTTGAGTTCGATCGCATCGCGATCGTAACGGGCAAACACGATCTGCCGGCCGTCCGGCGACCAGTCAGGCTGATAGTCGTAACCCGGCCCTGCCGTCAGCTGCTCCGCGAGGTCCGAATCGACTGCCTGCCGCCACAGGCTCCCTTGCATCGAATAGACGAGGGACGTGCCGTCGGGCGCCCAGCTCAGCGACGACGGTCCGCTCGTGAGCTGCGGCAAGTACATTTCGCGATAGTAATAGTGGTGCGGTACATCGATCTGCCGCAGCACCAGTTGCCTGTCGGCGACGGCTTCGGCCGACAATGCCAGCAAGACCATGCACAGTCGCGTCGCATGGAAAAAAAATGGCCATCGATAATCCATGGCCACTATTCTATGCCGTCCGAAACCAACCGTCATCGACCGGGCAATCAAACCTCCGTCTGAAACGCCTGCCGTAGCGAAAACCGATGGTGCGCGGCCGGTTCGTCGTGATCGCCGGCACAGGACTGAAGGGGCGGCGCTCAGGCGCCGATTATTCTGGCGACCGCTTCCCGATAATTGCGACTTAGCGGCAATTCCTGTCCGTTCAGAAGAATTACACGATGCCCTGAATCCGCGGCTTTGATCTCGCTGATCTGGTCGACATTCACGATGAAGCTTCGGTGAATTCGCACAAACGAATCGGCCGGCAGTTTGCGGGCCATGTTTGCCATCGTTTCCCGGAGAATGTACTCGCGCCCTGACGAGTGCACCGCGACATAATTTTTCGCCGCTTCGAGGTATTCGATTTGTTCGATTCGCATCACTTTGTCGCCGCTTCCTGTTTGCACCACCAGGCGATTTACCGCGCTTTGTGCAAGCGGCTCCCTCGAGCGTTGATAGTAACGATACGCAGCAATAACGACGACGAAGCCGATGTAGATCTTGATGTCTTTCTGGTATTCGACCACCAGGTTCGAAACAAAGGGTTGCCGCCAGATGTAAGGATGATCACTCAGCGCGTACCAGGCAGCGCGCAGCGCAACCATCAGCGAATAATGCCCGAATGCAAACAAGACAGTGCCGATCGTGTGCCCGATAACCGTACGCGGCCAGTTTTTGAGGCTCAACGGAAAAAGCTTCAGCCACTCGACCAGGAACAGCACCATGACGAGCACAGCAAGGGCACTGGTGACCTGCTCCGAGACCAATCTGAAGGTGTCCTTGCCGACCCCGAACTGATCGCGCTCCGACAGCTTCGCCAGCAGATCCGTACCCCAGAGGACGGCAACCAACGCGATCCAGGCTGCCACCTCCCAGACCTTGCGCAAACTGGATTTCGTTGCGGTATTTCCGCTCAGGCTCGTACCCTCGATACTGGCATTCGTCCCTGCCAGCCGCATTTCGTCCCTGGAGTCTCCTGTAAGCCGCCAGGTCCGAATAGATTTCAAGGCATTGACGAACAACGGGAGTTTCACAAATGATCGGACGAAATCTTATCAACAACAGATGGCTGGCGCTGGCGTGCATCGTATTCGTGCTCTTCATGCTGCTGGCGTGCGGCGGTGCGGGCGGTGGCGGACCGGCGAATGTCGGCGAACCGGTAGAGGCGATCTGTGACGCAACGAGCGTGCCCGAGAACGGCGAATGTCGAACATTTGCCATGTTGCTCAACTTGCGGATACCGACGCCGTTTGTCGAGGACGGCCAGCCGGTCAGCCTGGAGGTTGTGCTGTACAAGCCATTTGGCGACGGCCGGTTCCCGACGCTGGTTTTTCATCACGGCTCGACCGGTAGCGGCTCCGATCCATCAACATTCGGCCTGACGTTTACCCACAAATCGCTGGCCAGTTTTTTCGTCGACCGGGGCTACATGGTGGCTTTTCCCCAGCGACGCGGCCGGGGAAAATCCGACGGACTCTACGATGAGGGATTCAAGACCGACAGGAGCGGTTATTCCTGCAACAGGGACCTGTCGCTTGCCGGTGCCGAACGCGCGCTGGAAGACCTCGACGTCATCACCGACTGGATCCGCAACCGCACGGATGTCGACACGACGCAGTTGCTGGTCGGTGGCACCTCGCGAGGCGGCATCCTCTCCGTCGCTCACGTGGCGAGACGGCCGGACGTTTATCTCGGTGCTATCAATTTCGTCGGCGGCTGGATCGCCGAGGGCTGCGGCGATTACCTGGCCATCAATCGCAGCTTGTTCCTGGACGCAGCCCGCTTTCCGGGGCAGTCGCTGTGGTTGTACGGCGCCAACGACAGTTTTTACAGTCTCGCTTACAGCCGAACGAATTTCGATGCCTTCAGCATGGCAGGCGGCATGGGCACCATGGTCGAACTGACGCGACAGCCCGGACTCAACGGTCATTTCATCATCAATGACCCGGAACTCTGGGGCCCCGCGGTGGACGATTATCTTGCCTGGGTTGGTTAGACGACAGCGTTCATTCGCAGGGATTGCTTCGCCGCCCAGCAGGCGGCGAACCCGTCAAGCGGGCGCTCGCTCACTGTCGCTCGCTGCGCGTCCTCACTCGCGGCTGCGCCGCTGCGTGAGTCGAACCGGGGTCCTCATCCACTTCCCCCTGCTTGTCAATGAATACGGGACCCTTTGGGCCCCGTATTTATTTACTGGCGGAGAGGGCAATCCGCCTTCATCGTCGAAATGCATTTCAACCGGCCGGTGCGGATTGATCTTTAGTGCAATCCTAAGCAGGACTGGGGTTCTCTTCCGCATCCCTCAACTGGTAATAAAAAATGGGGCCCATCGGGCCCCATTTTTTATTACTGGCGGAGAGGGAGGGATTGATTCGCCGCCCAGCAGGCGGCGAACCCGTCAAGCGGGCGCTCGCTCACTGTCGCTCGCTGCGCGTCCTCACTCGC
>JAWWCT010000124.1:0-4921 GCA_033720315.1 Woeseiaceae bacterium | reverse complement strand
TTCCTGCGTCGCGGGCATCCCGGCTTCGAGAAGATCGTCGATCACGACCGGCTTTTGTGGGCAGGGGTCCCCGGTATCTGGGTCCGGCATGCACGGCCGGTTGGTGACGAAAAATATGCTCACAGCCAGCGCCTCCGCTTCTCGGATATACGAAACGACGCCCGGTACCGGCGTTGCCTCGTGCGCGATGCTCCAGTCGTTGAGTTTCTCATCGGTAAACGGCGGCTCGAGCTGCGCCTGGAAATGCGGATTGGTGAGCGTGGTTTCGTCGATGTCCAGGATCACCGCCGGCGGCAGCTGTGCTGCGTTTTTCTGGTACGGCAAGGCGCTCCAGTTGCTATCGTCCACCATTGCCGGCAGTGCCATTTTCGCGGCACGATACGCCTGTGACGCAACGGCAACGTATTCGGCCGAATCGCGCACCCAGCGTATGCCGAGATGAGGCTGCGATTTCTCGGCCGGTGTAGGTTCGGCTGTCAGTGCGCAGCCTGAAAGCAGGCACGCTACCCCGATTGTCGTTACTACCTTGATCAAATGAACATCTACCGCAAAGAAAAAAGGGCGGCCGCAAGGCCGCCCTTTCTCTTTTTTCGCTAACTCAGAAACGGTACCTGAAGCCGAGCTGCAGGCGCCAGACGGAGTCGTCGACGTCCTGGTCGATGCCCTCGTCGTACCAGTCGTTCACGACGAACTGGTTGGTATTACTGATATCGCCCAGTACCTCCAGCACGCGGGCGGCTTCCTGGACATCGTCCACGTCGGGAAAACTCCTGATATTGTCGTCGTCGCCGAGAATCAGGTTGAGCGCGTTCTCGATGTCGAAGAATACGCTGGCGACGTGGTCGCGATCGCCCCAGCCCCACGGCAGGGCGAAATCCTGCTGTATCCGAATGTCCATGTCGGTGTACCAGGGGCCGTAGAAACCGTTCTTCGGCGCGATGCCGCCGGCGTAGGCGCTCAGGCCGGACCGGTCGAGGAACTCGAACAGCGCGGTAACATCGCTCGCCGACAAGCCCGAGAAGTCGTACAACGGGTCGTTAGGCCCGGTCGGCACGTGGATCAGAATGCGCGATTCATCGTCGGAGTCGCCGAAATACAGTTCTCCCGTGTCATCCTCGTAGGCGTAACTGAACGGGCGTCCGGACCGACGCTGGAAGAAGACGCCGACCGAGAACGGATAACCGTCCGCCCATTCGTGGCGGAAGTTGGCCCGCAGCACGATGTTGTGCTTGTTAGACCACAAGTTCGGCCCCTTCCGAACGTTGTTTAGCACGGCAACCGCCACCTCCTCGTAGCTCGATCCGGCCGTCGAACTGTTGACCGGGTTGCCGGTCTTCGAGTCCAGGTAGGCATAGCCAAGTCCCAGGTTGAGGGACGTCCGGTCGGAGAAGTAGAATTCCTTCGCGAACTGGATCGAGATCGAGGACGTCTCGCCCTCGACGCCGTTGGTCATCAGGATATCCTGGTTCGAGTTGTCGGTGTCGTCGCAAGGGCCGCCATTGGTACCGGCGTTGCTGAATCCCTGTCGAATGCCGTTAAATGTTGCCATACAACCGGGCAGCAGCGGATCGACTTCGAAGAACTGCGGCCGCCCATCCGGCATGGTGACGCCATTCGGCGTCAGCCGCAGATCCACCCAGTCGACCGCGTCCTTGTGATCCGTGTAGATGTAGTCGAACTGGATTTCCCAGTTGTCGAAGAAACTGTAGTCCGACGTAGTGACGTGGTTCAGGCCGATATTCCAGCGATGATTGGACGGCAGGTCGAAATTGGGATCGACCGCGGCGACCGCACCCGTGTTGGCGTTGGCGGCATTTGCCGCGGATACCCGCACACAGTCCGGCAATCCGGTGAACTGCCCGCCGTTGATCACCTGCAGGTCTGCCGCCGTGCAAGGAGGCAGGAAAGATGCGCCGAAACCGATCGCACCGCCGAAGTTCTGGTAGGCATTGGCGAAATGCACGGTCGGGTCGCCGCCACCGAAGATGCCGAAGCCTGCACGCAGCTGCGTCGCACCGGCACTCCATTCGGGCAGATCCCAGGTCAGGCCGATTCGCGGCTGGAGGAGATCGAGGCCGTCAAAGGTCTGGGTGTTCGAGATCCCGTAGCGCTGCTGGAACACCGGGTTCGCGATCGGAATGTCGCTTGACGAGTACTCGTCGAAACGTAAACCAGCAACCACCGTCACAGAGTCATTGACCTGCCATTCGTCCTGTACGTAGTAGCTGTTGATGTCGCGTTCGAAATTCGCCGCTGCATCAGCTGCAACCTGGGTAAACGAACCAAGCATGAAAATGCTGCTCGCAGTGCCTGCCATCAATGCATTGATGTCGTCAAACTGCAGCGTGCCCGTCGCCAGCGGTATGAACAGGTTGAATACGTCGCGCGTTTCCTGCTCGACGCCGAAAGTCAACGTATGGTCACCAACCACCCAATCCGCGGCCAGCTTGATCTGGTCGATCGTGTACTGAAGGTCATTTGCGGATCGAAACTCGCCGGGTCCGCTCGTAAAGATCGGGTCGCCCCCCGGGGCATCCAGAACCTGAATGCGGGTAATCGGATTTGGATCCTGTTCCTCTCCGCCGCCGACTGGTCCCTGGATGTCTACTACGTCGAATGTGGAATAGCGAAATTCGGTCGAGAAATTGTCAGTCCAGTTCGAGAACACTCGCAGCGAGATCGTGTCCTGGTCGATACCCTCGTTCTCGAAGTTGTCCTGGAACGTGAATCCGTCGAAGGGCATGTCGTCGGGATCCAGGTTCAGCTCTTCCAGCTGGGTGTAGGTCAGCTCTGCGCGGTGCTGGTCGTTAATATTCCAGTCGAGCCTGGCAAACCAGCGTTCGCTGGTCTGTGGCAGGGTCCTGACGATCGGTCCCGGGTCGCGCCCGTACTGGTTCTGCAGAACGGTCTTGATCGCCTCGGCTTCCGCAACGGTAATGAACGACAATTCGTTGGCGAAGCCGCCGCCGGAAGGTCCGGTATTTTGCACGCCGCCTTCGTCCGTTTCTTCGTAAGCGATCGTAAAAAACAGATGGTCGCGGATGATCGGGCCGCTGAGGTCGAAGCCGTAGTTCTTGTCTTCGAACGGATCTGAAATGACGGTGACGCCATTGATCTTGTCACCCGTCAGGCTGTCGTCGTTGTAGAGATAGAAAGCGGAGCCGTGAAACTCGTTAGAGCCCGGCTTGGTTACGATGTTGATCGCGCAACCGGTAAACTGGCTGTATTGGACATCCAGTGGCGCGAATTCGACCGATGCAGATTGCACCGTATCGTATGGGATCGGGAACGCGAATCGCGCCGACGTACCTGTGCCCTCGTTCAGGCCGAAGCCGTCGTTCGCGACGGCGCCGTCAATCGTTATCGCATTGGAACGCGACGAGCCGCCAAGGCAATTGATGCCGGAGCCGGCGCCATTGTCTTGTCGTGCAATGCTGACGCGCGGGTCAATGCGAATGACGTCGCGGATCTGGCGTGCAATGCTGGGCATCGCCTCGATGTCTTCGAGACTGAATGCACTGCCGGGCCCGATAGCCAGATCGGCGACGGCGACGTCCCGCGACGCCGTTACAATGATCTCCTCGATTTCACCCTCCTCGAGTGGAATGTTGAAAGTAGCCGCCGCCGAGAGATTGGTATACACGTCGGTGATCAACGCGGCTTTGTACTGGTTCGACGTGACCCGGATCTCGTAGGGGCCGCCGACGACCAGGCCGCGGACCTGGAACCCGCCCTGACTATTGGTGGTGACGGTCCGGGTGGACCCGGTTCGGGTATCCGTGACTGCGACCGTGACATTGGCCGCCGGGGCACCCGACGGCGTCGTCACTGTGCCGCGGACGGAAGACGTGGTTTCCTGTGCGAAACCCGTTTGAATGGACGCGAGCAAGCCGAATACGGAAACGATGGCCGTTGCCGCCATAAGACGTCGCGCGCGAAATGCCAGATAGAGTGTGTTTTTCATGTTGATCCCCGCGTAAGAAATTTTTTGGCGGGCGAAATCCTAGTGGTCCCAAGTTACAGATTGATTTCGCTCTGCAGGAAATACGGAAAGTCTGCCAGGGTGGAGCGAGGCGAGAAAATCCGTCTCTCGTGCTTTTGTTGCAAATTTAACGCAGGCGCCTAGGGGTGCGCAATGGCGAACGGACGACGCTTCTTCGCCGCTAATGGTCGTGCATTGGCTATCAGGTAATCTCGATTTTGAAACGAGATCACAAGGTCTTCGCAAGACCTTGTTTCTCTGCTGATTCGCTCAAGGAATCACGAATTTTTCAACACGGATTGGAGCGATCCTGGCAGACCGTCGTCAGGCTTAGGCGCGGGTAGGGAAAAACCGCGTATACGGCCTGGCAGGTTTTTACTCGGGGAATTGCGGAACTCCTGTTGTTGTCTTTACGCGACACAATTGAGCGACTGGCAAGCTTTGCTCGCGGCCAATGAAGTGCCGATCGATTATTGCGACGGCGAGGGAATGCGCGTTTCGTAGCTCGACCAGTTGTCGAGAATTTCATCGACGACGATCGAACCGACAATGTACGCGGATTCGACGGCAAGCTCGAGTCCGGTATAGCCCTCGTTTTCTTTCAACAGGTTTTCCGCGGCGCTGATTCCGGGTGGCGGCATGGTGAAATTGCTCGCCGTGCGCAGCACCATGACCCGGTCAATGTCGACCCGGCCGATCTTGTCGAGGTAGGTGAGCGACTGGAAGGTGCCGGTTTCCTCCATCGCCGAGGACACGAATTCGCCGTTGCCGTCGGACCAGTAATCGACCCAGGCGTTTGCCCAGGCATTCAGGATCTCGCCGTGCCAGAAGGTGAGCGCGGCGAGGTTATCGCCGCGCAACACGAACGGCGGTCTTTGTGCGTTGGGGTGATTGACGTAACGCGCGCTCTCGCGGAGCACCTGCTCGTCCACCGGCAAC
>JAWWCT010000123.1:0-5100 GCA_033720315.1 Woeseiaceae bacterium | reverse complement strand
TCCTGCCGCATTCCAGTCCGCGCAATGCCGCGTGGTTGAAGAACAATCCACACGTAGAATCGGAAATCCTTCCCGCGCTTAGGCGACGCGTTCAGGAGTTGCTGGCCAGCGCCACAGGAGCCGACTGACGCGAGCGCAACCAGGCAGTCGGCGGCATGCCGCAGCGGACGGCAAACACACGTGACAGCGCACTCGGTGAGCCGTAACCGACCTCACCGGCGACCATTTTTAACGGCCG
This sequence comes from Woeseiaceae bacterium, assembly GCA_033720315.1. Classification (GTDB taxonomy): domain Bacteria; phylum Pseudomonadota; class Gammaproteobacteria; order Steroidobacterales; family Woeseiaceae; genus SZUA-117. Next base: position 4,862 of record JAWWCT010000123.1, on the reverse strand, counting down.
TCCCCTGAGCAGCATCGATTGCGCGAGGCCAAGCCGCCATTCGCTGAGATAGGCACCTGGCGTCATGCCCACCACGTCGCGAAAGTGTGCCGCAAACCGCGCGCGCGACATGCCGGCAACCCGAGCGAGGGACTCGAGAGTCCAATCCTCCGCGGGCCGTGCATGAATTGCATTGATTGCCCGGGCAAGTCGCCGGTCCGCAAGGCCGGCCAGCAAGCCGACATCGAGCCGTTGCTGATCCATCAGATCCCGGAGCATCAGGACCAGAACCACTTCGCACAAGCGGTCGAGAATAGCCTCGCGACCGCAATGATTGCCGTCGGCCTCGACGAACAGCTGGCAAATCGTGTTTTCAAGATCGGGTGCCTCGGAAATTTTCAAAATGAACAATTCGGGAAGCGCCTTTTGCAGGGGATTACCGGCGCCGAGTCCGAATTCAAACGTGGCGCAGACGACGAAGGCGCTTTCGCCGATTAAATGCAGCGTATGCAACGCAGGACTCATCAACAGCAGTGCGCATGGTTGATCGACGACTGTGCGCTTGCCATTCGACGTCCTGACTTCCATCAAACCGTTTTGAATCAAATGCAGGTAGCCAACTCCGTTGCAAGGTGGATACATTGCGCCGCGACGCGTCGTGCCTGCCTGAAATACCTGTGCACGAAGTTCGAAGTTTTTCAACAGCCATACAAGTCGGTCTTCCATTTGATACTCCTCGCAATTCATTTGAGACGAACTGAGTCATTGGGTTGTCGCATCTCTGTCAGCATTTGTGCGGACATTAATTCCGGCTTTTGATGCCGGCGATGTACGTCAACCTGACGGAGAAAAGCCATGAACCTGAAAATCATCTCGCCGACCGTGCACGGTTTGCTCGACTACACCGCGGCAACCGGACTGATCGTTTTTCCATTTCTTCTACGACTCGGTGACACGTCGCCACTCGCCCTGTGGCTGTCCGTGATCGGGGGTCTGGGATTGGTCGCATACAGTCTTCTCACCGATTACGCGTTCGGGCCGTTGAAATTGCTGCCGTACCGGGTGCACCTCGCTCTCGACCTTGCCGCGGCCGCCGCATTCGTTGCCGCTCCATTCGCTTTTTCCTGGGATGGCATCACCGCTATTTACTACTTCGCCATGGGAAGCGGCGTCGTCGTTGTCGTGTCGCTGAGTCAAAAGGAGGAAATGGCATCGGTTCCCGACGCGTCCTGAAACACGTCAGCCACCCCTCCGCCACGGGCAGCGGCCTGCGATGCCGGATGCGCTCAGGCCTCTGCCTCCTCGAAACGATCCAGGAGACTCCATGTTGAATTCGACCCCCAATGCAAAACGACTGCGGTTCGCCGTCGCGGCGTCCGTGCTCGCCCTGCCCTTGATTGCAACAGTCGCGAATGCGGAGCCCATAACACCGGTCGAGTACCGTAGTGGTTTTGCCAGAGACCGCTTTGCCGGAACCACGCAGCTGACCGCCGCCATTCCGTTGTCATCGCGGTGGTACCTGAGGTCGGATAGGTTGGAACTTACGTTGGGCATTCTCACAACCAGCCACGAAACGCGGCCGGTCATTGCATTAGGGCCGGTGTGGCGCAAGGCGCTCGGCGGTTCCGGCGCGTACCTCGAATTCTCCTTCAGCCCGACCCTGCTCGGCGGTTCAACGTTCAGCGGCAGAGATCTTGGCGGTAACGTCCACTTTACGTCCGCTGTGACCATCGGTCGCCGATTCGGCAGGCGGCAGGCCGCGGTGCTTGCGGTGCGCGTGCAACACACGTCCAATGGCGGTCTGCACCGCATTAATCCCGGGATGGACATGATCGGGATTACATTCCAAATCGATTTCGCACAGCCATAAGTTGCCGCGCGACCGCCGGCAATCCCGTACAAGCCACACCGATAACCGGTGCGACGACGACTCGCGAATGGTGCGGTTTTTTCCAACACGATTCTCCGGGGAAAAAAGGGGCCGGCATTGCCGGCCCCAAGGGAGCTGGATCAGGCGCCAGTTGGGTGCGGGTGCGTGCGGCCGAGATCGGGGTGGGTGGGGACGAAGTTGGGGGCTTCGCTCGCCGCGTCGCGTGAACCGCACCTGGCGATCTTCGGATCCAGCGAAATGTCAACGTTCATGATAGCCGTCGATCCGAATGAGACCAGGCTAGCCTGCTGCCTGCAGGTATGGAATCGCGTTTGCCGCATCTGACGAATCGACCGCAACGAAATGGCTGTCGGATCCCGCCTTACGTGCCTCTGCGAATGGCGCGTATTCCGGATCCGACAAAAAACCCTGCAACGCATTCATGTCGGGGAATGCCAATATTGCGAGCAAGTCCATGTCCGGCGGATCGCCCTCCAGTTTGGTGATGTTGCTGCTGCGTGACAGGTATTTGCCCCCGTGCCGCAGCACCAGGTCACCGACCTTCGCGGCATAATCCGGAATCCAGCTGTCGTCGTTGACTTTAATCTGTGCGACCAGGTAATGGGTCATTGCTCATCTCCAAAAGTTTTTCGTTGAATCTGCTTTTCATGAATCTGTGGAGTCGATTCCTTCGCTCTACTTCGCGTCGAGAATCGGCCGGTAGAACTTCTTGAACACCATCTCTTCGGCATTCGCGATATGGCAGCCGGCACAGGCGTCGATCGGCGCAGCTTCTGCTGTCTCCAGGTACGGCGGCGCATGGTGACCAAAATTGAAAAAGCCCCAGCCGTTCGAATCGGCAAATCGCGTCTTGTCTTTCACGGAAATATCGATGCCGTTGCGCGCTGCGGGAAAGTAACCGCGCCCGGACACCTCGACGGAAGAACCATCCGGAAAAGCGCGTTCCCGTGTGAGCTGCAGCTCCTTTAGCAAAATCGTGCCTTCCGGGAACTCCCCGGTCTCGCGATAGGTACGGAACGCTTGCGGCTGGACATAGACGTTGTGATACTCGGGAAATGGCGCAGTTTCGCCGTTGAGCGCGTGCGGCGTGAGTGGTGAGCCGAGAAAGACCCATTCGTGGTAGCCCTCGGGCAGTATCAACTTGCCGTCGCTGGTCCACTTCGGACCCCATTCGGCGTCGGCGGCGCGCGCAGGCTGACCACCACCGAGTATCACGGCTATTGCCGAAAACAAAAGGCCGGCGGCAATCATGCCCGTTACGACTGTCCTGAATCTTGAGGCTTCGATTTCACTGTTCATTTCACTTTCCTTCTGGTCAGGTTACTGGCGAGTTGCGGGCCTTTGCTGTGGAACCGACCCGCAATACTGAAAAGATCGAAGCCGAATCTAGTCCGCGCTGCTGTATCGGTGCAGTTTCTTACCGTTACAAACCCCATGTAACGTTGGAAAAGCGCGCCATTGCTATACTCTTAGACTCATCGGCATTGATCCAGGACGTGCATGTGACAAAAGAAAGGGGTGCCCCCGATCAAAGCCAGATCCTGCAACAGCGCGACCGAATACTCGGGAGCGCGACGTTCGCCGGATCAAAACGCATGCGCGAGTTCCTCAATTTTCTGGTGACGGAATCCGTTAACGACCGAGCCTCACGACTCAAGGAATTTACAATCGGCACCGCCGTCTTCGGTCGCGACGAGAGCTTCGATCCGCGCATCGATTCCGTCGTTCGGGTCGAAGCCGGCCGGCTGCGATCGAAACTCATGGAGTACTATGCGGAGGCCGGTCAGGAGGACAAGGTCCGTATCGAGATTCCGAAGGGAACATACGCGCCCTCGTTCAGCTATTCGGCGCCCACGAATGATGTCGCCCGCCAAATAACGGTCACGAAACTCGGGCCTGTATTGATTGGCGTGACACTGGTCATCGCTGTGATCGGAATCATTGCTTTGTATCTTCCGGGGACCACGGCGATAGTGCCGAACCGCACGGTTCCGCTACCGCCGCACAACCTCGCCGTCCTACCACTTCGCGACTGGTCAAGCGAGCCACAGGGTTATTTCAGCGAAGCGATGACCGATGTGCTCATCGCCAAGCTGTCAGAGCGGCCGGACCTGCGCGTGATCTCGCTAAGCTCGGTGCTGCGTTACAAGGATGCCGAATTCGACCCGACTATAGTCGCTGACGAACTGGGCGTTGACAGCATTGTCGAGGGAACGGTATTTCGCGAGTCGGGGAACGTGCGCATTACCGCAAGTCTGACCAATGGTGACGACGGCCAGAACCTCTGGTCGAAGACGTTCAACCGGCCCATAACCAGCGTGCTGAAGCTCCAGGAAGAAATCGCATCAGAGATTGCGGCGCAGCTCCTCGGAACGTTACCGCCCGCTACCGGTACTAGCGCACCGGAAATTGATCCGCTCGCCTACGAGGCATTCCTCAAGGGTACGTACTGGCGTAACCGTCTGACCGAGCAAGGATTCAACCGCGGCATTATTTACTTTCGTCAGGCAATCGAAGCGCAGCCGGACTATGCCCAGGCCTACGCCGCGCTGGCGGCCTGTCATTGCCGCTTGGGGGGGCACGGTATCGAAGTCGTCAGACCCGACGTCGCCCTGCCTGAATCAATCGAGCTGGCTGAAAAAGCACTGCAAATGGACGATTCCCTGGCCGAGCCCAATGCTCTGCTCGGGATCATCAGCTACAAGTACGAATGGGATCCAACGGCAGCCGAATTTTATCTGCAAAGAGCGATCGAGAAAAATCCCAGCCTGTTCGAAGCGTATCTGTGGCGCAGCCAGATCGCCGAAGGCACAGGTCGCCTGGAGATCGCGGTGGAACAGGCGCGCATCGCCGAGCGACTGAATCCTTTGTCACGAGCAGCCACTCTCAATCTCGGCTGGCAGTTGTTGCAGTCCGGGCAACTGTTCGAAGCGGAGAGCGAGTTTCGCGAGCTGATCGAGTTTGATCCCGACTTCTGGGGCGGACACTGGGG
>JAWWCT010000122.1:0-5192 GCA_033720315.1 Woeseiaceae bacterium | reverse complement strand
CTTCTCCTCCGGCGCGTTGTCAATCTGATCGTAATCCTTGACCTCGCCCCCGTGCTTCTCCGCCATCACCTTCGTCAGCGCCGCCGTCAACGTCGTCTTACCATGGTCAACGTGACCTATCGTGCCTACGTTTACGTGCGGTTTTGTTCGTTCAAATTTTTCCTTAGACATGAGTCGATCCCATTCCTAATTTTTTAAAAAATTCCTTCGCCTGGAGCCCACACCCGGATTTGAACCGGGGACCTCTTCCTTACCAAGGAAGTGCTCTACCCCTGAGCTATGTGGGCGTAAGCAACAATAGCTGTACAGTCTTAAAGCACGTCCTTCCAATCTGGAGCGGGTGATGGGAATCGAACCCACATCATCAGCTTGGAAGGCTGAGGTTCTACCATTGAACTACACCCGCTTCGTCAGTGAGTTCGCGGTGGCGTCCTGCCAGTCACTTTTCAATAGCGCGCAAAAAATTCTGACAGTCTCATCCGGAACCGTCGGAATCTCGTTACCCATAATGTGTGCCTTCCCCAAAGAGCGTTCGCCGACACCGCCCGGCGACCACCCTGAAGCAAGCCTGGTTGTATCGCGCGGCGACCTTCGTGCATCAACGACCGGGCCTTGCTCGCGGAGCCGTTGGCCGAAAACACCACCTTCCACCAGATCGTTTGGTGGAGGGGGTAGGATTCGAACCTACGTAGGCTTAGCCAGCAGATTTACAGTCTGCCCTCGTTGACCGCTTGAGTACCCCTCCGCGGACACAAGCCGGCTATTGTCTAATCCTGCTATGAAGCTGTCAACACGTAAGCCACTGATTTTTGCCCGTCGCCGCGCAGCGTCGAAATCGCCCGAATCCCTTCTAGCTTCTGGCTTTCAGCCGTCTGCAATGGCCCAGTGCCACGGTTCGTAGACGAATCCGTAGGGATTCTCCCGCGGATAGGACATCGAAAAGCCGAAATCGCCGGCATTTTCCTTCAACCAGGCGAAAGCGGGCGAGACTTCGAATTGCTCGGTCAGCGGGCGACTGCCCGGTGTCGCGATATCGACGGCACGGCCGGTGTGATGCTGGCTGAAGCCGGGTGCGGCGTTGACCGCCAGGATTTCTTCGATCGCCTGGCCGGCATCGAGTTTCGACTGGATCAGCTGCGCCTGGTAGTCATGGCTGCGAAACCCGGACACGATGAGCAGGCGAATGGCGTCGCCACTTGCCGCCTCGACCATCTGCTGCCAGCGTGCCGCCGCATCCGGCGTCAGCCTTTGCATGCGGCCGACCAGGTTCGGCCCGACGTCGACCAGTTCCGTCGCTTCCTCGAAATACGGCAGACCCCGTGCCTTGCCGTAATCTGCCGAAATACCCAGCTGCTCAAAAAGCTTGCGGTGTGATTCGCTCAACATTGTCCAGGTAGAGCCTGCCCAATCTCGGGGCGGATTGTCCCACAATGAGCGCATTGCGAAAACGCCGCATGCGCGGGCTTTGCCCGGCGATTACAATGCCCCACCGCATGCCGCACGGATCAGGATATGGCCCGGGACAGAATTTATGCCGGCCGGCAGGCTCAAGCAGGCTCATTCGAATTCAACGATGAGGTTGCCGAGGTGTTTGCCGACATGCTGCAGCGCTCGGTTCCGGGTTATGCGGAGACGATCGAGGCCATCGGCCTGCTGGCTTCCCGTTTCGTGCAGCCTTACAGCAAATGCTACGACCTCGGCTGCTCGCTCGGCGCCGCAACGCTGGCAATGCGCCGCAACATCGACAAGCCCGGTTGTACGATCGTCGCCGTCGACAAGTCGCCGGCCATGATCTCGAGGTGCCGCGCGCTCGTTGCCGCCGATGATGCCCGTGTCGAGGTTTCGATCCTCGAAGACGACATCGGCAATATCAGCATCGAGAACGCGTCGATGGTGGTCATGAATTACACCCTGCAGTTTCTGTCCCTCGACGAACGCGACGCCCTGATTGGCAACATTTTCAATGGCCTGCTTGACGGCGGCATCTTCATGCTATCCGAGAAAGTGGTGCACGAGGATGCGGCGATCGAGGCTTTGCTCAAGGATATGCATCACCAGTTCAAGCGGCGAAATGCGTACAGCGAGCTGGAGATCAGCCGCAAGAGAACGGCGCTGGAGAATGTGCTGATACCCGAAACCGTCAGCGCGCATGAGAAACGTCTGCGCCAATGCGGCTTCGGCAGCGTCGGTGTCTGGCTCCGGCATTTCAACTTCGTATCGATTGTCGCGCGCAAATAACCGTGACCGATTGCGACAGCATGTTGCGCGGGCTCAGCCGGGCGGGACTACAACACTGGTGTGAGCCGCTCGAACCGTTGCTGAGGCGCCGCCTGTCGAGCGAGAGTCACGGCGATTTCGAACGCTGGCAGGCAGCCGTCAATGGTCTTCCCGCGATTCCGGCTGCGCGCATTGCACTCGATGAAGCCGTGGTGTCCGCGGACGGCGCCAGCCTCGACGACGAGCAGCGGCAGGAGATCCGCGACCGCCTGATGCAACTCACGCCATGGCGCAAAGGGCCGTTTCACCTGCATGGAATCGATATCGATGCCGAATGGCGTTCCGACCTCAAGTGGCAGCGTTTCGCTGATGACATTGCACCGTTACAGGGAAGGCGCGTTCTCGACGTCGGTTGCGGCAACGGCTATTACGCATTTCGCACGATCGGTGCCGGCGCCGCCCTGGTTATCGGCATCGAACCGACTCTTTTATATGTATTGCAGTTTGCAGCAATCAATCACTTCGTCGGTCGGCCTGACATCCTGGTGCTGCCATTGCGATTGAGTGAACTGCCGCAGGCCCCGCTCGATTTCGATACGACGTTTTCCATGGGCGTGCTCTATCACCAGCGAGACCCGGCCGGGCACCTCGGACAGTTGCGAAGCACCTTGCGCAGCGGCGGTGAACTCGTCCTCGAGACCCTTATCTATCCCGGAAACGACAGCCGGGTGCGCGAGCCTGAAGACCGTTACGCACGGATGCGCAACGTCTGGGCCTTGCCCACGCGCCGTGCCCTGCAAGCCTGGCTCGAGGCTGCGGATTTCGCAGACATTCGCGTGCTCGATGTCTCCGCGACGACCACCGACGAGCAACGCTCGACCGATTGGATGCCGTTCGAGTCGCTTGCTGCCGCGCTCGATCCACAAGACCCGGGACGTACAGTGGAAGGCCTGCCGGCACCGCAACGTGCAGTCCTCACCTGCCGCGCACCCTGATCCCGGCCGTGTCTTGACGGCGCGGCTTTTGTTTTCTAGGTTTCTGTCTTAACAGAAATCAGAGAACAACCATGAAATTGTCACCCGCCGTTGAAAAGTACGTGCTGCACTGGGGAGAGATGGGAACCCGCTGGGGTACGAATCGCACGGTTGCCCAGATCCAGGCGTTGCTGTACCTGTCGCCGCGGCCGCTACGCGCGGATGAAATCGTCGATATCCTGTCGGTGGCACGCTCCAACGTCAGCACCAGCATTCGTGAGCTGCAGAGTTACGGCCTGGTCAAGATGACCCACATGCTCGGCGATCGTCGCGACTATTTCGAATCACTGAGCGACGTCTGGGAGCTGTTTCGGGTCATCATCGAACAGCGCAAGCAACGCGAACTCAACCCGACGTTGTCGATGTTGCGGAACTGTGCAATAGAGGTCGCGAACGAAACCGAGACCGATGAAATAACCAAACAGAGAATTCGCAACATGCTGCAATTTGTCGAGACAACCAGCACCTGGTATGAGCAAATCCAGGAGATCCCGACACCCATGCTGCAAAAAATCATGAAGCTCGGCGCGAAAATTACCAGCATCGTGGAGAAGTAGCGCGGTGCAAGTGAGCGAAATTAAAAAGGCCGCCCAAAAAGCTGGGCGGCCGTTAAGCAGAAGGTGCATAGGGCCCGGTACGACCTACATTGATTTACCCAAACTCCATGTTCGCCAGTACCTCAACCAGTCATTCCATCGATGCCGCTGCGCTGCATTTCGGATGTCGCTGACCCGCGCTGTCCAGGCGGACGGGATTGCGTCAAATCGAGCGTCGTGATGAGAGGTATCACGGGAAGCTCATGTCCGAAATTTGCATCCAGCATGGCAGCCACGCCGGCATTGCCTCATTTACACCTCATCTCCGTGCGTACCGATGTGGTACGGCGAAATGCTACTACATCTTGTAGCCAATCGCGAATAATCCACTACATGTCGTGGATTGGCGACAGTTGAACCCATCTGGCAGGACACTCGCATGCAAGCAAAATTCTCCGTGAGCAAGACAAACAAGGTGCGACAGCTCGCCGACAAGGCCAGCTATGACCGGCAAACGGTGTTTCGCATTCTCGATGCCGGGCTGGTCGCGCACGTTGCGTTCGTGCAGGACGGCAACCCCGTGGTCGTGCCGATGATTTACGGCCGTGACGCTGACACGCTTTACCTGCATGGCGCACGCAAGGCGCGGGTGATTCGACTGCTGGACCAATCGGCCTCGGCCTGTGTCAATGTAACCCTGCTCGATGGCATCGTGCTGGCGCGTTCCGCGTTCAATTCGTCGATGGAATACCGGTCGGTGACGGTATTCGGCGCCCCGCAGCTGGTTGACGATACGGCCGGCAAACTGCACGCCATGCGAGTCATCAGCGAGCACGTCATGCCGGGCCGCTGGGACGAGCTTCGCCCGCCGCACAACAAGGAAGTCAAAATGACGGGAGTCATCGCCCTCGACATCGACACCGCCTCGGCGAAAATTTCCGATGCCGGCGTGGAAGACGAAGAAGCGGATTACGAGATCCCAGTCTGGGCAGGGGTATTGCCGATTCGCCACGAGATCGGCGGACCCATCGATGACCAGCGACTCAAGCCGGGGGTCGCACCGTCTGCTGCTGTCCTGGCGATGCGGCAGCGATCTCTATAGAAAAGCAGACGCGTCAGCCGGGCAGGTGGCCTCGCTTGAGCCACAGCAGGCTGGCGGATTCTGCCAGCAGATCGACAGGCTCGTGTGCCGGGAGGCGCAACCAGGAATCCGCCGGCAGCAGCTGCTCGTTGCACCTGAGCCTGCCGTCGACGACGAAGATCTCGATTCCGCCCGGGTCGCTCTCGAGACAATGCTGCTGTGCCGCTGCCAGTCGCAGCATGGCAACGCGCTCGCTGCCAAAGCTGTGCAGCGGCAGCGATTCGACACCATCCATTGATTGCCACAGCGCCGCGTCGCGGGTAT
>JAWWCT010000121.1:0-5613 GCA_033720315.1 Woeseiaceae bacterium | reverse complement strand
GGTGGCCTTACCTGGGGTCGGCGAACGGACTACCCGCCTTATGATCAGGTCGATGAGCTGGACACGATGATTATCGAACTGGAAAGTGGCCCGTGCCTTATGGAGTTCTTTCATACTCGCTGGCGGCGCGCAAATGACGTGAGGCGCTGGGACGCAGCATTCAATGAATACGGCGGCTGCCCGAACGTTTTCGACTGATTTGGCGCAACTTCACAACTCGCGGCACTGGCCGCCCTGCCATCGCCATCACCAGTGCGCCAGGAGGCTGGCCAGCATGCTAGGGAACTTTTGGCTAATCACAAAGAATGTGGCGGAAATCTTCGTAGATGTTGCGAACACGTCGGGCAATGGATTCCGGGAAGACCGTTCGATAATGCTGGCTAGCAGGTCGCACAATGAGCAACGGCTGTGACACTCATGCAATGATATGATTTTGGTACATAAAGGACTGGATCGGATGAGATTAGAGGCATTTAGCGGAGTGCATGGTGATGAACAAACGCGAATTTGGCAGGGCTCTGGGCGCAGCGGCAATTGCACCGGCAATCCTCGCGGAGGCAGGTGACGTGGCAGCGGCTCCTGAGCTATCAGCGATAGCAAAAATCCGCATACGTCGGCCACCATCGGAGGTCTTCACCGCGTTTGCGGATGCCGGGGCGATGAGCAAATTCTGGTTTACTCGCCGCGACGATGGTCTGCGAGCGGGTGAGTCGGTCACGTGGTATCTCGGAAGCGAAGGGGATGCGTTTTCATTCGACGTCTACGTAAAGGAGCTGAGCGAGCCCAACAAAATAGTGATCGAATGGGAGAACGGCGAGCAAAAAACCCAGGTTACGTGGTCAATCACGGAGACTGAGGAAGGTGACTCGATTCTGATGATTGAGGAATCCGGATTCACCGGCGACACAGATGCGATCATCGAACGGGCCCTGGACTCTACGGGGGGATTCAACCAGGTCATTATTGCTGCCAAGGCCTTAATCGAGCACGGCGTTGCGATCAATGTGGTAGCCGACCACGCGTAGGCGGTCGCCAGCATCATAAACCGCCAGGCGGCCAGTCACATTGATCGATACATTCACCGTCATCGCAGAGTTTTCCATTGGCCTTGCTGGATTCTCCGGCGTGGTCGCACTGATCGGTAATGTGCCTCTGGATTTCCTGCACTTTCGGGTACGGAACCTTCTCTATGCCGCGTTTACACCCGGTTTTGTTGCACTCTTCGGCATTTTCCTTTTGCGCCTCGACATCGAGACGGATTCAGCGGTTCGACTCGCCAGTTTACTTTTTGCTGCATCAGCGACGGTCGGAATGATATCCGGTTTCAAGCACCTGCGAAGATTGGGTGAAGATGCCAGGGGATTCCTGCATCGAGGATTATTCTGGTTCAACATGACGGTGGGTCCGACGGTTATCCTGCTCCAGTTTTTTAATGCGGCTTTTCAAACAAGATACGCACAAGCCATATTGACCGCGGGCCTGATCCTGGTTTTGCTCTCATCCGCAATTACCTTCTCCCACCTCATCGGCATACTTATCAAAGCGAGATACGATTCCACGTAACCAGTCGCTATACTCGAAGCCGAACTGAAATGAACCGTCGTGCAACCAGGAGGTAAGGAAATGGGCCCCCGGCAAATAGATGGGTTCTTCTACGGCTTGTTCATGGATGCCGAGGTGCTTCGCCAGGCTGGAACGACTCCGTCTAACTTTCGTCGTGCACACGTGACCGACTTCGCGTTACGCATCGGCCAGCGGGCGACACTGGTGCCATCGCCCGGCGCTCGCGCCTACGGTATGTTGATCTCGCTGACGCACGCGGATCTTGAACGCCTTTACGGTGCACCAGGACTGGAAGACTATCGACCGGAAGCAGTGGTCGCGCAGCCTGCCGAAGGCGAGGCGGTTCCCGCTTTGTGTTACAACCTGGTCAAGGAACCCGAGCCTCATGAGCGTAATACTGAGTACGCGGCGCGTCTCAGGAACGTCCTCGATAACCTTGGATTTCCCGCGGAGTATGTTGAAACTGTCAAGTGAAGGCGCAGTGAACGACGCTTCGGTTAGGCGACGTTAATATTTCAAAATTGAGTTCAGATTGAGTTTGCTGGCGAAAATATTTGTGGGGGTGGAGTTCGTTTTCTGCTTCACGCCTGCGATAATGTTGTGGGTTCTGGGGGTCTATTTGCTTCCTATACAAATCTACGCATTGGTCACAGAGGCAGTCATCGAACCATTGATTGTGATCGGCTGGGTCGCCGCAGGTGGCTACGGGCTGGTGGCGTTGTTCGCTGTTTTGCGGGAGATTTTCTTTAAGACGCAAAAGAGGCTCAGCCCCAGGGTTGTCTTGCCCGGCCTGGTCGTGGGCTTCCTTGCGGTCTTGCCCTTTATCCATCCTGCCTTTCCAACGCCCTGGAACTTTCTGGCCATCGCACCAATGGCCGCCACCATCCACATGGCTTACCTGGGACGCAACTACCTGTTTGATAAGGACACCTAGGTTGGGCCCGGCCCGTTCCGGGTGACACTTTATCGTCTAAAATTGGTCATACCGATAGACGGTAACTGACCATGCGATTCTCAATAATTGCTGTACTGCTTTTCGCCTCGATCGGCTGGGCGGACGAGCCGGTATGGTCAATCGGTTCCGCAAACCAGCCGTTGGCCGACGGCGCCCGGGCATTGCTCGGAGATCGTTACGAAGAGGGCATTCGGCTTACGCTGATCGGCCTGAAGATCGCCAGTAACAAAAAAGAAGAAGAAATCGCCTTGAGCAACCTGTGCGCGGGTTATACCAACATGGGAGACTATTCAACCGCACTGAAATACTGTGACATGCTGCAAAAGCGCAATGACGGGTTGTGGCGAGTGCACGCCAGCAAGGCGCTGATTTACGTTTACACGAAGCAATACGGTCTCGCCGAAGAATCACTGATCAAGGGCGAGTCACTCAATCCCGGCGCGCATTCCCTGAAAGTCGCCCGCGCCCTGTACCTCGACGCGACGCAACCCGTGCAGCCCGAGATTCACGTCGACGATCGGCAGAACCGCGAACAATAACGGTTGGTTGTCAGGGTTTTCTTAGCGGTATGCCGGCCAAGGTGCCGGTTAGCTCGCCGTCGCGTAATGCGAACTCCCCATTGACCAGGACGTGCACGACGCCTTCCGAATACTGCTGTGGTTCCTCGAAAGTCGCGAGATCCCGGTAACGGTCGGGGTCGAGGATCGTCACGTCGGCGACGTAGCCTTCGCGCAGGTAGCCGCGATCAGGAAAACGAAAGAAATCTGCCGCAAGTCCCGAATAGCTGCGAATCACGAACTCGGGTGTCAGCAGTGGTTCGTCGAAGACGAATAACCGCATTTTCATGGGAAAGGCGCCGAAGGTGCGTGGGTGTATGTTCGGCTGGTCCGGACGCGGGGTAACACCGTCCGTACAGGTCATCATCCACGGTTCCTGGGCAAGCCTTCGCGTGTTGGCCGCGTCGTAGAGTTCGAGGTTCATGACACTGGCATCGGCCTTGCGCAGAATATCCTGTACCGCGTCCGCGGGTTGAAGCTCACGCTCGCGCGATATCTCGGCCAGTGTCTTGCCGCTCAAATCCGGATCCGGGTCAACGAACAGGATTTTGTCGGCGCCGCCGCGAATCTCGAGCATGGCGTTGGTGTCGTTTTTGATCTCCTGTGACAGCTCGGGGTCGTCGAAGCGCGCGACCATTGCTTCCTTGCCGCCCGCCGAAGCCCAGTCTGGAATGGTGTAGGAACGCAGGTTGCTCTGCGTTGCCGTGTACGGGTGATGCGCAGCCCACACGTCGACGCCGCGTGCGCGCGCATCGTTGATCAACTTCGCACCCACTTCGGCACGGCCATAGTTGCGCGCCCCTTGCAGGTTGTAGTGACTGAATATGCCGCGCGTGCCGGACGCCTCGGTAATGCGTATGCCTTCCTCCACCGACGCGTCATAACCGACGCCCTGGTACACGGCGCCGAGATCGCGGTCGTGCGTGTCGTAAATCGCATTGCCAAAGCTCGCGGCCACCTTTGCAAGCTCTATGACTTCCTCGGTTGCTGCATAGGTGCCCGGCACGTAGAAGAGTCCCGTTGACAGTCCGAATGCGCCCTCCTCCATGCCCTGTCGCACGAGTTCGCGCATGGCATCGAGTTCTTCATCCGTCGGCGCGCGATCCTCGCGGCCGATCACCTGCTCTCTTACTGCGCCGTGACCGATGTACAGGATGCCGTTGACCCCGATGCCCGTCGTCTGCCACTTCTGAAACTGTCCCGCGATGTCCTCGCCGGCGCCATCGACGCCGAGGACGACCGTGGTGATTCCCTGGTACAGGAAGGGCTCCGCTCGGTAACCGTAATCCTCGCTGAGCCTTGCATGACTGTGTGCGTCGATGAAACCGGGCGTTACCCAATGGCCGCTCACGTCGAAGGTTTCCTGCGCCGTGACATTGGCACTGCCGGCATCGCCGATAAACACAATCCGGCCATCGCTGACGCCGAGGTCTGCGACATACGGTTCGTTTCCCGAGCCATCATAAACGAGCCCACCGCTGAACAGTTGTTCGACGGATATCGCGTCCTGCCCTGTGTCGTCGGCGGGCTGCGAGCAGCCGGAAAGTATGAAGGTGGCGGCCAACGCCGCGAAAAGCCTCGGGTTCATGGATCGCCCCTGTTGTTCTGGTCCCTGTGACGGAGAATAAGCTATAAAGGACCGTCCGGCACCTCGGGGGAATAACGCCATGGCTGAATACACTTCGGCGACACTTCGCCGCCGCTCGTTTCTCGCGTATTGCGGCACGCTGAGTCTCGGCTCCGGCCTGTTCCCCGGTGCACTGTGGGCGCAGTCGGGCGGCGCGACGCAACCGATCACCAGCGACATGATCGAGGCCGCGGCTCGGCTTGCGGGCCTCACAATTTCCGAAGCCGATCGCGAGGAGATGGTGACCGGCATCAATGCCAACCTCGCAAGTTATGAAACGATCCGCGCAGTTAACATCGACCAGCACGTGCCGCCGCCGCTGTATTTCAACCCGGCGGTACCGGGACAGACGTTCAGTGACGTGCGACGACCGTTCGTTCGGGCATCGCGGAACGAGGTTTCGCGGCCGCGGAATCTCGAAGACGTTGCGTTCTGGCCGCTCACGGACCTGTCGCAACTGGTCGAGTCGCGGCAGGTGACATCGACAGAGCTGACACGCATGTATCTCGATCGCATCAGGCGTTACGACGGCCGGCTGTTCAGCGTCATCACCCTGACCGAAGCGCTGGGGCTCGAACAGGCGGCGCAGGCCGACCGGGAAATTGCCGCCGGCAATTATCGCGGCCCGCTTCACGGCATTCCCTGGGGTGCAAAAGACGTTATCGCGAAACGCGGCTACCGCACGACCTGGGGCTGCTCGGTGTACCGCGACCAGGTCATCGATCTCGATGCAACGGTCGTGACGCGCCTCGAGGAGGCGGGCGCGGTACTGATTGCGAAACTGTCGACCGGCGAGATCGCGCGCGGCGATCGCTGGTTCGACAAGCAAACGCGCAACCCCTGGAAGACCGACGAGGGCTCCGGCGGATCGTCGGCGGGACCGGGGTCGGCAACGGCCGCCGGCCTGGTGG
>JAWWCT010000120.1:0-5634 GCA_033720315.1 Woeseiaceae bacterium | reverse complement strand
TGCACCACGGCATCCTTGGTAATGCCGACGCTGCCATCCGCCGTATTCGGCTTGATCAGCGCCGGGAACGTCGTCACGGCAAACGTCGCGACCTGGTCCGCCGGCACGAAGGTTTCTGCCGGCACCTCCACACCCATCGCCGCGGCGACGAGGCGTACGAGCTGCTTGTCGTAGCAGTACAGCATGCCGCGTGGCGGCGCACCGGTGTAGGGAATGCCCATCATCTCGAGCTGCGTCGCAATGTGAATTTCCTGCTCCGGGCGATTGTTGAGGCCGGTATCGCAGAAGTTGACGACCAGGTCGGGCGCTATGGAGGCGATGGCATCGAACAGGCCTTCGTGGCGTTCGATGACCGTGAACTCGAATTTGCCGAGTGACGCGAACGCCTTGCGCATCTCCTCATGCAAGGCGAGATCCTCGGGACCATATGCGTGGTTTTCCTTGGTGGGATCCGGAAGCGAGGGATCGCCGGTCACGATCACGATGTTTTTCGGTAACGCGCGCATTTCCTGTCCATTCTCCAATGGCTACGAGCACGATTCCAGTACGGACCCGACCGTCGGGCCGCCGATCGCTGACACGGTTTTGTCGTCCAGCCGCTAACTTGCACGCTCGTCATTTTTAAGGCGCCGGCCCCGGGCAATGATGACGCCGCAACGGCAGCGTCGGGCGCACTCAAACGATCACGGCGGCCGTTAATCGCGGCGATTCAGCGCTTTGTCTCCGCAAACGGCCACAAGCGCCGCGGAACCTTCTGTTGTCTTTTTTCGACCTCGTAGGTGACGGCGATCATCCACGGCTGGTAATCCGGATCCCGGCCCCTGAGCTCGGCCGTGAGTTCCTGCACGTAGGTCGTTTCGATGGGCTGGCCGCGATTCGGCCAGATCCTGAACTTCAGCCGCAATATTTCCTTGCCCGAACCCAGAGCCAGCCGCCCTTCGTTCGACGGCTCGGTCATCAGGATGCCGGGGAACTGCTGATAAGCCGCCTGCATGAGTGCCAGCGCTTTTTCTTCGCTCGCCTTTTTTGCCGCTTCATCGCCGCGCAAGGTGACGTCGACGATGCAGCGCACATAGCCGCGCGGATAATTGATCACGTTGTTGATGGTGCGATTGGGAATGAAGACGCTCGCACCGAGCGCATTCTGCAGTTCGACGAACCGCATCGAGATGCTGCGCACGATACCCGTCTGTCCCGAGATCTCGACCAGGTCGCCCACGTCCACCAGATCGGAAAATATAAAGGTCAGGCCGGTAACGACGTCCTGCACCACGCCCTGCGAGCCGAAGCCGACCGCAAGACCCACGACCGACGCACTGGCGAGATACGCCGTCAACGAGACGCCGAACTCACGAAGGATGAGACCGAACGCCAGGAAGTAAACGATGAACATGGCGG
Source organism: Woeseiaceae bacterium (assembly GCA_033720315.1). GTDB lineage: Bacteria > Pseudomonadota > Gammaproteobacteria > Steroidobacterales > Woeseiaceae > SZUA-117. The sequence continues at coordinate 4,236 of JAWWCT010000120.1, read as the reverse complement.
TGCTGGTCGCCAGCGTGCCGACCGACCGCACCTTGCGATAACGCCGGTCATTGACGTTGTGCAACAGCGTACTGCTGAAGCGCCTGAGCAGCATGACGACAATGTGCGCGACGACCGCGATGCCGGCGAACACCAACACCCGCAGATACAGCGGCCAGTCGGCAAACATCGATTGAGCGGCATCCATTGTCAGTTTGAGGCCTCGCGAGGAATCAAAGAGGCCCCGAGTATATCTGCCGGCGCGGTGCTGACTATAGTGACGAAAAATACTTAAGGCACCCGTTCACCGGTCAGCAACGCGCGTTCGCCAATGGCAATAAGGGCAGCCGCGTGTTTGCGCTTTTTGCAGACCCGTCACCGGGAGAAGCAATCAATGAAGACTAATGGCCCCGGGAAATTACGAGCAGGCTCAAACACTTGGCAGGATTCACAGGCGCCATCGTCTAAACAGTATCCAAACCCAAAGAGGATACTGAAATGGCCACAATTGCCATTCATGGCATCGCGCCATACACCTGAACACGCACCGCCCGCATGGCAGCCTTCGAAGTGGGTACCGATGACGTTCTCGAGCCGCTGGCCGACGGCAAACCCGAACACTTCACACTGCATACCTTCGGCAACTAACGCCCTTTTCGAGCGGCACCTGGAGCAGCTCTCACATCGCCGGCAATGAGCCCGCGTTCCGGGGCCGGTTGTTACTCCGCGGGACCTGGTCGTTTGTTATAACGTTCCGGGAAGCTCAAGTAACGTGGATGCAAGAGCACCAGAAGAACTATCTGCATAGCAATGTGACGGACGATTGAAAGATTTCAGGAACCGGACAATCCCTCGACACTGACCTCGTAACCCAGCTTCTTTCGTTGCCGACTCATTTCGGTGCTGACTCGATTGACGAGCGCCTTGTAGCGCGGCTGGTCTCGGATCTCGTTGAAGATGCCGTTATGCAGCAGTCGCAGCTGCCAGAAATTGTAGATCGTGCCGTCCCGTTCGGCCTTTTCCAGTGCATCCAGTGCAGCCTGGCGATTATTCCGTAATGCGGATGCCTCGGCCGCATGAACTTCTTCGACCAGCAGCCCGCGCTCGCGCCGCCACTCGAGTATCGCTTCGAGATGTCCGAGCATGTTTTGTGCCGCAACGTCCTGGCCAGAGGCGCTCAATGCCCGGATAAAATCGGGAAAGTAAAGTGCCGGATACGATGAATAGGAACTCTTTACCTCAAACGGGGCAGGCGAAAATTCTTCAGGCCCGATGTCCGGCTGCGCCATGTACCGTGCCCACTCCGGTGCGAGTTCGAGCATCAAATCGACCGCGCGCGCGGCCTCGCCCTGTTCGATCAGCGCTTCGACGGCGAGACGCAGAGCAATCGTTCCTCCCCACCAGCGCGTGAACTGATCGGGATGTATGACCGCATCGAGCGCAATCTCGCGACCACGCGCAATATCGCCGTCGATGACGGCACGGTATGCCTGCACTGCACGTGTGAAGGTCCGGCCGGGCGCCTCCTGCAGCGCCTTCTCGAGCCAGAAGTCACCCTGACGTGTGTCGCCGATCGAATAAAAAGCAATGGCAAGCATGTTCGTACGTTCATGACTGAACGTGTTCTCGTGCGTTACGACCATCCAGTCACGAATGCCGCCGGCCATGTCGCCGCGAAGCAGTATTTTGATAAGCCCTGACATTGATGCGCCATTGGCATCATCGGCCGGTGAGACCTCCGCCAATCGTGATGCAGATTTGAGTGCTTCGTCAGCATTGGCGAGATCGATATTACTGAATACCAGGGTGGTATAAGGCAACCAGTTCAATGGATCGAGTTCATACGTCAACGATGCCGTTTCAAGCGCCTCGCGCGGAAAACTCTGATCCAACTTCAATCCGGCATACATCGTTCGAATCCAGACGTCCGATGGTTTCATCATCATCGCGCGCCGCAAGCGTTCCTCGGCGAGCGCGAAATCTCTGTCGTAAAACGCGAGCACTCCTTCGAGTGCAGTAAGACCGGCATGATCCGGTGCAAGCGCCAGGCCCCGGTCGACAACCTCACGTATCTTCAGTCGATATTCCTTCTGCGGAACCACCGCTGCGATCACTTGCCAGAGATCAGCCATGCCCAGGCCGTAATAAGCCTGCGCAAAGGATGGGTCCCGATCGATCGCTTGCTGAAAATTCCGACTGGCGCTGAGTAAAGATGCCTCCGACAGGACGCTGAGCTGCTTGAGGCCGCGCAGGTAAAAATCGAAAGCATCGGGATTCACGGTTTCGATAGCCGCATGCCGCGATTCTCCGGCGCCCAGCAGCTCGACCTTGAGCGCGGCTGCGACGGAGGCTGCGATTTCGGATTGCAGCAACAGGATATCGCCAACCTCGCGATCAAATGTGTCCGACCAGATACGCTCGCCGGTCCCCGTGTCCACCAGATGAGCCGAAATTCGCACGCTGTCGCCATATTTGCGAACGCTGCCTTCCAGTACGTGGGCAACATTGAGCACGTCACGGATCGTGCCAATATCTGCATTGCGGCCTTTGAACGAGAACGATGACGTGCGTGCAATGACTCGAACTTCGTTCGTTACAGCCAACAGGTTCAGAATTTCCTCGGCGATGCCGTCGGCAAAATATTCCTGGTCCTGCTCGGGGCTCATATCGACGAATGGCAGCACGGCGACTGATCCGGCGTTATGCGACGTATCGTCAGGCACTGCACCAAACCATTTGAATGCTGCGAGTACGGCCACGAGCGCAAGACTGGCAGCGACCCCGGCCAAGCCGATCCGGCGACGCCGATCCCCGTTTTCGGCCGGCAAGGCGTTCACCGGAGGAATCAGCCGGTAGCCCTGTCCATGCAGCACCTGGATGTATCGTGGATTCGCCGCATCGTCCGACAGTGCGTCGCGCAGCAATTTGATTCGCTGGCTGATCGTCCCCGGACTGACAACCCGGCCGCGCCAGACCGAATCGGCCAGATAGTCGTGAGTTGCAATCTCCGGCGCCACCTCGACCAATGCGAGCAGCAATTTGTAGGTCAGCGGCCCCAACGGGATCTTTTGCTGGCCTCGGGCCAGCGTTCGCCGACCGGTGTCCAGCGTCAGGTCTGCGATGCGAATGCGGGGCGACATGGGTGCTATTACTGTTTCACAAACCGGTATGACCAGGTGCTGCGGGCACGCAGCCTCGCTCTACTCCTTCTATATGCAATTTCAGCAAAGTTAAAGGGCGAACACGGCTTTTTACCGAAATCTTTGAATTTTCCAGGCGCATTTTTCAAGCGATTTCCGGGCCCTGCGCGTAGCTTGTCGATACGACTGTTTCGCAAGCTATGGGACCTGCGGGAGGTGACAAAATGCGTGCCTTGAAGTGGCAATCTACAGGCTGGCTATCCCTCGGGATCTGCGCACTCTCGGTCACGGGCTGTGCAGCCGATCCGGCCAAAAGCGCATTTCGCGACCGGGCGTCCTGTCCGCCGAGCTTCGTGCTTTATTGCAAGACCCTTGACCACGGCAGCCAGGAGCCCGTAAGAAAATGCCGTTGTGTCCGGCAGGACAGTTTCAACTCGGCGTTTTCCGGAAATTAGCGGCCTTTCAAAGCAAAACTCAATGTCAATTCGGGCGACGGACCTCGCCGCCTGAAAAAATGTGGCGTGACGAGTCGCAGGTCCGTACATCACCCTGGTTACTGCAGATTGCTCGGCGCAGTCCGATGAGTCCTGCGGCTCACGCGCGCTGACACCCAGGCCTGTCAGGATTCGGCAAACAATCTCCAAGAATCCGGCAAGACCTGAACTCGCACAAGCCGCTATGCTGGCATTACCGTTCCATGCCGGAGCCAAACCATGCGCGTACCGATCTGTTTACTCATCCTGATTGTCACGGCGGCCTGCAGTCGCAGCGAGGCCCCGCTGCCGGCGTCCACGGTGCCAGCCGAGCGGTTCGACAACCGGCCAGGCGAGATCGCTGCCAATCTCGTTGACCGGGCCATCGAGGCGCACGGTGGCAACCGGTTGACGGGCATGCCTTCGCTGGTAACGGAGTGGCTATTGGACGATTCGCTGATTTTCCAGAGCCGTCGCCCGCAACCACCCTGGGACCGTGCCTCGAGGTGGGAAGCCTACGCGATCGATTTCGTCGGCGAGCGCTATGCCGATGCCCGCTACGACGGCAGCAGCGGCTACGAATGGCTGACCGGCACCGTCTCCGATCGATCCGGGACATTCCGCATCGATTACCGCAATCGCAC
>JAWWCT010000119.1:0-5641 GCA_033720315.1 Woeseiaceae bacterium | reverse complement strand
GGGAAAACGTGACCCGCTCGCGACCCTGAGACAATTCGTGAAGCAACGCGGTTTTCCTGCCGTTGTCTACTTCAGCAAGCGGGGCCACGACGAGGCCCGGAAAATCGGCGCAGGCGCGGTGACCAGCCGCGACAGGATCGCCCACGACGAACTCATCCAGAGCATGGAACAGCTGTTGCTGGCGAAACGCCGCGTGGCCTCGACCGGTTCCCTGTTCGTCGGCGACCTGGAAAGCGGCTTGCAACCGCTGGTCAAGGGTTATCGATTCCTGAAACGGCTCGCGGTCAGCGATCACTCTGCCGTTTACCTGGCCGAAAAGGAATCGGCGGGCATGAAGATGGTGCTCAAGGTGATGCGGCAAGTGCCGGACTTCTCCGACGGGATTGGCGCGTTCGATCGTTTTCTCCAGGAATACGAGATGATCGCGGAGCTGGATCATCCCAACATCGTGCGTATCTACGATCTGGGTGTCAGCGACGACCACGCGCATATCGCGATGGAATACCTTCCCGGCGGCAGCCTGAAGGATCGACTGAAAATCGGCATCCCGGAAAAGCATGCAGTGGAATTCGGCCGCCAGGTGGCCAGTGCGCTTTCGAATCTGCACAACGTCGGCATACTGCACCGCGACCTGAAACCCGGAAACGTCATGCTGCGAAAAGACGGCAGCGTTGCCCTGATCGATTTCGGCCTTGCGAAACGAATGTTCAAGCAGGAGGATATTACCGGCAGCGAACGCATTTTCGGCACGCCCTATTACATGAGCCCGGAGCAGGGGCGCGGGCACGAAGTGGACGAGCGAAGCGACATCTATTCGCTGGGCGTCATCTTTTATGAAATGCTCACCGGCGAGAAACCGTATATGGATGAGAATGCCATGGCCATCATCTTCAGGCACGTCGAGGATCCGATTCCGACGCTGCCCGAGCGTCTCGCCAAGTACCAGCCGGTCATCAACCTGTTGCTCGCCAAGAAGCCCGAAGATCGACTGCAGACGGCGGCCGAGGTGCTGCGTTGGCTGTGACCGTAGCGCTACCGGGCAACATCGCGGCGTTCATCGACAGCCCGACGCCGGAAGCCTGGCTCGACGAAGCGGTCAGCCGATTGCCGGAGTTGCTGCTCGACCATGCCAACTGCGAACTCAAGGCAGCATCGACAGCCCTGGGTTTCATCTATCGCTACCCTGACCGACCGGCGCTGGCCCACCGCATGTCACGCCTTGCGCGCGAGGAATTGCGGCACTTCGAACAGGTGCGCGACATCATGGACGAACTGTCCATACCCTTCGCACACGTATCGGCGTCACGCTACGCCGGATCGTTGCGCGATGCCGTACGGCCTGACGAGCCCGAGCGACTGCTGGACCTGTTGCTGGTCGGCGCGTTGATCGAAGCGCGTTCCTGCGAGCGGTTTGCCGCACTCGCCCCGAGGCTTCCCGACAAGCTCGGCAAATTCTACGCCGGGCTGCTCGACTCGGAGGCGCGGCACTTCGAGCACTATCTCGAGTTTACGAAAACGGAATTGCAAATCGATGACAGGCAATGCAAGCAAAGACTCGATCAACTCAAATCCCTGGAAACGAGCCTGATCAGCACCCCGGACGAGCAGTTCCGTTTCCACTCGGGTGTCCCCCAGGTCTCGGGCATATAAATTGTGTGAGCGGCTATAGGCGCGATCGCCTTGTTGTGGAAAGGAGCAATATTCTTCGCTACCGACTAAAGATCAATCCGCGCTCACCAGGCACCTCCATTTTGCCACTGCGGGCGGATTGGGGAGCGGCTTTAGCCGCGACAAACTAAACCGTGGGAGCGGCTTTAGCCGCGACAAACTAAACCGTGGGAGCGGCTTTAGCCGTGACAAACTAAACCGTGGGAGCGGCTTTAGCTGCGACAAACTAAACCGTGGGAGCGGCTTTAGCCGCGACAATCTAAACCGTGGGAGCGGCTTTAGCCGCGACTCATTCTTGTTACCGAACCAAAACCTCCAGCTTCGGCCCGTTCTTGTCCCAGCGCACGACGCTGCCCTGCTCGAACCAGTCACCGAGGACGATGCGCACCGCCGGCTGACCGTCGATGGTAAATCGGTGGATATTGGGCCGATGCGTATGGCCGTGCAGCATCGTGTCGACATTCGCGCGCAGCAGGGCGCGCTCGATGGCACCCTGATTGACATCCATGATCTTTTCGTTGGCCGCGCCACCGTGTGCGGCACTGGCAGCACGGGCTTTTTCGGCGAAAGCCAGCCGCTCGCGCAACGGTTTATTCAGCATGTTCTGCAGCCACACCGGGTCGCGCCTCATCTTGCGCACGGTCTGATACTTGATGTCATCGGTGCAGTAGCGATCGCCGTGACTCAATAACACCTGCTCGCCATACAGCTCGGCGATATGGGGATCTGGCAGGAGCTGCACACCCGTCTCGCTGGCGAAGCGATCGCCGATCGCGAAATCACGGTTACCGTGCATGAAGAATACTTTCACACGGTGACTCTTCAGCCCGCGCAGACCGGCTTTAATGGTCGCGTAGTGCGGATTCGGGTCATCGTCGCCGACCCAGGTTTCGAACAGGTCGCCCAGGATATAAAGCGCATCAGCATGCGTGGCCTCGTCCTTGAGAAATTTCAGAAACTGCTCGGAGACCTCGGGGCGTGTCGCATCGAGGTGCAAATCCGAAATGAACAGTGTCGTCACGATCCTGCCTGCAAACTATCAGTCGTCGTAACTGACGCGCGATGCTTTGGTGAGCACGATCGGCGATACTGGTACGTCACGCGAAAACTGACCGGCAGGCCCGGTGCGCACGTTGACGATCTTGTCCGCGACATCCATGCCTTCAATGACATAACCGAACACCGCGTAACCCCAGCGATCCGCCTGCGGATTCAATGAGTCATTGTCGTTGACGTTGATGAAAAACTGCGCCTGAGCGGAGTGCGGGTCCGACGTCCGCGCCATGGCGATGGTGCCACGAATATTGGCCAGGCCGTTACCCGATTCGTTGGGTATCGGGTCGCCGGACTCCTTTTCCTTGAGGTCGCTCGTATAACCGCCGCCCTGGATCATGAAGCCCGGAATGACGCGGTGGAAAATTGTTCCGTCGTAATAGCCGCTGTCGACGAGCCCGAGGAAATTGGCCACGGTCAGTGGTGCCCGGCGGCCGTCGAGCTCCAGCACGATCGTCCCCTCAGTCGTCTCGAGCCGGATATGCGGATGCGCGGGTACCGTGTCCTGCGCCAGGCCAGCCTTCGCCAATGCGCACAGCAGCAACAGGGACAGCGTCCGTCTCATAGAGTTTCCCCAGGTCCAAGCGATGATCCCGGGCACGATACCAAAGCCAGGCCCGGCGCAAAAGAAGCCATCTAAGTCACGGATTTACGTCATATAAATGCCTTCCTCAAATTGACTGCCCCGGGGGCCGCACGTATCATCGTGCCCCCGCGGAGCCTGGCCTCGGCGGAACGGAGACTGGCCGCTACAATGTAGCGACCTGGCATCGGGGCATGGCGCAGCCTGGTAGCGCATCTGCTTTGGGAGCAGAGGGTCGCCAGTTCAAATCTGGCTGCCCCGACCAATCATTTTTGGAAGCGCCCGTAGCTCAACCGGATAGAGCATCGGCCTTCTAAGCCGAGGGTTGCAGGTTCGAGTCCTGCCGGGCGCGCCAAGTTTTCCTGCGATTTGACATCGTGGAAATAAGGTAGGTGAAAACTTACCTTTAGTGATTAAATATATGGACTGACTAAGTCAGTTCGGCGAATAGTTAGAATCAATGGTGGGCGTAGCTCAGTTGGTAGAGCCCCAGATTGTGGATCTGGTCGTCGTGGGTTCGAGTCCCATCGTCCACCCCAATTTACCCTGTCGGGCAAATTGAAGCGCGAGTGGCTAGTTCACATTGGTTAGTGCTTAGAAAAAAGATTGCTGCAAATCTGTCAATCCGACTCATAGGGCCTCTAGCTCAATTAGGCAGAGCAACGGACTCTTAATCCGCAGGTTCGGGGTTCGATTCCCCGGGGGCCCACCAATTCTCCGCTGCAAATAAACGCAAGTAAGTACGTAAACTAGATCGATCAACGAATTGAGACAAATGGGTAGCCTTTATTACTGCTGTCGGAATCATTCGCATGAGCTTTGACCACAAAACACTCCCAACACGGGAGCGCATTGCCCACATGGGATATCGAGCTTTTGTTGGCGGCGACGACGCCGAAATGTGGTTTGGTATTGGATTGCTTCAATTTCAGTTTCTAGTAGCTAACGGATTGAGACCGAATCATATATTTATTGATATTGCCTGTGGTCCACTCCGGCTCGGACAACTCCTTATCCCGTTCCTCAATGAGGGCAACTACTTTGGTCTTGAGGCTGAAGAGGAGCTAGTTCGATTAGGTCTCGCCAATGAATTGAAATTTGGGCTGGTAAAAAGCAAATCGCCAGTTTTCGGGTTTGGATACGATTTCGATTTTTCATTTGCCAAGCCATTTGACTACGCTATTGCGCAATCCCTTTTTACACATCTTGTGCCTTATGACATCAAAAAATGCTTGGTCAACCTTCGTACCAAAGCTAAACCTAATTCTAAGTTCTTTTTTACCTTCTTTGAGGGAGATAGTGCTGCTAATCCCCAATCTCTGTCGCACGCCAATAGAAATTGGAAGTATAGTCAGGATGAATTGCATACTTTTGCCGAAGGAACCGGTTGGGCGCTAAATTATATTGGTGACTGGCATCATCCTAGAAAGCAAAAATTAGTTTGTGCAGAACCTATTTTCTAACTGTCCGACTCGATGATCGCAAGGTACATAATATTTGCTGAACAATTGAAACCCCTGAGTCAGAAATTTCAACGACAATTATCCAAGTTCCAAATTGGTCCAATTTTATTGAATTTGATCAACGACCTTTGTCTACTTCGGTGATCTGCCTAGTGAGTCTGGTCGGACGCCAAATTCCTGAATTTTTTACTATATTGCTAAGCGAATCCGGCCCTAGCTTCATTCTGGTGAGCTCTGTGCCATAATTGGTCGCAATGATTCAATGCGCATGAGCAGGAGTTAACAACGACGTGCTTGAATCACCGTTCGTTTTGCAGATCAGCGGCCCAGGTATCGAGGGCATACTTCATTATCGCCTTCCGTTTGCCCGACGCATTGTCGGGCGATCCAATGCGCGCGGATCCGACATAAAGGTTTTCGATGATTTTGCCGCGCCGCGTCATTGTGCGTTCGACTGGGATGCGACTATGAAATGTCACAAGTTGACTGTGCTGGGTGTCAACGGTTTGCACATCAACGAGCAACTTGTTTCCGAAGACATCGAACCGATGGTTTTGAATAACGGTGACGTGATTCGAATTGGTGAAACGACATTGGTTTATTCTAAAGATAACGGAGAGCCTGTCGCTTCCGTACACTGATAGTTAAATCAGTCTGCTATTTATTGTTCTTGTTTTTACCAACCCGAATCCGCATCGTGATCGGCAAGTCGCGTACCCTGAACCTTCTCACCGGCGAACTGTGTCATGACAACCTGTTGTGACGAATCGGATATGCCGTCGATATAGCGGAAGTCTATGGTTCCGTTGATGCCCATGTCGACGTAAGTCCACACGGTCCCACTCGGGTCGATGCCCTGTGACATCAGGCGATC
>JAWWCT010000118.1:0-5833 GCA_033720315.1 Woeseiaceae bacterium | reverse complement strand
CCACCAGTGCTGTCTTCGATCCCTTGCTCATAGTTGCACCTTCAAACTTCGTTTCCGGGCGGCGGGAATCCGAACAAGCGTTGCGGATTCTCCACCAGCACCAACCTTTGTGTTTTTTCGTCCGGTATCATCGCCGGAATCAGGTCGACGAGGTCACCATCGTTCGGCATGAATTTGCTGATGTTGGGGTGCGGCCAGTCGGTGCCCCAGATGACGCGGTCCGGCGCAGTCCCGATCAGGGCTTTGGCGAACGGCACCGCGTCGCTGAACGGCGGGCCGGCCGCCGAAATACGTTCCGATCCCGATACCTTGATCCACAGATTATCGCTGTCGGCAAACTTTTCCAGCAGTGCCTGAAAGGGGGCCTGCTCAACGCCATCGGCCACCGGAACCCGGCCCATGTGGTCGATCACCACCGGCAACGGAATATCGTCGATCACCTGCTCGTATTCGAGCAGATCGCCGGCATCGAAGTGCAACTCCACCTGCCAGGGCAGGTCCTCGATGTGCCTGACGATATTCCACATCTTTGCGAGATCCGGTGCGCCGCCCAGGTGTTTCACGAAATTGAAGCGCACGCCGCGGATACCGCCATTGTGCAATTCCGCGAACTGCTCATCGGAGAAATCCGGCTCGGCATTGCATATACCGAGATAACGCCCGCCGCTCGCTGCGATGGCATCGAGCATCGCACTGTTGTCCGTACCGTGACAACTCGCCTGCACGATGACGGCACGCTCGATACCGAGTTTCCGGTGCAGCTCGAACAGTTTTTCCTTCGGCGCGTCGGGCGGCGTGTATTTTCGAGTCTCTGCATAGGGGAACACGTCGCCCGGTCCAAATACGTGACAATGTGCATCGCAGGCACCGGCCGGCGCGACATAGTCCGGTGTCCGTGTGTCCGGATCCGGCGGCATACAGCTACGCATGGGCGACAGCCTGCTCCGACTCGCCGATTTGCTCTCGGTTGTCCCACACCGACCGCGGAACACACACATAGCCGGTAAACAGCATCCGCGCGGTGCGAATTACCCCGGCGCGCAGCACCGACAGTTCCCGTCCCGTGCGCCTGGTAACCAGGCGTGTCCTTAGCGATCCGGCCGCGTGCTCGATGTCCATGAGTTTTTCAGCGCCGTCCGGAATCACCGCCATCCCTGCCGCCACCGTATCCGGCAATATGCATGCCGTTGCCACCGTCACCGCGCCGAGCACGCCGATCGACTTGTGACAGTCGTGCGGAATAAACGTCCTCGTGCTGATCGCCCCGCCGTGTTGCGCGGCAGCCAGCAACGACAGTTTCGGCACGCTTTTGTCACTTATGTCGCCAAGTTGCATTGCCGGACCGGCCTCGAGGCGAATGCGTTCCAGTTTTTCTTTCAGCGCCGAGTTCCTGTCGAGCTCCTCCGGCGCCTCGTAGCCGCTGATGCCCAGATCCGTGGCACGCATCGCGACCACCGGCATGCCATTGTCAATACACGTGGTCTCGATGCCATCAAATACGTCGACCGGATTGCCGGTGGGCAACATCGCCCCACATATCGATCCGGCAAGATCGACATAGTCACAGATGATCGGCGCCGCCGCGCCGGGTACGCCGTCGATACGCGCGTCGCCCTCGTACTCTACACGTCCGCCGGGCGTCTCCACGGTCAACTCGCAGTCGTTGCCGCTGTTGAGCATGTGAACCCTGACGGTGGTTCGCCCGTCGGCGGCCTTGACCAGGCCGCGCTCGATCGCGAACGGCCCGACGGCTGCCAGCATGTTGCCGCAGTTCTGCGCAGTCGAGACCGTACCGCCGGTCGGGCTGATCTGCAGGAACAGGTAGTCGATATCGTTTTTCGCACGCGACGAGCGACTCACGATGGCAACCTTGCTGCTCAGCGGATGTCCGCCACCGACGCCATCGATCTGCAGGTTGTCCGGCCCTCCCATCACGGCGAGCAATATCGAATCACGTAGCGAATCGTTGGCAGGCAAATCGTCGGCCAGGAAAAACGTTCCCTTCGACGTGCCGCCTCGCATTTGCGTACAGGGAATGAGTGATTGAGTGGCGTGCATTCAGCATCCTGGTTAAGTGGCCGGGTATTCGATTTCTCGTGGTCGGTTGCCGCCGGAATCCCCACCGGACGGTACCCTCGAATCCTGCCTCGGACCGGTTTATGCTATAGGATAATCCTTGAGAAAAATTGCCTATGCACTGAGTTTTTCTTGCGTCGCGATCAAAAAAACTCAAATCACTAGAATCCCAATATTGACGTGCCAGGCATTTGTTATGATCCCGCGGGCGACGGTAAAGCAAGAAGGACAATGATGTCGCAGGACAAGGCCGAGTTCGAAGACATACCGGGTACCTACCTGTTCAACAGTGATCGCTCGAGAGAAGGCTATCACCTGAACATGTTTTGTATGTCACTTTCGAAGGCAGAAAATCGCGAGGCTTTTCTTGCAGACGAGGCAGGCTATCTGGATCGCTTCCCGCTGACGGAAGAGCAGCGGCGCACCATCCTGGAGAGGGACTGGCTGGGCATGATCAAGGTCGGCGGCAATATCTATTACACCGCCAAACTGGGAGCGACCGATGGCAAGTCGTTCCAGTACATCGCCGGTAAAATGTGTGGCATGTCCGGCGAGGAGTACGCGCAAATGATGCTGAGTGGCGGACGACCAATCGACAACAATCGCAGTAAATCGCAACAAGCAAAGAGCAACTGATCAGCATGGCAAAAATCATAGCGGGCGTTGCGACGTCGCACGTGCCGGCCATCGGCGCAGCTATCGATCTCGGCAAGACCGGGGACGATTACTGGAAACCCCTGTTCGCGGGATACGAGCCTTCCAAGAAATGGATGGCGGAAGCCGATGCCGACGTTGCCATCCTGGTTTATAACGATCACGCCAACGCGTTTTCACTGGAGATCATTCCGACGTTCGCCATCGGCGTGGCCGAGGAATTTCCTCCCGCAGACGAAGGCTGGGGTCCGCGCAAGGTACCCGTCGTCAAGGGTCATCCCGAACTGGCCTGGCACATTTCCGAATCGCTCATCCTCGAGGAATTTGACATGACGATCGTCAATGACATGCCGGTCGATCATGGGCTTACCGTGCCATTGAACCTGATGTGCGGGACCCCCGAGGAATGGCCGTTCAAGGTCATCCCGCTTTGCGTCAATGTCATCCAGTACCCGCCACCCACCGGCAACCGCTGTTATGCGCTTGGCCAGGCGATTCGCCGCGCCGTCGAATCGTTCGACGAGGACCTGCGCGTCGTCGTGTTCGGTACCGGCGGCATGTCGCACCAGTTGCACGGCGAACGTGCCGGGCTCGTCAATCTCGAATGGGACAAGCAGTTCATGGACGACCTGACCGCGAATCCGGGGCGGCTGCGAAAACTGCCGCACATCGAATACGTGCGTGAGGCCGGCTCCGAAGGCATCGAGATGGTGATGTGGCTCATCATGCGCGGCGCCCTGTCCGACAAGGCACGCGAGGTATACCGATTCAACCACGTGCCCGGTTCGAACACCTCGGTCGGCAACATCATCATCGAAGATCAATGAAATCTACTAGTAACCCAACGGAATAAAGGTAACAATCGTATGAAAATCTGCATGGTCGGCCAGGGCGCATTTGCCAACAAGCATCTGGATGCCCTCGAGCGAATCGACGGCATTGAAGTCGCCAGCATCGCCGGTGGCAGTCCCGACAGCACCGAAGCCGTCGCCAGGAAACGCGGCATTCCCCACTGGACCACCGATCTCGACGAGGCACTCGCACAACCCGGTGTCGAGGCCGCGATCCTCACCAGCCCGACGCAAATCCACGCCGACCAGGCCGAACAGGTGATGCGTGCCGGCAAGCACGTCATGGTCGAAATCCCGATGGCCGATTCGCTCGCCGATTCAAAACGCATCGTCGAGGTGCAAAAGGAAACCGGCATGATCGCCATGATCGGTCATACGCGACGCTTCAACCCGAGCCACCAGTGGGTGCGCAACAGGATTCAGGCGGGAGAACTCAAGATTCAGCAGATGGTCGTGCAAACGTTCTTCTTCCGTCGCAGCAACCTGAACGCACTCGGCCAGCCGAGGAGCTGGACCGATCACCTGTTGTGGCACCACGCCTGCCACACCGTCGACCTGTTCCAGTACCAGACCGGCGAGGTCGCATCGGACGTGTACGCGCTGCAGGGCCCGATGCACCCGGAACTCGGCATAGCCATGGACATGAGCATCGGCATGAAGACGCCATCGGGCGCCATTTGTAACCTGTCGCTGTCGTTCAACAACGACGGCCCGCTCGGCTCCTTCTTCCGCTACATCTGCGACAACGGCACCTACATCGCACGTTACGACGATCTGGTCGACGGCAAGGAAGAACCGATCGACGTCTCCAAAGTCGACGTCTCGATGGACGGCATCGAGTTGCAGGACCGCGAGTTTTTCGCCGCCATCAAGGAGAAACGCGAACCGAATGCCAGCGCGGCGCAATGCCTGACTGCAATGGAAACGCTCGACCGGCTGGAAAAGGATCTGGAACGGCGTAAATAGGGCGCAAGGTCAAGGCATGCGATTTCGGCACCGTGTGCGCCGACCATCAAGTGTCGTTATCGCGAACTGCGCCTGCTTGCCACCGTCGGCCCCTGAATAGCAAGACAATCGGGATGGCGAAGGCCATGCTTCCCAGGTACGAGAGCAATACGAACCAACCCCATCCGAGTTGGCTCACGCCCCATTTATGGAACAGGTAGGCAAATACGCCGACCAGAACGACAGCTTCAACGATAAACGCAGCAGCGATAGGGTTGGTCAGCGCGGCCTCGAGGGCACCTGGTCGATACAGGGCGCCAAAAAGAAATGCTCCGTTAATGCCGATGAATCCGAATATTCCGAGCGTCCATAGCCAAAATCGCTCGCTTCGACTGTATGACCCAGCAAACTGCATATTTCTTCTCCGCCGCCTGACGTTGTGGCTTACTGGCACCAGCAGCCCGTGTGGATGTTACACCGACCTGTTTGGCGGCAGCATTATTCAAGTACCAGTCCAACCTCCTGATCCACGGTGTATTTGCAGATCAGAGTTCTTTCCTCGACAGCTTCCAGATCTAAGGCTGCCATAAGATCTTTGGCTGCGTCTGTATTTGGACCATCCACCGAATCAAGCAGTGTCGATACTGAAAGGGACTGTTGCTGTACCTGAGCTACCATTTCGTCAATGATGCAATCAGCATATCCGGCGATTAATCGCTTAACGGCCCGATCGAGATCGTCAGGATCAAGTCCCAACGTCCCGAGACGTTCTTTGGCGCTTTGAGAATTACCGGCGTACAACTTTTCAGCAAGCACCCGTTTTGCGTTGGCGATACGATCTTCGTCGGCATTCGAGGGCCCCGATACCAATGCGACCAATAGAACTATCAAAAAGAATCTCATTCGTGCTGTATCCTGCTGCCCGAGGGACTAGCTCACTGGCGCCAGCAGCTGACGCGGCTCTCGCCTTTTACAAAGAATAGACCGCACAATAGGCGTGACAGATTCACCAGGTGCCCAGTGAAGCGATTTGTTAGGCTGCTCGTCCTACTCACGGCAGGATTCCTTTTATCGCGCGACCCCAGTTGCTTTCAGCTCGGAAACATTTTCCGTCGATTCCTTCGCGTAAGATGCTGTAAACGTTTGTTCTGTACCATATGTCTCTCGGCCCGGGGAAACAAACGACTGCGTACGCGCCATCGGGTTGCCAGATATACGAAACTACGTATTTCATTTGAACAGATTTGTCAGGAAGTCTGACCCAGAAATGAACCTGCAGTCGCGGCAGCGTGTCCGCTGGCGCGGAT
>JAWWCT010000117.1:0-6509 GCA_033720315.1 Woeseiaceae bacterium | reverse complement strand
GTTGACCAGTTCCAGGCAACCGATTTCGATGATGCGGTGCCCCTGCCCGATCGACAGTCCCGTTGTTTCCGTATCTAGAACTACTTGCCTCACTGGATTTTTGTTCCTGGCTGGTTGCGGCGAACTCGCTCTATCTGGCTGTGGGTGCGGCTTCAGCCGCGAACACAAGAAGATACCGGGTAACGAGTTGAAAATCTCGATCGCGGCTAAAGCCGCTCCCACAGGTGGATATCGCGGCTAAAGCCGCTCCCACGGGTGGACATGGCGGTTAAAGCCGCTCCCACAATACTAAACCAGTTCGTCAATGCCCCGGTTGGCGAGCGCATCGGCCTCTTCGTTGCCCGGGTTGCCGTCATGCCCCCTGACCCAGCGCCACTCGATGTCGTGACGCGCGACCGCCTCGTCGAGTGACTGCCACAAATCCTGGTTCTTCACGGGCTTCTTGCCCGCGGTTTTCCAGCCCCGCTGCTTCCAGTTTGCGAGCCAGCTGGTGATCCCGTCTTTGACGTACCGCGAGTCCGTATGCAACACGACCTTGCGCGAACCGTTCAGCGCCTTCAGCGCCTCGATGACGGCGGTCAATTCCATGCGATTGTTGGTGGTATTGGTCTCACCGCCGTACAGCGTCTTGCGATGTTTGCCGGCAATCAGCACTACACCCCATCCGCCCGGACCGGGATTGCCCCTGCAGGCACCGTCCGTGTAGATATCAATCGTTGCGGTCAAAATGGATCCGGGAAACCCGGGTCGTCGGCTCCACGATGCCGCCGACCACTTTCGGTCGCGCGCGCCATGGTTTTTTCACCGGGGTCAGCGTCACGACCCGTTTCTGGGCGGTGAGCATGTAGCAGGCTGCCAGTTCCGGCCAGAAGCGGCGCCCGCGGCTTTCCCACTTCTGACTCGAATTGCCCTTGTTGCCCGGCAGTGGCCAGCGGAAGAAGAACCGGGTAACCCCGTGAATCCGCATGTCCAGGAGTTTCAGCCAGTCGGACAGCTGGCGGTCCGATATCAGCTTGACCGCGTCCGGCGGCAGCCCGGCGCCGGGAATGAGCCGCCTCAGGCCCCACAGGCCGCCTGGTTTGAAGCCGAGCACCACCAGGTGGCCATGCGGGTGCAGCACGCGGTCCGCTTCGCGCAGGATGGCGTGAGAGCGATTGTCGCTGTAATCGAGGGTGTGCGGCAGCAGGATGGCATCCACCGACTCGCTGGCCACCGGCAGCCGGTGCAGGTGGCCGATGGCGCCCGGTTTCTCGTCTCCGCTGACGTTCGGCGCATCGGCAATGAGGGCCGCGCGCTGGGTCCGCGCGAACCTGAGAAAGGTGTTGGCCTCGCCCCACAGGCCCAGCTGCAGGCACTGTTCGCCGAAAATGCCGTCGAAAGCCTCCTCCACGAGGCGCGCTTCCTGGGCCAAAAGCGATGCGCCGAACGGCGTATTGAGCCATCGAGCGACGGCCGTAAATCGCGTCTGCGGTTCCGATGCAACCTGTGTCACATAAATTTCCATTGCCGGCAGGCCGGCATTTGCTCTGTGACGCCGATACTTGCGAAGCGTCTGTGCGTGCGTAGGATATCCCGATGCAAGAATTAAAACAGGGAAAGACGTCCTTTTTTCGACTCCTGACCGCCGCATGCCTGGCCCTTGGCGGGGCGACGGCGGCTGCCGGCGAGCTGTTCGCGGAACCGGGCCTGCCCTCGCTGGGCAATTTCCGCGCCGCGCCCGCTTATTCGCTGCTCGACGAACCGCCGCTGACCTACGAAGACCCGCTGTGGCGCGAACTGAATGGTTTTACCCACGTCGGCGCGGTTCCTCCGCAAGAGTCACGCGACCTGCTCAAGCGCCTGCGCCGCGGATTTTCGCTGCCGGCCATCATCAACCGGCGGGTCGAAGCAGAGCTCAACTGGTACGTTCGCCACCCCGAGTACCTGAACCGGGTTTTTACCCGCGCGCAGCGCTACCTGCCGTACATCGTGGACGAGGTCGAAGCGCGCGGCCTGCCGCTCGATCTCGCCTTGTTGCCGGTCGTCGAGAGTGCCTTCGACCCGTTCGCCTATTCACACGGCCGCGCGGCCGGTCTCTGGCAAATCATTCCCGGAACGGGACGCCGTTTCGGCATCCGCCAGAACTGGTGGTACGACGGCCGTCGTGACATCGTCGATTCCACCCGCGGCGCACTCGACTACCTGAATTACCTCCACGAATTGATGGACGGCGACTGGCTGCTGGCGATCGCTTCCTACAATTCGGGCGAAGGCAACGTGCTGCGCGCCGTGCGAAAAAACAAGGCGCGCTCACAGTCGACGGATTTCTTCAGCCTTTCGCTATCGAAAGAGACCCGTGCCTACGTGCCGCGACTGATTGCGCTGGTCGCAATCGTCAAGAACCCGGGCGCTTTCGGCCTGACCCTGCCGGCACTGGTCGACGAGCCGCAATTCGCGGTTGCCGACATCGGCGGACAGCTCGATCTCGCGCTTGCCGCGGAACTCGCCGGCCTCGATCTCGACACCCTGTACGCCTACAACCCGGGGCTGAATCGCTGGGCCACCGATCCCGCGGGACCGCACCAACTGCTGCTGCCGGCGCATGCAGTCGATGTCTTCAGCGAAGCACTGGCTGTGATACCTCAGGACGAACGCGTTCGCTGGTTGCGCCACCAGGTGCGAAACGGCGAAACGCTGTCGGAGATTGCCGAGCAATACCATACGACGCTTGCGTCGATTCGCAGCGCCAACGGCATTCGTGGCAATACCATTCGTGCCGGCGCGCACCTGATGATCCCGATGGCCAGTAAACCGTTGTCGGCTTACAGCCAGAGCGCTGACTCGCGCCGCGCAAAAAAACAGAACAGGGTTCGCAGCGGCAACCGTGTAGACCACGTAGTGATCGCCGGCGACAGCTTCTGGAGCATCGCCCAGCGCTACGGAGTCGGCATCCGCGAGCTGGCAGCATGGAACGGCATGGCGCCCAGGGACACGCTCGCGATCGGCCAGAAGCTGGTCGTCTGGACCCAGCAAGCGGTGCCGGGAAACTCGAGTGCGGCGGCCGGCACGACCCGGAAACTGAACTACACCGTGCGCAGCGGCGACTCCCTGTATTTGATTGCCAGCCGATTCCGGGTCACGATCAGCGACCTGGTGCGCTGGAACAACATCGACAGGAACAAGATATTGAGACCGGGTCAGAAGTTGACGATGTACGTCGACGTGACGGCACAGTCTAGCTAACAACCGGTCAGAGCTTGGCTAACTAGGGTCAGAGCGGGATCTGACCCCGAAAAAAATAAAAGGGGAAAGCAAATGGGCTTCATGGCCGGAAAGCGTGCGCTCATCGTCGGGCTCGCGAGTGATCGATCGATCGCCTGGGGCATTGCCAAAGCCTTCCACCGCGAAGGCGCGGAACTCGCCTTTACCTACCAGAATGACAAGCTCAAACCGCGCGTCGAAAAGTTTGCGGCAGAACTCGGTTCGACATTGACCTACCCGCTCGATGTCGGCAGCGACGAGCAGATCGATGCAGTGGTAGAAAGCCTCGGTAAGGACTGGGACGGCCTCGAGGTACTGGTACATTCGGTCGGCTTCGCGCCCCGCGACCAGCTGTCGGGCACCTATATCGAGAGCGTCACTCGCGAGGGCTTTCAGATTGCGCACGACATTTCCAGCTACAGCCTGGCCGCGCTCGCCAAGGCGTTCCTGCCAATGATGGAAAATCGCAATGCGGCAATCCTGACGCTGACTTACCTCGGCGCGGTTCGCGCCGTGCCCAATTACAACGTCATGGGCCTGGCAAAGGCATCTCTCGAAGCCAATGTGCGATTCCTGGCGGCGGACCTCGGACCGAAGGGCATACGCGTCAACGGTATCTCCGCCGGCGCGATCAAGACACTGGCGGCCGCCGGGATTGCCGGTTTTCGAAAGATGTTGACGCACATGGAACAGGTGGCGCCGATTCGCCGCAACGTTACGCCCGACGACGTCGGCAACGCGGCGGCGTTCCTGTGCTCAGACCTTGCCGCGGGGATCGCCGGCGAGATTCTTTATGTCGATGGTGGCTACAGCACCATCGGCATGTATCTCGACGACGACGAAGGTTAATATCGTGGGAGCGGCTTTAGTCGCGATTGCTCAAGGTTGTCTACTACATCTGCGGGAGCGGCTTTAGCCGCGATTGCTCAAGGCTGTCTACTACTTCTGTGGGAGCGGCTTTAGCCGCGATTGCTCAAGGCTGTCTACTACTTCTGTGGGAGCGGCTTTAGCCGCGATTGGACATCTCGATCGCGGCTAAAGCCGCTCCCACAAAGGCCTCTCCCACAAAAGCTGCTGCCAGGAAATTCCGCTACAGGCCGCTCAGGCTGTCTCCGGCCTTCTCTTCGGCATCGGCCTTGGCCTCCGAGGCATTGACCAGGATCGTGACCGTGGCGTCGCCGGTCACGTTGGCAGTGGTGCGCAGCATGTCGAGGATGCGATCGACACCCAGGATCAGCGCAACACCGGCACTCGGCACGCCGATGGCCTCCAGGATGATCACCAGCATGATGAGGCCGGCACCCGGCACCGGCGCGGCGCCGATGGACGCCAGCAATGCGGTCAGGACGATCGTCAGTTGCGCAGCAAAATCGAGTTGCATGCCGAGGGCCTGGGCAATGAACACCGCGGCGACGGACTGATATAGGGCCGTGCCGTCAAGATTGATGGTGGCGCCAAGCGGCAGCACAAATGAGGCGACTTCCTTTTTGACGCCGAGATTGTCCTCCACACACTCCATCGTTACCGGCAACGTTGCGGCGCTGGAGCTGGTCGAAAACGCCAGCAGCTGCGCCGGTGAAATTCCCCGGTAGAATTCGCGAAGGGAAACCGGGCTCAGGAAATGGATCATGCTGCTGTAAACGATGAGTACGTGCAGCAGCAGGCCGAGGAATACAACCAGCGAATAAAAGCCCAGCGACCCCAATAACTCGAGCACCGACGTCAGGCTGTCGCCGGCGATGGAGGTAATGGTATCGGCGATCAGTGCAAACACGCCGACCGGCGCATACAGCATGATGACGTCGACCATCTTGATGATGACGTCGTTCAGGCCCTGGAAAAACTTGAGGACATGCTCGGTACTTTCATTACGCACCAGGACCAGCCCGATCCCCAGGAAAAGTGCGAAAAACACGACCTGCAGCATGTTTCGGTTGCTGCCCGCCGCGCCGATGACATTCTCCGGCACCATGTCCACGATGGGCTGCAGCGGTCCGCGTTCGCGCGCAAACTCGACGTCGCCCTCGCGCTGTTCGATGTCCTGCTGATAGGTGCTTTGCAAATCGGCTGCAACCTCATCAGGCAGCGAATCGCCCGGGCGCAGCGTGTTGACGAGGGTCAGGCCGATGCAAATCGCGGCCACGGTCGTCAACAGGTAAATGGCGATCGTCTTGCCGCCCATCCGCGACAATTTGTGCAGATCGGCGAGTGAGGCGACGCCCGATATCAGCGACGCCATGACCAGCGGCACCGCTATGAGCTTCAGCAAGTTGACGAAGATCGTGCCGAACGGCGCGATCCAGTCGGACGTGAACTGGCCCCATTGATTGACCGCGGCGACGATGCCGAACAGTACGCCCAGGATCAAGCCGATTATGATCTGCCAGTGCAGCGCCAGTTTTTTCATCAGGCAATCCCCGCCTTCGACGATTTTGAGTGATTCTACCGGTCGCGGCTGAAGCCGCCCCTACAGTTTATTATTCATGCGGCGCTTACTGGAACATGTCCTGCTGCAGTGCTTCCTCGCTGCGTTCGATATCGGCGCGTAACTCCAGTTCATTGACAAAGGCAGTAAAGTCGGCGGCACCGTAATTGGTCTGCAGCTGCTCTTTGCGTGCATCCCTGTCTGCGAGAGGAATGGCTTCGGGACGTCCGGGTATGACATCGCTGATCATGAATACGACGAAGTCGCCGGTCGATGACATGGTCTCCGCGAGGCGTACATTGCCCGGCTCGGGTTTCTTGGTACGGAAAATATCGCGAACGATGGCCGGATCGACGTTCTCCGCCTGGCGCTCGACCAGCACGTTGCTTATCGCCTGAGCGTCGAACTCGGCCGCAGCTGCGGCGAATGCCTTGCCTTCCTGCACTGCCGCCTGGAATTGCCGGCCACGCTCGCGGATCAACTCGAGTGCGCGTTCCGATTGCAGGTTGAACCTGATTTCGTCTCGCACCTCGTCAAGCGACTTGCGTGCTTCGGGGTGATATTCGGTGACCTGGATGACGACCGAGCGATTGCGATCGATTTCGATGACATCGCTGATCTGCCCGTCGAGCAAAACCGCATTGTCAAATACGGCGTCGATCACGGCCTGGCTGGCACCGAAAGGCTCGCCGCCTGAACGCGTGAAGCCGGTCGCCTGCGCAACCTGCAATCCCGTCGATTGGGCCATGGTCTCGAGATTGTCCGCATCGAACAGGGCATCGGCCAATGTTCGTTCCAGTTCGACGAACCGGTCATCGGCTGCCCGCGTTTTCAATTCGCCCTC
>JAWWCT010000116.1:0-6651 GCA_033720315.1 Woeseiaceae bacterium | reverse complement strand
TCGGATCTCCCGCAGTGCAGAACTGACCGCTGGCCGTATCGGCGCCCGGCGACGGCCCGGCACCAAAATACGCCGTTCCCTGGTTGCCCGGGATGTAGCAACCAGCCGCCAGGCCCGTGCCAAACCAGTTGTCGTTTTCTCTGTCTGCTACCTCCTGGTCTGTGATTTCGAAGTTGAAAGGATCGGAAAACGCGTAGGGGCCGATTTCCCAGGACAGGGGATCACCCTGCAACAAATCGTATCCCTCGTCGCGAAATTCGACCCCGAATGCCACGTTGAGGTCACTTGCAAAGCCGACATCGACAGGCAGCGTGAAATCGGCGGCGACCGCGGATTCATCCGAGATGAGACCGCCCGGACGGAACGATGTCGGGGTTGCCGGACCGAGTGACGGGTTTAAAGTATTGAAAAGCGTGTAGTTGAGTTGGTTCTCTCCCCAGCGTCCGCTGACGTCGTAAGTCAAGCCGTTCACAAATTCGCCACGTACGCCGCCGGTCATACTCTTATCCACGACGTTCCCCGCAAACCGTGGCGTGAACCCCGCAGGATAGATAGAGCGTCCACTCCAGATTTCACCTGTCTCGAGCCGTACCGGCCGCAAAGGATTGCGAACGGGCCAGCGGTGGAAGAAGTTGCCGTTGGTATCGCTGTCGGAATAGTTGCCCCAGGCATATAGCTCCGTGCCATTGTCGAGTTCGAAACCCGCGTTGACGAACGATCGTAGCGCCTCGCGCTCGGGTGCCCCCCAAACCTGTACAAAAGGCGTATTGGTGATTTCCGCAAACGGCAGATTGTTCGCGTAGACGGGATCGGTGTCATCCGGTATGCCGTCGAGCGGAACGCCCCTGGGAGGAACGACGATCGAAACAAGCCGGCCCGTCGCAGGGTCATAGACTTCATTCCATGCGTCCGGACCGAATCGCATCTGGTCGGGCGTCGCCGGACTTCCGTCGTGGTCGAACAACCCCGAGACCTGTGCGACCTCTTGCGGTGTCAGCCCGCCGATAAACGGATCAAAAAAAGTTCCGCGGCTCGTAGCTTCACTATCAGACAGTTCCGCGCTGAAATTGATGAATCCGTTATTACCGATTGCGACACCGTGATTGACAGCGACGACGTAGGCTGTCTCGTCACCTTCAGTGTATTCACCCGTCTGCACCTGCAACTCGCCGCTTTCGGCCGAGTCCCGAAGATTGAAGTTAAGAACACCGGCAATAGCATCAGAGCCATACATCGCCGAAGCGCCGTCACGCAATACCTCAATCGATTTCACTGCGATGGCGGGTATCGATGCGAGGTCCGGCCCGTTGGATCCGTCCTCGATCGTGCTGACCAGTGCGGAGCGATGGCGCCGCTTGTTATTGACCAACACCAGCACCTTGTCGCCACTCATGCCGCGAAGTTCCGGCGGGCGGATGAACGTCCGACCATCGTCGATTGAACGCCGCTCCATCAGGAACGACGGCACCAGCGTGCCAATGATGTCCAGCATGTCGTCGGTGGCGACCGCATCGAGATCTTCGCGATTGAAGACGTCTACCGGGACGGGCGTATTGGCCGCTGTTCTGCCTGGCCGTCGCGAACCAACGACGATAATTTCCTCGAGCGATGGTTCAGCGTCGCCCTGTGCTCTCACCTCATCGATAGGCAATGCGCCGCCGACGATCGCTATAATTGCGACTGACAGTGGCAACCGGTGCCATAGACCGCTGATGTCGAGCACTGCCGAACCCCCGCCCGTAACAGCCGAACACATTAATTATATAAATGATTGCGAAGGTTGTGCCTTAAACGCCCGGCTAATGACACTGGAAATCTTCTTCACCGAGGGATTCGCAGGTATCGGCCCAATCGTACTCTCGCCAATACGGTACGAATCCGACATTCCTGGCCAGTGATTTGAAACCGGGCAACCTGCGCATGTCGCTGAAGAACGGATACCAGAGCCTGCCGGATCTGAGCAGATTTGCCTCGAGTTCCTCTGTCATTATTCCAAGTGCAAATTCTGCATCGCCGTGGTGTGCGGCCATGCTGGCAACGATCATACGGCCCTCGCCCGTCATCCCGGATTCGTCGTCATACATGCGCCGCAATTCAGCCAGAACGACTTCGGTATCAGCATCGAACACGTCAAGAATTGCGTCTACGACGGTATCCACCCGTGAATCGACTGTTGCGTAGTTCTTTAGTGCTTCGCGGATTCCTTCGGGTTCACCCTGGGAAATTGCCATGAACAGGCGGCGAAGCGCGGCGCCTTGTGTTTCACCCTGGTAAATCCGATCGGCCTCCGCGAGGACGGTTTCGGCATCGTCGTATCTTCCCGCGTGTATATAGTGTTCGCCGAGTATCAAATGCGCATTGACGTTCAATGGGTCAGTCAGCACTCTGATTTCACCCGCTCTAATCGCCTCCGCCGTTCGGCCGGCACGACCCAGTGTATTGTTGCTGCCCAAACGTGCGGCGATGTCGGCTGGTGCCAGTTCGCTGTATTCCCGGAACAATTCGGTTGCCGCGATCCAGTCGCCCAGCACCCACGCATATTGACTCAACCTGCTGTACGCAATGGCAAGATCGGGGTCCAGGTCGATCGCGTGCCGTACGAGATCGCGCCCAGTAATCTGGGCTTTGCGCGCAGCTTTCGGCGGCAGTTGCCACGATAGTTTTTCGCCGTAAGCTGCGCCGAGCTCTGCGTATGCTTCGGCGTAATCAGGATCCAGCTGGATCGCCTGATCGAAATACCCCTTGGCGGAATCGAACGAATCAGCACTACGACCCTTGAGAAAGAGATCATAAGCTTCGACGTTGTCGGTCCCCGTGCCTGGCAGGTAATCGCGGCCGTCAATATCCAGCGCGATGCTGAGTGCACCGGCAACAGAACGGGCAATGTCATCCTGGATGATGAAAATGTCGTCCATTTGCCGCTCGTACGTTTCCGACCACAGGTGATAGCCGGTTTGCGCGTTGTTCAATTGCGCGGTTATGCGTAACTGATCACCGTCCCTGCGTACGCTGCCTTCGAGGATATTGGCTACACGCAGTTGTTTGCCGATGCTCTTCAGGGTGTGATCGGATCCCCGGAAACTGAAGGACGAGGTGCGGCCAGCCACCTCGAGACCGTCGAGTCGCACCAGCACGTTCAATAACTCTTCCGCGATGCCGTCGCCAAGGTACCGCTGGTCGCCATCCGCACTCAGGTCTTCGAAGGGCAGCACCGCGATGGACTTTTCCGGGATCCGATGGATCGTCAACCACGCGCCAACGATGATGGCGAGTGTGAGCGCAGCTGCCGCGACAAAAATCTGCTTTGACTGGCGTTTTTGCCCGGATACTGCCGTGTCACGATCGAGCCCCGTGACAGGGGCTACGAGCCGGTAGCCCTTCTTTGGAATCGTTTCGATGTAGGCGTCGGAATCGACACCAGTGGTCAGCGCGTTTCGAAGTTCGGCGACACTGTTGTATACGGTGCCGTCACTGACGACCTTGCCCGCCCAGAGATTGTTCAGAAGATCATCCAGACTGATGACCCGGCCCTGGTTCCTGGCCAGGAAAACCAGCAGGTCCATCACCTGGGAACGCAAATACGTGCTTTCGGATCCCCGGGTGATGCGATCCAGCTCGGGCTCGACCTGCCAGTCGCCGACTGTGAACGGATTGGTCCTGCCGGAACCTGTGGCCATTTCTACCTCGACCCCGCCTGCCCCTGCGGCCACGCTATCTCATTGAATCCATTGTAGTCCATGCGAATTCGGGATGGTCGGTCGGATACCGGTGTTCAAGCTCAGAAAAATATGAAATTTATTTGAAAACTATTTGGAGATTTCCCGCAGCCCATTTGGGGAGCATCCCTGCTTCGACTCTGCAGGAGATTTCAAATGACCCATTGTCTGCCACGATCTGGCCATCGAGCCAGGCAACCGCGTTTCAAAGAACGCGTGCACACGGTCGCAATCGGGCTTAGCGTCGCATTGACGGCGGCCGGATGCGCAACATCGACCGACTACCTGTCGGAATCGACCCCGGATGCGCGCATCGCAGCGCACTCGCACGATCCCTGCCCCTCGGACTATTTCCTGGTGTGCGAAGTCGATTCGCCGTTTCGACTCGGTAATAACCGTTTCGGTACGCGTAAGAACTCGGGCAAAAAGTGTGCCTGTGAAAAGGAAAGCGGCTTCGACGCCATGAAAAGGGACCAGCTGCTGCGCAACGGATTTTGATTGCTTGAAGCATCACAGCACGGGGTTTTGACCCCGTCGCTGTGCTGTGCGCGAAGATCCTGAATTGAAAGGGTCAGAGCCCCTGGGCTCTGGCCCTTTTTCTTGCGACACAATTCATCTTGTCAGCGATGACACAAGCAGTTGATCTTCCCTTGCCGGTCATTTGAAAATGCTCTCCTGGGCTGCCGCTGCCAGCGGCGTCAATTGACCATCACGGGAGTTCACCGCATGTCTGGCAAATTTCGTTGGCTAATTGTCGTTATCTGCTCCGTCCATTTCACGGCAGCTCCTGTCGTCAGCACCGCGGCCAGCACCAGCGCGGCAGAGCAGATCAGGACGTTTCTGGAAGGACTTGATGCCGGCGACACGCCGGTACTGGCCGGCAGGCAACTCAACGAACCGGAGTTGCTGTCGCGACTGTACCGGTCGAACGACCATCAACCGCTGTGGCTACCGGGTTCACCCCTCGCGCGTGAAGCGTCCGCCCTGCTCGCCGAGATCGGCGAGTCGACCGCCCATGGCCTGAATGCCGAGCGCTATCACCGGTCGGCGCTCGAGCGTGTGGCGGAAGCCGAATCCGCGGTCGGAACGCTTGCCAGGGAACTGCTGCTGACCGATGCCTTTTTGAGCCAGGCGCTGCACCGCGGACGCGGTGCCGTCGAGCCACCGAACATCGATGCCGACTGGCAACTTCCGCAGGCGGAAGTCGATGCCGTTGCCCTGCTCCTCGACATCGCCATGGGGCGAAACAGGGTTTCTGCCGCACTGGACGCGCTATGGCCGGCGACCAGCGAGTACCAGTTGCTGGTCGAACGACGGGCGGAAATTCTTGCCTCCGGCGAAGAGAACAGCGTCCGCATCGCGCCCGGACCGATTCTCAGGCCGGGCCAGACGAACGACCGAATCATCATGCTGAAAGAGAGATTGCTCGGCCCGGGCGATCATTCTGCCATCTATGACGACGATCTCAGGCAGGAGGTCGTGGCGTTTCAGTGGGCCGCAGGACTGGAGCCCGACGGGCTGGTCGGGCAAAACACGCTGGAACTGCTGAACGAAACCCGCGTCTCGTGGATCGACCGCATCGACGCCAACCTGGAGCGCTGGCGATGGCTGCCGAGAATGACCCCTGAAACTTACATCCGGGTGAATATCGCCGCCTACACGCTACGCGCCATCGAAAACGGTCGGCAGACCCTCGCCATGAACGTCATCGTCGGCCAACCCTACCGGCAAACGCCGGTGTTCACCGAAACCTTGAAATACCTGGTGCTGAATCCGTCGTGGAACGTTCCCTACAGCATCGCGACCAAGGACAAACTGCCGTTGCTGCGTGCCAACGCGTCGGCTGAAGCCGCCAAGGGCTTCGAAGCAAAACCGAACGGCAGTGATGTTTTCGTATCCGTGGACGCCATCGACTGGTCGAATGTCACCGCGAGAAATTTCAATTACCTGTTGCGGCAGCGGGCCGGGCCGTTGAACGCGTTGGGCCAGGTCAAGTTCATGATGCCGAACCCGCATGCCGTGTACCTGCACGATACGCCATCGCGCGAACTGTTTGCTCGCCAGGAACGCACGTTCAGTTCCGGCTGCATTCGCCTCGAACGGCCGCGAGACCTGATCACCTGGCTACTGGAACGCGACAACCCGCAATCCGCCGTGAATATCGACAGTCAGCTCGCCAGCGGTCAAACCCACACGATCAATCTCAAGACCCCGGTGCCGGTTTACCTCGTCTACTTCACGGCGTTCGCGGACGACGAAGGCAAGGTGGTATTCCGGCGCGACGTCTACGCGCGGGATCGAGTCGTTATCGAATCACTGAGGCGGCAAAACCGTGGTTAGGCTGATGCGGGTCGCCATGCTGCTGTTGCTGGTCGCATCGAGCGCATCAGCGTGGGAATCCACCCGGCTGTCGGTGCCTGTCATGGTCAACGGACACACCGTGCCTTACCCCGTTTTTTCGATTTTTGTCATGCCGGGCACTGCAATCAGCGTCGGCTTTGTCGATGCGACTGGCGGTGCCGCGATGTCACTCGGCGGGCACGCGATCGATCCGGCTCAGGGAGAGCTGCGTGCGTCGAATGCACCCGGCCTCGAAGTCCTCGAGGTTCGTAACCTCGAAACCGGCGAGATATGCAAAATCAACGTCTTCACACTGGTTCCCGCGAGCCGCGTCGACCGCAACGGCAGGCTCAACGGATACCGCATCGGCCAATATCCCAGGGAGCCGTTACGCGGCCTCGAAATCTACCGTGCACCCAGGGGATTTATCGAGGTCACCGAGGAAAACAGCGATACCAATCTATCGCCGAATTTTTCCCTGCGCGAGTTCCTCACCAAACAGGAATCGGATTTTCCGAAATACCTCGTGCTGCGCGCCGAGTTGTTGCTCAAGCTGGAAAACATCCTTGCCAGCCTGAATCGTAATGGTCACCCG
>JAWWCT010000115.1:0-6747 GCA_033720315.1 Woeseiaceae bacterium | reverse complement strand
GGCAGATCGCGGCTGAAGCCGCTCCCACGATTTGAAGCAACTTGTGGCAGATCGCGGCTGAAGCCGCTCCCACGATTTGAAGCAACTTGTGGCAGATCGCGGCTGAAGCCGCTCCCACGGGCTTG
Source organism: Woeseiaceae bacterium (assembly GCA_033720315.1). Lineage (GTDB taxonomy): Bacteria > Pseudomonadota > Gammaproteobacteria > Steroidobacterales > Woeseiaceae > SZUA-117. The sequence continues at coordinate 6,622 of JAWWCT010000115.1, read as the reverse complement.
TGGGAGCGGCTTTAGCCGCGACTCCCAGGGCGTCAACGGGACTTGAAGGAATCCGCGTTGAGGTTGTGCCGCGCCAGCAACTTGTAAAAGTCGGTGCGGTTGCGTTTGGCGAGCCGTGCCGCCTGGCTGACGTTACCCATGGTGATCTGCAGGATTTGCGACAGGTAGTTGCGCGTGAATTCGTCGCGTGCTTCGGAGAACGACGCCAGCTTGGCACCGTGTTCGCCCAGCGAATTCTGCACCAGTTCGCCGCTGATGACCGGCGAGCGCGACAGCGCGACGTTCTGCCGCACGATGTTGTAAAGCTGGCGGATGTTACCCGGCCACTCGGCGGTCACCAGCAGTTCGACCGCTTCCGGCGCGTACACCTTGCGGTCTTCACCGGTTTCCTCGGCGATCTGCCGCAGGAAATGCGACACCAGCAACGGGATATCGTCACGCCGTTCATCGAGCGTCGGCAGGCTCATGTGCACGACGTTCAGCCGGTAGTAAAGATCCTCGCGGAAATTTCCTTCACGCATCATCTTTTGCAGGTCGCGGTGCGTTGCGGAGATGACCCGCACGTCTACGGCAATGGCGTCGGTCGAGCCCACGGGCCGGATCTGTTGTTCCTGCAGCACGCGCAACAATTTGACCTGCAGCCGCATCGGCATGTCGCCGATCTCATCCAGTAGCAGGCTGCCGCCCTGCGCCGCCTGGAACAGGCCCTCGTGGGTGCGCGATGCACCGGTAAACGCACCCTTGACGTGGCCGAACAACTCCGACTCGAGCAGGTTCTCGGCCATGGCGCTGCAATTGATGGCGACAAACGGGCGATCCTTGCGCGGGCTTGCGCGGTGAATCGCGCGAGCCAGCAATTCCTTGCCGGTGCCGCTTTCGCCGGTGATCAACACTCGCGCATCGGTTACCGCAACCATCTTTGCCTGCGCCAGCGTCTCCTGGAGTTTCTGGTTGCGGGTGATGATTTCGTTCGCCCAGTCTTCGTCGACTTCGATCGCGGCGGAGACTTTCATGGCACGTTCGACCGTCTCCATCAGCTCGTCCTTGTCGATCGGCTTGGTCAGGAAACCGAACGCGCCGCATTGCGTCGCGGTGACGGCGTCGGGAATGGTGCCGTGGGCGGTGATGATGACGACCCGCAGTCCGGGCGATCGGCTCTGCAATTCTTTCAAGAGGTCGATGCCGTCCATCTTGTCCATCCGGAGATCGGTAATCACGAGATCGGGGCGGAAGCGACTCAATACTGCGAGCGCCTTGTGAGCGCTTTCCACGGCCTCGACGTCGTACTGCTCGGCACGCAGGCGGATGCTCAGCAGCCGTAGCAGGCCAGGATCGTCGTCAACCAGAAGGATCTTGCCTTTGGAGTCGGGATTCTTACTTGCCATAATTCTTGTAATACGAGAATGCCCAATCGGGAGTTTACCTTGTCTGCCGCCGCTAATGGGGCGATCGCGGGGATTTATCGGTTGCTCTGGCGGCTGGATATCAGCGGGGTTCGCCGTTGCTGGACTGCTCGCGCAGACTGCGCTCGATGTCCGACAGCGCTTCGAGTTTGGCTTCCGATTCGGCGAGCAAGCGCCGCAAGCGCCGGTTCTCGGCCTCGACGTTGGCCACCCGTCGCTCCAGTGTGTCGTCGGCGATCGGCGCCGGCGGTTCCGATTCGACCTGGGCGATCTGCTCTCGCAGGTGAACGATCTCCGCGACCAGCGCCAGTCGTTCCTCCACCTCCTGGCGGTGAATGACTGCCAGCGCGTTTTCCGCGGGCGTCATCAGTTCCGCTTCGCCGAGCAGACTGTCCAGCAGTGTCTGTGCCTGGATGTCGCTGTGGCCGGCATGGCCCGGCGTGGCCAGGAGTAACGCATAGCGAAGTTGCGTCGAGGTACCGGGCGTGCGTTCCGCCGCGGTCTTCGCGTTGGCAAAAATCTGCGCCTGTCGTTCCTCGTCGCTGGTCGAAAGCTGGTAAATCTCGTGCAGGTATTCGTGCGCGCCGGGCGCGCCCAGGATGACGGCTTCGCGATCGGAATCGGTCCAGCGCTTGAGCCAGTTGTCGGAGGTTTCGCAACCGGCCAGCGTGACGCTGGCAACGATCGTTGCGGCAATGCGCCGTTTGTTTTTGTTCGCAGTCGCTCTAGGCATTCGCCGCGATCCTCGGCTTCGTTGCCTGTTTTTCTTGCGGGATCCGGATGCGGAAATGTGCGCCGGTAAATTCGTCGGTGTTGACCAATTCTACTGAACCATCGTGCGCCTGTACGCACTCGAGTACCACCGACAGCCCGATCCCGGTTCCGGCGACGAAACCACCCTGCTGCTGCTGGCCCTGGAAAAACGCCTCGAATATTCTCGGTGCCTCGTGCTCCGGAATCCCGGGTCCCGAGTCGGCAAACTCGAGCACGAAGCTTGCCGCTTCGCGTTTTGCACGGATCGTAATGGTGCCGTCTTTCGGCGTGAATTTGACGGCGTTCGACAACAGGTTGTCGAGCACCGTGCGAATCTTGTCGCGATCGGCGTGCACCACGATGTCCTCGACGTCGAGGTCCAGGTGGATCTGCGCCGTGGTCAGGGCAAGGTGCTGTTCCTTGGCGGCGGCAATGACCAGCGCACGCAATGGAAACTCGGTCACGCTCAGGTCTTCGTTTTGCGTTTGCCAGGCGCTGAAGCTCAGCAGATTTTCAATGAGCTGCTGCAGTTTCAGGCCGTTGCTTCTCAGGATATCGGTGACCTCGCGTTGCGACTGGTCGAGGTTGCCCACCGCGCCATCCAGCAACAATTCCGTTCCCTCGCGAATGTTTGCCAGCGGTGTCTTGAGCTCGTGCGACATGTGTCGCAGGAAGCGGTTTTTTTCCTGCGCGAGTTCCAGCAGGCGCAGCCGCAGCCATTCGAGCTGCCGCCCGAGGCGCTCGAGATCGGTCGGCCCTTTCACGTCGATCGGTTTGGAAAATCCGCCCCTGCCCAACTGCGCGATGGCGCGGTCGATCTGGCGAATGGGTCGCGCAACCAGGATGGTGAACAACACGATCAGCACCAGCGTTCCCGGTGCGAGTGCCGCGGTCTGCCACGCGGATATCTGTTGTGCGCGCTGGGTTCGTTCTTCGATCTCTGCAAGCTGCATTGCGATGTGTGAATTCAGTTCCTGCGACAGGCGTGACACGCGCTCTCGCAGGGTCACGAAGTCGGCAATCGTCGCCCCGCTGTCGATCGGTTTCGAATCGGACAACACGCGGGCGATGCGCCGCGCCGTGACGCGGATGGCGCGCGCCAGCGAAACCGCCTGCGCCTGCTCGGTGAGTGCCGCCATGTTGTCCAGGGTCGCCTCCAGCGACACGAGGTCCTGCTGCAGGAGCGCGAGCGTGTCATCGTCACGCAATACGATGTACTGGCGTGCCACGCGCTCGAGTGAATCGACCTGTTGCGCGAGCAAGCGATTGTTCTCCGCCGCGCTGACGCCGGTGATGACCAGTTGTTCGCTTTGTTCCGCGAGCCGGTCGAGATTGAACAGCGCCCAGATGACCGCGCCGAGCAGTGGCAACGCGACCAGCCCGAAACCGACCAGGATCAGGCCGTTGAGTGAGCGGGGGCGGGGAAATTTCATGGAATCAGTTTAGCACCGCGGCTTTTGGGCACGGACCCGGGGTCCGTCCCCGTCGACCGTTTGGTCAGGTGGGCCAGTAGGCTGTCGGATCCTCTGCAGCGATCTTGCGTTCCCATTCGAGGCTGGTGCGGACGATCGTGTCCAGGTCGTCGAACTTCGGCGTCCAGCCGATAACGTCCTTGATTTTCTCGCAGACGGCGATCAAGACCGGCGGATCGCCCGCGCGGCGCGGCGCCTCGACCTTGTTGAGCGTCTCGCCACAGGCTTTTTCCACGGCAGTCAATACCTCGCGCACGCTGTAACCGTGCCCGTAGCCGCAATTCAGCGTCGCGGACTTGCCGCCGTCACGCAAATAGGCGAGTGCATCGAGGTGCGCCGTTGCCAGGTCCTCGACGTGAATGTAATCGCGCAGGGCAGTGCCGTCCGGCGTTTGGTAGTCGGTGCCGAAAATCGAAATCTCCGGCCGCTTGCCGACCGCGGCCTCGCAGGCCACCTTGACCAGCAAGGTGGCGTTCGGTGTCGACTGGCCGATAGCGCCCGACGGCTCGCAGCCGGCGACGTTGAAATAGCGCAGCGTTACGAACGTCGGTCCGCCGGCAAATGCCAGGTCGCGCAGCATCATTTCAGTCATCAGTTTCGATGTACCGTACGGGTTGATCGGCCGGGTTGGCGTGGTTTCTGCCGCCTTGCCGTCCGGCGGAATACCGTACACGGCAGCGGTCGACGAAAAGACAAAATATTTGACGCCGTGTTTCTGGCACGCCTCGAGCAAGGTGCGGGTGTTCGCCGTGTTGTTGCGATAGTACTTGAGCGGGTCCTGCATCGATTCGGGAACCACCGTGTGGGCCGCAAAATGCATGACCGTGTCGAATCCGTGTTGCTCGAACAGTTCGTCGAGCTTCCCGGCATCGCCGGTGTCGCCGATCACCAGTTCGCCGGCGGTCACCGCGGCCTCGAAGCCGGTCGACAGGTTGTCCAGCGTGACCACGGCCTCGTCGGCCTGGCCGAGCTGGCGCACGACGTGGCTGCCGATGTATCCGGCCCCGCCGGTCACGAGTATCTTGTTGTTATTCATAGTATTTACCGGGATAACACCGCAATTTTGTGAACCATCTGCTACCCACGCGGCCAGATTCTATCAATACTAATGCTTGGTATAAGGACGCAGGTCGCAGTAAATCGTTGAAATGTCTGCAACTGCGGCACTGAACGGCCAATCGGGATACAGTGCGGCACGGTACCGGTGTCGCCGCGCGCAAGCGGTATCGATGAGCTGCAAAAATCGCCAGGGAGAGCAACGCTGAAATTTCATCCGGGCAATCTGCACAGACTGACGACGTTCCTCGTCGCAGTGCTTTTGATTTCTGCCTGCAGTAGCGGCGGTGGAGACGACGGCGGCGCAAGCAATCGTGCGCCGACTGCGAACGCCGGCCATGACCAGACCGTCGTCGAAAGTTCCGCGGTACAGTTGACCGGCAGCGGCTCGGATCCCGATGCCGGCGACAGCCTTTCATTTTCGTGGTCGCAGATCTCTGGCACCAGCGTAACGATAGCCAACCCGACCTCGGCCAACGCCACCTTTACCGCACCGGACGTCGCGGCGGGCAACCCGGAAATGCTCGGCTTCCGGCTCACCGTCACCGATGCCGCAGGGCTTACTGCAACGGACGAGGTCATCATCACCGTGCAGGAGCCCGGCGAGGTGGTGACGATTTCCGGAACCATGCTGTACGAATTTCCTCCGCCACTGCCGATGTGCAACGGCCTGAACTTCCTGAACCTGCAAGAACGTCCCATCCGACGGGCGACCGTGCAGGCGCTCGATGAAACCGGCTCGACGGTTCTCGACTCCGACGTCACCGACGATCTCGGCGGCTATTCGCTGACGGTCACCGCATCCACCAACGTCATCATCCGGGTGCGTGCGGAATTGAAGCAAGGCGGCAATCCCTCCTGGGACGTCGAGGTGCGTAACAATGTCGATACCTCGCCCAGCCCGCCGCCGCTAGCGCAACGTCCGATTTACGTCATGGATTCATCGGTGATGGACTCCGGTGTGGTTGACTCGACCGTCAACCTGACGGCGACCACCGGCTGGGATTCGGTCAGCCAGAGTTTCACCGGGCCGCGCAGCGCGTCACCGTTTGCAGTGCTCGACGCCATCTGGTCGGCCATGGAACTGGTGATGGCGACCGATCCGGGCGCCAGTTTCGTTCCGCTCGATGCGTTCTGGAGCCCGGACAACACGAGCAGCGAAGGTAGCGGCACATTCAGCGATAACGTCGCATCGGGTGAAATCGGCACCTCGTTCTATTCCGGCGACCAGTTGTTCCTGCTGGGCAAGGACGGTGACGACGTCGAGGAGTTCGACGATCACGTGATCGTCCACGAGTGGGGACACTATTTCGAGGACAACTTCTCCCGCTCCGACAGCATCGGCGGTGCGCACAGCATTGGTGACATTCTCGACATGCGGGTGGCTTTCGGTGAAGGCTGGGCGACCGCGCTGTCCGGGATCGCGCTGGACAATCCGATCTACTGCGACACCCTGTGGTTCGCAGGAACGCTGAGCGGCTTCGAGATCGACATCGAAAGCGAAGGCGGCGGCACGCCTGGCTGGTTTAACGAGATCTCGATCATGAAAATCGTTTACGACCTGTGGGACACCAACGACGACGGCGCCGACAATTCGAGCATCGGCTTCGACCCGATCTACGACGTCATGGCCGGCCCGCAGGCGAATACCGAAGCGTTCACGAGTATCTTTACCTTTGCCACTGAACTGAAAGCCGTCAGCGGGCAGGATGCCTTCATCAACGCGCTGCTTGCGGAACAGGATATCGAAACCAACACGGATCTCTTCGGCACCACGGAGACCAACGATGCAGGCGCAGCCGTTCCCGGTGACGTTTTTCCGCTGTACACCGACATCATCTTCGGGGTGACGGAAAACATTTGCGTCAACAGCCAGTTCGACGCCGACCGCGACGGCAACAAGCTGTCGGAACACCGTTACCTGAGACTGAATTTGCC
>JAWWCT010000114.1:0-6785 GCA_033720315.1 Woeseiaceae bacterium | reverse complement strand
CTGTGACCAGCGATTTCAGCGAGTTAGATCACCCCAAAGAAACCAACTGATTTCCGAAGGCTTTCTGAGTATGCTCGGTGATACTTTCACGGAACATTCTGCAAAGTGCGTCAGTGTTTTGACGCTCTGTCGCCCGACAGAAGTGCCTTGCGCATGCCGAGCAGGACCTACTTACCGCTGCCGGCCACGGTCGCGAGCAGATCGGTTACACGGCGTATACCAAACAGGGAGTCTGCTTATTGGTCCGGCATGGATAGCCTTGAACGAGAAAGCTACTCAGGATCGGAGGCCGAGTTAACAGGCTCTTCGCCCGGCTCTTTCTTCTGGTCATTTTGAGACTCTTCTTCATATATCTGAGACGCAGTTTGTGCGAGCGCCAAGGCATCGGCGAACTCAATCGGTTGCCCAGCGATCGAGCCACTGCGCAGATACCGGATCACGACGAAACAGACCAGGCCGATATGCACAAAAGCCGCGAATGAAAACAGGCTTCCAGCTTCCTTCGTTCCCATCAACGCCGACGCGACAAAAGGCCCGACCGTCGCACCAATTCCGTAAACGAGCAACAGACCACTGGATAAAGTCACATGCTCACCCGGCTCTGCAAAGTCGTTCGCATATGCAACCGCGATCGCATAAAGCGGAAATGCCATTGCTCCCCAGAGGGTGCCGAGTAGTATTAGAGGCAAGGTACCGGCGCTTGAGGAAAACATTGCCAGGGCAATGCCAATGATCGATCCAACGAGTGCTTCGGCCACCAGAATTTTCCTGCGCCCCAATTTGTCCGAGAGTACGCCAAGCGGCCATTGTGCTGCAGCACCTCCGACAACCGCTGCCGTCATGAACACCGCAGCCATCTCGACTCCGCCGACGCGCGTCCCAAACACAGGAGCAAGTGACCAGAACGCACCATTTGCAAGACCGGTTGCGAGGCAGCCGAGTGCACCGGAAGGCGACACCTCAATCAGGCGGCGTAGATCTATTGAGACTTTTGTTGGTAACTCCGGTGATGGGGATGTAGACAGTGCCACAGGCACTGCGCCGAATGACACGAGTACAGAGGCGAGAATAAAGAGTTCAGCACCAGTGGGAGGATAAAGCAGCATCGACATCTGGCCGGCAGCCATTACGCTCAATGTGATCATCGAGTAGGTTGAAAAAACCAGCCCACGATTCTCATTCGTGGCCCTGTCATTGAGCCAGCTTTCTATGACAATGTACAAAGTCGCAAAACAGAACCCGGTTGCCATGCGCAACAACGCCCAGGCTATTGGACTAACGGCGAGCACGTGGATCAGCGGTGCTGCGGAGGCGATAGCGGTCATCGCAAGAAAAACACGTACATGGCCGACACGCCGAACCAACTCGCCACCGCCGAGACAGCCTACCGTGAAGCCGAAAAAGTATGCTGCGCCCATAATGCCTATGGCGAGCGAATGGAAAGATTCAAGTGACGCACGGACTGGCAGCAAAGCAAACTGGAGCCCTTGTCCCGTCAGGAGAATTGCCACACTCAGGAGCAAAGCGGCGACCGGGGCCAGTGTTCTATTGACGGTCATTGGAAGGGCTGAATCTCTCTTAAGCGGTGACAAAAGTCGTCTCGATATTATAAGTTTACGAAACGTGGCGTCGATCTCCGATTCGGCCTCCCTATGAGACATGTTAGTTAATCTCCTGAAAGTCGCTTTTGGCATCGCGGTGCTTGCGGCAGGTGGGGAGGCAGTGATTCGCGGTGCGCTGGGGGCAGCTAAACGACTTGGCGTCTCGCCCATGATGGCCGGTCTCGTCATTGTCGGTTTTGGGACTTCGGCGCCTGAACTGGTTGTGTCGGTCGATGCTGCAGCCAGTAAGCAACCTGGGATTGCCCTTGGCAATGTCATTGGCAGCAATATTGGAAATATTTTGTTGATCCTTGGCTGCTGTGCGCTGATTCGGCCGTTGTCGATTTCCCGGAGGCTGCTAATCCGGGATGGTGTCGTCGCCCTGAGTGCGGCGATCGTCTTCATTATGCTGGCCCTCGGGTCGGGCCTTACGCGGGTCGATGGCGTAGTAATGATCGTCTTGCTTGGCGTGTATCTCGCTTGGGCTTACTGGAGCGAGGTCAAAGGCGACTCGAGGATAGCGGCAGTGCATGCAGCAGAAGCCGACGAAGTCCAGTTGTTGCCAAGACCTGCGCTGCTGATCGTGCTGTGCGTCGTCGGTGGTCTGTTTCTGCTGATCGGAGGGTCGCGATTGACGTTGGCCGGCGCGTTGGGCCTCGGTCAGGCACTTGGAGTCCCAAGCGCAGTTATCGGACTGACGGTTGTAGCCGTCGGCACATCGCTGCCGGAATTTACCGTCTCAGTTCTGGCAACGTTGCGGCGTCATGCCGATGTCGCAGTAGGCAACATCCTCGGCAGCAACATTTTCAACACTCTTGGAATATTGGGCATTTCGGCAACTCTTCAAACATTATCACTCGAAGGCAGAATGTCGCTTATCGACCAGTGGGTCATGCTGGGCTCGACCGTCGTGCTTCTGGCTTTCCTGACAACCGGACATCGGGTGAGTCGCATTGAGGGCGGGATTTTGCTGATCGCTTACCTGGTTTACTCAGCGGCAATATTCGCTTTCCCGACGGCGTAATCGTTATAGATGAAGAACTGCGTTGCAGATCTCAAGCTGCCCGACGAACTCTGCTGGTGGCCAGTTGATTGAGTCGGCGCCACCACAACGCTGAAACCAGTACAGAAAACTCAATTAACGATTAGAGTCGTCGGGGCACGTCAGGAGATCTAGCCAAGGAGGAAACTATCGGGCGGCTTGCGGATACCGCTGCAGAAAACCGTGACGAAAATCGCTATCGGTTTCCCTGCAACGAAATGGTACTTTATTTGGTGCTCCTCCACGCGGCGCCGTTGATCGTGCTATTGTGTGATAAAGCTGAGAAGTCCGAATGAGCAAGCTTCGACAAGTTGGCATATGGATCGATCGGCGCCGAGCGGTCATTGTGAGCCTCGACGCCGACGAAGCGCGCGTGAAAACTATCAAGTCGGGCCTCGCACCGCGCGTTCGGATGGCTGGTGGCTCACGAACTAAATCAATTTTCGGGCCGCAGGATGTTGCCTCCGAGTCACGCCGAGACCGCAAGCATGAGAGCGCGCTAGGCGCCTATTATGAGCGTGTAGTCTCAAGTCTTGGGGATGCGGATGCCATCTTGATTCTCGGTCCCGGGGAGTCGAAACGCGGGCTGCTGGACCAGATTCAAGCGTCGCATCGCTATCGCAAGACGTCGACGCACATGGTGACGACCGACAAGCTAACGGAACCTCAGATTGTCGCGCACGTTAAGTCGCATTTCGGGCGCTCCTTGCGCCGCTAGCCAACTGTCACCACGGGTTGCACGATGACTGAACTTGCCGACGTTCTGGCTAGCCTGGAAAGATTGGGGTACGAGCCCTTCGATTTACAGCGTGATGTTGTGCCAATCTCTGTCACCGATACCATCTATCTCGACGCAGGAACCGACCCCGGTGATGATGTAGCTATCTACTTGCTTGAGACGGGTTCCATTGCACGGCGTTACCTGCTCCTATCGGACAGCTTCCATGTTGACCCACAGAAGGCTCGGTTAATCGATGAGATCACGGCAAGTCGAAAGTCCGGATGAGGATGAATCGCCCCGATATGCCGGAGACTCGTTTGTTTGAGTCATTGTGCCATTGTAGGACAAGCTGTTCTCCGATTGCCTCAAAATCGCTTAGAATCAAATTTCTCTCACTTTTGTGCTCAGCTAGACCTAGGTGAGACGTAATTCCCTGCTTTGCGGGTGTCGTTCAATGGCAGGACATCAGCTTCCCAATCGGAGTCGCTGAATTGGGCACACCGCTAACCGCTTGAATTCCGTAGTCCTCTGACCACCGGTTTGAAGGTGTTAGATCGCCCAAAGTAACCAACTGATTCCACCAGGCTTTCTGAGTATGCTCAGATTCATGCTCAGTTCCTCGTGCTCGAGAAGCAGTACCAATGGTTCCACTCGTGCCACGGCCGACCGTTCGTGAAGTATTCGTACCGCTGGTTAAACGCGCTGCACTAGCGCGAACCAAGGTGGGATAAGATCGACCTCGAGTACGCCACTTCTCACGAGGTCTCGCCGTGTTACGCAGTTTCCATCATGCTGTTTTTGGAATGCAAAAGGCCATTTTGCTGCTGCTTACAGCAACCCCCGCTGTTGCCGATGTGGGCGCGATATCAGTAGAAGTCGTCGATGCCGTAACGCGCCGGCCCGTCGATGGCGTGACGATTACGGCCGAATCACGTGATGGCGATGTGCGCTCGGCAACAACAAAGGAAGGCCAAGCGCTACTCGACGGCCTGGAAGACGGTTTCTTCGAATTACGCGCAGAGTTGGCGGGGTACATCACGGCCGTCGAGCCCGCCGTCCGATTACTGGCTCATCGGACAGGCCGTCTTCGCTTCGAATTACAGCCGGTATCCGACTCGATAGACGAGATCGTCGTTGTCGCTCGGGCACGCGAGGCAGATCCCTTCGGCGGCGTTTCGGACAGATTCCTGAGCCGCGACGAGCTGCGTAACGCGCCTGGCAGCGGCAGTGACGTCATGCGCGCGCTGAGCGGCCTGCCTGGGGTCGTCTCCAACGGCGAGTTTGCGGCTTTTTCGGTGCGGGGTCATGGGCCCAAGAGCAACCTTATCTATGTCGATGGTTTCCCGTTCCAACAAGTCGTGCACTTCGAGCAGACGCTGGGCGACGAAAACGAAATCCTCAATGGCGGCCGCTACTCAATCTTTGCACCCAATGCCGTTGCCGGAGCGGAATTCTCGCCGGGCGGCTGGAGCGCAGAGTTCGGCGGCCGCGATGCCTCGCTCCTGCAAATCGAGGTCGTGGATGGCGCGCCGTCGCCTGTTGCCAGCCTGCGTCTCGATCTCGCCGGCGCCGAATTCCTTTACGAGGGGCCGAGCGGCATCCATGACAACACGTCGATGTTCCTGCAGGCCAGGCGCTTCGACTTCGGCCAGTTGTTCGAGATTATTGGAGAAGAGTCGTTGGGTGCACCGATCTCCACCGACATGATCCTTAAGACGCACACGCGTCTCGATGATGACGACGAGTTCGAGTTTCTCGCCATATATGCGCCTGAGGAGAACACGCTGGACATTACCCACATCCTCGCTGCCGAGGAGGAAGACGGTATCGAGGACGTGACGTTGCAAAACGAAGACCAGGACCTCGCGCTCATCGGGGGCACCTGGCGGCGGATGTTCAGTGACGATGGCGAATGGACAAACCGAATCTACTACCGTGAGAGCGACCGGGTGTCGTCCGAGGGCGAGGCCTTTCCCGACCTGGTTCCGCCGGGTACGCCAGCCGACCAGGTTCCGGTGCGCGAGGAACTCCTGACCGTGAAGGAAAAAGAATCGGAATTCGGCTTGCGCAGCGATGTGTCATTCGGGAATCGCCTCGGGATATTCCGTGCCGGGCTGCAACTCGCGAGCAACGATCTCGACTATTCGACTGAGCTTCGGGAGGACTGGATACGCTACATCTACGAGTCCGACGATCCGCGCCCCCCGGGCGCAAACTACATCGTGTTGCAACCAGATGAGATCGACTCGATGTATAGCGCAAGCGAAACCAACTACGCCGCCTATGGCGAGCAGCTATTCGACTGGGGCGATGCCAATCTGCGTGCGGGGATTCGTTACGATCGCAATGGCTTTGGTGACGAGGACCTTGTATCGCCGCGATTCGGCTTTAATTATTCCATTTCACCCCGGCTAAGATTGTCGGCTACGGCCGGCATCTTCTATAAGCCGCCAAGCAATCTTGCGCGTGCGGCGGACCCTGACAACTTTGATCTCGAGAGCGAGAGGCTTACGCATTTCAGCTTGGGGCTAGACTATCGGCTGAGCGATAACCTGGATCTGCTCGTAGAGGCGTACTATCAGGATCTCGATAACCGGCTCGTTGATAGCGGACGCACGACCGGTCGAATTTCAAATGATGGTGAAGGAACTAACACCGGTGTGGACCTGGTGTTGAGGCGCACGTTCGATCAAGGCTGGTCGGCCGACTTCGTCTATTCCTGGAATCGCTATCGAGTGGACGATAATGACGGGCGTGGCGAGTACGACTGGGACTTCAACCGCGAGCACTTCGTCGCTATTGGCGGGCGCTGGGAGATCAATAATCGATGGCAAATAGCGGCACGTTGGAAGTATGGGTCCGCGCTACCAACGTACAGCTACATCGTGCACGATGACGTGCTGGCGCCGAACCCGCCTGTGCGCTATTCGCAAGAAAGGTTCGGTTTGAATACAGAACGCGGCAATGCGTTCCACTCACTCGATGTGCGTGTCGATTACCGTCGTCCGATCGGCCCGGTGGATCTTGTGCTGTTCGCGGACGTGCTGAACGTTTACGGCGGTCCGGCGGGCCTGCAGCCAGAGTTTAATATCCTGACGGGGGAAATTGTCGACGAGGAGGAGGAAACTTTGCCGCTGCTCGGCCTGATCGTCGAATACGCTTGGTAAGCTGCGTATTTTCCTGGCAATTACCCGCGCAATGAATCGCAATACGGTAGTCAGCAACGGCACAGTATTCGGGCTATGGTCGCTCGGCCGCTCGATGGCGGGCGTGGGTGCGATCCTGATCGTGATTTTCGTGCTCATGGAGCCGGAGGCAAGTCGAGGACTCGGATTCGTCGACCGCACAGTATTCTGGGCCATAAACGTCGGACTCGCTTTGGGTGCTCTGTATGCGGCAAGCTGGTTGGTATTGCCACGGT
>JAWWCT010000113.1:0-6809 GCA_033720315.1 Woeseiaceae bacterium | reverse complement strand
TATAAAATGTTGTCCCTGGTGCGTAAGCACTGATACCGGAACGGATAGGCCTGCTTCACTCAGCGCGCTGGTCCACATTCGCTCCGAGTTGAGTTCGTCGAGCGAATTGTAGCCCGGCCGGTGCAGCCGCAGGACATAGTCGGTATCGCTGCCACGAACCGAGACCCGAAAGGTCACGTTTTCGGAATGCGCAACGAGTTCGACATTCTCCGCCTCAACCGGAAATTGCTCGAGCGCTCTCAAGGCGGCGGGCGTGTAACAGGATTCGACCAGCTCCCTATCCACCCATTTCCTCCATGCATGCATCGAAAGCGATGAGGAATTCATCGGCGTTTTCATGAGAGAACACGAGCGGTGGCCTGATCTTCAAAACATTACTGAACTTTCCGGAATGCGAGACCAGGAAGCCCCTGTCTTTCAAGCGATCAGACAAAGCATTCGTAAATGCGGCGTCCGGTTCCCTGGTGTCGGTATTCCTGATCATTTCAACACTGATGAATAAACCGCAACCGCGCACGTCTCCCATCGCATCGTGTGCCTCGACACGGCCCCTGAGCTCACGGGTCAATCGGGCACCGATATCGGCGGCATTCGCGAGAAGATCGAGGCGTTCGATCTCATCCAGGACGGCCATGCCGACGGCTGCCTGCAAGGGCGTCGCCGCACAGGTATTGAAATAATCCTTTGCGGCTCGGAATGCATCCACGAAACCCTTGCGCGCTGCTGTTGCCGCGAGCGGCAGGCCGTTGCCCATCGGCTTGCCGGTCACGACGATGTCCGGTCGGAATCCTGTCTTTTCGTAGCCCCACCAGAGGCCGGTCCGGCCGTATCCCGATTGCACTTCATCGGCTATCACCAGTCCGCCTTCGCCGTGAACCAGGTCCGTGACCTTGGCCATGAAGCCGGAAGGAATGTCCGGCACGCCTTCGTTGGCGAATATCGGACACATGATGAGAGCTGCAATGCCGGCCCCCTCGGACTTCAAGCTCTCGATCGCCATTGCGACCCGTTCGAGATAAGCCTCGCAGAGTTGTTCCTCGCTGAGTCCTTCCTTCAGGGGCCGGTAGCAATCGGGAAATGGAAAGGCACGAATTTCACCGGTTTGACGCGGTGCACTTCCCACGTTGCTCAAGGAACCCACCAGTTCGCTGTTTCCATGATAGGTGGCATCCGTGCAAACGATGCCGCGGTTCCCGGTAACAATGCGGGCCATTTGAATGGCGACTTCGTTCGCCTCGGTACCGCTACAGCTGAACACCACGCTTTCAATGCCGTCATGATTGAGCCCGGCGAGGCGTTCGGCAAAGGTCACGATGCCTTCATGAAGATATCGACTGTGTACGTTGACAGTGGCTTGTTGCTCTGCCATGGCGTTTACGACCGCCGCATTGGCGTGTCCCACGCAAGGCACATTGTTATACATGTCGACATAGCGTCGCCCGTCCCGGTCGTACAAATACACGCCTTCGCCTCGAACAATCTCGAGCGGCGTGTCGTAAAACAGTTCCGCGCCGGAACCCAGGGCAAGATCCCGACGGCGCTGCAGCGCGTCTTTTGCCACGATTGCTTCTCCTCGCATGTTATGCGGCATTGGCTCCGGACTTACGGACGAAATATTGATACACGGGCCAGGATACGGCCACCATTGCCAGCGCATACAATGCGGTCTGCCGCTCGGCGTATGCCTGGAACAAAGTAACGATCGACCATCCGACCAGGCACACGATCGTGCTGTAGGGATGGCCCCACGCCCGGTACGGGCGCTCGCTGTCCGGCTCTCGCTTGCGCAGGATGAGAATGCCGATAATCAACGCAAGGTAAAGCGGCACAAAGAAGAAAACCGAAAGGAGCAGCAGGAACTCGTATCCGCCGAGCAGGATAAGCCCGACCGATACCAACCAGGTAACGACGATCGCGAACACCGGGTTGCCACCCTTGGCAACCTCTCCTGCTCGCCTGTCCAGGAAACCATCCACCGCTAGCGCCTGCAAAATGCGTGGGCCAGTCATGTATTCCAGGTTTTGCTGGCTCAGCAGAATCAGGATGGCGGCAATGACGATGACGGCTCCGGCTGCCGGATGTACAGCGAGTTCGAGGGCACGTGCCAGCGCCAGGTCACTGCCTGCAATCGACGCCAGTCCAACACCTTTCACCAGCGCGAGATTCAGCAGCATGTACAAGACAATGACGATCACCATGCCCCTGATGCAGGATCGCGCGACCGCACCGGCACCACCCCTGATTTCGCCGCTGAAGTACGACGCGTAGAGCCAGCCGTCGTAGGTAAAAATGATCGTGGCGATAACCAGGCTCCAACCACTGATTGAATGATCCGCGCGCACCGTGCTCGCCGCGCCGTTATCCGGCGTGCCCACGAAGAACAGCAGCATTGCAATTCCGAAGATGAGCAGCCCGATCAGCGAGGTCGCGATCTCCTGGATCAGTGCACCCAGCCCGATTCCGCGCAGCTGGATAACGGCGAAGACGCTTGTCACGGCAATAGCGAGTGGCGTGCTCCAGGTTGCCGATTCCGGAAACAGAATCGCCAGGAACTCAATGATGACTACCGCTTTCAGGGCAAGGTCTGCAGCGTAAGTCAGCCAGTCGGCCCAACCGATGACGAACCCGGGGTAAGGGCCGTATGCACGGCGAACGAGAGAGTAGAAACCGCCGGATCGCGGTGTCATGGCAACCAGCTCGGCGCTTACGGCGGTGCTCAGCAGCACGAAGATGCCGCCAAGCAGCCAGAGAGCAAGATAAAAGGCAGGCTCGGGAACCACTTCCACGATTTCACCCGGTCCGCGCAGGATGCCGAGGCCAATGACGCCGCCAACGGTTACAACGACACCAAACCTTGCGGGTAATGCCCGTACAAGATTTTGTTCTGTCACACTATTCCGTCGAGCCGTTCAGGCGGGATTTAATCCATTCATGGAAGTCCCAGAGCCAGTATTCCTGCGCGACGAGCACACCGTGCTCGTGCGCTTTGCTTCTCAGCCCTTGTTGGTTCAGGTCACAGGCTACTCCGTCCTGTTCGACGACCAGTCGGCCGAGCTCAAGCATATTCTCGATCTGGTCAGCGTGTTTCTCCTTTGTGCCCGGCATCAGGTACCAGTCGACGACGAGGTCGGTCGTCTCCGCGCCGGTGGGGTAGATACGCACGCTCCTCACGTAATCGGGATGGCCAACCACGAACATGCTGGCCTTGAACGATGCGAAGACCATGCCTTGTTCCGCATCCTCATCAGACAGTCCCTCGATCCGTGGTAATTCTGTCTGGCCGTCGAGCGTCCAGGTAACCAGGCCGTCGGCCACTCCGTGTTTAATGGGATCACCGGCGCTCAAGTCAGCGGACAGTTCGTCGTGACTCTGGAGCGCTTTTTTGTATATGGGCACGACCTTGCAGAGTTCGGGATGATGCCTCGGACAGTGGTAGCACTCGTTGTAGTTTTCCCAGAAGAGCTTCCAGTTGCATTTCAGCAATTTCGTTTCCTGGTGGACAGAAATCATTTGTTCGAGCGGCCAGTTGGCGAGTCTTTCGTCCTCCCCTTCCATAAAGGCTTTCAGGGATTTGTCCGGATTTTCCTGCAGGTTGACAAAAATGAAACCGCCCCAGCAATCGACGTGTACGTCGTAAAGGGCGTAATCCGAATTCCGGAAGTCATCGGTATCGATCCGAAATGGCGTCGCAACCAGTTCGCCTGTCAGAGAGTAAGTCCATGTGTGATACGGGCAGATGATGCGGCCATTGGGGAAATGACCTTTCTCGCTAGTGCATATGATGGAACCACGGTGGCGACAGGTATTGTGAAACGCACGGATCACGTCGTCTTTATCACGGGTAACGATCAGCGACTGGTTGCCGATTCTTCTGACAAGGAAATCGCCGGCATTCGGTATTTCCTCCGCCCTGCCCACGCAAACCCAGTCGCGGTACCAGATCGCCTCGAGCTCGCGCTCGTAGTGCGCGGCATCGTAGTACCACTCGCTCGGCAAGGTCGCTTTGGTTTCCGTCAGTAATGGCATATGAATGGCGTCCGGCCTGTTGACTGATCGTGTGATTCTACCGCTGATTCGTCATTGCCGCGCGATTACGAATGTATGAAAACGGGAGGGGATACTCACTCTACGCAGATCATTTGCGCATCTAGTCCCGGACGATCCGTGGCGCGCCCGGACACATTGGGACTTCCGGGCACCCGGTTCAAAGCCGGAATTCATAATTTCAACCACTTATGAAAACTATTCCCAAAACTACCCACCAGGACACGCCAAAACCGATCAAATACCCAATTGCTGTTCTGGCATTCTATGTTCAACCTTCTGGGTCCCCGTCCCGGCCTTTAATTGACGGCGGCCAGCGGTCTTTATAATCGGCACGGTTGAGAATTTGCACCGAATGCTGCCGAAGAATTGTTTGTCGATCATTGGAGAGTGCCATGCGTAGATTATCCGCTTTCGTTTTCGTGGCCCTGTTGTCATCCCTCGGCGCTGCACAAGACACTGCTTTGCGACCGATTACTCATGAAGATGTCTGGTTGATGAAAAGACTGGGCTCGCCGGTCGTCAGCCCCGATGGCCGCTATGCGGTCGTGGATGTCACCGAGCCTTCGTATGAGGAAGATGGAACGACAAGCGACCTGTTTCTGATTGCGGTCGACGGGAATACGGAGCCACGAAGATTGACGGCGACCAAGGAAGCAGAGAATGACGTCGACTGGAGTCCGGACGGCAGGAAAATTGCGTTCAGTACCAAGCGTGACGGTGAAGAGGTTAGCCAGGTCTACATATTGCGCATGGATGGTCCCGGCGAAGCGATACGGATTACGAACATCTCAACCGGCGCGAGCAAGCCGAAATGGAGTCCGGACGGCACGCGCATTGCCTTCGAAAGCAGGGTGTATCCCGGCGCTGAAGACGATGCGGCGAATGTCGAGGAGAAAACAGCGAGAGATGAACGAAAATACAATGTTTCTGCCTACGAGATTTTTCCCATTCGACAATGGGACCGTTGGCGTGACGACCTGCAGACGCATTTGTTTGTGCAGGACGCAAGGGTCGATGCAGAAGCGATCGACCTGCTTGTCGGCTCTGATCTTGTCGCCGCGGCAGGCTATGGTGGCGTTGAGTCGTTGTCCAGCGATTCGCTGGCCGCGGTGTGGACGCCGGACGGTACAGCGCTCGTAATCAGCGCGACGATCAATCTCGACGCGGCGGCCTACGAGCGCACCGCATATCACCTGTACAAGGTGGGTCTGGCTGGCGGCGCCGTGGAGCGCCTGACTCAGAGTGAGCATTGGAGTTGTCAGGAATCGGTATTCTCCGACGACGGTGAAGCGATCTATTGTCTGCTCAACCCGATAAACGAGCATGTCTACAACCTCACGGAGATCGCGCGATTCGACTGGGCGGACAACGGCATAGGCGATGCACCCGACATCATCACCGCAACATTCGACCGCTCGGTGAGGGAAATGGCTCCAAGCGCCAATAGTCGCACCGTATATGTGACGGCATTTGACGCGGGGCGGTCACGCGTCTATGCGTTGCCCTCCGGCGGCGGTACGGCCAGGTTGCTCGACGAGGATGGCCGCGGTGCGTACAACGGTATCCAGGTCGCAGGGCGTCAACTCGTCGCAAAATGGGAAAGCTCCGAAATTCCCGCGGAAGTGGTCCGCATAAACACTGGCAACGGCAAGCATTCGCCGCTGAGCCACTTCAACACGGAACGAGCTTCGCAGCTTGATCGAAAACCGTTTCTCGAATTCTGGTTCGAGAGTTCAAAGGGGCGGCGCATCCACAGCTGGCTGGCATTGCCGCCAGGTTTCGACGAAACGCAGAAGTATCCACTGGTGGTGCTGATTCACGGCGGGCCGTTCACCTCAACGCTGGACGCAGATCATGTTCGCTGGAGTCCGCACCTGATCGCCTCCGCCGGTTATGTCGTGTTGATGACGGATTACACGGGTTCTGTCGGCTATGGAGCGGAATTTTCGCGAGCAATTCAAGGTGATCCCCTGAAGACACCGGGCGAGGACCTCTTGCAGGCGGCCGATGAAGCGATAAAACGTTTCTCCTTCATCGACGACACGCGACAGGCAGCGGCCGGTGCGAGCTACGGCGGACACCTGATCAACTGGATGCAAGCGAGCACTGATCGGTTCAAGGCGCTCGTCGGCCATGCCGGGTTAGTCGATTTGGAAGGCCAATACTCTTCGAGTGACACAATCTATGGGCGTGAAGTCATGAACGGCGGCCCGGCCTGGGAGAATAATCCGGTCTGGCGTGAACAGAGCCCGTCCAGTTACGCACACAAGTTCTCTACGCCGATCCTGCTAACCATCGGCGAAAAGGATTTCAGAGTTCCAATCAACCAGACGATTGCAGCCTGGTCTTATGTCCAGCGCATGCAAGTGCCAGGGAGGCTGCTTGTCTTTCATGACGCCAACCATTGGATCATGGAGGGCGAAGAGGCACGTTACTATTGGCAGGAAGTTCATAGTTGGCTTGCGAGGTATCTGACCGAGAACGACTAGCGGTTCGGACTGAAACATTCGATAAAGAATGGAGCCCCTGCGGATCTCACAGTATTAACAGTGCGCCGCGAGAGATTGGCCGATATCGCTCCTGAGTCTTTTGCGGCGCCCGTCGCCGCGTTTGCACAACAGTGCACAAGTGAGCATTACTCAATCACGCAAAAAAGAGCGCGGCTTGAGGCATTCGAGAAATTTTAATATGCCTGCCTGGTGGTTAATTGATTATGGAAGTATGTCAGGTTTCTTCCAGTTAGGCAGTACGAGATGGACGCG
>JAWWCT010000112.1:0-6957 GCA_033720315.1 Woeseiaceae bacterium | reverse complement strand
TTCCTTTCTGGCACGTGCCGCGACCTGTTTTTTCAACAGGCGAACGATGATCGGCCGCAAGAAGAACAGGTTGAGCAGCCGATCGGGGAAACTCGCGACGGCCTTCGGCCTGCGTGCGGCAACCATTTCACGCGCCGCCTGTTTCCAGTTGTCCGGCGCCGCGAGGCGATCGACAAACCGTTGCCGCAGAGCCTTGTCGACGGTTATCGGTTTGCCTGTCAACATGAGTTGCATCCCAGCCCGCACGCCGGCAACGTGAACAGCGCGCACGGTGCCGCCGAATCCCGGGTGCAGACCGAGCTGTACCTCGGGCAAACCGATGATCGGCTTTTTATTGTGCAGGGCAATGCGATAGTCGCAGGCAAGCGCGAGCTCCAGGCCGCCACCGAGTGCGAAGCCGTCGATGACGGCAATCGTCGGGCAGCGCAGCGCTTCGAGCCGACTGAATAGCTGCTGGCTTTCAGAGACCAGCTCGAAGGCCTGCTCGGCCGATTCGATGCGGGTGAACTCGTTGATGTCCGCACCCATGACAAAGCCGTTTCGTTTACCCGAATGCAGGACGATGCCGCGCGGCGGGTCCTTTTCCGCCGCGGTGATCATTTGCAAAAGTTCGCGGAGCACGTCTTCGGAGAGAACGTTAGCGCTCGCGTCCGCCTTGTCGATGCACCACCAGGCAATGCCGTCGGTATCGGTTTGCTGTCGCCAGTGCTTCAATTGATTCATGTCCCCCGACTCCATTATTTTTTATGCAACCTCGAAGTCACATACCAGGGGTAAGTGATCGGAGTGCTTGACCGCCGGAATCTCGAAATTGGTAACCCGGATGCCGTCCTGGTAGAGCACAAAGTCGAGTTCCTTGCGGGGTGCCCGGCTCGGGTAGGAGGGCAGGCTTTTGGTGTTGGCGCTGCGCAGCCCGGCGGCCCGCATGAACAGGTAGATTTCGTTTTCGCCCCAGAAGGTGTTGAAATCGCCGGCGACGATGACCGGTTTGCTGGTTTCCTCGATCAGGTCGTATAGCTTGCGCAGCTGCAGGTGCCGGTGGCGATATTTCAATGACAGGTGCACCAGGAAAACGGCAAAGGTTTCCATCTCGAGCTCGATGATCAGCCGCTTGATGCCGGTGTCGAAGTAATGAAAGGTCTCGCCGTGCACACGCGGCGCGGCGAGAAAGGCATTGCCCTGTTTGCGGATGATCGGCAGCAGTTGGTTCAATGACCGGGTGCCGTACTTGGTCTCGTAGGACGAGTTCATGCCGAGCTCGGTGGCGATGGTCTCGGCCTGGTTGATCTTGCGGCTGCGGATCGAGCCGGTATCGACCTCGATCAGGCCGACGATGTCGGGATCCACGGACTTGATGAAGTTGATGATATCCGGCAGCACGTCCTTGTTGCCGAGGATATAGCCGGCGCCGGGCAACGGCATGTGCATGGACGCGCCGGCACCGACGCCGTAGCGGATATTGTAGAGGAGCAGTCTCATCGCGCGGGGCTACCTTACATGGCTTTGCCCCGGGACAAAAGGCATCCGTTGGCAGGTTTCGTGAACTGCGTTGCTGGCCATCCAAACCGCCAATTCGCTACACTAGCGAGCATCCCACGGCCGATGGAGCTTCTCGTGTCCGAGGACAATCCGATCCGGGTCTTCGTTACCCACAACTTCAAGGAAACTCCTGACTATTTACGCGTCTTCGAGTTCCTCGAAAGTACGGAGCGCTTTTTCTACCTCAATACCAGCAAGCCGGAAAACATCCCCGATAGCGGCGGCCTGGAGGCCATCAAGGACGAGCTCATTGCCCAGATCAAGGAGTGCGAGGCCGTGATTGTCCTCGCGAGCATGTACATGGAGCAGGAAGACCTGGTGAACTACCAGATGGACGTTGCCGACGCCAACGAAAAACCCATGATCGCGATCCGGCCTTTCGGCGGCATACTGGAAACGCCGCCGGCCCTCATCGAGCGGGTCAACGAGCACATCGAGTGGAACAACCGGGAAATGGTCGATGCCCTGCGGCGCCAGGCGAGGCTGGAGGACACCACTCGCTGGGACGTCATCGACTTTCCTTAGCCCGAATAATTCACGAGTAGCGGCGCGGCAATCCAGTATGGGTATCAAGGCAATCGGAGGTAATCGGTGTTGATCGACGGCGACAGTGTGCGCCTGCCGGGTTGTCGCTTCCTGTGCCGGCGCATCGCTGCCGATCCTGCTCGACCCTTAGCCCTGCTAGGAATCTCGCACGATCGGACGCGCTACACGCGACACAGGAACCGACATTCCCGGCTACTCGTGAACAATTCGGGCTAGCCGGACCCGGAATGGCTGACAAAATCGTACTCGTCATCGCCCATCGCGGTGCCTCGGGCTACCTGCCCGAGCACACGCTCGAAGCCAAGGCGCTCGCCTACGGCATGGGCGCACACTATCTCGAACAGGACGTGGTCGCGACACGCGACGACGAACTCATCGTGCTGCACGACGTGCACCTCGATCGCGTCAGCAACGTCGCGGACGTATTTCCCGACCGCAAGCGCGACGACGGGCGCTGGTACGCGCGCGATTTCGATGTTGCGGAAATCAAAACCCTGCGTGCCTGGGAACGGCGCGACGAAGACGGGGTATCGGCGGTCTTTCCCAATCGCTTTCCGACCGGGCAGGGCGAGTTTCGCATCCCGACCCTGCGCGAGGAAATCAAGCTGATCCAGGGACTGAATCACGCCAGCGGCAGGTCCGTCGGCATCTACGTCGAAATCAAGCGACCGGCCTGGCATCGGCAGGAGGGCGTCGATCTGAGCCCGATCCTGCTTCGCCAGCTGGACGATTTCGGCTACCGGAGCCGGGACGACCGGGTTTTCGTGCAGTGTTTCGACGCCGAAGAGGTCCGGCGCATCCGCCACGATCTGGGTTGCCAGCTCAAGCTGGTGCAACTCCTCGGGGAGAATGACTGGGGAGAATCCGCGACCGACTACGAACCGCTCAAGACCCCCGAAGGCCTGAAGCAACTGGCCAGGACCGTGGATGGCATCGGCCCCTGGATCGGCCAGACCATTCGCCCGGCGGACATCGACGGCTTGCCAATCTCGACCGGGCTCGTGTCGGCGGCGCACGATGCAGGCTTGCTCGTGCACCCGTACACATTTCGCGCTGAACAACTCGCACCCGGATTCAATTCAATCGAAGAGATGATTCGCTGGTTCGTCGACGAGCTGTCGATCGACGGTTTGTTCACCGATTTTCCCGATCGGGCTATTTCAGCCATCAATAATTAGACGAATTATGTAACCTCAAAACAGGTTTTCCGGCCTTTGGACTGAGAACCGCGTCCTTTTATGGCCGCTGATAGTGCATAATCTATACCGTTGCCCAACAGTCGATTGGTATCGACTATGTATATCGACAATCCCGAATTCATCATCTATGTCGCAGCAGTTTCGTTTGCGCTGGGCTGGATCGTGGCGAAGGTCGCCGCATACTTCGGCAACAAGTTCCAGGCGCGTACTCGTGACCCGAGAGATCAGCGCATTCTGTCCCTCGATGCCGAACTCCGGGTTGCGCAGGGCAATGTCGACAAAGCCAAGGCCAAACTCGAAGAGGAAACCCAGGCTCTGAAGGAATTGCAGAACAAAGTCGATGAGCGCGACAAGAAGATCGAAAACCTCACTGATACGGTCACGAATCTCAAGACCGATCTCAAAGAATCTGTAATGAAAACAAGGGAGTTACGCGAGGAACTCCAGGACCGGGCGGCCGAAAACATCCGTGCGGAAGTCAAGCTGCGGGACATTGAAACCGAGCTTTCCGTGGCCCGTGCCTCGACCGATTTGATCTCGACCGGTGTACTCGATTACACCGAAGACGAAGAAGAAGAAGCGACCTCGACCGTCGCCAAATAAGCTGACCAATAAACTATTTACCTGCGGATGTTTCGGTCGAGAACGAAACATCGAACGCCGTTGCGCGCCAGGAAAAATACGTCAACAGAAAATACACGTGCATCAGCAATGCAAAGATCCACTCGATAATGCGTTCAGCCGTGGTCGCATCGTCGAGCGTATTCTTCAAGACGAGATTCAATATGCCGATCGCAAACGGAATGACCGCCAGCACAAACTGGTAACGCGTGATTCGAGCCACTTGCGGCAGGTTGATGGCCGCTGACAGCGACAACACTTTCCTGGCCATCACCAGTTGCGCGATGACGGTAAACGCAAAATAAAAATACACGCCGAAGCGTCGCATGAAATCGTAAAACGGTCCCTGCGAGCCGAGAAAGGTGACGTAGATGATCAGGAACAGGGCACCGAGACACCCCAGGACGCCGAAGGACGTGCCGCCCCGGCCGTCCCGCCCGGCGCTGCGTTCCAGCGCACGAAACCATGCCACACTGAACAGCCAGTAGGCCGCCATCAGGGCCGCCTCGGGCATCATCACCGACTTGAACAGGAAGCTGGACGGCTCATAGCGCCCGGTGGCGCTGATCGAGGTGCAGCCGTCGATATACGGGTTACACGGCGGGATGACGCCCGCCGCAAAGGCGATCAACAGACTGCCGTGCACCGCGACCATGGGCGCAAATCCGGTAAGCAGGGGCAAAAGGCGCAGCAACATGCCACAAAGCATACCTGCGCCGGTGCTAAAATTGGCGAACGACCCTGTCTAATAACGCTAACTCATCAAGGGGAGTCTCATGAGCATCGCCGACCTCTGGCTACCGATTCTCGTATCCGCCGTGCTGGCCTGGATCGCCAGCGCACTGATCTGGACCGTCCTGCCGTGGCACAAGAAGGACTACGCGAAGACCAGCGACGAGGAGGGTGCCCGCGCCGCCCTGCAAGGACTCGCTCCCGGGCTGTATAACGTCCCGCACGTCACCGACATGAAGGAGATGCAATCCGAGGCGATGCAACAGAAATTCAACGACGGTCCGGTGGCCTTCATCACGGTGCTGCCGAACGGTATCCCGAACATGGGCCGCAACATGGGTCTGTCCTTCGTCTACAACCTGGTTGTGGGCGTCCTGGTTGCCTATATCGTCAGCCGCACGACCGCGGCGGATGCAAGCTACCTCGAGACCTTCCGCGTCGCCGGTACCACTGCGTGGATCGCTTACGGCGTTGGCGTCATCCCGGACAGCATCTGGTTCGGACGCCCGTGGTCGAGCTCCGGCAAACACCTGTTCGATGCACTGATCTACGGTCTCTTGACCGGCGGCGCATTCGGCTGGCTTGCCTGACCCCGCAGGATTCAGCTGCGGCCATAGACCGGGATGGCAGCACCGTGGATGTCCCTGGCCGCATCCGAAG
Organism: Woeseiaceae bacterium; assembly: GCA_033720315.1. Taxonomy (GTDB): domain Bacteria; phylum Pseudomonadota; class Gammaproteobacteria; order Steroidobacterales; family Woeseiaceae; genus SZUA-117. The sequence continues at coordinate 1,660 of JAWWCT010000112.1, read as the reverse complement.
CGAGGAACAAGACGACGTCAGCGAGCGATTCAGGCTGCACCCATTTGCTCGTCTCCGCGTCGGGCATTGCATCCCGGTTTTGAGGTGTGTCGATGGTGCCCGGCAGGATGCAATTGACGTTCACGCCCTTGTCACGGACTTCTGCGGCCATGGACTCCGTCAGGCGAATCACAGCGCTTTTGGCAGCGCTGTAGGCGGCGGCGCCCGCGGATCCCTTTAACCCGGGACGCGCCGCCACGTTGACTATCTTGCCGTGACCCGCGTCAAGCTGGGCCGGGAGCACGGCGCGGCAGGTCAGCAACACGGAACGCGCATTCAGGTCGAGCATTTGTTGCCAGAAATCCAGTGACATTTCATGCACGGGCGTGTCGGCTCGATAGCCGCCGACGGTATTGACCAGTACATCAATACGGCCCGATTCCTCTAGTACTCGTTTGACCATGCCTTTCACGGAGGCCTCATCCGTCACGTCCGAATCCGGGAGCAACAGGGGAGAGCTGTCGGCAAGGTCCGAAAAAGCCTCCGCCAACCGATCGCTCCCGCGATCGGCGAGCGCAAGCTTTGCATTACACGCAGCAAACGCACGCGCTACCGCAGCACCGAGGTTGCCTACGGCGCCGGTCACCAGAACGACTTGATTCGAAAAATCCTGCACGGCGTGGGCAATTCTATCCGCAATTCCCGCTCAGGCCGCATGCACGACCAGGAATACCGCCCAGGAAGCAGGGGGCTGCCAAAACCAGCTATTTCCGGCTGCCTATGCATGATTTAACATAATATACATTATACGCATAAGGTAGCAGGCGCCGGTTCCAGGTCCCTGCGTCAACCGGCCGCTTTTCCCATCGTTATTACTGAAAGCCCACTGAAAAGGATTTTGCGATGAAAAGCCTGAAGACATTGAAGTTGATTGCGGCTGTCCTGTTGATCGTCACGGTGACCGGCTGTGCCACGAAAACGGTCGTGGTACCCAGTCATCAGCACGCGCATCACGTCATTTACAAGGTCAAGCCGGCCAAAGCGCACTGCTGGCGGCATCGTGGCCATTGGGATTGCCGGAAATCATGAAAAAACACACTTTCAGCTCACGATATCGGCACCGGCTTCGTACGGTCCCACTGGATCCCGGCATCACGCCTCGAGAGGCCTGGTTGCGCCGCGCTGCAGTAATGTCCGTATTCGCCGGACATGGTCGGTGGCTGCCTGACAGTTGCTCTGGGTCGGACCAGCGAGATTCACGAAAGCAATTGCACTGATCGCCATCAGAGGCCTGAATACGGCGAACCCCGCGAAGACTCAGTTGGCGTCATACTCGTCGTGCCGCTTTAACCATGCCTGGTTCCACGGCAAGGAATCTTCGTCTCGGCCTTTGGGCACCCTGTCCAGCAAGTGATAAGCGCCGTTGATCATGTCGAGGCCACGCAGATAGGTCGAATAGCTATGGTAGACGTCGCCGTTGTCGTCTTTCGCGAACACGCTCAATCCTGCCATTTCTTCGCGTGCGACTTTCTGCTTTCGATAGTTGAGGTATCCGTTCTCGTTCTCGATCTCATCCTCGGTGAATGACACGTGGTAATCGCGATTGAAGTCGTTGTCGTAGGACGACAGCCATTTGAAGGTCCAGCCCATGCGTTCCTGGTAGGCAGCCAGTTGCGGTCGT
>JAWWCT010000111.1:0-7188 GCA_033720315.1 Woeseiaceae bacterium | reverse complement strand
GGCTGGCGTGTCCGCCGTGGAAAAGCTCACCGCCTGGGAGAACAAGGTGACACAAACCCGGTACGGAACCTACGAGGACGAGGACAGCATGCCGCCGATGCTGGATGTGCATGTCAGGCACGTGCTCGACGTCATCGATCGCGCGGGTGCGCCGGTCTCCGCCGGTTCCCTGGATCGCCTGGCGGACCTCAAGGAACAGTGGGCGCAACGCCGGCTCGAACTCGGGGAAATTTCCGGCAGTGACATTGCCAGCGTGAACGACTGGGCGCGGCAAAATGGCGTCGAGCACGTCATGCCGCCGGACAACTAGCCTTCGGCGACGCTTTCGCTGGTTCGGTTCGAGTATTATCGTGATAATATTCAACAACCTACTAGGCGAATGCGGTAAATTCCGGGGGCACGCCGGAGCGGCTTGTGAAGCCGCTCCGCATAAACGGCCAGCTACCGGCACTTGGAGATAAATGCCGGTAATCCAATAACGACAAGCCGTCGTGCGCCGCCTGAATTTGCCGGGTTCTGATTGCAGCCGATTATCGGCCCGGCTCGGGGGAGCATCATGAAAACACTCACATTGCGTCAAAACGTTCTATTGGCGGGCTCGCTAATTGCGGGATTCACGGGAAGTTTGCTGACGTCGCAGGCGTTTGCCCAGGAAGAATTGATTGTTGAGGAAATTATCGTCACGTCACAGCGCCGCCAGGAGTCCGTGCAGGAGGTGCCGATCGCCATCAACGCGTTTTCGGATACCGCAATCCAAAATGCCGGTATCGATGATCTGAAAGAATTGACCCAACTTGCACCAGCTCTGCAGGCCTCATCCACCAACAGCGAAACACAAGGCACGGTACTCAGGATTCGCGGCGTCGGCACGCAAGGCAACAATCCGGCGTTCGAATCCGCGGTCGGCGTGTTCGTCGACGGTGTTTATCGTTCCCGTCCGGGTGCGGCGCTCGCAGAGCTACTGGACGTTGAGCGCGTCGAAGTCATGCGAGGACCACAAGGCACGCTGTTCGGCCGCAATACGTCCGCCGGCGCAATTCATTTGATCACGGCCAAACCGAAATTCGAGCCCGGTGGTTACGCCGAAGCGTCGTTTGGTAACTTCAGCGCCTACGACGTTCGCGGCTCTGTATGGGGAGGGCTCAGTGACACGTTTGCCGTACGACTCAGCGGCCTGGTGGCAGGCCGTGACGGCTTGCTCGATGACACGATTTCGGGCACGGATATCAATACGCGGGAACGCTACACGGTCAAAGGCCAGGCCCTGTTCGTGCCGAACGAGGACGTCGAGCTGCGCGTCATTGCCGATTTCCGGAACTCGGACGAGGACTGCTGTTACGCGGTGCATTTCGCGGAACGGCCGCCGGGCGCAAGTATTCCCGTACTGATCACCAATGCCATTGTACCGGGCGGGCAAACGACGCCACCGAACCCGTTTGCGAGACAGACACAGGTGACGTCGGGCAGGCCGCTGCAGCATGACGTCGAGGACTTCGGGATTTCGGCGGAACTCACCTGGGACATCGGTGATGTCGAGCTGACCTCGATCACGGCATTTCGGGATTTCCAGTCCGACCGGCACCAGGACATCGACTTCACCGCCGCTGACTACCTCGACAACTTCCGTACGGATACGATCGAGAACTTCACCCAGGAATTCCGCCTGGCCGGTGAGAACGGGCGGCTGAACTGGATCGTCGGCGCATTCTATGCCGACGAGACGATTGAACTCGATGCCACGCTCATTCACGGTGCGCATTACGAGGCGTTTATCAATACCCGGCTCGGGCCGCTGGTTGCTGCATTTTTCGGACCCGCGATCGGCGCCACGAATTACACGGAACTGGCGAACATCGTGAGCGGCGGCGCGGTAGCGCCGGGCACGGGATGGGCCAACGGCACCGGCGCCATTGGCGACCATTTCGAATCGGACAATTCGTCGCTGGCGTTTTTCACCCACAACGTCTTCGAACTGACGAACCGCCTGGACCTGATACTCGGGCTGCGCTGGACGGACGAAGAAAAGCACGGCACCTCGAGTCTGAATAACGACCCGGCGAACACGCCGGGCTGCAGCGCCATCCTTCCCGCGTTGGCAGGCCTGCCCAATCTCACGCTGCAGGACATCGGCGCCGGGGACCAGCGTCGCGTAAAGGACGTGCTGTCGTCTCTCGGATGCCTGGGCATTACCTCGCCGGCATTCGAATTCGATCTCGAGCAAAACGACGACGAAGTATCGGGCATCATCGGCCTGAGTTTCCAGGCCAGCGACAATGTCATGTGGTATGGCTCCTACAGCCGCGGCTTCAAGGCCGGCGGGGTCAACCTGGACCGCGCAGGGACCATCCTGACCTTGACCGGCGACAACATGAACCTGGAAGCCCTGATCTCCGGCGACCCGAACAGGGACAACTTCCTCGACCCGCGCTTTAAACCGGAGATCGTCGATGCCTACGAGCTCGGCTTCAAGAGCGAGCTGTTCGACGGTCGCGCAGTTCTCAATGGCGCAGTTTTCTACGAGGACTTCGAAAACTTCCAGCTCAACACGTTCACCGGATTCAGCTTCATCCCCGAGTCGGTCGAGTCCGTGGAAGCAACCGGTGTGGAGCTGGACCTGCAGGCCCGGCTGACCGAAGAGCTCGACGTGACGCTCGGTTACGCCTATGTACAGGCGGAGTACGGCAATGGTTTGACCGACGTGTCGAACAAGCTGGCAAACGACCGGGGTTTCCGTACCGGTACGTCACTATTGCCCGAGATCAGCGGATTGTCCGGCCGCACTTTAACGAATGCGCCGGAGACGGTCTGGACCGGAAGCCTGACCTGGAACAGGCCAATCAACTCGAACATGGAATTTCTGTTCAATGCGACGGCTCGCTGGCAGGACGACATCAACACCGGTTCGGACCTCGATCCCGAGAAGAACCAGGAAAGTTTCGCGCTCGTCAATGCCCGTATCGGCATCGGACATCCGGAGGGAACCTGGGCGGTTGAAGCGTGGAGCAACAACCTGTTCGACGAGGATTTCCACCAGATCGCGTTTGACATACCGCTGCAATCGGATGCGGGATACGGTGCGTTTCTCGGCGAGCAGCGCACTTACGGACTGACGCTTCGTTACAACTTTTGAATAAGGAAAATCGAGAAAACGGGGCGCGTCGTCCGGCGCGCCCTTTTTTCGTAGTCTGTTGGTTCAGTATCAGGCGGCTTCGATCAACCGGCCCGAGGTATTTTGATCCGTTGCGGCCCGCGTGGTATGGCGCATGATAAAGACGACGGAACCGAAGACGATGCTGATCAGACCGGTTGCAACGTAGATTGTCGCACCGGGTGCGGTGACGCCTATATAGAGTGTGCCGTAAAAGAATAAGGCACCGCAGAGGACGTAGACGTACGGCAGGCTTTCATAAATCGGTGTCGGTACCCACATGGCAAATCCTTTTGCGGCAAAGCGTTCCTGTATTGCCAATTGTGCCGCCTGCGAATAGCGATGTCGTCCAAGCGTGTCACATTCGTGGCAACGCGGCGGGGCGAATGCATACCGTTGCATTGATGGTCTGCCGCCGAGCCACTATTCTGTGGGTATACAAGGCACCCGGAAACTCAAAACGGCGGGAATATGCAACTAAAAGACAAGAAACTCCTGAAAACAAAGGCCTACATCGACGGCAACTGGGTGGACGGCGACGGCACGTTTGCGGTGGAAAATCCCGCGACGGGCGAGACGCTGGCCAAGGTCGCAAGCTGTGGCACTGCACAGACGCGGCGGGCGATCGAGGCGGCCGATGCCGCCTGGCCCGGCTGGCGGGAACGCAGTGCGAAGGAGCGGGCGTCGATCCTGAGGCGCTGGTTCAACCTCATGATGGAGGCGCAGGAGGATCTGGCGCAGATCCTGACGGCGGAACAGGGCAAACCGCTGGCCGAAGCCCGCGGCGAGATCGCCTATGGCGCAAACTACGTCGAATGGTTTTCCGAAGAGGCGAAGCGCGTATACGGGGATACCATTCCGGCACCCGGCTCGGACAAACGCCTGGTCGTCATCAAGCAGCCGGTCGGCGTGGTTGCCTGCATTACGCCGTGGAATTTTCCGAATGCGATGCTGGCGCGCAAGATTGCGCCGGCGCTGGCTGCGGGCTGCACGGTCGTTTGCAAGCCGGCAAACCTCACGCCGTTGTCGGCATTCGCGATTGTAGAGTTGGCAGAACGCGCCGGGGTGCCGGCCGGCGTCATCAATATCGTTGCCGGCAAGACCTCGGAAATCGGCGCGGAAATGACGTCCAACCCGATGGTGCGGAAACTGACGTTTACCGGGTCAACGGCCGTCGGCAAGCAGTTAATGGAGGAATGTGCGAAGACCGTGAAGCGCACGTCGATGGAACTCGGCGGCAACGCACCGTTCATCGTATTCGATGACGCGGACATCGATGCCGCCGTCCAGGGAGCCTTGATCTGCAAGTTTCGCAACGCAGGGCAGACCTGTGTCTGTGCGAATCGGATTCTCGTCCAGGAAGGGGTTTATGACGAGTTTACGGAAAAGCTCATGGCGGCGGCGGCCGACCTCAAGGTGGGTAACGGTACCGAGGATGGAGTCAATATCGGTCCGTTGATTCACGAAGAGGCGGCGAACGACGTGCTCGAATTCATCGACGATGCGGTGGCCAAAGGTGCCGATGTCGTCGCTGGCGGTCAGCGTTCCGCGCTCGGCAGTTGTTTTATCGAGCCGACGATTCTCACCAAAGTCAGCAACGATATGCGCGTATTTCGCGAGGAGATCTTCGGTCCGGTTGCGCCGCTGTTCAAGTTCGCGGATGAACAGGAAGCGATTCGCATGGCAAACGACACGCCATTCGGGCTTGCCTGCTATTTTTATGCACGCGACGTCGGTCGTATCTGGCGCGTGGGGGAAGCGCTCGAGTACGGAATCGTCGGCATCAACGAGGGCATCATTTCCAACGAGATGGCGCCGTTCGGCGGCGTCAAGGAATCCGGCCAGGGGCGCGAAGGCTCGAAGTACGGCCTCGACGATTATCTCGAGATCAAGTACCTGTGCATGGGTGGCATCGACAAATAGCGCAGATTACAACTTCGGTCTGAAAGCGGCTCCTGTACAAGTCCAGTCATCCGACTAAAGATCAATCCGCACCGGTCTGGCGTGTCAATTTCCTGTTATGCAGGCGGATTGGGCTTTAGCCGCGATTCCTTAAATCCGGCTTTCGCATACAGGTCCGATTGTGGCTACTTTTACTGCCATGCGGGCGTATACTGGCGCCCGTCATCCAAGAGACGAGACCATGCTAGAGAGCAACGTTTACGAGCGCGCGAGGCTCGCGCGGGATCCCCGGTTCGACGGCCAGTTCTATGTCGGCGTCACCTCGACCGGGATCTACTGCCGCCCTATCTGCCCGGCGAATGCGCCGAAGCGAGAGAACGTGCGTTTCTTTCCGAGCGCCGCGGCCGCCAGCGAAGCGGGTTTCCGACCGTGCCTGCGCTGTCGGCCGGAGTGTGCGCCCGGTACGCCAGCCTGGAACGGTACCTCGACGACTGTACGGCGCGGACTGCGGCTGATCTCCGGCGGCGCGCTCGACGACGGCAACGTCGAATACCTCGCGGAACGGCTCGGCGTTACCAGCAGGCATCTGCGCCGCTTGTTTACCCGGCACGTCGGTGCGTCGCCGCTCGCGGTTGCGCATACGCAACGGCTGCATTTTGCGAAACGACTGATCGACGAAACGACGTTGCCGATGGCGCGAATCGCCGAAGCGGCGGGCTACGGCAGCATTCGGCGATTCAACGACGCATTCCGCAAGACCTACGGCCGCTCACCGCGCGAATTGCGAAAAGCGGGTGAGGAATCCCCGCTGACGGGAACGTCCGCGACTCTGACGGTCCGCCTGCCGTATCGACCACCGTTCGACTGGGATGCGATGTGCCGGTTTTTCGTCGATCGCGCGACGCCGGGCGTCGAGGCGATCGTCGGCAAGACGTATTTTCGTACGATCAGCACCGGCGGCGATCATGGTGTGGTGGAAATCGCGCCGGACCGGCGCGACGGATACCTGTCCTTGACGTTGCACAGCGTCAACACGAACGCGCTGTTCGAAACCGTGCAAAAGGCCCGCGAAGTATTCGACCTGGACGCGCCGATCGGCGAGATAACTGAGACGCTGCGCGGCGATCCCGCGCTGGCGAGGCTGCTCCGCAGCTGCCCGGGAATCCGCGTGCCGGGATCGTGGGACGGCTTTGAGCTGACGGTGCGCGCGATCCTCGGCCAGCAGGTGTCGGTGAAGGCTGCCACGACGCTCGCCGGACGCATTGCGGCGAAATACGGAGCCCGTCTCGAGCTGCCCGGCGACGATCTCCACCCGAGCCTGACGCACCTGTTTCCGCTGCCCGAGCAGCTGAAGCGTGCAAGATTCAACAACATCGGTCTGGTCCGGGCGCGTGCCGATACAATAAGGCGAGTTGCGGCCGCGGTGCACAGCGGCGAGCTGCAATTCGACATCGCAGGCGATCCCGCGGCGCTCTGCGAGGCGCTCGTCGCCATCAAGGGTGTCGGAGCGTGGACCGCGCAGTACGTGGCAATGCGGGCAATGAAAAACCCGGATGCGTTCCCGGCGTCCGATCTCGGCCTGCTGAAGGCCTCGGCGGGCTGCAATACGCCGAATGAATTACAGGAAAGGGCCGAAAAATGGCGTCCGTGGCGCGCCTATGCGGCCATGCTATTGTGGAGCTCGTTGCCGGGCTCCGGAGGATAGAGATGATGTACTACTGCTACCTGGACACACCGATCGGCGAGCTGCTGCTCGCGGGTGACGACGAGGCGCTGCACCTGCTCGGTTTCCCGGAGGGTTCGATGCGCAGGGAACCGGAACCGGAATGGATTTACTCGGAGAAACCGTTCGCCGATGCGCGCCGGCAGCTCGAAGAATATTTTGCGGGTACACGCAAGACCTTCGACCTCAGTCTGAAGCCCGGCGGGACCGAGTTTCAGCTCAAGGTGCTCGAGGAGCTGCAGAAGATTCCCTACGGGACCACGACGTCCTACGCTGACATTGCAAAACGTATCGGCAGGCCAAAAGCGGTGCGTGCCGTCGGTGCGGCAAACGGGCGCAATCCCATCCCGATCATCATTCCCTGCCATCGCGTCATCGGCAGCAGTGGCAGCATGACCGGGTTTGGCGGCGGCAT
>JAWWCT010000110.1:0-7624 GCA_033720315.1 Woeseiaceae bacterium | reverse complement strand
GTATCCCGGCAAGATTCTCAACGCTGCCGTGAATTTCTACAGCCACGTCGAAGAATCGGGCACCGAAGAGGAACGCCAGGAGGCGAGGCGCAAACGCCGCGAAGAGCGCGGCGTGCCCTCCCTGTTCATCAAACCGTCACGCGGTGCAGTGATCGGCAACGGCGATCCGATCGTCATTCCTTACGGTCGTAACCGTACCGACTGGGAGGTCGAGCTCGGTGCGGTCATCGGGCGCACCGCGAAATACGTTTCCGCGAACGATGCCGAGGATTACGTCTTCGGCTACATGGTGACGCTGGACATTTCCGACCGCGGCGGACGACCGCCCGGCGGCGCACCGTTCACGAGCGACTGGTTCGTCGGCAAGGGACACGACACGTTTGCGCCGCAGGGTCCATGGATCGTGCCGAAAGAGTTTTACGGCAACCCGATGGAAATACTCCGGCAATCGCTGAAAGTCGGCAACGAGCAAATGCAGGAAGCGACCGCCGGCGACATGATCCACAGCCTGTGGGAACTGATCGAGTACGGTTCGTCGATCATCACCCTGTACCCGGGAGACGTCATCAACAACGGCACCTCGGGCGGCGTCGGCATGGGTACGGCGGTGCGCGGTGCGCAACGCTTTCTGCAACCCGGCGAAGTCGTCGAAGCGACCATCGACGGCATCGGCACGCTGCGCATGCCGGTGGTCGGCGAAGACAAACCCGAAGGCCTGACCGGTGCCAACCTGCCGCCGGTCGACAGCTATCGCGATCCCTTATGAAAAATGTTCTGGCAATTTTCGTTTGTGCTGGCGCGCTGATCGCGGCAGACGTCCATGCCCAGGGTAAGGTCACTGAAAAACGCGTGCTCGAGGAAGCCGGCAGCGGCGAAAACTGGTTCCTGAAGGGCGGCAGTTTTCGCGGCGACCACTACAGCCCGCTTACACAGATCAACGACAGGAACGTAGGCGACCTCGGCCTTGCCTGGGCGACGGACCTGCCGGTCCCTGACGGTATATCGGCAACCCCCATAGTCGTCGACGGCGTCGTTTATCTTTCCGGTGCATTTGCGATTGTCTATGCCATCGATGCCGAGGACGGTGGCGTCCTGTGGTCGTTCGACCCGGAGGTGCGCAAGGCCTTTGGCGACGACCCGTTCATGTCATGGTCGGCGAGAAGCAATCGGGGCGTCGCCGTTTGGGACGGCATGGTGCTGGTCGCCACGGCGGACTGCCGGCTGATCGGCATCGACGCCGCCAGCGGCAAACAGCGCTGGTCGCAGCAAACCTGCGACATCGCACAGGGCTATGCCATCACGGATTCGCCTTATGTCGGCGGCGGCAAGGTATTCGTCGGCAACTCCGGTTCCGAATCCCGGGAAAAAAATCGTGGCTATGTCAGCGCCTATGACGTTAAAAGCGGCGACTTCCTGTGGCGCTTTTACATCGTGCCCAGCGACAAAGCGGAGGAGAACGCCAGCGATGCCATGAAAATGGCGGCCGCGACCTGGTCGGGCGATGCGCTCGAGAAGTTCGGCGGCGGCGGCAGTGCCTGGAACGAAATGACCTACGACCCGGAGTCGGGATTGCTGTTCTTCGGTACCGCCGGCGCACTGCCCTACCTGCATCACGAGCGCAATCCCGACGGCGGCGACAACCTGTTCACCTCTTCCATCGTTGCGGTTAACGCGGACACCGGCGAATACGTGTGGCACTACCAGACCGTGCCGAAGGACAGCTGGGAATACAACGCGACCATGAACATCGTACTCGCCGATATCGACATCGGTGGTAAGGAACGAAAAGTATTGTTCAGTGCGCCGAAGAACGGATTTCAGTACGTGCTCGACCGCCTGACCGGCGAGCTGCTCGCTGCAGACAAGTATGCGAAGGTCAACTGGGCGACCCACATCAATCTCGAGACCGGCCGTCCGGTGTACGATCCCGAAGGCGAGTACTGGAACAGGACCGACGAAGCCTCCGTCGCGATCTGGCCGAACATGTGGGGCGCGCACAGCTGGCAACCGATGGCGTGGCATCCCGGGCACGAGTTACTGTACATCCCGGTGCTCGACATACCCAGCGTGGTCACGCCGAACGGTGACGGCTCGTTCAACGACACCCTGGAAATTTTCACGGAGGTCGATGGCAAACCGTTCAGCGCCGGCAAACTCGTCGCCTACGACCCGGTGCAACAGGCGGCGCGCTGGACCGTCGAATACCCGCTGCCGTTCAACGGCGGTGTGCTCGCAACCGCCGGCAACCTGGTATTCCAGGGGAATGCCGAAGGCCGCTTTGCCGCCTTCAAGGCGGACACCGGCGAGGAGGTGTGGTCGCTGGCCACAGGTTCAGCAATTACCGCCGCACCGGCCAGTTACGCGATCGACGGCACACAATACATATTGATTCCCATTGGCTCCGGCGGCGGCATCCAGTTCGTCTATCCGAAACTGGGTGAGACCGCCGAATCGCGGGGACCGACGCGGCTTTTGGCCTTCAGCCTCGAAGGCCGGAGTGAGGTCCCGAGGATCGAACCGGTGGTGCGCACATTGCCGGCGCAACCGGAGCTGACCGCATCGAAAGCAACCATCGAAACCGGCAAGCAACTCTACGCCGGCTATTGCGGCTTTTGCCACGGCAAGAACGGCACCGCGCGCTTCGGCGGCACGGTGCCCGACCTGCGGTACGCATCGGCAGAGACGCATGCGGCCTGGCAGGACATCGTTATTGGCGGCGAAAGGCGTGCATACGGCATGCCGGCGTTTTCCGATCTGCAGGTCGAACAGGCGGAAGCGATCCGCTCATACATCCTGTCACTATCGGTCACGTTGCGGGAGTCGAATGTGGCGAGATAATCCGCCGCCGGGTTGTTACCAGCAATTGCCGCCGCGCGACAGGATTTGCAGCCTGTACTATTCTGCGGTCGAATCATCCCGGGAAAGTAATGACATGCCCCCAGCCATACGCCTCTGGTCCCTGATTCTGCAGACCCTCCTGCTGGCCGCATGCGGACGCTCGGAAGCGCCGAATGTTCCAGGCGCTGCGGATGCCGTTTATCAAAACGGCAGGATCTATACGGTGGACCCACAGCGATCGTGGGCTGAAGCGGTTGCCATTACAGCCGGCCGCCTGAGTTATGTGGGCTCGAATGAGGGCGCAACGGATTACAAGGGACCGAACACGACGGTCGTCGACCTCGGCGGCCGGCTAATGTTGCCGGCTTTCCAAGACGCCCATATACACCCGATCACCGGCGGTCTCGAAGCGCTGGCCTGCGACCTGAACGATCTCTATAGCCTGGAAGACTACCGCTCGACGATCGCCGCGTACGCCGCCGCCAACCCGGACGTGCCGTGGATACTCGGCGGCGGCTGGTCGATGGCCGTGTTCGGTCCTGGCGGCAGGGCAAATCGCGCAATCCTCGACGAGCTCATCCCGGACCGCCCCGTATTCCTCGAGTCCGCGGATGGACACACCGGCTGGGCGAACAGCCGGGCCCTGGAAATCGCCGGCATCACGAAAGACACGCCTGATCCGCGCGACGGCATCATCGACCGCGATCCCGAGACGGGTGAGCCGATCGGCAGCTTGCAGGAAGATGCGATGGACATCGTCGAGGCTCACATCCCACCCACATCGCTCGCGTCACGCGTCGCCGCGCTGCGTTACACGAGAGACATGCTGCACGGCTACGGTATCACTTCGATCACGGCCGCGAACGTCACACCGGAAAGACTTGAGGCCTACGCAGCGCTTGATGCTCGCGATGAACTCGGGTTGCGCGTCGTCACATCGCTCAAGTGGGACAACGATCGCGGCGTGGAACAAATAGACGACTTTGTCGCACAACGTGAGCAACATACCAAAGGCAATGTGCATGCATCTACGGTCAAGATCTTCCAAGACGGCGTGCTGGAGAATTTCACCGGGGCGATGCTCGAGCCCTACGACATCCCCAGCCACTCCCGTGGTATTCCAATGGTCGAGCCGGAGTTACTAAAACGCGCCGTCACGCAACTGGATGCACGGGATTTCCAGGTGCATTTTCACGCAATCGGCGACGCGGCGATTCGCCAGTCTCTCGATGCGGTCGAAGAAGCGCTGATCGAGAATGGCCAGCGCAATAACCGGCACCACATCGCTCACGCACAGGTAGTTCATCCCAATGACGTGGCGCGTTTTTCCGAACTCAACGTCACGGCAAACTTTCAGCCGTTGTGGGCGTATGCCGACAGCTACGTCCTGGAGCTCAATCTGCCGTTCATCGGCGAAGAGCGTACAAGCTGGATGTACCCGATGAAAAGCATTCAGGAAGCGGGGGGCCGGATTGCTTTCGGCAGTGACTGGTCGGTGTCGAGCGCCAATCCGTTCATTGGCATAGCTACCGCGATAACACGACTCAGTCAGTTCGGCGAAACCCAGGTCGAGTTCACGCCCTGGGAACGTATCGACCTCGAATCCGCAATCGCGGCCTATACGATCGATGCCGCCTACGTCAACTGGCAGGAAGTCAACACCGGCTCGATTGAGACCGGCAAACTCGCCGATCTCATCGTGCTCGACAGGAACGTGCTCGAGATCGAACCCGCTGACATCTCGGATACCAGGGTATTGCTGACCCTGTTTGCGGGCGACCCCGTGTACGGCAACCTCGATCAGTTTTGAGTCGCGTTACACAAACTTCGCACGACGTATCGGTCATCGGCCTGGGTGCGATGGGTTCCGCCATCGCCAACGCTTTTATCGATCGCGGGCACGACGTCTGTGTCTGGAACCGCAGCGCCGACAAAATGCAGGCTTTCCAGGCAAGCGCCACGCAGTGCGCCGCAAACGCCGCCGAGGCGGTCTCGGCCGCGTCGTTGTGCGTCATTTGCATCGACGACTATGCGGCAACCCGCGAACTCATCGAGCAACAATCACTGCACGAGGTAATCGGTGGCAAAACCCTGCTGCAGGTATCGACGGGAACGCCACGCGAAGCGCGCGAGCTGGAATCCTGGGCATTGGCACAGAACGCCCGCTATCTCGACGGGGCGATCCTCGCCTACCCCCGCGAGATCGGGCACGACGCCCTGATTGCACTGGCCGGTGCCGAAAGCACGTTCGCCGCACAGCAAGACCTGCTCGGTGCCCTGAGCAGCGACTTGCGCTACCTCGGCGAGGCAGTCGGTGCGGCCGCCGCGCTCGACGTCGCCCTGTTGTCCTACTACGTGTGCACGCACCTCGGGCTCATACACGGCGCCCTGGTTTGCGAATCGGAGGGATTGAGTCCGGCAGTGCTCGCAGACACCATCGTCGACTCGGTGCCGAGCGACGTCGAGGAGATCCGCCACCTGGGACAGGCGCTCGAGACCGGTAATTTCGAGAACCCGGGCGCATCGATCGGTGTCTACAGTGGCGTGCTCGATCGCATTCTGCAGCAGGCGCACGACGCCTCGATCAACGCCGAAATTGCGGCGTTTGCCAACAAGCTGTACAAACGAGGGATGGCCGCCGGCTTCGCGGATCAGGAAGTCGTGGCGCTGATCAAGTTACTCCGAAGAGACCAATGAAGAACATCCACACACTCGCATTGCTTACCCTTGCCATGCTCGGTGCCTGTACACCGGAGCAGGCAAGCGACACCTACGACGTGTTGATCGTCAACGGCACGGTCTACGACGGAACGCTCAACGAACCGCGTGTTACCAACATCGGCATCCGCGGAGATCGCATTGCATCGATGGAAGCCAGTGCGGACGCAGCGGCGGACATCGTCATCGATGCCGGCGGCCTGGCGGTCATGCCGGGGTTCATCGATCCGCATACGCACGCCGAAGAAGACTTTCTGCTCGACGAGTTCAAATCGAACATCAATTACCTGGCACAGGGCGTCACCACCGTTTTCGTCGGCAACGACGGAGACGGATTTGTCGATCTCGATGACGCGCTGGCGACGATGCGGCACCAGGGCATCGGCACCAACGTGGCGTTTTTTACCGGACACGAAACGGCCCGACGAAAAATCATCGGGCTCGAAGATCGCGCACCGACCGCGGAAGAACTCGAGCAGATGCGCGCACACGTCGAACGGGAAATGCGCGCCGGCGCGCTAGGCCTGTCGACCGGCCTTTTCTACGCACCGGGATCCTACGCCGACACCGCGGAAGTGATCGAACTGGCGAAAGTCGCCAGCGAATACGGCGGCGTCTACGACTCGCACCTGCGCGACGAGAGTTCCTACACCATCGGCCTGCTGGGCGCGATTCGCGAGGCCATCGAGATCGGCGAGCAGGCGGACATCCCTGTGCATATCGCGCACTTGAAAGCGCTCGGCCGGGATGTCTGGGGCCAGAGCGGTGACGTCATCGCGCTGGTGGCCGCTGCGCGCGAGCGCGGTCTCGATGTTACCGCCGACCAGTATCCGTATCGTGCATCGGGATCGAGCCTGAAAAGCTCGCTCGTTCCGCGCTGGGTCGAGGCCGATTCGGAAGAGGCGATGCTGGAGCGGCTGGCGAACGCGGATCTCAAAGACCGCATTCGTGCGGAGATGGAGCAGAACCTGTACCGGCGCGGCGGCGCGGATTCGTTGCTGGTCACCGAGGAAAGCGAGTGGCGCGGCAAGACGCTGGCGCAGATCGCCGAGGAGATGGGCGTCGATCCGATCGATGCGGCCATCGAGGTGGTGCGCGGCGGCAATCCCTCGGTTGCCTCGTTCAACATGAACCCGGACGACATCGACGCGCTGGCAATGCAACCCTGGGTCATGACCGGCTCCGACGGTTCGGAAGGCCATCCCCGCAAGTTTGCGACCTACCCCCAGGCCTACCAGGACATGGTCGTCGCGAAGAATCTGTTCCCGGTGACGCGATTCGTGCATCGCAGTTCGGGACTCGTGGCCGACTTCTTCAAGCTTTGCGACCGCGGCTACCTGCGCAACGGGATGAAGGCCGACATCGCCATTATCGACCTGGAAAACTTCCAGCCGCGCGCTGACTTCAACAATCCGACAGAGCTCGCGACGGGTGTCGACGGACTCCTGGTCAATGGCCAGCCGGTCATCGTCGCCGGCGAGTACAACGACCGCTTGGCGGGTGAAATCATTCACCGCCAGCAACTGGCGTGTCCGAGGTGAGCTGCGACGATTTCGACTGCTAGCGCATCAACGAGCATAACGAACACCAGAAAGGGGGTTACACCGCGATGAAACCGTTCAAATTACTGGCGCTCACCGTGTCATTGCTATTCGCCGCACAGGTCGTTGCCGACGATGTCGAGACCGAATCCATCAGTGTCTTCGTCGCCGGCGAGGCAGGCCACCCGCCAGCACCCATGCACTGGATCGACAGCCGACTGTCCGGCATCGATATACACGGCATGCAGGTCGGTGAAACCCAGTCGATCGTCGACGACAACGGCCGCTCGGTGATGATCACCCGTGAGGAAAACGGCTTCCGCTTCGACGTCGACGGCCGCAGCATTGAAATTCCCGAGATGCCGCGGTTCGCTGGGTACGCGTCAATGCAGGCAGACCCCAACATGACCGCCGATTTCGACGTGGAAATCGTCGGCGGAGATTTCGCCATGCCGCTGCATGAAGGCAACACGGTAACCATCATCAGCGGCGAACCGCTGGACGCCTCGGTGCAGGAGAGCATCAAG
>JAWWCT010000109.1:0-7924 GCA_033720315.1 Woeseiaceae bacterium | reverse complement strand
GGGGGGGGGGTTATGGCGCGCGCCCCCCCCCCCCCAAGCCTCACAAACTTTTTGGGGGTGCGGGGCTACCCCCGCGACTGCTGCCGGGAGTGGAAGCAGTCTCTGTGCTGAACCGATCAAAGGACTGAAGATCAATCCGCACCCACCATTCAGGTCAATTTCCTGTATTGCGGGCGGATTGGGGAGCGGCTTTAGCCGCGACTGCTGCCGGGAGTGGAAGCAGTCTCTGTGCTGAACCGATCAGAGGACTGAAGATCAATCCGCACCCACCATTCAGATCAATTTCTTGTATTGCGGGCGGATTGCGGAGCGGCTTCAGCCGCGATCTGCATCAGCTGCGAATACTTGGTTTAGGGCCGGTCGCCGCTGAAACGGACCGCGTCGTCCAGGCCCATGACGCCGCTGACGCCGCCGACTTCCGCCGAATCGTGCAGGTACAGCTCCACTTCTCGCTCCAGTACCACGGTGCCCAGCACCTTCGAATCGCGACCGATCACGACCCGCGTCTTGCGCCTGAGCTTGCCGAAGCCGAAACCGCCGGGATTCTGTTGCTCCACGACGAGATTGCCGCGGAGGATGGAGCCGCGGTCAAGGGACACGTCGCCATTGACGGTCGACAGGTTACCGCCGACATCGGCACCGACCAGGCTGATGTCGCCATTCACATTGCCGACGCCGTCGGTGACGCGCGTGCCCTCGTCAACGGTAATCTCGCCATTGACGGTCTCTACACCACCGTTAACGACGACGTTGCTAGCGAGGGTAATGGCGCCGTTTACGCTGCTCAAATCGTCGGCAGTGGAGCCGGAGCCGATGCGGATCGCGCCGTTGACGGTTTCGGCATCGCGGAGCGTTACCTTGTCGTCGATGCGGATGCTGCCATTGACGGTCTCCAGCGAACCGTTGATGACCGCGCCTTCACCCACGCTGATGCTGCCGTTGACCGATGATTGTCCGTCTGCTTCGCTTCCCGCGGCGATCTCGATGCTCTTGTTGAGGCTGAGCCCGTCAGCCGGGGCCGCAAGCAGCAACGACAGCGCGGTCACGGCAACGATTTCCAGGATTTTGTACATATTGACTCCCTCGGAATTGCTTCTTGGTATACCCGTTCGATACCGCTCACGGGCTTTTGGTTGCAATGGCCAAATTCCAGCCGGTGCTAGTCGATATCAACGGCGCGCGGTACCCTTGTGCGATGCCGGTTGCCCTGGAAGCTCGACACCTCGTCAAACGATACCCTGCAGTCCTGGCGGTGGACAATGTGTCGTTCCAGGTCGAGGAAGGCATCTGTTTCGGGCTGCTGGGGCCGAACGGCGCCGGCAAGACCACGACCGTGGAAATCATGGAGGGCGTGACGCCGGCGACCTCCGGCGAGGTCTATTACTACGGCAAGCCCGCGGGCAGCAAATTCCGCGAAGAAGCCGGCATCCAGTTCCAGAGTACCGCCCTGCAACAGTTCATTACAGTCAGGGAGACGCTGGAGATGTTTCGCGATCTTTACGACCGCCAGGCGGATCTCGACCGGTTGATCGACGATTGTTCGCTGCGCGAATTACTGGACCGCGACAATCGCAAACTGTCCGGCGGCCAGCTGCAGCGTCTCCTGCTGGGTGTTGCCCTGGTCAATTCGCCGCGGCTGATATTTCTCGATGAGCCGACGACCGGCCTCGATCCGCAGGCGCGGCGCAATTTCTGGGAACTGGTCAAACGCATTCGCGCCGGGGGCACCACCATCATCCTGACCACCCATTACATGGAGGAAGCACAGCTGTTGTGCGACGAGATCGCGATCATGGATGCCGGCCGTATCATCAAGCAGGGCGCTCCTGCGGCACTGCTGAAGGAGCATTACAAGAACATCATCATCGAATTGCCGATCGACACGTTCAACGGTGACCTGTCGGGCTTCGAGCACCGTGTGCTCGAGGCCCAGGGCATCATCGAAATCGAAACCAATGACGTCAACGCCAGCCTGCAAAAGCTCGCGGCACGGGTGAGCGGACTCAACGACATGAAAATCCGCCAGCCCAACCTGGAAGATCTTTTCCTCGACCTGACCGGGCACTCGCTGCGCGCCTGACACCGTAACAGGGAACGACATGCTCAAAAGAATTTATGCAATCTTTCACGCCCGCAACCTGGAATTTTTGCGGGATCGCGGCACGCTGGCCTGGAACTTGTTATTACCGGTGATGCTGGTGGTCGGATTGTCGTTTATCTTCAGCGCCGATCGGCCGGTCTACACCATCGGCGTACTGCAGGACGCCGCCGAGATCGACACGAGTGCGCACCCGTTTCTCGAGACGCGATATATCGAGTTCGTCGCAGTGGATGACGAGCAATCCGGGTTCGACAAGATTGCGCGCCACCAACTCGACTTGCTGGTCCAGTTCGATCGAGAGCAGCGCTACTGGATCAACCCCGATTCGCGTAACGGATACTTTGCCGAGCTCGCCCTGCTGGAATCGGACCGCGGACGGGCGTATCCCCTGCAGAAATCGCAGATCGAGGGTGAGGCGATCCGTTACGTGGACTGGGTGCTGCCCGGCATCCTCGGCATGAACATGATGTTCAGTTCGCTGTTCGGTGTCGGCTATGTCGTCGTGCGCTACCGCAAGAACGGCTTTCTCAAGCGGCTGCGTGCGACGCCGCTGCGTTCGATCGAGTTCGTCATAGCCCAGGTCATATCGCGGCTGGTGTTGATTGTCACCATAACCTCCATCCTTTACATCGGTACCAAGATTTTCCTGGACATCCGCATGAACGGAAATTATTTAACGCTGCTCACGGTGCTGCTGATCGGCGCGGTGTCGCTGATTTCGCTGGGCCTGATGATCTCCGCGCGGGTCACCAGCGAAGAACTGGCCGGCGGTTTTCTGAATCTCGCCACCTGGCCGATGATGCTGCTGTCCGGCGTGTGGTTTTCCCTGGAGGCCGCCAGTGCCTGGGTGCAGCAGTTCGCAAAGATTTTCCCGCTGACTCACGTCCTGGATGCAGCCCGCGCTGTCATGATTGACGGCGCAGGTTTCGCGCAGATCGCGCCACAACTGACGATCCTCTCGCTGATGAGCCTCGCGTTCCTGTCGCTCGGGGCAATGGTGTTCCGCTGGCAGGCGAATTGAGCGCCTGTCACATGACCATTGACCTGATCGACATCGGCGCAAACCTGACGCACGACAGCTTCGACGAGGATCGCGATGCGGTCATCAGCCGAGCCGCAGACGTCGGTGTACGGCGCATGATCCTGACCGGCAGCAGCGCCGCGGACAGTGAGGATGCGGCGCGAATGGCCGGGAGCAGGCCGGGCGTGTTCTATGCGACGGCCGGCGTGCATCCGCATCATGCGAGCGAGTATTCCGATGCCGTGCACGACAAACTGCGGTCCCTGGCAGCGCAGCAACCGGTCGTTGCAATTGGCGAATGCGGTCTCGACTTTTTTCGCAACTTTTCTCCGCAGGACAAGCAACGCGATGCCTTTCGCCGGCAGATCGAGCTGGCTGTCGAGACGCAATTGCCGCTGTTTCTTCACCAGCGCGACGCACACCAGGACTTCCTGGAGATTCTCGGGCCGCTGATGCCGGACGTATCGCGCGCAGTGGCCCACTGTTTCACTGGTGGAATCGACGAGCTCAGCGCATATCTCCAGCTCGGCCTCTACATCGGCATCACGGGCTGGGTGTGCGACGAACGGCGTGGCCAGGCACTCCGGGAGGCGGTACCCGAAATTCCCCTGGACCGGTTGATGATCGAAACGGATGCACCCTATCTATTGCCACGCACGCTCGATCCGAAGCCGGCTACGCGGCGCAACGAGCCAATGTACCTGCGGGAAGTGCTAAAGGTGCTCGCCGCGGAACTGCAGATATCCGAAGAGGAGCTGGCCAGGGCGACGAGCGAGAACGCAGAGCGCTTTTTTACTATCTAGTTTTCGCGGATCAGCGCGACTACCCGTACCGGTCCGCCGGATCCGCCCTCGATCTTCATCGGCAGCGCAATGACGAAGCTGCCGGTCGCGGGTAATTCCTTCAGGTTGGTCAGGTTCTCGAGATTGGCAACGCCTTGCGCCGCTCCGATGCGATGCGCGATGAAATCCTGCGACTTGCCGTAGTCGATGCTCGCGGTGTCGATACCCAGCAGCGCAACCTTGCGTTGTACGGCGAGTAATCTCGCTGCGTCGGCGCCGAAACCCGGAAATTCGAGCTTGCTGGCATCGCCCGGCGTATCATCCCCGAGGTAATCGAGGGTGTCCGGCCAGCGGTCGCTCCAGTCGGTGCGCATCAGCACGATCGATCCCTCCGCGATTTTGCCATGCCGCTGTTCGAAGTCGCGCACGTCCTGTGCGCTCAGGCGGTAATTGCGATCGCCTGCCGCTTTGTCACTGACGTCGATGACGTACGCCGGCGCCAGCAGGTTCTCGAGCGGAATGGCTTCTGTGGAAACGCCGCCTTCGAAAAAATGTATCGGCGAGTCGAGATGGGTGCCGCCATGCTCCGGCGTGCACACACTGTAGGAGGAATAGAAGAATCCGCCGTCGGTCATGCCATAGGCCAGTTGTTGTTTTTCGAATGCGCTCGGAGAAGTCGGCCAGTAGATCGTGTCTTCCCCGTAGCTGTGGCTCAGATCGACGAGCCGGTAATCGTCGAGCTCGAGCGCGGTTGCCGGTATCGACAATGCGGTCAGCAAAATGCCGAAAATAAACGGGTATTTCATGGCGGGCCTCCAGGCTGTATTACGGCCGCTTTCGCACCATGCGGCCGGTCACCAGGGCGTTGCTGGCGGAATAAATCAGCTCCCACTGCGGCATGAACTGCTCCACCCTGCCCTGCGAAGCCTCCTTGTCGGGAACGCCGAATTCCTCGATCAGGCCGTCGATCGACGTCACCAGGCTCGGCACGCCCTTGGTGAAATCGGCACCCTCGAGAAATACCACCCGGCCGGCGATGGGAATATCGTTGACCAGTCCGTGAACGGCGGCTATGCGGTCGTAAAGCGGGGTCTGCGGGTTATTGAACTTGAACTGACGGTTCTCGGCAATGCAGGTCCAGTGTTCCATCTTGTCGCTGCCGAACACCGTACCTTTGACGTCCTTGACGTCGACGATGAGTAAGCCCTTGGCCGTCAGGACCAGGTGATCGATCTGGATCTCCCCGCCTTCGGAGTTCGGCACGAGCATGCCCTCGATGCGTTCATAGGCGATGTCATCGAGAGCCTTCGACAGGGACTTGTCTTTGCGGAACAGGCGAACGAGAAACCAGGTCAGCAGCAATGCGACGAGAATGATCGGCAGCCAGTAACCGTTCTGAAAATTGTCGGTGAAAAACTCAGTCATCGGGTGACGGTATTGTAATTGACTTATTCGGAAAAACTATGGTCCATCGCCATCGCCATCGATTGCAGATCGGGTTCAATCTCGATGTAGCGTCGTGTTCGCGTCAGGATGCTCGCCAGTTCTTCCGGCAGTGGGACTTCCTGACCAATGAGCGGTTCGACGATGGTTTCGAACTTGGCGGCGTGCGCGGTGGCAACAATGATCCAGTCGAACGAATTTCCATCGCTGCCGTTACCGCTGGTTTGTTGTGAATCTTCGTCTGCCAGCAATTGTCGCCAGGCAAAGGTCGCGGTCGCGGTGTGCGGGCAGGTGGCAATGCCGAATTCCTCGAAATTGCGCATGATTTCCGCCTCGATGTCGGTATCGCTGACGGAAATGGCGGTGACCGTTTCCCGCAAGCGGTCGGCATCGCCAAACAGGTAGCGAAGTCGCTCCATGTTGCTTGGGTTGCCCACATCCATTGCCGACGCGAGCGTCCGGATGCTGTCGCGCGGCAGCCATTCCTCGCCCGCCAGGTAGTCCGGAATGATGCGGTTGGCATTGGTTGCGAGCACGATCCGGCTGATGGGCAATCCGCACACCCGCGCCAGGCAGCAGGCCAGGCCGTTGCCCAGGTTGCCGGTCGGTACCACGAACCCCGGTTTGCGCCCGGTTTCACGAAAATGGCGAAGGCTCGCATCGGCGTAGTAAATGCACTGCGGCAACAGCCTGCCGATGTTGATGCTGTTGGCCGAGCTGAAGCGGTATTTGCCGGCGAGCGACGCGTCCGCCATGGCCGCTTTTGCCATGGCCTGGCAATCGTCGAAGGAGCCCTGCACCGCGAGTGACAGCACGTTGTCCCCCCAACAGGTCAATTGCTGTGCCTGCCGGTCCGACACCCTGCCGTCCGGGTACAGCACCACGACGCGCATCCCCGCACGCCCGTCGAACGCCGCTGCAACGGCACCGCCGGTATCGCCGGAGGTGGCGACGAGCACGGTCAGGGGATTGTCCGGATCGCCTTGCAGGCGACTCATGCACGCCGCAAGGAAGCCCGCACCGACGTCCTTGAAGGCCGCCGTCGGGCCATGAAACAGCTCCAGCAGGCGGGCCCGCCCGGCGGTTCCCGGTAATTCACTCACGGGAATCGGAAAGCTGAAGGTTTCGGCGATGATGGCATCGAGCTCGGGTGCGAGCACGGAATCGTCGAAGAACGGCTCGAGCAGTATCGACGCAACGTCATGAATCGACCCGGCGTCGGCAAATTGTGCGAGCTCGAAGCTGGGCAAGGTTTCCGGCAGGAACAAGCCACCGTCCTTGGCGATGCCGCTGACGAGTGCCTCGTCAAGGGTAGCTTGCTGTTCGCTTCTCGTGCTGCGGAATTTCACGAATGATGTTCCGTGCTGGCTCCCGGCGCCGTCATCGGGCTGATCCAGGATTGACACTCGAACCCGGCAGCGCGGCAGGCATCGAGCATTGCCGCCGCCGCCTTCCCGGCATCGGCATCGACACACAACGCGAAAATGGACGGGCCACTGCCCGACAGCGAACAGCCCAGCGCATTTGCAGCCAGAGCGGCTTCCTTGACCGCGTCGAAACAGGGCACCGCGCCCTTGCGCTGCGGCTCGATGATGACATCTTTCAGGCAGCGGCGAATCAGCTCCGGGTCGTTCTGCTCGCAACCGGCAATGAAGCCTGCGAGGTAGGACTGCTGCTCGCGCCACAGTTCCAGCGAGTAGGAACGCGCCAGGATCTTGCGTTGCTTGGCAGTATCGACCTGCAATTCCGGGTGCACAAGCACGCTGCTGATGCCCGACGGGGTCGGCAGGCAATAGGCGTCCGGCAGCAGCGCTTTCGGGCAATAGACGAGCCCGCCGAGCAGGCTCGGGGCAACGTTATCGGCGTGCAGCGCGCCACTCGCGTACTTTTCGCCCTCGAGGGCATACGGCAACAGCCCGAGTGTTGCGAGCGGCTCATCGAGTAATTCATTGACCGCCACTGCGGCGGCGACCGCAGACGCCGCGGAGCTGCCCATGCCGGATTGCAACGGCACGCCTTTCCTGACGATCAGTTCGATGCCGGCGGTATTCCCCTTGTCGTCCCACAGCGCCTTTGCCGCGATCGACGCCGTGTTGTGTTCCGGGTCACGATTCAGGTAAGGGTGCACCTCTCCATCCAGGCCGAAGATTTCCGCGATATGGACGCCCGGTTTGTCGATTTTGCGCGCAGAGACGCGATCGCCGGCGCCGGCAATCGCAAGCCCGAGTATGTCGTAGCCGACGCCGACGTTGCCGATCGACGCCGGCGCAAACGCTGTCACGTAACCCTTGTCCGTCACAGGATCGTTCCGTCACCCAAAAACGCGGCGAGTTTCAGCAGGTCGCCGAATACACCGCCGGCGGTCACCTGTGGGCCGGCTCCCGGACCCTGGATGACCAGTGGATTGCTCGCATAACGCTCGGTGCTGTACTGCACGATGTTGTCGGTCGAGCGAATATTGCTGAATGGCGAATCGGCGCTCACTTTTTCCAGTCCCACAGCCGCCTTGCCGTCGTCCGACAAGCGGGCCACATATCGCAACGCCTTGTGTTCGCTTTGCGCATCCCGATACAACGC
>JAWWCT010000108.1:0-8101 GCA_033720315.1 Woeseiaceae bacterium | reverse complement strand
TAGTTGAGGTATCCGTTCTCGTTCTCGATCTCATCCTCGGTGAATGACACGTGGTAATCGCGATTGAAGTCGTTGTCGTAGGACGACAGCCATTTGAAGGTCCAGCCCATGCGTTCCTGGTAGGCAGCCAGTTGCGGTCGTGTTGCTTTTGAAATGACCACCATGGTGACGTCCCGCGCCTTCAGGTGGACGATGATGCCATTGAAATTATCCGCCCAGAACGAGCAGCTTTTGCACGGTTCATCGCCCCAACTAGGGTGATACATGAAGTGATACACGATGAGCTGGCTACGCCCGTCGAATATCTCCGACAGCGACTCCTTGCCGTCCGGGCCGTCAAAGACGTAGTCTTTTTCGACTTTCACCCAGGGCATCGCCTGCCTTTCCCGCGTCAATGCGTCACGTTGCTTGTCGAAGGCTTTTTCCTTTTCGAGCAGGTCCAGCCTCGCCTCGAGCCAGGTCTTCTGGTCCACTACGTTCTTTGCTTTCACAGTCGCTCTCCCGCTTGATTTTGGGGGCCTCGACGGCGCCGTCGCTGCCCGGCCCTTTCTTGACATTTTAGTAATCACTATAGTGTAATTGAAAAATGATCGAAAACAAAGAGTTAGACGTCTACAAGGTGATCGCGGAGCCTAACCGCCGGAAAATCCTGGAGTTGTTGCAGGAGGCAGACCGCTCTGTCACGGGGCTCAAGACGCATTTGCCGATTACGCTCGGCGCGATCTCCCAGCATTTGCAGCTGATGCACCGCTCCGGGCTCGTGAGTCGTATCAAGCGCGGCAAGCAGCGGATCTACCACCTGGAAGCCAGCAGACTGCGCGAGGTCGATGACTGGTTGCACCGCTTCCGCGGTTTCTGGGAGGACCGCCTCGACCGCCTTGGGGATTACCTGGACGAGCACGCGAAATGAAATTCGAAATTGCGTTGGAGCGCGTTTATCCGCACCCGATCGACGAAGTATGGGCCGGCCTGACGACGTCCGAAGCGATCAGCGAGTGGCTCATGGAGACGAACAACTTTGTGGCGCAGGTGGGTCACCGGTTCGAGATGCGTTGTCTCGACGACCACGGCCATGAAGACGTTTATCGCTGTGAAGTGCTGGACCTCGAACCGCCGACGCGAATGCGCTGGTCATGGGTATTGCGCGGTAACGAGGATCGGGGGCACACCGAGGTAGAGTTTCGACTCGAACCTGCCGATGCGGGCACCAGGCTGACGCTGTGGCATCGCGGTGATCGCGACAAGGAAATGCTGGAGCGATTCCGGTTGGGTTGGCCCGACAAGCTCGAACAATTGGCGGGGCTGCTCGATCGATCAGAAAATCACTGACGATGCAGCTGGTTCGCGAACGTTTCTGTTAGTTGGCGATCTTGGCTTGTACCGCCGCGGCGAATCGCTCGCCGTCGCCGTGTTCGTGCGGCAACCACAATTCGATCCAGGCGTCGTCCGCTGTGCCGACGCGGTAGACGCTGAGGTTTTCCGCGTCACCCTGCCGGCTCATTTCGATTTTTGCGATGTCGTTGTTCGGGATCTGCCAGGATGCGATGCGGCCGTCGGGTCCTTGCGCGTAGGCAATCAGCCTGCGGTTGGTGAGGATACTGCCGCCCTCCTTCACCGACTGTTCGCCTTCAGAGTAAAAAAGCTCGATGACTTCACCCTGTGCAATGAGTTCTTCCGTCAGCAGCAACTGGTAGAAACGATCCGGAAGGTCGGATCCCAGTTCGACGCGGTCCGAGGGTGTCATGTCGGTTTGCAGGTCGATGGCGAGCATCGACAATGCGATGACGACGGCGGTGAAAACTCCCAGCACCAGGGCTTTTACAGTGGTATTCATTAGCACTTCACTTGATGCATGCGTGGATGGATGCCGGAGACCTTAGCAAAGTGATGCCAGCTCAGCAGCCCGAAGTATAGACGGTAACCGCGGGACGGTTTCCGCCAACCGCATCCTCGTAGGTCACCATGCAGGTATTCGGTGCCGGCGCGCCGACCTTGCGAAAACGCGCGACCTTGGAATTGTTGAACTGAAAGCCGGTGTAGTCCATCAGCGTGTTGTCGATGCTGGCTTCGTCCGGATAGCCGTTCACCATGTTGATCGACTGGTCTTCCATGCTGATGACCGCCGGCTGGCCCTGCAGGATCCACATGTAATGTGCCTGTGAGGCCGCCGAATTGACGCTGCCGCCGAGGCTCAGCACCAGGGCCTTGCGCGCCTCGACCTCGAGCATCACGTAACGCGGGAAAGCGATCGCCGCAAGAATGGCAATGATGCCGATCAGCACGATCAGTTCGATGAGCGTAAAGCCTGTGCTATGCGTCCGCATGTCTGCCACTGATGACCCGTTACTTTGCTGCCCTTTACCTGACGGTAAAATTACTTTCAAACTCATGCAGTTATGAGCTTTTCAGTCAGCATGCCCATTTTCCATATTCCCGGCGGCCTTTCTGAGACACGGTGCACAGTTGCGGCCCGCCTCGGGCCTCGATGCGGCGGATGTTGCGGGGTCTGGGACGCAGGAACGTTTTTTCGGATTATGTCAAAGCCGTGTCTGGACAGGGCCAATGGCTGAACGGCCTGTCGCTCAGTCGGACAGATCCTCGGCTTCGAAGCTGCCGGTCCTTAAGAATCGCGAGGTCGCGGCAATCACCGAGTCGCTTTTCATCATGGCGAAGTGCGAGTCCGGTACCACCGTGAAATCGTCCATGCCCTCGACGCGGGTGCGGGCCACGGTGACCTTGCCGTCGTCCTCGTCGGGCAGCATCAGTGCGGACATGAAGGGATTGGTGGTGCCGGTGCCGGCGATGATGCCGAGCTCGAAGTCCACCGGGCCGAGTTGTGAGGGAATGCTCTCCTCGTCCGTGCCGAGCTGCAGTCCGGACTCCCCCGAAATCATCTCGATGCCCGGCCAGTCGCGGGTGACGTCGATGACCTCGCTGCCCTGGTTAGGTGGTCCCAGCATGACGACCCTGCCGAGGTCGGGGATCGGCTCCTGTGCCTGTACGTAGCGCACGAGGATGCCGCCCATGGAATGGGTGACGAAGTGCACGGTCGTTGCCCCCGTTTGCCGGCATTGCCGCAGTCCTTCGTTGACGACCAGCGGTGCCAGCTCCTCGATGCGCATTGTCGATGACGGGTAGTCGACGTTGGCGGTGGAAAAGCCGTCCTGCTGCAGTGACGCGGCCATCTTGTCCATGGTCCGCCAGCTGCGATTGAGTCCGTGCAGCAACACGACGCACTCGCTGCTCCGGTAGTGCTGCACCGTGTCGCTGCGGATCGTGGTGGCGCAACCGGCCAGCAGTCCCGCGACGAGCACCAGCAACAGCAATTTTCTTGAAATTTCCATTCCAGAGACGGTCAAATATTACGAAGCGCCGGACATCATACGCGTAAACGAGGTTCAACTCCCTGCTCGAGGCAATACAATTTCCATGAAAAAACTGGCTTACGGATTTTTGCTAATGATCGGATTGTTTGGCGCGTCGGCGTGGGTCGCTTCCTGGGCGATCGAGCCGCAGCCGTTCGGCGAAGCCAGGGCGCCGGACCCGGCGCAATACCGGGATGCCATCATCCAGGTGTACGGCGGCGATGTCTGGGGTTTTCGCGGCAATTTCGCGATCCACACCTGGATCGCGACCAAGGCGCGTGGCGCCACCGATTACCGGGTCTACGAGGTCGTGAGCTGGAACCTGAGGCGCAGCGATTCGGTAGTGCGCATCAGTAATCGCGACCCCGACCGGCCCTGGGCGCGCTCGCCGGCGATCCTGTTGCACGAGCTGCGTGGCGACGAGGCCGAGGCGCTGATCGACCGTATCCACGAGGCCGCGCTGAGCTATCCTTTTCACCGGGAATACACGATGTGGCCAGGCCCGAACAGCAACTCCTTCACCGCCTGGGTGGCGCTGGAGGTGCCCGAGCTGAAACTCGAGTTGCCGTTCAAGGCCATCGGCCAGTCCTGGATGAAAAGTGAATACCCTGCCCTTCGAAAATGACGCTCGACTAGTCACCCCGGAACAGACCAGGGCATTCCAGGCCAACGGCGCGGTGCTGCTGCCGGGCCTGTTTCGCGACTGGGTCGAGGTCATTGCCGAGGGCATCGAGCACAACATGCGCGAACCCGGGCCCTACGCCGCGGAAAACCTGGCGGATGGCGAGTCCGGGCGATTCTTCGACGACTATTGCAACTGGCAGCGGATTCCGGCATTCCGCCGGGTGATCGAGGAATCCGGTGTGGCACAGGCCGCAGGCGAACTGATGCAGTCACAGCGCGTGCAGTTATTCCACGATCACGTGCTGGTGAAGGAACCCGGCACGGTCAAGGCGACGCCGTGGCACCAGGACGCCCCGTACTATTTCGTGGAGGGCGAGCAGACCGTCAGTTTCTGGGTACCGGTGGACCCGGTGCAGCAATCGACCTTGCGCCTGATCGCCGGCTCGCACCGCTGGGACAAGCTGGTGCTGCCGGTTCGCTGGCTGTCCGACGAAGATTTCTACCCGGACTCGGCGGATTACCTGCCGGTGCCCGACCCCGATGCAGAGCCGGATCGCTTCGAGGTCCTCGAGTGGCCGATGCAGCCCGGGGACGCGGTCGCGTTTCACTACCGCAGCGTGCACGGCGCGCGAGGCAACACGACCCAAAGCCGGCGCCGCGCCTTCAGCCTGCGGCTGTTGGGTGACGATGCACGCTATGTCAGCCGACCGGGGCCGACCTCACCACCCTACCCCGGCCATGGCATGCAGGATGGCCAGGTATTGCGCGAGGACTGGTTTCCCTTCCTGAAGCGCTGATGCATTACCTCCCGCTGTTACTGCCCATCGCCCTGCCCGTCCTGTTCTGGGCCGGTTACCACTACCACAAGGACCGGCACCTGCCGGAACCCGTCGGGCACCTGCTGCTGGCCTTCCTGCTGGGCCTCGGATCGTTCTACCTCGGGCTCTTCATGTACCGTGCGCTCGACGTCGTCGGCCTGCGATTCGACGCCTACGAACTGGCCGAAACCAGCAAGACCGGGCTGTTCCTGTATGCCGTATCGGTCATCGGCGTGATCGAGGAGCTGGCGAAACTGGTGCCGTTCTTGCTGGTCGTCGTCCACTTCAAGGAATTCGACGAACCGGTGGACGGCATCATCTATGCCTCGTTCATCGCCCTTGGCTTTGCCACGCTCGAAAACCTCGAATACGTGCAGTTCCTGAGCGGCGTGGAAGCCGTGGCCAGGGGCTTTGCCGGACCGGTGGTGCACATCGTGTTCGCCTCGATCTGGGGCTACTACATCGGCACCGCCTGGCTGTGCCGTCGTGCCCTGCTGCGCACGGTGCTGGGCGCATTGGCAGTCACCGCCATGCTGCACGGGGTCTACGATTTCCTGGTGATTGCCATGCCGGCGCCGGTGCTGCCGGTTGCCGCATTACTCATCCTGGCCATCTGGATCTGGCGATTGTGGTTGATTCGTGACCTGGGAAAGCTGCCGCCGGGGCCGTGCCCGGACGAACGGAAAGCGGCGACCGGTCAGGACCAGGGGCTCTGACCTGGGACAGGCCAAAGGGATTCAGGCCAGCGCCTTAGGCACCGACCCTTGGAATCTAGCCGGCGTTGTCGTAAGGATTGCAGGAATAACGGCCGGATGCCGACAGCTCTTCGTCGTCCTCCAGGCTCAGGTCGGAATCGTTCAGATTGAGCAACGATTCGCACTGCTTCTGGATAAGGGACAGGCTCAGCGAGACGTGAGTCTGCGAGAGCGGCGTGTCGTGGCTGTGTTTCTTGTCCATGGTCTTTACTCGATTCTGTCGCCAGTTAGCGACATCCTTGTCTGTCGCAGTATAGAGACGGTCAAATTGCCGCAATGTGAAGTTCTTCACAATTCCGAGTTGATTTTCTTATCTTTCATAATCTTATGTAATATTCATGCAGCAAATTGTCAGCTTCATGCGGGCGCCGGTTAAGCAGCGGCTGGCGCAAAAAAGGCCCGCATCAGCGGGCCTTTTACGGTCTTTCCTGCGCTGAGGCCGCGTCAGGGCTTCACGCGTTCCACCATGATCATGACGATGACCGTGACAGCCGCTGCGTTCACCAGCGCGCTGACATTCGCCAGGATGTCGGTGATATAGCCGCCGACGGCTGGAACCGGGCTCAATGCGCCGTGCGCCAGGGCCAGCGTCAGGGTAAACAGGAAGAATATGGTGCGCCGTTCCTCCTCCACGAACCATCCTGCCACCAGGCCGAGCAGCGCCAGGATCAGCGCCGCCTGCGGCACCGTGACGAGTGCGGCCACGATCGCAAACAACAAGCCTACAAGCCGTACGATTTTTGCAAAATCCATGACTTTCCCCTTTTTATCGTTATTGGATTTTTTGGTGCTGCACCTCTGCGGGTGCTTCATCAGGCGGCGGCCATTCTAGCAGTTGTGGCGAAGGCCCCAGGAAATCCTTTAAAAGCAAGGACTTGGCTGCCACCCTGGCGGCACAAATTGTACTTCTGGAAAAATCCGCGCTTTCTAGTAGCGGACCAGCGCCGAGCCCCAGGTCAGGCCCGCGCCGAAGGCTTCGAATAACAGCAGTTCACCGCGCTTGATGCGGCCGTCACGCACCGCAACGTCCAGTGCCAGCGGAATCGAGGCGCTCGAGGTATTGGCGTGTTCGTCCACGGTGACCACGACCCGCTCCATCGGCAGGTCGAGCTTTTTCGCCGCAGCGGCAATGATGCGCAGGTTGGCCTGGTGCGGTATCAGCCAGGCGATGTCTTTCTTGTCGACCTTGTTGCCGCTCAGGGTTTCCTCGGCGATCGAGCCCAGCGCCGACACCGCTTTGCGAAACACCGCGTGGCCGTTCATATGGATGTAGGCGGCTTCCTCGCGCATCTGTTGGTAACCCGATGAGACGCCGGCCGGTACGTGCAACATGTCCTCGTGCCTGCCGTCGGCATGGATATGGCTGGAAATGACACCGGGCTGACCGCCGGCCTGCAGGACGACGGCGCCGGCGCCGTCACCGAACAAGACACAGGTGGTGCGGTCGTTCCAGTCGATGATCCGCGAATAGGTCTCCGCGCCGATCAACAGGGCGCAGCTGGCACCGCCGGTGCGAACGAAGCGGTCCACGATGTCCAGCCCGTAGATGAACCCGGAACAGGCTGCATGCACGTCGAAAGCGGCCGTTCGGCGCACCCCGAGGCGGCGCTGCACGATGCAGGCAGTGCTCGGAAACACTTTATCGGGCGTCGTGGTGGCGACGACGATCAGGTCGATGTCGTCTGCCTGTACGCCGGCAGCGGCCATGGCTTCGGTGGCCGCGGCCAGTGCCATGTCCGAGGTCGTTTCGTCGTCCGCGGCGATATGTCGCCGCTTGATACCGGAGCGCTCGCGAATCCATTCATCCGAGGTGTCCACGAACTTCTCGAATTCCTTGTTGGTCATCACCCGTTCCGGGAGATAACCACCAGTTCCGGCAATTATTGTGTAACTCATGTTGCCCTATTTTCGAATGAAACCGGCGAGTTCGCGAATTGTGGGATAGTCGAAGAGATCGCTGATGTCCAGCTTGCCGGGATGCCGCTCGTCGATCGCCAGTACGATTTCCGTCAGTGTAAGAGAAGTTACGCCGACTTCAAACAAATTGTCGTCCGCTCCGATCCTGACTTCTTTCGACACGTCGCGGCAGATCTGCACCAGTTCGCGGACCAGCGGGTCGCTTTCGGCCGATTCCGCGTCGCTTGCCAGCTTGCCGAGCGCCTGGATTGACGCGTCGAATTCTCCGTCCAGGTAAGCGCCGGCGAGTTTGCTGCGTTGCACCTTGCCGCTGGTCGTTTTGGGAATACGCGAAACGGGAATGACGTGATCCACTTCGAGGCCGCCGCGCCTTGCCACGATCTCACGCACCGATTGCGCTAGTGGCAAGAACGATTGCAAATCGTTGCGGTGCAGCACGAACACCAGTAACTCTTCGGCCGCGCTGCGTTGCGGCGCAACGCCGCACACTACGACTTTGCCGAGATCGAGCGCATCGAGCCTGGCGATCATCTCCTCGAGGTCGTGCGGGTAATAATTCTGGCCGTTGACGATGATCAGTTCCCTGGCGCGGCCGGTGATGACCAGCTCGCCGTCGACGATG
>JAWWCT010000107.1:0-8279 GCA_033720315.1 Woeseiaceae bacterium | reverse complement strand
TCACCAGAAACGCGCAACGCGTGCGCAGTTACCTGGTTAATCTCGAGCGTGAAATCGATATGCAATCTGCCTTGTTCGACGACAGCCGGCTCGTGCAACAGTTGCACCTCGGCGGCGGTACGCCGAATTACCTGAATCATAAGCAGATCTGGGCCTTGATGGCCGACCTGAGACAGGCGTTCAGACTCGATGAAAGCGATTCACGCGAATTTTCCGTCGAGATCGATCCACGATGCATCGAGAGGAATTCCATCGAGGTGCTTGCCGACCTCGGATTCAACCGCATCAGTATCGGCGTTCAGGATTTCGATCCGCGGGTACAGGAGTCGGTCAATCGCATGCAATCCATCGAATTGATATGCAAGGTCGTGGAAGATGCCCGTGAGAATCAATTCCGATCTGTGTCGTTCGACCTCATCTACGGCCTGCCACACCAGACCGTCGAATCATTCGATCGCACACTCGAGACTGTGCTTGCAATTCGCCCGGAGCGGCTGGCGATCTATAACTACGCGCACTTGCCGGCACGATTCAAAGCCCAGCGCATGATTACGGAAAAATACCTGCCGTCGCCGCAAAGCAAACTGCAAATACTGCAGCATACGATCGAGAAGCTCGGTGACTCGGATTACGTCTATATCGGTATGGACCATTTCGCGCTACCGGGAGACGATCTTGTCACTGCGAAGAACAACGGGACCTTGCAACGGAATTTCCAGGGATACTCCACTCACGGGGGCTGTGACCTGATCGGGCTCGGCACCAGTGCGATCGGCCATATCGGCAATGCCTATTCGCAGAACGCGGTGTCGACCGCCGACTACGAATATACGCTGGCAACAGGTACATTGCCGATCGTGCGCGGAATCGAAATCGACGATGATGACCAGTTGCGCGCGGAGGTTATTCAAAGTCTAATGTGCCATGACGGACTGTCGATCGACGAATTCGAACTCGCTCACAGGATCGACTTTCAGGACTATTTCCGGGATGAACTCGCAAGGCTCGAACCACTCGCAAATGACGGACTGATTCATATCGACGACGATGGCATACAAATCACCGGGCGCGGGCGCCTGCTCATGCGCAGCATCGCCATGGTTTTTGACCGGCATCTGAACGAAGCCAGACAAAATTATTCAAAAGCCATATAGCCTGGAATCGGGGAACACTATGTGGCGGGGTTTTCGTAACCTGTACGAATCCGTGGTGCTCGGCCGGCCGGTTGCAACGCTGATTGTTGTCGCGGCGATAACGTCAGCAATCGCCTGGTTTTCCCCGCAATTTTCCCTGGACGCATCGGCGGAATCGCTGGTGCTGGAAAATGACGAAGATCTCCGTTATTACCGGTCGATTCGCGCCCGCTACGGTTCCGATGATTACCTGATCGCCACCTACTCACCGTCGGGTGCCCTGTTCGACGACGCGACACTGGCCGATCTGCGGGAATTGCGGGACGATTTGAGCAACGTTGCCAATGTTGCCGACGTCACAACCATTCTCGACGTGCCGCTCGTCATGAGTCCGCCGGTGCCGCTCGAGGAGCTATCCGCCGGAATCCGATATCTCGAGAATCCCGACACCGACCGGGAGCTGGCAAAACGCGAACTCACAACCAGCCCGCTATATCGCAACCTGATCATCAGTTCGGATGCACACACAACGGCCGTCCGAATCGACATGCACGAGGACGAAGAACTCCTCGCACTTCGCGAGCGACGCGACAACTTGCGCGAGTCGCAACTTTCCAGCGAACTCACGGCAGACCAGCTCAATGAATTGAGTGAAATGGATCAACGGATCGACGCACTGACCCAGGCGCACATTCGACAACAGGAACAGGATATCGCTGCGATTCGCGCAATCCTGGAACAACACCAGGATAAAGCCACGCTTCACCTGGGCGGTGTGCCAATGATCGTTGCCGATTCGATCGAGTTCATCCGCAGCGATCTTGTGGTTTTCGGGTCAGGAGTACTGGTTTTCCTGATCCTGATACTTGCATTTACGTTCAAGAAAAAACGCTGGATCGTACTGCCACTGCTCACCTGCGCCGCAACCTGTGTCTTCATGCTGGGCCTGCTCGGTCTGTTGGACTGGCACGTTACCGTGGTTTCGTCAAATTTTCTCTCGTTGCTGTTGATTCTTTGCCTGGCTCTCACACTGCACATCATTGTCCGCTATCGGGAAACCCATTTGCGAGAAAAAACAGCGGATCAACTCGAGCTGGTTCGTACGACCGTACGGTTGATCGTCAAACCATGTCTGTATACCGCAATTACCACGATTGTCGCGTTTGGGTCACTGCTTGTCAGCGGGATTCGCCCTGTCATCAATTTCGGTTGGATGATGTCGATCGGTATCGTCGTCGCCTTCGTCTATGCTTTTACTTTGTTTCCGTCAATCCTGATGTTGCTGCCGCCCGGACAGCCGCGAAGCAAGATCGACTGGACCGGGCGAATTACGCGTACGCTCGCAAACCTTATCGAAAAAAACAGCGGCGCAACGCTGGCGCTGTTCGCTCTGCTAGCGTTAATCGGTATCAGCGGTGTACCTCGCCTCACGGTCGAAAACAGGTTTATCGATTATTACAAGGACTCGACCGAAATTTACAAAGGCATGGAACTTATCGATCAAACGCTCGGCGGAACGACACCGCTGGACGTGATCATCGATGCACCGGACATGCAGGCAGACTCGACGGATGACGATTCTCCCGACGATTTCGACGACATTTATGCCGATGAAGCGGAATCTGCGGCGGGTATCACCTCGAGAAGCTACTGGTTCAACAGCCGGCAAATTCCAAAAATCGAACAAATTCATGACTATATCGACGCCCTGCCGGAGACGGGGAAAGTGCTGTCGCTGGCCTCCACCACCAAAGTCCTGGAGCAACTCGATGCCAACATCCTCGGCGATAATTTCGGCTTATCAATACTCTACGAACGCCTCGATCCGGGCATAAAGGACCGGCTTTTTGCACGTTACCTGTCAGACGACGGTAACCAGGTTCGATTCAGTACCCGGGTTTTCGAGTCCGATCCTTCGCTGCGGCGCGGCGAACTGCTGCAGGAAATTCGCGAACACCTGGTACGGGATTTCGGTCTCGCCAATGAACAGATTCGACTGACCGGAATGCTGGTCCTGTACAACAATATGCTGCAAAGCCTGTATCAGTCCCAGGTACTCACGCTTGGAGCGGTACTGCTGGCAATCATGCTGATGTTCCTGGTCCTGTTTCGTTCCATCCGCATTGCATTGACCGCGATCGTCCCGGTGCTGCTGTCGGCTACCCTCATTCTGGGAATCATGGGCTGGGCAGGAATCCCGCTCGACCTGATGACAATTACCATCGCTGCGATCACGGTCGGGATCGGTGTGGACGATACGATTCACTACGTACACCGATTCCGGCATGAATTCGCGGTGGATAAAAATTACTGGAAGGCAATAAAACGCTGCCATCGCACGATCGGTCGTGCGATCTACTACACCAGCGTAACGATCATGCTCGGTTTTTCGATCCTGGTGTTCTCGAAATTCATCCCGACAATTTATTTTGGAGTACTTACGAGCCTCGCAATGCTGATCGCACTGGTCGCGAACATGACTTTACTGCCGGTTTTGTTGGTAACCTTCCGTGCCGTCCGCAAAAACGGCGATTAGTTGCCACTCGGAGGCAATTCGTTTTCGCTGGATGAATGGCAGCGGGCGGCCTGCTTTATCCGGGCAACGACCTGTGACAGGTTGATCTCGCCTGTGTTATCGATTCGTATGACCAACGGACCCTCGCTGTCCTCGACCGGTTCGGCTATCCCGAGTTGATGCTGCAGTACCTCGACGCCGGCTTCCGACGCGTCGGCAGCGAGTATGGCACGTTGCTCGAGACGCTTTTGCATCACCGGTATGGGCGCCGTCACCTCGACGAGGACAGCGAGCTGCCCGCTGGCACGCGCCAGTTCGATTGCCGCGGCGCGATCTGCTTTGCTCAGGAAGGCAGCGTCGAGTATGACATTGTGCTGGTGCTCGAGCATTGACGCTGCGATGTCGTTCAACCGCCGATACACCTGCTGGCTCGCTTCATTCGTGTAAATTCCGCCGCCGACTGCAGAGCCACTGGCCGCGCTCTCATGCAGTCCGAACAGTCGTTTGCGTTCTACATCGGCGCGAACACGAATCGCGGGCAATGCACCCACGAGTTTCGCAGACACCCAGGTCTTTCCCGAGCCGGACAATCCGGACATGATGAGCAGTATCGGCTTCCTGTTCGCGATCTGCCGCCTGGCCATGTCGACATAGCGGTTCATCTCCTCACGATCAGCGACACTGTCTTGTTGCCCGGGCCGCTCGGACATGCGGATGGCAGCGACCTTTGCGCGCACCAGGCAGCGATACACGAAAAACAGGCTGAAAACCTGCATGCCCTGGTAGTCACCGGTCCGCTCCAGGTAGCGATCGAGAAAATTTGCCGCGAGATCATGACGCCGGCGCACCACCAGGTCGATCAGCAAGAACGCGATGTCGCAGAACACGTCGATATGACGGAGATCCCGGTCGAACTCGACACAATCGAATGCGCGTATCCCTTCCGGCAGCCGCACCAGGTTTCGAAGGTGCAGGTCACCATGACAATTTCGCACCAGCTGGCGATCGAAACGTTCTTTGAGCAGCGGCTCCAGCGCGCCGAGTTGGCGTTCGCTCCAGTCCCGGATCGGCTGCAAATCACGCGCTTCGAGATGAGTCTCCAGCGCCTTGAAGTTGTCGCGGATGAACTGCGCTGTTTTCCTCAGGTATCGATCGCGCTGGCTCGCATCGATGGCCTTTGCAGCCAGGTGACGATCCGCGATGTGCGCGCCGAGCTCACGCATGTCATCGACGGTCAGTGTGCCGTGATCAAGCTCCTGTGTCAGCAGCCTGGCCTGCTCGAAGCGGCGCATGCGGACCGCATATTCCACGGGCTGACCGCGGCCGGCAAATCCCGGCTTGCCGTTTTCGAGGGTAATCGGAATAACGTCGAGATAGATTTCCGGTGCCCAGTAGCGGTTCAAGCGCAGTTCCTCGTTGCAGAAAAACCGGCGACGCTCGAGCTCGCGAAAATCGAGAAAGTCGAGTTTCACCGGTTTCTTGATCTTGTATACGAAGTCGCCTGCGAGGATGACCCAGGAGATGTGGGTTTCGATCAATTCCGGCGTTCCTGCCGCCTGGTTTATGTCGGGCGAAGCGAGCAGCGATTCGATGAGACGCGAATCGATCGCTTTTGGTTGTCCAACTGTTCTGCTTTTCGACACTGGCATCAGGCTCGCGACACACGATGGCGGAGTCCCGAAACGACGATGCTTCCCGCCTGACAACGGTGACGCACGGTTCCGCGGCCTGCCACGGCTGAAAGATTCTGCGCGCGGCAAGGGTTGTTATAAATACGCATTTTCCGCCTGCGAATCGTTCCTACAATAGCTTCATCGACAGCCGACAATCCTGACTCAAGAAGCCCATTATCGTGGAAATCCTTTACCTGGTCCTGGCGCTGCTGGTCATCACCCGAGTCTTCGCGGAGTTGGCCGAGCGTGCCAGTCTTCCTGCAATCGTCGGTGAATTGGTGGCCGGCGTGGCATTGGGACTGATCTTGCAGAGTACCTACGCGCCGTTGGCTTTATTGTCATCGGCCTGTGAAAGCGAGACCTTCAGCGCCCTGGCAAGCCTCGGCATGTTTTTCCTGATGTTGCTCGCCGGCATCCGTATGGAACCGCTCGACTTCGCCCGCAGCTCGAAACTTGCCATTGCGGTCGCGCTGGGCGGCATGCTTGTGCCCGTTGGCGCGGGCATCCTCCTCGGACTCGCAGTGCTCCCGGAATCCGCGTTCAAGTTCGTACAAAGCCTGTTCCTCGGCACGGCGCTCGCGATCACTGCAGTCCCGGTTGCGGTACGGATATTCATGGACCTCGGCCAACTCGAATCGCGAGTCGGCAAGACTGTCATAGCTGCAGCCTTGTGGGATGACCTGCTGAGCTTGTTCCTGC
Source organism: Woeseiaceae bacterium (assembly GCA_033720315.1). Classification (GTDB taxonomy): domain Bacteria; phylum Pseudomonadota; class Gammaproteobacteria; order Steroidobacterales; family Woeseiaceae; genus SZUA-117. Next base: position 2,259 of record JAWWCT010000107.1, on the reverse strand, counting down.
TGGCAGTGCTGCTTGCAGCCATAGGCGACCAGACGACCGGTGCAGACCAATTGCAATCGGCGCTTCTGTTACTGGGCAATGTGCTGTTGTTTTTCGCCGTCACCATTCCTGTCGGATTCTATTTATTTCCGTTTGTGGGCCGCTATCTCAAACATCTGCATTTTCCTGAAGTGGACTTCAGCATGCTGCTGATTGCCGCACTGGCCTATGCCGTATTCGCGGAGTTACTGGGATTGCATTTCATCATCGGCGCGTTCGTTGCCGGCATGTTTTTCCATCCGAATGTCGTCGACAGCGAGGTTTTCGAACGCGTCGACAAGCAAATGTCCGGCATCACCTCGGGTTTCCTGGCGCCGATATTCTTCGTTTCGGTCGGTCTGTACCTGGACTTCAGCGCGATCAGCCAGATCCCAGGATTTGTAGCGGTGCTCATCCTGATCGCCTTCGTCAGCAAACTCGTCGGCGCGGGCGCCCCGGCATTGTGGATCGGTCATTCCCGACGCGAAGCATTGATGGTCGGAATCGGCATGAGCGGACGCGGTGCGGTCGAACTCATCGTCGCCGGCGTTGCCCTGGAAGCGGGACTTTTCCTCAAGCCGTATCCGACGCCACCCATCATCGAAGGCCTGTTTTCCGCGATTGTGATCATGGCGCTGGTTACCACGATTGCGACCCCGGTATTTCTTCGCTGGGTCGCCTCATCGCAGGTCGATAACGCGACCGGGCCGAGCGTGTGACCTCAACAGATTCGCGGCAGCGGGTCGTCTTCCAGTTCTTCGAGAAATCGTTCGCCACCCAGTGAGGTCTGCAGTACGACGCGCGCGGGCCGGGCGACGATAGAGCCGATTCGCACTGCAGCGGCTGCGGCGGGCAATGCGCGCCAAGCGGCCAGCGCATCATCCGCCTGGTCCGCGTCGATGACTGCAACGACGCGCCCCTCGCACGCCAGGTAATAAGGGTCGAAGCCGAGCATGTCGCACACCGATTGCACCTGGTCCTGCACCGGTATCGGCGCATCGAAACGCAGCCCGAAGCCGGTTGCGCGGACGATTTCGTGGGCGACCGAGGCAAGGCCGCCGCGCGTCGGATCGCGCATGAAGCGCAGTCCGTCGAATTGCATGAGTGCCGAGGTCAGCTCGAAGACGCAGGCGGCATCCGATTTCAGGTCTCCGCGCAAACCGAAATCTTCGCGTGCCAGCATGACAGCCGTGCCGTGATCACCCACGCTGCCGCTGACGATAAACGCGTCACCTTCGCGTATGTGCCTCATGGATGGAGCCACGCCCGCGAGACGGACGCCCACGCCGGTGGTCGCAAGGTACAGACCGCCACCTTCGCCACGGCGCAATACCTTGGTATCACCCGCGCTGACTTTGACGCCGGCAGCGATCGCGGCCCTGGCAAAACTCGACATGATGCGATCGAGTACGGCGACTTCGAGACCTTCCTCGATGAATGCGTTCAAGGTCAGGTAAAGCGGTCTCGCCCCGGCGACCGCGAGATCGTTGACTGTGCCGTGCACGGCCAGTGAACCGATATCACCGCCGGGAAACTCTAGTGGTTGCACGGTAAATCCATCGGTCGTGATCATTACTTCGCCGCCGTTCAAAGCGATCGGCGCCGCGTCGACCTCGGTATCCAGGGCGGCGTCGGCGAGATGGCGCGCGAATATTTCCTCGATCAATTCGCGCATGAAGCGGCCGCCGTTACCGTGTGCCAGTGTAATCCTGTCGTCTTCCATCAGACGATTTCACCCGTTTGTCGGGCGGCGATCTCCGCCGCCTGACCGAAACTCAGCGCGGCATCGTTACACGGCAGTTGCTGGCTCAGGTAAACGTCGAATCGGTCGTTTTCGAGTAATGCGATTGCCTGTTCGGTAAGGACCCGATTCTGAAATACGCCACCGCACAAGCCGATTCGGTATACGCCTTCCAGTTCGCGAATCCGGCGTGCCTGCTCGAGGATGACTCGAGCCATGCTGCTGTGAAACGACTCGGCGCGCCATGCGGCATCCCGGGTTTCGTCCTGCATGACCGGGATCAGCGGTTGCCAGTCGCTGCGCAGTATGCCGCCGGCATCCTTCGCCAGCGGCAACGCCACCGGCTCGCCCGGCCGTCTGCACAGCGATTCGAGCAACATCGGCCCCTGCGCTTCGAAGCTGACGGTCCCGACCCCGCAAATCAGGGCCGCGGCCGCATCGAACACGCGTCCCGCTGCGCTGGTCAGCGGACAGTTCAGTCGCCGTTGCCACGCCTCGTA
>JAWWCT010000106.1:0-8690 GCA_033720315.1 Woeseiaceae bacterium | reverse complement strand
CGGTCTGAACGCGAATTTCCCGTGCGGCGATCGAGATCGGCAGCCCGGTCGCATTGGCAATGCCGGTGTTCAGGAACACGATGCGTTGCGCACCCTGTTTCGCGAGCGACAGCGCGACCTGGTACACGTAGTCCTGGAACACCTTCGGATCGGCGACCTCGGTTCCCGGGTACTCGCGAAACGCCGGGAACCAGCCGTGCAGTATCGGCGGCGCGACGATGACGTCGCGGGACTGAATTGCCGCCTCGAGCAAATGATCCATGACCACGCGGTCGGCGTTCATCGGCATGTGCGGCCCGTGCTCCTTGGCGCCGGCGCCGAACGGCAATATCACGAGCGGCGTTTGCCGATAGCGACGCTCCGCTTGCGGCCAGCTCAAATCGCCAAGATGCACACCGGGTGTTTGCGCGCGAAGCGGCACGGCCAGCAGCAACAGCCCGCAAAAGGCCAGGCACAGACGAATCGACATCACACGCTCCCCCTTGAACCAGGCCTCATTATGCGGTGCGCACCGGGCCATCGCCACGCCGACGAACGGTCGATTTCGGGCGACGAACGGTAAATTCCCGACGAATGGTCGATTCTGTCCGACGAACTAGTGACCATTTGATGCTCGAATCGATCAAAATAAGCATCTACAACTAGTTGATTTTGTGGACAAGACCATGCAAGGGACCAAGACACGCAAAGCGCCGCTCGAAGACCAGGCGCCGGCGGAGTTCCAGACCAGCCTCTGGAAAAACGTCCGCGCGCTCGACTCCGAGCTGGGTGACATCGGAGAGCTGACCATCGACGACGATTTCGCCGGCGATACTGACCCGTACAACAGCACGGGCTCGCACGTCATCCTCGAGATGAAAAAGTACGCCACCGACGAATAAGTCGTTTCGCTGCTCGCTCCTCAGCGCACCCGGATCTTATTGACCGGGCCCATCCATCTGCACGACAACGGGCTCACCGTTGCACGATCCGTCGTAGTGCAGCGGTGCATGATCGATGCACCCGCCTGCACTGAAATCGTCTCTGCACATTCCCCAGCCTGCCAAAACCAAAAACATGTCCCCGGTGCCGCCGTGACCAGCGGATTCGTCGGCACTGCGGACATTGCCGCAACAATCGCCTAGACTGCGAGCGACCAGCAGCTATCGGACACCAACAACATGAAAAACACGCTGCTTGCCGCTATTGCAGCATGTCTCATACTGCCCATCTGCCAGGCCGGCGATCTCGCGCCGGGCCAAGGATTTATCGAGGTTCCCGGCGGGCCGGTCTGGTACAAGATCACCGGTAGCGGGCCCGGGTTACCGGTCATGGTATTGCACGGCGGGCCCGGCGGTACTTCCTGCGGCTACGCCGGCCTCGATCCGCTCGGCAGCGAACGGCCGGTCATTCGCTACGATCAACTCGGCTCGGGTCGGTCCGGGCGCCCTGACGATCCGTCGCTGTGGACCGTCGATCGCTTCGTTGAAGAACTGCACGCCGTGCGCCAGGAACTCGGCCTCGAACGCATGCACCTGCTCGGACATTCCTGGGGCGGAGCACTGGCTGCCGCCTACGTCCTCGAAAAAGGCACGGAGGGAATCGCCTCCCTGGTGTTGTCGTCACCCTTGTTGAGTACGCCCTTGTGGATCGAGGATGCCAATTACCTGAGGAGCCTGCTTCCCGCGGACGTGCAAAAAGTCCTGACCCATCATGAGATGGCAGGGACGATCGACTCCGAGGAATACCAAGAGGCCTCCGATATCTTTTACCAACGCCACGTGCGCGGCGGTGAGCCCATCCCACCGCCGCCCGCGTGTGCCGGCGCACCCTGGAACGAGTTCGTCTACAACTACATGTGGGGCCCGACCGAGTTTCATGCTACCGGCACCCTGACCAATTTCGATGTCACCGATCGCCTGCACGAACTCGATCTGCCAGTTTTGTTCGTCGCCGGCGAAAACGATGAAGCACGGCCTGAACGGATGGCCGAGTTTCAGAAACTCGTTCCAGGCTCGCAGCTCACCATCATCCTGGGGGCTGCACACAGCACACTGGGCCGCAAGCCGATTGAATACAGGCAAGTCGTCGAAAATTTTTTCGACACCGTTGAAGCGAAGCAAAAATAACATGAATACACATCAGCAAAACTTTGCACTTCTACTTCTTGTCATTGCTTTTACCGGCAACGCGCAGGAGACCAATGACGAACCCTTGCACGACAACTGGGCTCCGAGCGAATGGGGCGCAGACGACAAGGCCGGTGCAGTGAATCGCACTACGCCTGAATTGGTGCTCAAGGCCGCAGCCCTCGTCAGGCTCGGCAAAGTCGCAACCCTGGGCAAGACGTACGCCAGCGACATGCCACTATTCGGCCAGCGCAGCTATCGGCTGACGATCCCGGGACTGCCGACCGGCGATCCCGGCGGACCACAGCGCGTTGTCCACAACGACGAGCTGGTCACCGCCGATATCGGCCAGGTCGGCACCCAGTTCGACGGTCCCGGTCATATCGGCGTGCGCACCTCCAAAGGCGATTTCTTCTATAACGGGCGCTATCTCGAGGACCCCGAGGTGACGGCTGGCGGACTCGGTCCGCTGGGCGTCGAGCACGTGGCACAAAAGGGCTTCGTGTGCCGGGGAATCTTGCTCGACGCCGTCGCCTTGCGCGGCGGGCCTTTGCCGATACCGATCTCAATGGATAAAAACGATCCGGGCATCGTCACCGACGAGGACGTCATTGCCATGGTCAAAAAACAGGGCATCGCTCCGATCGCCGAAGGCGATTGCGTGTTCCTGTACACCGGTCATGGAAATTTATGGCATCCGCGAGACTGGGATACCTTCGATGCGGCCGAAAAAGCGAGGCGCCGTGATGCATTCAATGCCGGTGAACCGGGCTTCGGCCTGTCCGCCTGCGAGTATCTTGCATCGCGCAACATCATCCTGACCGGCTCTGACAACTGGGGTGTCGACGCGGTCGGCCCGAATCTGGCCGGTGAAGGTCCGCAACCATTCGAATGTCACGTCAAACTGCAAACCAAGCGCGGCATCTGGAACATCGAAAACCTCGACCTGACGCAACTCGTCGAGGACAAGGCCTACGAGTTCCTGTTTGTCTGGGCGCCGCTCAAACTCAAAGGCGCGACCGGATCGCCCGGCAACCCGGTCGCACTTTACTGAACCAGAGAGGTCCGGCTATGGACAACGACAACGAAAAATCCGCCGCCGTCAAATTTCCACCGCCGATACTGGCCATCCTAACGATCGTCGCCGGCCACATACTCGGGCGCTTCGTGCCGCTGTTTCCGAACCTGACGCTGCCGACACCGGCCCGCTACTGGGTCGGCGCATTGATTTGCGTGCTGGCGGTCGTGGTGTTCGTCGTGCTCCCTGCACGCCAGTTCCAGCAAACCGGGCAGGACCCGAAACCCTGGACGCCGACACCGGAAATCGTCGTCACCGGCATGTATCGCTTCACCCGCAACCCGATGTACCTGGGCATGCTGGTCTTTTGCCTCGGATTTGCCGTCATCCTCGCCGATGCCTGGATCGTGATCCTGACACCCGTCTGTGCCTGGCTGCTGTACGTGGTTGCGATTCGCCACGAGGAGGCGTACCTCGAAGAAAAATTCGGCGAGTCCTACCGCGCCTACAAAAACACGGTGCGGCGCTGGATTTGATGGACAGGAAAATTTGACGCTACAAGAACTCGGCAACCTGGGTGAATTTATCGGCGCGATCGGCGTCGTCGTGACACTTGTGTTTCTCGCCATCCAGATTCGCCATAACACGCAGGCCATTCGTGACGAGTCTTCACGAGATATGGCGCAACATACGTCCGAATTCCTCGCACCGATAATCAAAGATGCCGAATTCGCGCAAATCTTTCGCGAGGGACTTCAGGACTGGAACGGCCTCAACGACAACGATCGCCTGCGCTTATCCATGCTGCTGTTTTCCCTGTGTTTTTTCTACCAGCACCTGTTTTCGAGACATCAGCATCGCCAGCTCAGCCCTGAATACTGGGCCGGTCAACGAGAGGTTTTGCTCTGGTATGCGCGGCAGCCGGGTTTTCAAACCTGGTGGCCCAAAGCCCGTTCGAGACTCAACAAGAGCTTCGTCGAGTTTCTGGACAAGCAGTGTGCCGCCCAGGCGAACTCGAACGTCAGTCCATGAACGTCAGCCATCGAAATCGACGTCATCAATATTCGTAATTGAACGGCAGACTTTGAAACATGCCAACGGCCGCTTTGCCCCCAAAAGCGGACATTCAGCTAGAATTGATCCAATGGACCGCTAAAGACCCAAAGCGGTCGTTCGTCTTTGAACCGAGATTTCGAGATACCGACTTGTATGACGCTTTAGTTCTTTTTGGGGGCTTGGTCATACTCATAAAGAGTGCGGACTTTTTGGTAGCCGGAGCATCGTCCATCGCGGCCCGTCTTGGTGTTTCATCCTTGGTAATTGGCCTAACGATTGTCTCGTTCGGCACATCACTGCCTGAACTGCTGGTGACAATGGTCTCTGGCTTGCGACACAATGCCGATCTTGCTATTGCTAACGTTATCGGGAGCAACATTGCCAATGTTTTGCTCGTACTAGGCGTCGCGGCAATTGTGCGCCCACTAACTGTGCACGACTCCACTGTCGTATCCGAAATACCATTTTCGTTGACCGCAGCTCTTCTAGTCGGGTTCCTCGCCAACGCAGCCCTATTTTCTTCCATCCCTGAATTGAGCATAAGTAGACTCGATGGCGGAATACTCCTGTTCTTCTTCTTTTTGTTCATGCTCTACACATACAAGATTTCCCGTGAAAACGAGGACAGTGAAAGGGAAGAAATTGTCGATTTCGGAACTGGCCGCGCTTTGGCCTACGTCGCTCTTGGGATCGTAGGGTTGTATTTCGGTGGTGGTTGGGTTGTCGATGGTGCTGTTGGAATCGCCCAGTGGCTTGGTGTCGATGACGCATTGATCGGCCTGACAATTATTTCCGTGGGAACGTCCAGTCCGGAGCTCGTCGCGTCGGCTGTGGCTGCTTACAGGAATCAATCTGATATTGCAGTAGGTAACATCGTTGGCTCAAATATCTTCAACTTATTATGGGTGCTCGGGCTAACATCCAGTTTTGTTGAGCTGCCCTTCGAAGTCATTAGCAACACGGACTTGGTGATGGTTATTGCCTCAAGCTCGCTAATCCTCGTCGCTCTGGCGATTAGCAGAAACAACACTATTCTGCGAACACACGGAATTGTGTTTGTCTCTCTATACGCGGCGTACCTGGCCTACGTGGTTGGTCGTTAGCGAGTCGGTCAATGACTGCTTCTGGCCGAAAGCGGACCTAAATTTCAGCGGTTTTTGCGATGCCGGAACGTCCGCTCTTGGAAAAAACGGTTACTCGGACGCGTTCGCAATTTGTAGCATGCTAGTTGCCATATTATTCAGGCACTGCCAACAACGCAGGAGTAACCAGCCGATGCAGTCGCACGTCTTTATCATCCTTATTTTTAGTCTGTCGATCCTGGGCTGTGGCACATCGCCATCAGTGCCGACCTATGCAGAATCTCGACTTCAAGTTATTGCAATCGAAAAGGCCTTTGCCAAGACGATGTCAGATCGCGACCATGAAGCATTTTCGACATTTATCGCCGAGGATGCCGTTTTTTTTGCGGGCGACGAGCCGCTTCGCGGTAAGCAGCAAATAGTCTCCTGGTGGGCAAGGTACTACACTGCCCAAGACGCACCATTTTCATGGGAGCCGATGGACGTAGAGATACTCGACTCCGGCTCACTCGCCCATAGTTCAGGGCCGGTCCGCGATCCCGACGGCAAAGTCGTTGGACAGTTTAATTCAATCTGGCGGAGCGATAGCGCCGGTACCTGGCGCATCATTTACGATAAGGGCAGCGAGGTTTGTGATTGCTCGGCGCAATAGCATCGCGGATCTCATCAGCTAGACTTGCTTCAAAGAGCCGATTGCGGCTCTCACGCGCTGGTCAATCAAACGGATACGGAGGTGCTATGCAACGAACGGGTGGATGTGCTTGCGGGGCCGTAAGGTATGAGGTCACCGGCGACCCATTAAGGATAGCGGTCTGTCACTGCAAGGATTGTCAACGTCGAACCGGCAGCGCATTCGGCATCGGCTGTGTCTTTCCCAAAGATGCGGTCAAGCTGGTGCAAGGAGCGACAAAAACATTCGAAAGAATCTCCAATGCCGGAAACTGGATTCGCATGCAGTTTTGTCCCGAATGCGGCAGCACCGTCACCTGGGATTTCCAGGCGCTGCCACAGGCGACAGGGATTGCCGGTGGGTCGTTCGACGACACGAGCTGGATCGACCCGAAGTTACACGTCTGGACGAAATCCGCTCTTCAATGGATGACATTCCCGGACGATGCCGAAGTCCTGGCGGAGTCGAATTTCGGTCAGGCCACCACCAGTTGACAGGTCTGTTGCCGTCCGAGATCACAAAGGACGCCGAAGCTATTGCCAGGCAACCGTCGGCACGACGTCGGGTAATGGTTGTGACCGTACGTAAGTGATCAATTGCCAGATTGTGTCGTCGGCGAGAATGCCGCCGTACGCGGGCATGCCCCGCGGCCTTCCGTAGAAAATGGAATGGAACAACGCGCCGTCGTCGCCGCCGTAACGCCAGCGGCCATCGACCAGGCTCGGTCCGACAACCCCCAGCCCGCCTCCTCCGTGGCAGCCATCGCAGTTCATGGTCGCGAACAGCGCTTCGCCCTGGCGTGCGGCATCGGCGTCGCCATCGACCGGGTTAACGAGGTCCTGTGCCGGCGGTGCGAGTTCACCGGCGGCGCCGTACTGGTCGTAGCGCACGGAGGGCGGCGTCGGTTGTGCCGATTGATCGGCGTCCGGCTCCGCGGGACCGCTACAGGCGGCAAGCGCCAGGAGTGTTGCTGCCAGTACCGGCCTCATAAGCCGAAGATCCACAACATGCCGCCCTGGCTGGTATACCGCGCGAGGTCGGGCGCGAAGTCCGCCGGCGGCCTAACGTCGGCCGGGTCGTCCGAGCGTACGTCACCGGACAACAGGAACCAGTCCCCGCCGATGCCGGCGTAGACCGCGACGTATTGCTTGCCGTCGGGTGCGCGATACGTGATCGGTGCACCGACCACGCCGGAACCGACCTTGAACTTCCACAGCGGCTCGCCGGTGCGAGCGTTGGCCGCCTTGAACCAGCCATCGAGCGTGCCGTAGAAGGCGACGTCGCCGGCCGTCACGACACTGCCGCTCCATACCGGGTATTTCTCCTCGATGGACCAGACGCGCTTGCCTTGCGCCGCGTCCCAGGCAATGAACGCGCCCATGAAGCCGCCCGGGCCCGGGGAATAGGGAACGCTGGCGCCGATGTACGGCGTGCCGCGAATGTAGACCGCGTCTTCCGACTGCCAGTCCATGCAAAGATTATTGGTCGACACGTAGAACAGCCCGGTCTGCGGCGAATACGATGCCGGCGAGGCCGGACTCTTGCCGCCCTCGAGACTCGGACAGATGTTCTTCACCAGGCCGCGCGACTTGCCGGTGAGTTTTTCCGGGTCCACCAGCGGGCGACCGCTGTCGAGATCGATTTCTTTGGCCCAGTTGACGAACACATAGGGTTCGGCGAGCAGTACTTCGCCGCTTGCCCGGTCCATGGTGTAGGCGAAACCGTTCTTGTCGAAATGCACCAGTACCTTGCGGCGTTCGCCATCGATGGTCAGTTCGGTGAGGATGTTCTCGGCGTTCGCGTCGTAATCCCAGTTGTCGTTCGGCGTAAACTGGTATGCCCACACCAGCTCGCCGTTTCCAGGCCGCCGCGCCAGCACACTCGAGGTCCACTTGTTGTCGCCCGGGCGCTGTTCCGGGTTGTAGGGACCGGGATTGCCGGTGCCGTAATACACGAGGTCCAGGTCGGAATCGTAGGACAGCCAGCCCCAGACCGGCGCGCCGCCGCGTTGATAGGTGTCGTCACCGTCCCAGCTGCGCAGTGCAAGCTCGGTGCCGTCGTCGTAGTGCGCTTTGAAGGTGCCGGGTTTTGCAAGCACCTCGGCGTCGGGGCCCATATTGCGCGCAGTCCACACGACGCGGCCATTATCGAGATCCAGTGCCTTGAACCAGCCGTAAATGCCGAACTCTCCACCCGAGGGCCCAACCAGCACGCGGTCGCCGACCACCAACGGCGCCATGGTGATGGTCTCACCTGCGGCGAGCTCCGCCACCTTCGTCTTCCACAATTCCTCGCCGGTCTCGGCGTGCACTGCCACAGTGTGGCCGTCGAGCAGGTTGTAGACGATCTTTCCGTCGGCATACACGGCGCCGCGATTCACGGCGTCACAGCAGGCAACGCCCACCGACGCCGGATTGACCGCGGGACGGTATTTGAAACGCAGCGGGTAGTCTTCGGTTTCGAGGTCGAACGCATAGAGAACGTTCGGATAGGGTGTGACGACATACATCGTGCCGTCCACCACCAGTGGCTGGCCTTCGTGACCGCCGAGCACGCCAGTGGAAAACGTCCAGGTCGGCCGCAGCTTTGCCACGTTCTCCGCGGTGATGTCGGTGAGGCCGCTGTAGCGCGTAGCGGCGAGATCTTTACCCGGCCGGGTCCATTCGCCGTCGTCCTGTGCAAGGACTACATCGGTCGACGCCGCAATCAGAACCAGCGCAAAAACGCTCGCACGCAATCCGGTGGCATCGAACATG
>JAWWCT010000105.1:0-8773 GCA_033720315.1 Woeseiaceae bacterium | reverse complement strand
TTGTTTCCCAATTGAGCGGATCGGATCGTCGGAGTTTTCGGGCAACGCAGCTCGACGACACCAATTACATCGAGATAACCTTCAGGAACGCGGAGCAGCGCCTTGACCTCGGCGGAATGCTTTTTGTACCGACCGGAATCGGCCCTTTTCCTGCCGTTGTAATCATTCACGGATCCGGTACCAGCCGGCGCCAGAATGGCTGGTACCTCACGCTGACGGAATATCTGCAGAAGAACGGGATCGCAGTACTTCTGCCAGACAAACGCGGTTCCGAAAAATCCGAGGGAAACTGGCGTAACGCGAGTTTTTCTGACCTGGCCACTGACACGTTGGCGGCAATTCAGTTTCTCAAGGAGCAGGATCAGGTCGCCGTATCGCGGATCGGTATCGTCGGTATGAGCCAGGGAGGATGGATCGCACCGATCGTCGCCAACGGATCATCGGACGTAGCCTTTCTTGTCAATGTCGTTGGTTCCGCCGTCACGCCCAAAGAGCAATTGATCTACGAGGAGGATCACAACCTGAGACAGGTTGGATTTCTGCCTGGAATTTCCAGGCTCATTGCGTACCTGTCGACTGCCTATATCAGGAACGTCGCGCAGAGAGATTTCTGGAGTGCTAACGGCAATTTTGACCCGCTGCCCTTATGGCGGCAGCTGGACATTGATGCGCTTTGTTTATATGGGGCAGACGATACTAATGTCCCGACCGCCAGGAGCGCCGAAAACCTGCGATCGTTGAACAACCCAAATGTCGAGGTCAGAATATTTGAGGGGTCTGGTCATGCACTTGAGGAGCCGGAAGGCCTCGGCGACAGTATTTTCAGGTTTGATGCGCTACGGGACATTGCCAGATTCATCCACGCGCAACCGAATCGGCCCTGATTTATCGCGACTCGCAAGATTCTTTGAACTGAAAACCGCCCGAATCGGGTTGACCAGCTGGCCTATATGTTCGGGTCGATCAGCCGCTGCCCCGGGGGAAGCTTGTTGCGTCTGAGTTGATCCTCGCTCACACGAATCGACTTTTCGTGCCAGCCGAGGAGCTTCATGCCGATTGCATAGGTCACCGCGGGCACCACACATGCGGCAATGGAGGGGTTGATGTAGAAAAACAGCGGATGTGTCTCTCCGGTTCCGGGATTGTAGAGCCAGATGTAGAGCGCCTGTCCAAGTAGCAACGATCCGATTGCTATCCAGTTGAAACCCCACGCGTAGTGATACGACCCATTGGGGTGATCCTCGAAAATCGACCAGAGGTTGTACTTCTGACGCCGCAGGAAGATGAAATCTGCAAACAGGATGCCGGAGACCGGCCCATACATGGTTCCATTGAAAGCGAGGAACGCATCGCCGGCGTCGGCGAGTTGATGCGGCCAGAACACGAATGGCACGCAAGGCATGATCAGGATCACTATGAGCTGCCGCCATTTCCTGTCCCGAAAGATATGAACGTGCCGTATCGCAAGTCCGCTTGCGAACAACGACACGGCGGTGGAAGTGATATTGGCGAGTGCGACGAAAATAAGCGCCAGTATGCCCAGGTAGACGCCTCCCAACGGAATCATCCACTCGGTGGGATCATCAGACTGAATAACCAGTGCCGAAAACAAGCCGATCGAAGACACGACACCGGTCATGAACCCGAGCTGGACGAGCTCCGGGTAAATAGCATTGCGTCGCCGGCGCGTGTTGCGCGCGAGAAAACCGATGCCGCCAAACCAGGAAATACCATTGGCAATACCCAGTTCGATGCAAATAAGGTAGTTCTTCAGCGAGTCCGGGCCTGGATCGAGCGGCGGCGCGGCTGCGATTCGTTCCCAGCCGTAATCCCTGAACAATACATAGAACATATAGGCGATCAGCAGCGCCAGACCGGGGGTAATGATCGAGGTCGCGATGTTCAGCAGATGGACACCACGGGTCACCATTAAATAGGAGAGCCAGAAACCAAGCGCGACACCGGCCCCGACTATCCAGTCACCGGTTTGAAAGCCGATTGCTTCAATGATGTTCTGGATGCCGTTGCCGAACATCACAAGGATCAATCCGGACCAGCCCAGCATGTTGATCAAATAGAAAACCAACAGGATCTTGATGCCCCTCGTACCGAATGAGGGCGTACAGCAATCCATCTGTTCGAGGCCGTAACGATGGCAACCCAGGCCGAGCGGCATCGTGGTCAGAAAGGCGCCGATCATCGTTCCGGCAACGAGGCACACGAGCCCCTGAACAGCGCCGACCAGCTGCGCGATGTAGCCGCCAATGAGGAAACACCAGGTGGCGATCGCGTAGGCGAAGTTGGTCGTATGGGCACCACGCGTGTCGTATTCGCGTTCCTCAGGAAGCAGAGGTGTGCGCCCGAATGCGCGTTCCTCCCGAACGCTCATGGGGCCACCACTAGGCGAACCACCACAGAAGCACCGCCGGGATCAGCACCGACCCCACCACGCAAATGACCCAATCCCATACCGTAAAACGCCCAAGCGCCGAGTCGTCGAGCGCTTCCATGGCTTCGATTGTGCGCTCGAGATCCTCGACTACGAGTTCGCGATGCGTCTCTCCTGTATCCGGCGTGGGGCTCATCGGCTAGTTTTTTTGTCAAACTTATGCAGCCAGAGTCCGGACATACTAGCGCATGAGTATCGCATTCCGGAACACTTCCAGGGCAAATGTGACAGGAGACTGGATCGGCACGTCGGAGCCAGGCGCGAGTCGGCTCGCCGGGCGTAACGCGTTGTGCGAATGGGAAATTGGTCGGGGTGGCCGGATTTGACCCGGCGCATCCCTGCGGATCGCTGCGCGGTTCAAAATCGCTACCGGCGATTTTGTGCACCGGTGGCGCCGAGTACCGATCGCACAACAACTCTTTTGCTATCAGGGACTTACAGGAGAATCATATTTCAAGTCAATCCTATAACATCACTTTGGTTCACGTGCAATCACACCAGGTCACGTTGGATCAGGTTCGCACCGCGCCAAATTTGTGACAATAGAAGGGATTCTCGAGACAAGGATATTGACAGATTTCGAGTCGTCATCGACGGGTTTGCCATGCTGCGAAATTGCATTCTCGCGCTCCACACCACTCAAAAACCTGACAAGACTGAACAGTATGATGTCTGATATGGCGCAATTGGACGGAAACGATTGTCCATTACTAAACTAAAGGCTGAATAGACTCAGTGTGACGAGCATCCAAATAGGACGATACGTGACAAGTTTTGGGTTCAGATATGGGGTGCTGTGCGCGCTGGTCGCAGTGGCGTTTAGCGTAAGTTCAAAAGAACTGGCTAGAGAAACGTCGCGAGAACTTCAGAACGCTATTGAGCAGGCGCGACGAGGTGCCAATGTCCCGGGAATCGCAGTGGCCGTGGTTAACAGTGATTCAATCCTGTTTACAAATGGATTCGGAGTCCGTTCTCAGTCCAGCGGCAAGCCGGTAGACGAACATACCTTATTCGCCATAGCGTCGGTAACAAAAACCTTTTCTGCAACGGCCGCTGCGGGACAGTTTCCGAAAGGTATCGACTGGGATTCCCGAGTGGTCAGCATCTTGCCGGAATTTCGGCTATCGGAGGATTACGTCACTCGCGAAGTGACTTTACGTGATTTGGCAAGTCACAGGACCGGGCTCGCACGAGGAGACTTACTTGCATGGGCTGGATTTGATCGTCGCGAGATCGTCCGGCGATTGGCGAATGAGCGACTCGACAGAAGTTTTAGAAGTGGCTTTGTCTATAGCAATGTGCTGTACACGACACTGGCAGTGGCTATGGAGGAGTTTTCGGAGAAGACATGGGAATCCGTAGTGCAAGAGGATCTGTTGGATCGGGCTGGCATGTCGGCAACTCTGTTCTATGGGCCCGAGTTGCTGGAAAGCGAGAATGTTGCCCGGAAGCATGCAGTTGTCGACTACCTGGGTGCTGAATATCAGGAGTTGGATTTTGAGGATCCAACGAATCGTGCTCCGGCCGGTGGACTATATTCGAATGCGTTGGATATGGGGAAGTGGTTGCAGGCGATATTGAGGACCTGGCAGGGTGAAGGCCCTTTACTCATAAATAAAGCAATGCTTGAGGAAATGTTTTCTCCGCAGATATTGTTCTCGGATCCTGGTGAATACGATCGCTTCTTCCCCGACGCAAGTCTTTATGGTTATGGCCTAGGTTGGTTCGTTAGCGAGTACGCTGGCGAGAAAGTCGTGTTTCATGCAGGTGGAGGACCTGGTGTTGCTGCCCTGGTAGCGGTCTTTCCGAAAAGAGATCTTGGCTTCGTGGTCTTTGCCAATGCCAAATGGGCAATCAAGAACGTGGTTGCAAATTTAATGTTTGATCATTTCCTTGGACTGCCTAAGAAAGATTGGGATTCGATACTGTCCGATATGGACGCTCCTCAAGAGGAGATCGCAGGATTCTACCTGGAGTTCAAGAAATCACGCATCGCCGATGCGCCGCCATCACTGCCACTTGCAGATTATGCAGGGGAGTATTTACACCCACAGTATGGCGTAGCATCGGTCAGATTTGAGAACGGAAAGCTCAGCATGCATTGGGGCAAGAAAGACTTCAAGCTGGAGCATTGGCATTTCGATACATTTGCCTCTTACGACCAAAGCCTGAACTTTGGGATCGATACCGCTACTTTCGCGTTGGACGCCAGTGGCCGACCAAAGGAATTGACATTCTTTGATGTCAGCGGGTTCGTCAGTGTGCCGGAGGAAGACTCTCATTAGAGCAAACGAAACGTTTCGCCGAAGAACGATCTGGAGAACGCGCCTGGCATTTGCCGGCGTTCGTGGATATGGGTTACGTACCGTTGATTCGGATAACTCAGACTTGGCTGATACGAGCCTCTAATTGTGACCGCCCCCTGGGCCGAGGGGTTGAAAGGAAAGACCAAGATAGACGCGAGTTGTCCTGTAGGAAGCCGGTGCAACTGCCTGTTTCTATTTTCGAGTGTGAAAAATTTGTGGCGGGAAAGAGGTGCCGCAAATTGCGAGTTATGAGTCGCTAAGAATCAGATAGCTGGTCGGGGTGGCCGGATTTGAATCGGCGGCCCCTGCCCCCCGAATCCAGGTTTTGAATGTTAACTGATTGTTTTTATTAAACACAGAGGCAAGATAGACACCGGACGGAAATTGGCATTACTTCGGCTTGATACCCAAACGACGTTCGATCGCTTCAAATCGAGGATCATCCCTGATGCTGTCGAGAAAAGGATCGCTGGCCAGGTACCACAGGCTGCCATCATTTCGAGCTATCGCTCTGTCAAGCCAATGAAATGCCTCGTCGATCATGCCTCGATACGCGTAGTTCTGAGCGATCTCGTAAGTCCAGCGTTCCCCTAGCGCGATCAGTGCTTCGTGCTCTGCCTGTGCGCGCTCATTATCGCCCATCGATTGATAAATCAGTGCTCGCACTTGCCTGCGGCGCGCTTCGACAGGCTCGCTTTGGATCTCCTCAAGAGCCGCTCCATGTTCGCCGCGAAGTAGCAGAACGGTGGCAAGACGCTGATGATTGCCAATGCCGTCCGGATTCAATTCGATTGCGCGTCTAAATGCAGCTTCTGCCTCTTCGAGCCGTTCGGCGGCCATATACCCGAGGCCAATGCTATACCAGCTGCCTACTCCCAACGGGTCAAGAGTTATGGCCCTCTCGTATAGTGCAAGACCCTCTTCGAAATTTCCCAGTCTGATTTTAGTAAACCCCGCGATTCTCACCACGTCGGCATTGTTTGGCGCAAGCGTCATCGCGATGTCAATTTCAGATATCGCAGTTGCGAGATCCTGTTCTATAGCAGATGCTACCGTGGCCAGAAGCGCATGCGCCTGCCCGTTTGTGGCATCGAGCCGAAGTGCATTGTGTGCTGCGTCGCGGGCAAGTTCCGCGGCTTCCTCGGAAGCGCGAATGCCAATGCCCTGAGAGTCAAAATATACGTATCCAATCTCCAGCCACGCCGCAACGAAGGTCGGGTCGATCTCAATCGCATTCTTTAGCATCTCTTCGGCGCGCCTGTTGTTGGCGACGGTTCGCTCCGTCCAGATGTGTTTGGCTCGTAAGTAAAGTGAATACGCTTCCGGATCCGCGCTGAACGCACGTGGCGTGTCGCCAACGAGCCGAACCCTGAGTTCGTCGACGACGGCCTGTGCGATTTCGTCCTGGATCTCGAATACGTCGTCCAACGTGCGATCCCAGGTGTTGGACCAGACGTGGGCATCCTCCGCAACATTGATGAGCTGAGCCGTGACTCTAATCGTGTCGCCGGAACGGCGCACGCTGCCTTCAAGGATATGACCGACGCCCAGTTCCCTGCCAACATCGGCGATTCGGAATTCCTTGCCTTTGTAGTAGAACGCCGACGATCGTGATGTGACGCGTAACTGGGGAACACGGGCCAGCAGGTTGAGCAGTTCCTCTGTCAGGCCATCAGAGAAATATTCCTGATCTTCATTGGCACTCATATTGACGAAAGGCAATACGGCAATAGCCTGTTGTGCCGTGCTTGCTATTTCCGCGGGGGGCGTTCGCGTGTTCCAAACGAACTTGTCCAGCGCAAAGAAAGTCAATGCAATTGCCAGGACGGCAATGATGATGAAATCGAGTTTGCGTCCGGTTCGATGCGTGATTGACTGAGAACGGACGACGTCCTTTTCAAGCTTCACGCCTTCCGGGGTCAGTTCATAGGCCCATGCCAGGATGACCGAGATAACAAAGCCAACAGCGATGAACAGCAAAACCGCTTTGCTGACGGCATCGGGTAATTCGAGTATCGGTACGACGATATCCGTAACTTGAAGAACCAGCCATGCGGCGATCAGGTAGGCGATCGCTACCCGGAAGACGTTTCTTCGTTTCAGTTCCTCAAAAAACGACATTCCACACTTCCTGCATAGCGGGCGTTTTCTGGTTGCTTGCTCAAGAATGGTCGAAATTACGCGGGAATGCCACTTTGTTCAGGCACTTATTGGCATAACGCCGGTTTGTCTGAGACTTGCGCAAATAGTCATTTCAGTAAATTTAGAAGAAAAATGCGCGCTCTTCGCCATCGGAAGGTCTTCACAATAGTAGGAATTTCGGCGACTACAGTGCCGCAGTGAGTGGTAATCCGGAAGCATGCGATACAGAACGAAATACTCAACGATAGTGAGTGTCAACAACTTGACTTGTTATCGAGTTACGATAATATAGTAACGTGATCGAAACCTTCGGAAATGCCCTGGCGGAGGATCTGTTCGATGACAAACGAACGAAGGCGACAAGAGCATTTCCGCCTGAACTTCGCCGAGCAGGCCGGCGAAAACTGCTCTATTTGCATGATGCGAGTGAGCTGAAGGATCTGAGAGTGCCGCCTGGCAATCGTCTGGAGCGCCTCAAGGGTCGTTGTAAAGGCTTCCACTCAATCCGCATCAACGATCAATGGAGGGTGGTATTCCGCTGGGCGGGAGGTAACGCTTTCGAAGTACAGGTCGTTGATTATCACTCATAGAGACAGCAGGAATGGCAAGACAACCGAAAAACCCGTTTCATCCAGGCGAGATTTTGCTCGAGGAATTTCTCGAGCCAGCTGGTGCCACGCAGGCAGCCTTCGCAAAGCAGATTGGTTGGACGAAAGCTCGCTTGAATGAACTCATTAAGGGCAAGCGAGGAATAACTGCGGAGGCAGCGCTAGATCTCGCTGAGGTATTAGGTACATCGCCTAAGTTATGGATGAATCTTCAGGCCACTTACGATTTGGATAAGGCGGCGAAGGCCAGACGGGTCGCTTGACTAGACCGGTAGGATTTGAGAATTACTGGTCGGGGTGGCCGGATTTGAACCGGCGGCCCCTGCCTCCCGAATCCAGCTCGTGGATCTTAACTGATTGTTTTAACTAAGCTATCAGGAGACGTCCACGGACAACGTCGCAGTACTGTGCCTAACGGTGCAGGACTAACTCCCGCAAAAGTCCCGCACAAGGAGCGCGTGCGAATTGTGCGGACACGTGCTCTATACTTTAGTAACCGGCAAAAATAACCAGAACAGGTGTCGCTGATGAGACATTCTCTGCAAGCTGTCTTCACAGCTATCATGTTGCAGCAGCTCGTTGGGTGCGCCGTTATAGATAGGCGGTTTCCGCCAATAGAAAAACCAACCGTGCAAAACTACATGGCATCTGTGGCCATACAGTCTTTGACCGAACTTAAGGAAGTTGACTCGTTAATACGACTCAACAATGACTTTTTGTCGACGCAGATCGAGAATTCAATTGTCGGTGGTAGCAGCAGTTTATATAACGTTGAGGTCTTGCGCATTGATGTAAGGTTTTTGCAGCAGTTCATAAAGGTAGAGGCAGACATCAGATTCGACGATGACTCCGGGAATAGTGTTCTAGGTAAGGGCTTGGGAGATATCTTGCTGGTATTTAGCGGCAACAGCCTCATATGGTTGCCTCACTTCTCTGAGATATCAATTGTCGACACAAATTTCCGATTTGGGGGTGAGCTGTTCGAGGTAGCATCCAACGCGTTGCTCGACACGTTCATGGACAACATCAATGGTGAACTCATACGCGGAATCATGTTGAATGGCGACAATACGTTGGCCATTAACGCTATACCTGTCGATAGGATCGAGGTTGAATCAGTTCTAGCCACCCTAAATGGCGCCACCGCCCCAGCCAATCAGGATCTTGGTGGCGTGTTCACGGTGGCGGGCAGCTCGATACTTATCGAGCCGACGTCGACAACTGTAGCTCTCGATTTCGAATTCCTAGCAAACATCGCTAGCTGTCCT
>JAWWCT010000104.1:0-9758 GCA_033720315.1 Woeseiaceae bacterium | reverse complement strand
TTTGACGTCGACGCCGAGTTCGATTTTTCGGCAGCGGAACTCGGCGGACATGTCGCGATCCGCGGCGAAGCCGAGATCAGCGACGACATGACGCGGCTTTCGATAGCCGGGCTCAACGTATCCGGTGAGTTGCGCGGCATCGCCACTGAACCGGCACCGTTCAATTTCGATTCCCGTTCGATGAGCGTCAACGCTGCGGATGGAACCCTGGATCTGGGGGAAATGGATTTGAGCGTTCTTGGCATTTCGATGTCCGCGAACGTGGAACCTTTTGCGTATTCGCAGGAGTTGCAGGCAAAGGCCGATTTGAGCGTCGCCGAATTTTCGCTCGTCGAAGTGTTGCAGTTGCTTGGCATCGAGCCGCCGGCGACGGCCGACGCAAAGGCGCTCAGCCGTATTGCGTTCAACGCCAGGGCGACGGTAACCGATAAACAGGTCAGCTTTGAATCGATGTCGCTCGACCTCGACGACTCGACCATGGTCGGCATGCTTGCATTACCCTTGACGGAGGACGGCGCGATTCGTTTCGATCTCAATATTGGTTCCATCAATCTCGATGGCTACATGGCGCCGCCGGATGCGGCAGGCGCTGCACGAGACGAGGAATCGCCGGACGACTTCGAGTTACCTGTGGAAGCCATCCGCAGCCTGAACGCGAATGGCAGCCTGAAAATCGGCCGTGCAATGCTTTCGGGTCTCGAGTTCACCAACCTGGAACTCGGGCTGCGTAACCAGGACGGCAGGTTGCGTTTGCACCCGTTGGCCGCGGAACTCTACGATGGGAGCTATAACGGCGACGTGCGCATCGACGCGGCACGCGACGTGCCGTCGATCTCCGTGAACGAAAAGCTCGATGGCGTCAACCTGAATTCGCTCGCCAAATCGATGTTCGGGCAGTCGAACGTCACTGGCAAAGTCAATGCAACGGTCGTTCTCGAGGGGGCCGGTCGAAATCTTTCTACGATTCGTCAAGACCTCGATGGCAGGCTATCTCTGGAACTGGTTGACGGCGCCTGGGAGGGCACCGACATCTGGCACCAGTTGCGCACCGCAAGAGCCATGTTCCGCCAGGAAACCCCGCCGCAGCCTGTGCTGCCGGCGCGCACCGAGTTTACATCGGTTTCGGCAACCGGCATCGTGACTGACGGCATATTCGAGAATAACGATCTCAAGGTGCTGTTGCCGTTCCTGCGCTTGCAAGGCAAGGGATTCGTCGATTTACCCGCTGGCAACGTTGATTATTCGGTCGAGGCCCGGGTGCTCGACAAACCCGAGCTGATGGCCGGTGTCACCCGGGAAGAACTCGATGATTTCACCAAGACCGTGGTGCCGGTACGAATCAGTGGCCCGCTGAGTTCGCCGAGTATACGGCCGGACATCGAAGCTGTTTTCCGTCAACAGGTCGAGGGAGCGATCGAAGAACAAAAGCAGGAATTGAAAAACCGCCTGTTCAAGGATCTGCTAGGCGGTGACGAAGCGGCGCCGGCCGAGCAACCCGCAGACCAGACCGAAGAAGCGGAAGAAGAAGATCTGGAAGACCAGTTGAAGAAAAAACTTCTGAAAGATCTGATCGGACGCTGATGGTTTGCCGGTACTAAAGAACACACTCCTCGCCGTCCTTGTTGGCACCGCAACCCTGCTCGCGCCCCCGGCGCTCAGCTCGGCAGAACTGCTCGACGTCAAGGTTGAACTCGAGAACAAGCGTTATCGCCTGTATTCCGAGACTGAATTTTCTGTCGGCCCACAGGCGTTGTACGAATTGCTCATTGACTATTCCAAGTTCGAAAAATTCACCAGCGCGATCGTGGAAGCGAGAAATACCGACCCGGATGCAACCGGGCGCCCCGGGTTTTATGCGCGCATGGAGGGGTGTGCACTGTTGTTTTGCAAATCATTCATTCGTAACGGCTATCTCGACCTGACCCCGATTTCCGAAATCGTTGCCACCGCCGATCCCGAGCGGAGCGATTTCAAATACAGCCGCGAGCGATGGCAAATCCTTGCGGATGGGGGTGGTTCCCTGTTGATTTATGACTTCGAGATGGAACCGGACTTCTGGATTCCCCCGGTGATCGGGCCGTACTTCATTCAACGGGCGTTAAAGCGCGGTGCAGTGCGCGCGGTCAAACGCATCGAGGCGCTGGCACAGGAAATTGAAAGCGAAATGCAGGCGGCCAATTCCGTACACTAGTCGTATGCCGAGACAACCCGACAGTGACGGTGGCCGTGACGATTTCGGGACACGGCTTCTCGCCTGGTTTGCAGCGCATGGCCGCAAGGACCTGCCGTGGCAGCGCGATCCGAGCCCGTACCGCGTGTGGGTGTCCGAGATCATGTTGCAACAGACCCAGGTGGCGACCGTCATCCCCTATTTCCAGCGTTTCATGAGGTCTTTTCCGAACGTTGCATCGCTGGCAACGGCAGAGCTCGACGATGTCCTGCATCACTGGTCCGGGCTCGGCTACTACGCCCGGGCACGCAACCTGCACACGGCAGCGAAAACCATCCGCGCCGAGCATGGCGGCAGGTTTCCCGAGACCTTCGAAGAAGTCATTGCGCTGCCGGGAATCGGCCGTTCGACGGCGGGCGCCATCCTGGCGCTGTCATGCGGCCAGCGGTATCCGATACTGGACGGCAATGCCAAGCGGGTGCTCGCTCGCTATCACGCTGTCGAGGGCTGGCCCGGCAAATCGAGTGTCGCGCAAACGCTCTGGCAAGCGGCGGAGCGCCACACGCCGTCAAAGGACGTCGCGCAGTACACCCAGGCGATCATGGATCTCGGCGCCACAGTTTGCACGAGATCCAGGCCACGATGTGAGTTGTGTCCGCTATCGAGGGACTGCGCCGCGAAGGCGAGCGGCCGCCA
The DNA here is from genome assembly GCA_033720315.1 of Woeseiaceae bacterium. Taxonomy (GTDB): domain Bacteria; phylum Pseudomonadota; class Gammaproteobacteria; order Steroidobacterales; family Woeseiaceae; genus SZUA-117. The sequence goes on along the minus strand of JAWWCT010000104.1, from coordinate 6,892 downwards.
GGCCGAATTTCCGGGAAAGCGAGAGAAAAAGAGCAAGCCGCTTAAGAAGACCCAGATGGTGCTGGTTCACACCGGCGATTCGGTGCTGCTCGAGCGACGCCCGCCGGCGGGCATCTGGGGCGGGCTGTGGAGTTTTCCGGAGATCGATGCGCAGGCGGATGCCAGCAGCTGGTGCAGGCACACACTTGATGCGCTGCCAGTAAAGACACGACAATGGCAGATATTAAGTCATAGTTTTACGCACTACGATCTCGATATCCAGCCGACTGTCGTGCGCGTAAATTCGCAATCGAGTAAAGTGGCGGACGACGATGATCGTATGTGGTATGCGTTCGATGCACCGCAAAATATCGGCATGGCGGCACCCGTCGCAAATTTGCTGGTAAAGCTGAAAATCACAGACGCTGACACCGATGGCCCGAACAGTTAATTGCGTTTTGCTAAAACGGGAAGCCGAGGGGCTGGATTACGCGCCTTACCCGGGCGAGCTCGGCCAGCGCATTTACGAAAACGTTTCCAGGGAAGGCTGGGCGCAGTGGCTTGGTCACCAGACGATGCTGATCAACGAGTATCGATTGACGCCGATCGAGCCCGAAGCGCGACGGTTCCTCGCAGCGGAGATGGAGAAATTCTTTTTCGGTGAGGGATCTGCGAAACCGGAGGAATATGTACCGGAGTAATAACGATCTATTAATCGCGCCGGAAATACAGCACTGCGAATAGATCGTCCCGGTCCGTCCAGCAGCGATGGGGCTGGAATCCAACCCGTTTCGCCATCGCACTGAAGCCTTCGACCGTATATTTATGTGAATACTCGGTCAGTATCGATTCACCTTCGCGGAAACAGATTTCCTGGCTGCCGATTTTGACTGTCTGTTCAGCCAGGCTCACCAGGTACATTTCGATGCGACCCATTTCCTCGCAGTAGATGGCACGGTGTTGAAACCGGGTGAGGTCGAAATCGGCGCCGAACTCGCGGTTGATTCGTTTGAGCACATTCAGATTGAACTCGGCCGTCACTCCAGCTTCGTCATTGTAGGCGCGCTCAATGATGCTCCTGTCCTTGCGCAGGTCGATGCCGATCAGCAGCGCACCGTCCTTACCCGCTTCGTGGTGCATAACCCTGAGAAGCTTCAGGGCTGCAATGTGGGTAAGATTTCCGATGGTCGAGCCGGGAAAAAACACGATGTTCCGCAGCGGCATGACCCTGGGATTCGGCAGCTCGAAAGGGTGCATGAAATCTGCAACCACGGGCAGCACTTCGATGCCGCGAAATTCCTGCGCCGCTTCCTGAGCGGACTTCACGAGGTAATCTTTCGAAATATCGACAGGCACGTACGCGGCAGGACGATCCATGTTCTCGAGCAGAATGCGGACCTTGACGTTCGAACCGCTGCCGAATTCGATCAGGCTTGCCTGCGGCCCGATGGCCCGCGCGATATCTGCGATGTTGTCACGCAATATCGCAAGCTCGGTTCGCGTGGGATAGTACTCGGGTAAACGGGTAATCTGGTCGAAAAGCCTGGATCCCCGCTCGTCGTAGAAAAATTTGGAGGAAATCGTTTTTTGCGGGATTGAAAGACCGTCCAGGATTTCCCTGAGTTCATCCGTGACGTCGTCGTCCTGCTCGGTCAGTGGCGCAAGCTGCTTTTGTGTCGAATTCATGGCCTTCAACCAGCCAGGTCCCTGGCAAGACGGATCCCGAGAAACTGCCAGCGCGCGTCGGGATAGAAAAAACTGCGGTAGCTGGCACGAATGTGCTCCTTCGCCGAGACACAGGAACCGCCGCGCACCGTCATCTGGTTGCACATGAACTTGCCGTTGTATTCGCCGAGTGTGCCGGCGAGCGGCTTGAAGCCCGGATAGGCACTGTAGGCGGACGACGTCCACTCCCACACGTCGCCGAAAAACTGCCTGTCCCCGCCGACCGCCGAGCGTGGATGCCAGACTGCCGATTCCAGGAAATTCCCCTCGACATCGAACTCACTCGCAGCAACTTCCCATTCCGCCTCGCTCGGCAGGCGGCCACCTGCCCAGCGTGCAAACGCGTCGGCCTCGTAAAAGCTGACGTGGGTTACCGGAAGATCAGCATCGAGGTCTCGCATGCCGCCCAGCGAGAACTCGCTACTCAGGTCCTGCGACCAGTAAAGTGGGCGGTTCCAGCCACGCTCCGTGACGGTCGCCCAGCCGTCCGACAGCCACAGCTCGGGCTTCTGGTAACCACCGTCGTTGATAAATTCGAGGTACTCGCCGTTGGTAATCAAGCGACTGCCCAGTTCATGTGGATGCAACAGGGTGGTATGCCGCGGCGTCTCGTTGTCGAAACAGAAGCCGTTACCGATTGCACCGATCTCTTTGATCCCCGACGATCCCTTTGAAAAAGTGTGTGTCGTCGCGGCGTCCGAGTGCGGCGGCGCAAGTTGCGGGTTCACGGCGGGCTTCAGCGGATTGCACGAGAATACGTGCTTCAAGTCCGTCAGCAACAACTCCTGGTGCTGCTGCTCGTGATTCAGGCCGAGAACCACCCGTTCGTCGATCCCGGGCTCGTGCGATTCCTGATCGAGCAATCGCAAGATCGCAGCATCGACATGTTCACGATAGCCGAGGATTTCTTTGACCGTAGGGCGGGTCAAAAGTCCGCGCTGCGGTCGTGCGTGCATGTCGCCGGCCGTGTAGTAATAGGAATTGAACAGGTAGTCGTACGCCTCGTCGAAAGGCCGGTAATCACCGAGGTAGAGCCGCAACACGAAGCGTTCGAAGAACCAGGTGACATGCGCGAGATGCCACTTTGCCGGACTGACATCCGGCATGCTCTGCACCACGAAGTCCTCCGTCTCGAGGTGCCGGCACAACGAAACGGTGGTCGATCTGATTCGGGTAAAGCGATCAGCGAGGGATTCGAGGGAGCCGTGTGCCCGCACGGCCTCCTTCGGGGAAACCATTGATATTCCTAATTGGGGTTCAATGACAGGGTAGGGATCGCGCAGGCCGATGTCAAAACCGGCACTGCGTGGCCACTTTCACCGCTGTTTTACAACATTTCGCGTCCGGCATGCAGAATCGGCGTGATGTAAGCCGTTCAGCGGCGCGGTTTTTCGCCGCGGTGCCCTGCAGCTAGTCAGAGATGTGTAACCCGACCAGCGCGTCCTGCGTGTCGATGATCAAGGTGTATTCGCCGTGTAAATCCGAGTAGTTAACCTCGACCCGGCGCGGCGACGGCGTCAGAGGAAAGAACACGTTCAATTTCTGCTCGCTCCGCGCCTCAAGCTCAAGCGGCAACAGCGTCTGCCGAGACTCGATCATGTCGTTGACCTTGCTGTTATTGACGCCGCGGAACACACCACCAACTGCTAACGCCGGAACCAGGATCAATCCGCCGGTGGCGGCCACCGCACCCGCACTCGACGTGGTCATTATTGTGCTTGCGACAACAGCAGCACTGGCGCCGGCGACCACGGCACCACTTGCAAGCAGAGTACCCGTACCGGCGCCAGCCTTAACCTTGATGTCGTCATCCTCGTAGCGTTTTTTGGCCCGCTTCGCTCCCTTGACGAGCTTTTTACGGTCCGTGCCCGGATTAATGGGCGTACCGAGCGAATCAAAGACCCTGATGCTGGTAATGGTCAACGGGGTACCACCCAGGTTTTGCATACTGATCAGGTATTCATCCCAGTCGGCATTCTTCGCCCAGGTGCCGGGACCGCCCCTGACAATCACCCAGTCCAGGCGTGCTGACAGTTGCTGGTCTGCCGCAACTGCCACGGCCTGCGTGGTCACAATCGGCTCCGGTTCCTTGAGTACCTTGGCGCCGCCACAGCCCGTCAGGCACAGCGACAACGTGGCCCATATAAATATCTCTTGAAATTTCGCCTTCCTGCCCTTCATGAGAACCTCCCCGGCCACGCAAGATGGCGTGGCCGCCAGGTTGCAGCATGCGTCCCGGCGAGGCACCGGACATGAAGTTCGCAAGATTTTTTGCTGAGGATTGCGTGATGGGCGTGGCGGTCGTCGATGTGCGCCTGTCTACGGGAGCGGCAGTTCCGTGGTTTTTCTCACCGTGCGAATGGCCACACTCGAATTGACACGCGAGACACCCGGCAGGCGTGTCAGGGATTCGTTATGCAGGCGTTCGAAATCGGCCATATCGGCAATGACGACCCGCAGCAGGTAATCGAACTCGCCGGTCATCAGGTGGCATTCCATCACCTCGGGAATCTGCTGCACCGCGGCCTCGAAAGCCGCGAGCTGCGCCTGTTCCTCGCGGCTCAGCGCGATGTGCACGAAGACGGTTCCGCTGAGGCCGACCTTCTTCTGGTCCAGCAGCGCGACGTAGCGCTCGATCAGGCCGGCGTCCTCGAGCGCCCGTACCCGCCTCAGGCACGCGGACTCCGAAAGGCTGACCAGCCCTGCCAGCTGCACGTTGCTGATGCGGCCGTCGCCTTGCAGCGCGGCCAGGATGGCCCTGTCATAGCGGTCGATTTTCATAGCAGATAATTCGAAAAAAAATCTTGAATTTCGAAGAATATGCCATAAAAATCCCTGTCTTTCACCGAAATGGCAAGCCAGTTGCGTGGTCTTGGGGATATTCTGGCAGGATCCACGGACCGTCGAGGGGGCGTGTCATGAGAGTCGGGGTACCCAAAGAAATCAAAACACTCGAATACCGGGTCGGCATGGTGCCGGCGGGTGTTCGTGAGCTCGTTCACGACGGCCATGAGGTCATTGTCGAAAGCAACGCCGGTGCCGGTGTCGGCATGACGGACGAGGACTACGCAGCGGCCGGCGCAAGCATCGCAGCTACCGCAAAAGAGGTATTTGATCGCGCCGAGCTCATTGTCAAAGTCAAGGAGCCACAGCTTGCCGAATGCAAGATGCTCCGCCCGGACCAGGTGCTGTTCACCTACCTGCACCTCGCGGCCGATCCGGAGCAGGCCAAGGCGCTGATCGAATCGGGAACCACCGCGATCGCCTACGAAACGGTCACCGCGGACGACGGCTCACTGCCGCTGCTGACGCCGATGAGCGAGGTCGCCGGTCGGCTGTCGATCCAGGCCGGTGCTTTTGCCCTGCAAAAGGCGAACGGCGGACGGGGCGTGTTGCTGGGCGGCGTGCCGGGTGTCGGCGCCGCCAATGTGCTGGTCATCGGTGGCGGTGTCGCCGGCAGCAATGCCGCGGAAATGGCAATCGGTCTCGGCGCGCAGGTGACGATCCTGGATCGCTCGGTACCGCGGTTGCGGGAGATCGACAGGACATACGGGGGAAGAGTAAAGACGGAATATTCGACCAAACACGCGATTGACGTGCAGATCAAGAAGGCGGACCTGGTCATCGGCGCGGTGCTGATCGCCGGCGCGGCAGCCCCGAAGCTGGTTACCAGGGACCACGTCAAGGAGATGAAGCCGGGCTCGGTGCTCGTCGATATCTCGATTGACCAGGGCGGCTGCTTCGAAACCAGCCGGCCGACGACGCACGCCGAGCCGACCTATATCGTCGACGACGTGGTGCATTACTGCGTGACCAACATGCCGGGCGCGGTGCCGAGGACATCGACCTTTGCACTGACCAACGTCACCTTGCCGTTCGTCAAGAACCTCGCCAACCTGGGTTGGGCCAAGGCGCTGCAGAAGGACCGCCACCTGGCCAACGGGCTCAACGTTCACGCCGGGCACGTTAACCACGAAGCGGTTGCGCACGACCTGGGCTATGCCTACCAGTCGGCGAACGACGCGTTAAAAGCAGCCTGATCTGACTCCCCCTCAAGATCAGGCCTGTACCTTAGCCGGGCGCAAGCCCGGCTTTTTATTGACTCAAGATAACAACACCGCTGTAATACCCCGCTCTTCGAAGAGCCCAACTGGTGGCCAGGTAGCTCAGTTGGTAGAGCAGTGGACTGAAAATCCTCGTGTCGGTGGTTCGATTCCGCCCCTGGCCACCAGTTGGGTTTTTCTTTGGCGAACGCAGGAACGGGCAAGGTAGCGGGGCGGCGCAGCCGCAAGGAGTCCATCGCCGAGTATTGGTCAGGCGCTAAAGATCAATCCGCATCTCGCGGGACCGCGCCTATTCGACTGCGAGGGCGGATTGGGACTGAAAATCCTCGTGTCGGTGGTTGATTGGCTGCGGGCCATCCATGGCCCTTGCCCTCACGTCGTTCGGGTCGTGTCGCGCAGCAAATCGGCAATCCTGCCGATTTGTGACTCGAATCGACTCAACCCGTGCGCCTGATCTGGCTCAGCAACCCTTTACGGAAGTCCCTGATCGATTCGGCCAGTGTGGTGGAGTCCCATCCGACGTCACCTAGTGCGGGCCGGCTCGTAATCGATGGATCAATGAACTTGAGGCGATGGTCGCCCAGCGAAATGATGTCGTTGTTGATGAGGACCTGCTTTTCTACGCGCTTTCCATTGACATAGGTGCCATTGTGGCTGTTCAAGTCCACAATCACCGTCGCCTTGCTATTCCGGATGAGAACGGCATGTTGCCGGCTGATCCAATGTTGAGAGATTTCGATGTCGCACATCGCGTTTCGCCCGATCAAGTAGTACGGTTTGTCCAGACTGTACTTTTTTAACGTCTCGCGCTTGCAGGTAAGAATCAGCTGCGGCGGCGGGTTGATAACGTTTGGCGGTTTCTGCTTCTTCTGGCGCCTGGCAGGAACGTGTTCGGCCAGCAACGGGATTCGCTCGGCATTCGCGAGCGCCATCATGGCCAGCTGGTCGACCACGCCGGGCCAGCCACCCGACTCCGAATGCAGCCGTGCGCACACCGCCGGTGGCATCACGTCCTTCGGCTTTTTACAGCCGCCACTCTTGAGTTTCGCGTGCGCATAGGTCGCCGTTTCGGTCCGCGTCATGGGTTTCAGCAGGAATTTGCCGGTCAGCCGGCTCTCGATCGA
>JAWWCT010000103.1:0-10040 GCA_033720315.1 Woeseiaceae bacterium | reverse complement strand
CCTGGAGACCCGCAGCGATGTCGCCTCGTCGGCTTGCGGGTTGACGAACGGTTTGTAGAACATCGTCAGCGATATCTGCGACAGCGCAGCCAGGATCGAGTCGAGGCTCGAGATCGCGGCGCTCAGGATGCCGGCGATCAGCAATCCTTTGAGGCCGGTCGGAATCTCGGAAATGATGAATGCCGGAAAGATGCGATCGCCGCGTTCGGCAACCAGCCCGGCGAGGTCGGGCGGCAGCGAATGAAATTCGTAAAACGCGAACAGGCCTGCGCCGACGGTCAGCATCAGGGCGGGCACCAGCTCGCCGACGTTGCTCCACAACACGGCTTTCTGCGCCTCGCGCTGGTTGCGGCAACAAAGCAGGCGCTGTACGAACAGGTGATCGGTCCCGTACACCGCCGTGTTCTGGAACGGCATCGCGATCAGCGCGGCCCAGAAGGTGAACTCGAGACGCGGATCGATCGTGAAATCGAAAACCGTCAACTTGCCGGCCTGCTGTCCGACTTCGAAAAGCGTCGTCCAGCCGTCGGGCAGGGCATCGGTGACGAACACGAGGGCGGCGATGCCGCCGGCAATCATGATGAAAAACTGCACGAAGTCGGTCCAGATGACCGCGGCGATGCCGCCCATCCAGGTCCACAGCACCGAGAACAGCGCAATCAGCACGATGCTTTCGGCGAGGTTCCAGCCGGTGATCAGCTCCAGCACCAGTGCAGTTGCATACACGCGCACGCCCTGGCTCAGGATGCCGCCGAGGATGAACATGCCGGCGGTGACGCGGCCGATCACCGGTCCGAGGCGGTCTTCCATGTAGTCATACGGGCTGTAGAACTCTTTTTCGTAATACAGCGGCACCAGGAACCGCGCGACCAGGTAACGCGCAATGAAGCCGCCGATCGCCAGTTGCAGGTACGTGTAATTACCGCCGGCGGCATACACCAGCGCCGGCACGCCGATGAACGTCACCGCGCTGACCGTGGTGGCAATGGTGGAGGCGGTGACCGCGTACCAGGGCAGGCTGCGGCCGCCGAGGAAAAAATCGCGCGTGCTGTGTTGTTTGCCTTTCAGATGGTGACCGACCAGCGTTGTGCCGCAGATGTACGCCGCGACGATGGCCCAGTCCCAGGGGCTAAACATCGTTCACCGTCAGCGAGCGTCCGGCGCCGTCGCCCGGGTACACGCGATGGTTCGCACCGGGATAGGCGTAACCATTGATGAGGATGCGCCGGTAGCTGTCCGAGGTATTCTCGAAACTCGCGTGCGCCGTGTACGGGCCGAAGAACAGCGTGTCGCCGGGTTTCGCAAGAATGGTCACGGCATCGTCTTCGTGAAATTGCGGCGGCCGGGCGTGGCGATAGTTCGGGTTGTCGTAGTCGTGATCGCCGAAATCGACCTTGCCCCAGCGGGAACTGCCCGGGATGAACATGATCGGCCCGCTGTCGTCGCTCATCTCGTCGATGGCGATCAGGGTCTGCACGTAGCTGCCGCGGCCGTTGACGTCGTACCAGGTACCGTTGCCCTTGTCGCGATGCTGGATGTCCTGGTGCCAGTCGAAAACGACGCCGTCGTTCGGCCGCTTGAAATGCGCCTGGCACAGCAGGTGATCCATGGTTCGGCTGCCGAGCAGTTGCGATGCGGCCACGGTCAGGCGCGGATCGGCGCCGATCTCGAGCAGGAATTTCTGCGAGCCGCCGGCCCACACGACCCGCTTGATGACCTGCTTGCCGTCTTTTTCTCCGAGTACGAAATGCGAGCCCTGGCACAAACCCGTTGCCGTCATTCCCGAGGCGATCCTTTCCAGCTCATCGAACGAGGCACGCATTTCCTCGACTTCATCGCTGCTGAACAGCGACTCGATGATTATCCACCCGCTGTTGTGGAATTCGCCGACCTGTTCGTCCGTGAGCAATCTCGTGTCCTTGTGGGTCTGCAGGCGTTGTGCGATGGATGTGGTTGGGGTCGATTCGGCTATTGTACCGCGATAACGACGGCGAGCTTCAGCCCCAGCCGATTTCGTCGAGATGCTCGTCGTCGATTCCGAAATAGTGTGCGATCTCATGTATGACTGTCCGGCTGATCTGCTCGCGTAACTCGCGTACCGGCAAATTCATTTCGAGATGCGGGCGGCGGAAGACATAGATCACGTCCGGCAATTCACCGGCATGGTTGGCGTCGCGTTCGGGCAACGGCACGCCGGTATACAGCCCGAGCAACCCCTCGCCGTCGGGATCGAGTTGCCCATCGGCCTCGTCGAGTACCAGGATCTCGACGTTCTGTATCGCCTCGTGAACCCAGCCCGGCAGCTGTTCGATCGTCTCCCGGATGATCTCTTCGAACTCAGCGTGTTGCATGAATCACCGACGGCTGTCAGGTCCGCCGGATATCGGCAGAGATTGACATTGCACATTCCCCGGGTGTGTTTGTCACGACCGCGTTTATAGTAGCCTATCCTTTCAACAACGTTGTCCGGGAGTAACAGGAATGATGAACCGCCGGTTGATGTCCCTCGTCTTGCTCGCGCTGCTGGTGCCGGTACAGGCCCAGGAACTTTACGACGTCGTCATCCTCGGCGGCCGCGTGATGGACCCCGAAACCGGACGGGACGAGATCGCCAATGTCGGCATCACGGGGCGACAAATTCGTGCGATCACCGTCGATGACATTCGCGGCCGCAAGACGATCGACGCCAGCGGGCAAATCGTCGCCCCGGGATTCATCGACATTCTCGCCAGCATGCGTTTCAACAAGGACGCACACGAGTTCAAGATCGGCGATGGCGTCACCACGGTGCTCGGCATGCACGGCGGGCCGATCGACGTCGCGCAATACACTCGCGATCATGCCGCGGTCGGACCGCTGGTCAATTACGCCGCCACCGTCAGCCACTCCGAACTCCGCGAAGCGGTCGGCGCGACGGACCGCTATGCACCCGCGACCCCCGAACAAATCGAGGCGATGCGCCCGCTGGCCGTCAAGGCGATTCGCGACGGCGCGGTCGGCATCGGCTTCGGCATCAACTACACGCCGGGCGCCTCGTATGAAGAGGTCTTCGCATTGTTCGAAGTGGCCGCCGCCGAGGGCGTACCGTGCCATTTGCACGCGCGATACAAAGGCAACGTCTTCCCGCTGACCATGAGCCTCGCGACCATGGAAGTCATCGCCATGGCCGCCGCAACGGGCGCGCAGGCGCAACTGGCGCACCTGATTTCCTCGACGGTCGGTTCGGCGCCGCTCTCGATCGCGCTCATCGAAGGTGCGGCAGCACACGGCGTCGACGTCGGCTTCGATTTCCACGTGTGGACGAGGAACCAGACCTGGCTGCAGTCGGCGTTGTTCGATGAGGGCTGGCAGGAACGCTTCGGCGGTGCGACTTATTCCGACATCTACGTTGCCGAAACGCAGGAGCAATTGACGGAGGCGCGCTTCTTCGAACTCAGGCAGCAGAAAGAACCCTTGAGCGTGCAAACCGAGTTCATTCCCGAAGCGGAAATGATCATGGGACTCGAGAGCCCGATAGGCATCGTCAGCTCCGACGGCGGTGGGCTCGTCGACGGCCGCGGCCATCCGCGCAGCGTCGGCACCTTCGGTCGTTTCCTCGGCCGCTTCGTGCGCGAGCTCGGGGTCGTCGACTGGATGGAGGGAATAAAGAGGATCACGCTGCTGCCGGCGCAGCGGCTCGAAAAATCAGTGCCGGCGATGGAAACAAAAGGTCGGCTGCAAATCGGAATGGATGCCGATGTCACGGTCTTTGACCCGACGACCATCCAGGAACGTGCGACCTACGCCAATCCGGCACAGATGACTGAAGGCGTCTCGCACGTCATCGTCAACGGCATGCTGGTGCTCGACGATGGCGAGATCGTCGAGGGCGCCGAGCCGGGCCAATGGTTGCGCCACCCGCGACCTGTTCCCTGATAGCGGAAAACCCTATAGCAAGATTTACCGGACTTATTCTTTGAATAAATCCGCTAAATCTTAAATCGGCTTCATGGCGATCTGTGTCGCCTTTCTCACCAGTTTCTCGTCGGCAAAATAGTTTTCTGCGGGAATCGGCAGGAGCTGTGCTTCTTCTCGATGTTGCAGCACTTCGAGTCCGCCGTAATTGACGTACATCAGTTTTTCGGTGTGGTCATAAACGGCGAATGACACCGACGAGGCAGCAATATTGCCGCTGTAACCGCGGTTCCTGCCTTCGGCCTGCACTTTCTGCCGGACACCGTCCCACTCGGCGCGGTCGTTCTCGAAAGGTGCGCGCGTGACAGCGACGCGAATCGTCGCCAGGGCGTCGAAATTGTGCTGGAACCACAGTTCACGAAAGGCATGCGTGCGCACCGCCTGCATTTTCGCCATGTCGACCTGTCCGGTCTCGGGATCGGTAAAGCCGCCAACCTGTTGTTCCATGGTCTTGCGGATCTCTGCCAGCACCGAGGTCGGGATCACCGTGTAACCGCGCTTTTGCAGGTGCCTGGTCACTTCCTGCTCGATTACCTGTGCGACCGAATCGGGCATTTGCAACGCGCCGTCCGCATCCACCGGCGCCAGTGCGATGGTCTTGAACTGTTTCTTGAACTGCCGTTTGTCGATCAGGAACGGATCGTCGTCGGCCGCACTCGCGCTCACGCCGACCAGCAGCAGGCAAGCGAAGAGGGCAGTGAGTGCTTTGTTCATCGCAGTCCCTCCAGGTAACCGCGGACGATGCCGGCGTCCGGGGCATCGGCGGCCAGCGCGAGATATTGCTCGAACGCCTCGGCGGCTGCGGCATTCTGCCCCTGCATGCGATAGGCCATGCCGATTTCCTTGTAGGCATCCGCATAACCCGGGTCCACCTCGAGCGCATTCCGGTAGGCGGTCAGCGGCTCGCTGAAGTCCGGGCCGGTCGGGTTGGCGCGCCGGTAGGTCTCGCCCGCGAGGAAATGCGCTTCCGGATCGTCGGGTTTGACGAGCAGATATTTCTCCAGCGCTTCGCGTGCGCGCACGAACTGCTGCACCTGCATGTCGAGCTTCGCATTAATAAGGAGTGCCGGTGCGATGTTGCGGTAATAGTCATCTGCTTCCGGCACCATGCCGTCCACGAAATCCTTCTTGCGTTTCAGGCTCTTGATTTCCTTTTGCAGGTTCTTGATGCGGTCCTCGAGGCGTGGATGGCTCGACCACATCTTGCGCGGGTCGCCGGCACCGTACGCCGCGTTCTCGGCCAGTGCCTGGAATGCCGGGATCGATTGCTCGATCGACAAGCCGGCCCTGGACATCAGGATCAGGCCTTCCTCGTCGGCGACGTATTCGTTCTTTTGCGAATAACCGCTGGTCGCGAGATTGGTCCAGAGATCGCCGGCAAAATCCATGACGTTGGGATCGAAGGAGCCGGTTTCTTTCGCCAGTGCGAGGCTGGCGAGAAACCCGAGACCCTTGCCGACCGCCGATTGCCGTCCGTCGACGATCAGTTCGCTGTAAGTGTGGCGCTGCAGGAAGTGCGAGATCTCGTGGGCGACGATGGCAGCGAGTTGCGCCTCGTTGTCCATGCGCACGATCAATCCCGTGTGCAGTCCGATGGTGCCGTAGGGATAGGCCCAGCCACTCAGGTGCGGCTCTGCCACCAGCACGAAATCGAGGTTCAGGCCGAGATGGTCCAGCGAGTCGCCGAGCATACGGTCGGCCAGCGACTCGAGATAGGCCTCGATCTGCCGGTTGTGAAACAGCGTGCCTTCGTTGCGCAGCCGGTTCTCATGCCGGGTGGCGCGTTCCCAAAGGTCTGCCTCTTCCGGTTTTTCCGGCAGCGCTTGCAGTTTGTAGGCGGGATCCACCTTGGCCGCCTGAACCGGGAACGAAAGCAATGCGAGGGCGAGCGGCAATATGATGAGTCTTTTCACTGTCCTGTCTCTCTCAGTTGAGCCTTATCCGGTAGCGGGCGCTCTTTTGCACACCGTTCTTGTGTTCGACGTTCATGACGATCTGCCACACGTCGGCGCCGGCAAATTCCGACAACGGCACGGTGCCGAGCACGCCGTCGTGGATCGGGTACTTGCGTTTCTGGCCGACGGCCTTCCACACCGCGGGATTATCGCCGGCACCGATCTGCATCCAGGCGCGCTTGAAATCGTCGGAGTCGATGGTGCCCTTGACCTGCAACACGGTACCGGAATCCGTCTCGAGCGGATCGACGCCGCTGATCTCTGCGGCCACGAAGAAGCCGCCCTCGACGCCGAGCGCCGCTTTGGCATTCACCAGGCCGAAGCCGCTGTACTGATCCTTGCCGGGGGATTCGATGTCCTCGGCCGTCTGCAGCAGCAACTCCTCGACCTCGGCCGCCGTCATCTCCGGGCTCTTGGCCATCACCAGCGATGCAATGCCGGTGACGATCGGCGCCGCGAACGAGGTACCGCTGACGTGGATGTAACGCTTGTCCTCGCCGACATAGTTGGTGCCGACGGCGTACTCGTCTTCGTTGTCCGGACGGTAGTTCGCGTCCGTGTATCGCGCGCGCAGGCTCAGGACGTCGACGCCCGGTGCGACGAGGTCGACTTTGTCGCCGTAATTGGAAAACGCCGCGGCGCGATCGTCGGTAAACGTCGCACCGACGGTCAACACGTTGTCAGCGCCCGCCGGACCGTAATCGTCGAGCTCGATGCCTTCGTTGCCGGACGCAGCGACGATCAGCACACCTTTCGAATGCGCGTAAGCAATAGCGGCTTGCTCCATCTTGCTCGCGCGCGGCCCGCCGACGCTGAGGTTGATGATGCGTGCGCCGTTATCCGCGGCATACACGATCGCTTCGGCGAGATACGAGGGCCGCGAATTGCCGAAATTGTTCACGGCTTTGAGGACCATCAGTTTTGCGTGCGGATTGATACCGGCAATGCCGACGCCGTTGTCCTGCGTCGCGGCGATGATGCCGGCGACCACCGTGCCGTGGCCGTCGAAATCCCAGGGCTTGTTGTTGCGCCCATAGAAATCCCAGCCGATCCAGTCGTCGACATAGCCGTTGTTATCGTCGTCAATGCCGTTATCCGGTATTTCGTTCGCGTTGTTCCAGATGTTGTCGGCACTGATGTCGAGGTGATGCCAGTCGAGCCCGGTATCGACGACCGCGACCACCACCGGCGTCGCGTCGTCCGGGACCTGGTTCCACGCAGAGTCCTCGTCTGCGGTTAAACCGACGCGCTTGATCGCCCACTGGTCGTCTTCCGCCTGCCCCCAGGAACCGCGACCCGATTGCACGAAATTGGGATCGGTCGGCACAAGCTTGTAGCGGCAGCCGTTGATCTCGAATTCGATCTCCTCTTCGTCGAGTGCATTGCTGAAGTTGCCCAGATAATCGGCATCGAAGGTCAGCGAGGTCCAGTCGACGTCGCCGATGCCGAACTGCTGGCTGACAAACGGCTGGAACTGCTGCGGCACGCCGCCGGGCGGCGTCTGGAAATTGACACTCGAGTATCGATTGGCCGGGAAAAGGTAGCTGTCGTACATCGAGTAACGGCTGAGCCAGTCCCAGTCGGTCTGGTTGAAACTCGTGCGGCCGCCCGAGCCGAAGCTGCCGAACAGCGGATCGCGATCGGCGCCCGGCTCGGCATAATTCAGGCCGGCGCCCGGCCACTCGTAGCCGCCGACCGCGTCTGCCGGCGGAAATACCTTGAACTGGTAATCGCCGCCGGGGTAGATGAACGGGCTTGGCTCATCCGGGCCGAAACTGGGGGACAGGCCCGTGCCAAAACTGTCTTTGGGCAACTCGTCGCCCACGGATCGGTAGGCATGCATCGGCATAGTCAGGCCGTTACTCCAGTCATCGCCAGTGCTGTCCAGGCCACCGCTTGTCGACCCGAAAAACTGCTCTTGCAGGTTCGGTGCGCGGAACGAGGTGCCGTAGGTGCCGCGCAGGGTAAGCGAATCGGTGGGCGAATAATATGCTCCGAAGCGATACAGCGAGGACGAGAAGCCGGAATAACTGCTGTACCGGTCTTCCGGAAACAGCGGCACCGGGTTGCCGCTTCCCGCATGATTGCAGTCCGAGCTTTGCGTCGCGCCAAAAGGACCCGGAATGCAGTCGGGTCCGAAACAGAATCCGCCGCGATTGGTGGGGGACACCGGGTTAGTGGAATACGGGCTGTCGGGGCCGAACGTCGCCTGGGCCGGTACGGCGAGCACCACCGCGGTTAGCAAAGCGGCTGTGCTGATTGTCGCCGGCGCGTGCATTCCATGAGCCCCCGAGACTCCTGGCCGGCGGTGACGGTGGGCCGGCCGGATTTCGTGCAGAATTTTGCGGAACATTATAACCTAGCGATTCCGCCCGTCGATCACGTGAGCGGGGGCTCGACAATGAATAAGAATAAAGCCCGGATTCTCGGATTCATTCTCTGCCTGAGCGCGGCCGGCTCGGGCCAGGCCGACCCGCGCGGTGCCGTACGCGACGTGCCCATCGACGTGGCGTCGATCGGCGGGGAGCAATTGCTCGACCAGGGCATCGGAAACGTCGAGGACTTCCTGCAAGCGCTTCCAGGCATATCGTCCCTGAACCAGGATTCCGCGCCGGCCGGCACCAACGTGGACCTGAGGGGTCTTGGCTCGGATCGCACGCTGGTGCTCATCAACGGCCGCCGCTTTGCCACGCCGACCACCATACCGGGCGCCACCGGACCTGCCGAAGGCACGGGTATCGACCTGGGCTCGATCGCCAACAGCATCGAGCGGGTCGAAGTGCTCCAGGACGGCGCGGCAGCGACCTTTGGCCGTGACGCCGTGGCCGGCGTCGTCAACTTCGTCACCAAACGCGACGAATTCAGTTTCGACGCACGTGCCTCGTATTCACTGAATGACACGCAGCGAATCTTCAGCGATTACAAGTTTGCCATCCAGAGCAACGAACAATGCGATGCGACGACCGGCGAAGCGAATCCCCTCTGGTCGCACCAGGACAAACACAACTTCGGTTTACCCGAGTTCGAAGACCGCGGTCACAAAATCTATTTTGGCAGCACGGATGACGGTTACCGCGAAGGCGGCTTCGACAGCTACGGCAACTACCCATCCCGGTTCGTCTCCGGCATCAGGGTTCGCCCCGATCCGCTACAAACGTTCGTCATGTTCGACATGCTGGTCGACCTGGTCAAAAACGATTCATCGATCTCGCAGGGAGTCAAGGACGCCTTTTTCTTCGTCACCGGGATGAGCATGATGTACGGCGGCGCCGATCTCCTGTCCGACCAGGCTTACATGCTCGGAACGTTCAATCCTGAAGACTGGTACGAACGCCTGAAACGCGCGTCCGCCGAGGACGCCGGCACCGTGCCGACCGTATCCACGCCGCCGCTGCCGCCACCGGTTGTGGAAACCGAAGTGCCGGCCGAAGACGCCAACCTCGCACCGTTCGACAAGTATCCCTATCCACCGGATTACTCCTTCGACTTTTCGCAGTGCACTGTCGAACAGCGTGACCAGGTCATCAAACTCATCCGCGAGCGCGACGCTGCCCGCGCGACCATGGGTTATTACATGGACTACCTGCGGCGCGAGGGCCAGACCGCCGAAGACACCGCCGAGGACATGCGACAGGTCGATGCCGCCATCAAGCTGCGCGACGAGAAAAACCAGGAACTGAAAGACTACTGGCGCAGTTGCCAGCTGCCCGCCGCAACCAGCCAGGCATCCGCAACACCGGCGACGTCCGCCGATGCGCAAGCAGCCACCGGAGATGCAGCGGCAACAGCACCGGGCGAAAGCAACGAGCAACCCGGCAAACCCGGTTCCTGCGCATTCGACGAATCGACCCGCTTCAACTGGAACCTGGAGTTCCACGTGTACGAACGCTACCGCCTCGGCGACGGCTCCATGGGCTCGCGCCCGGCGCAGGGTCTCGGCCTCGACGTGTTCGAGCGCGATGACGACCTGGACCTGGAGATACCGTTCATCAGCCCCCGCATGTACTTCGACTACAAGGCGTTCTCGGATCGCCGCCCGCGCACCTTCACCGATTCCACCGGCCGCGCCTGTGTGCCGCTCGACAAGGTCAGCCCGCAGTTCTACCTGTCGCCGGACATGCTGCGTGAGAT
>JAWWCT010000102.1:0-10173 GCA_033720315.1 Woeseiaceae bacterium | reverse complement strand
CTCCTCCGCCCAAAACGCTGGCGCGTTTTGTCGAACGTGGTCCGATTCCCAGCTAAGAAATCCCAAATTAAAAAGGGCCCACGTTGTGGACCCTTTTCAATTTGGCACTCCCTAGGGGATTGGCGCGAATCGCTCCTAAGCGATTCGCGGGTCTGCGACCCGTCGTCGCTTTGCTCCTCCGCCCAAAACGCTGGCGCGTTTTGTCGAACGTGGTCCGATTCCCAGCTAAGAAATCCCAAATTAAAAAGGGCCCACGTTGTGGACCCTTTTCAATTTGGCACTCCCTAGGGGATTCGAACCCCTGTTACCGCCGTGAGAGGGCGGCGTCCTGAACCACTAGACGAAGGGAGCAAAAATTTCTTCGACCCTTTGAATCTTACTATCAAACAAATGCGATCCCTAGGGGATTGACTCGGCGCATCCTGCGCCTCGCCCTTAGGGCGCCTCCGCTTCGCTTCGGCGTCCAAAATCGCTCCCGGCGATTTTGTCGAACCCCTGTTACCGCCGTGAGAGGGCGGCGTCCTGAACCACTAGACGAAGGGAGCTGTCTGTTCGTCGTGCCCCGGTGTCTTGGGGGCGCCTATTATACGGGCGGAAAATGATTGCTCAAGCCGCATTGTCAAGGTCCGTCGTGCTCACCGCGGATGCTAAGATAAGCGCTAATTCGCTGGGGCGGCTTGCCATACAGCAAGGCGCCCAATAATAAAGTGTCCCGCTTAAGATCCGGCCAACCGGAACAATCACAAGGGACGTATAAGCTGGAGGAAAGCTCATGCGAAAGTCTGCGATTCTCAACGTTTTTGCCGCGATCATCGTGTTGCCGGCAGTTTCCCAGGCACAGGATGCGCACGGCATCATGGAGACGATGCTCGAGAAGCAACGGGAACGCTGGAACGGGGTTGATAGCTATGTTGTGGATCAGTCGGTCATGGGGCATCGCTCGCAGATGTATTTCGAACGGGTTGCGGTAACCTCCGAAGACGGTGAACGCCACGAGCTGTTTCGGCCCCAGCCACCGGGATCGGCGAGTTGCGATGACGAAGTGCAGAGCAAGATGGATGAAATGACGCCGGAAATGTACGAGCAGGCCGCACAGGCCTACGAGATGACCGGCGATGCCATGGCGACTGAGATCGAAAACGGCCTCGAGCAGGCCGGCCTGCCGCGTGGCTTGCTGGCGGCCTCCGGCTCGGATCCCTGGGCGAGTTTCGATCCGCGCGTAATGATGGGAACAGGTGCGATGTTCATGCGCGCTGCGGGCGAGGCAAAACGCCAGCAGGCGATCGAGAACATGCAACCGGACACGACCGTGCCGGAAATGCGTGAGTTTGCCGACCGGGCGACGGTCGTCGGCACGGCAGAGGTCGATGGCCGAAAGGCGTTTCACCTGCGAGCGGACGACCTGAACATTGTCCAGGAAGCAGACGGCCAGACGTTTACCATCAATGCCGTGGATTCCTGGGTCGACGCTGAAATGTATGTTCCGCTGCGCATGGTGCTGACAGGCGTGGCGACGGACCGTGACGGGACACGGCCAATCGAAATGGAAAAACGCGACCTCGATTACCGTAACGTGCCGGGGTCCGACATGTACGAGTCGTATCGCCAGGTCATGCGGATATCCGGAATGATGACACCGGAGCAACAGGCCGAGATGGCAGAGGCGCAGCAGCAGATGGCGGAGATGGAACAGCAGCTCGCGCAAATGCCACCGTCGCAGCGGGACATGATCATGCGCCAGATGGGGCCGCAGATGGAGATGATGAAAAGCATGTCCTCGGGTGGCGGTTTTCAGATCGAAACGCTGGTGCACCGGATTGTCGTCAATGAATGCGTGCAACCCGAGGGTGGTCAACTCGGCGCGGTTGCTCCCGCCGCCGGCGGAACGGTGGCAAGCAAGGCGCCGCAGGCAGCGGCCGGGTCGGACGCCCTGCGCGCCGCGCAACAGGCCTGCCTCGAGGAAAAGATGGCCGCGGCCCAGGCCAGCGCGCAGAAAAAACGCGGTTTTGGCCGCCTGTTGAGTGCCGTTACCCGTACCGCGGTGCAGAGCGGCAATTACGACGTGTCACGCACCGTCGGCAACGTCTATTCGGCAAACGCGACAGCCGAAGACCTTGCGGCGGCTGCCAAAGACCTCGGCCTGACCGAAGACGACGTTGCGGAGTGCCAGAACCCACAATAGCCGCGCGAAACCTCGGGTTTTGGGCTGCCCCGGGTCCGGCGGGCTGGTATCATACGCCCGCCGATACCCTAGCTAATGCGGAAATTTGTTTGAAAAACAAAGGGATACAAAAGAACTCCAAGCCCAAGATCATTCCGCGCGCCGACCACAACGTTTCCCGGGACGAAATCTCGACCAATGCGCTCAAGGTGCTGTATCGGCTGCACAAGTCCGGCTATCAGGCGTTTCTCGTGGGCGGCGGCGTACGCGATGCGCTGCTCGAACTGCATCCCAAGGACTTCGATATTGCCACCGATGCGCACCCGGAAGAGGTACGGGCGTTGTTCGCCAACTGCCGGCTGATCGGGCGTCGCTTTCGCCTGGCACACATCCGCTTCGGCAAGGAAATTATCGAGGTGGCAACCTTTCGGGCCGCCGCCGACGGCAACGAATCGAAGGCGGACGTGGCACATGACCACGCCGGCCGCATCCTGCGCGACAACGTTTACGGCAGCATCGAGGAAGACGTCTGGCGCCGCGACTTCACCTGCAATGCGCTGTATTACAACATCGCCGATTTCAGCATCTGGGACTACGTCGGCGGTGTTGAGGACATCAAGCACCGGCGCCTGGTGCTGATTGGTGACGCGGACAGGCGGCTTCGCGAAGACCCGGTGCGCATGTTGCGGGCTGTGCGTTTTGCCGCAAAACTCGATTTCCGGATCGATCCCGCAGTCCGAAAATCCATGGCGCAGCACGTCCGGTTGCTGCAAAACGTGCCGCCGGCCCGATTGTTTGACGAATTCCTGAAGCTTTTCCAGGCCGGGAATGCCGAGAAGACGTTCGTGTTACTCCGCAAGTTCGGGCTGTTCGGCGAACTGTTCCCTGATACGGACAAGGCGATGCAACATGACACGGGGTTTCTCAAGTTTGTGCAGGCAGCGCTCGTCAACACGGACAAACGAGTGCGCTCGGGAGATTCCGTAACACCGATGTTCCTCCTCGGCGTGTTCCTGTGGGAGCCTGTGCGGCAACTCGCCGCGCGCTTGCGGGAAAAGGAAAAGATGTCGGAAGCGCAATCGCTGGCCATTGCGGCATACCAGGTTTCCAGGGATCAACAGCAGCGCATTTCGCTGCCGCGTCGTTTCACGGCGCCGATGCGCGACATGCTCGCAATGCAGCCGCGGTTTAACGTGATGAAGGGGAAACGCTCCTTCAATCTGCTGCAGCATCGGCGATTCAGGGCGGCTTACGATTTCATGATGCTGCGCGCCGAGGTCGGTGATATCGAACAGGAAACGGCCGAATTCTGGACGGACGTGCAAACCAAGAGCACCCAGGAGCGAATGGAGCGCTTCGGCATCAGTGACCGATCGCGAGGCGCGAAAAGGCGCAGACGGCCTCGCCGGCGGCGCGGGCGTAAATCGGGGAAAGCGTGAGCAAGGCGCACTGGTGGCCTGCCTACGTCGGTGTTGGCAGCAACCTGGAGTCGCCGGTGGATCAGGTGCATACCGCGATTGCCGCGTTGCGTGACATAGCGGACACTAATCTGGTCGCCGTTTCGGCGCTGTACCGCTCTGCGCCCCTCGGGCCGACGGAACAACCCGACTTCGTCAACGCGGTGGCGGGCTTGCTGACGCAGTTGCCGGCTGCAGCGTTGCTGGCTGCGTTGCACGAAATCGAACGCCGGCAGGGCCGGGTACGCGGTGACGAGCGCTGGGGACCGCGCACGATCGACCTCGATTTGCTTGCCTACAGTCACCAGCAATCCAGCGAATCCGGGCTGATGATTCCGCACCCGGGCATCGCCGAGAGAAATTTTGTATTGTTGCCCTGGCGGGATATCGCACCGCATTTCAAGGTGCCGGGACTTGCCGACGTTGCCGGGCTGGCCAGGGAAATAAGCACAACGGAACCTCGCATTACGCGCATTGGATAGAGATAAATTGACTGTCCAGGAATTCGAAAGGGAAAGCGGCGCGCCGCGTTTCATAGTCGTAGAGGGACCGATCGGCGCCGGCAAGACGCAACTCGCGCAGCGCTTTGCGGAATGTCTTTCCGGTGAGCTCGTCCTGGAGCAGGTCGAACAAAATCCGTTCCTCGAACAGTTTTACAAGTCGCCGAAAACGGCTGCATTGCAGGCGCAGCTCTTTTTTCTTTTTCAACGAGCGAAAATCATGGAAGAGTTGCGGCAATCGGATATGTTTGCGCCGGTGCGGGTCGCCGACTTCCACATCGCAAAGGACCGGTTGTTTGCCGAATTGAATCTCAACCCGGATGAGTTGGCCCTGTACGAGAAAATTTACGAGAATCTGGATATCGAAGTACCCGAGCCGGATCTCGTGGTTTACCTGCAGGCACCGGTCGACCTGTTGATGACCAGAATTGCAGAACGCAGCCATGCGCATGAAAGAAGAATTGACCGAAGTTACATGGAAAAATTGTCGGATGCCTACGCGCGCTTTTATCACGGCTATGACGATTCGCCGCTGCTGATCGTCAACATTGCATCGATCGATCCGATCAGGGAAGAGGCGGATTTCCAGGCGTTGTTCGAGCGAGTCAGCCGGATTTCCGGAGGCCGGCATTTCTACAATCCGGCTGCATCCGTCGCGTTCGCCTGATCCAATCCCTGTATGATCGGGCAAAATCGTCGGACTAACGGCATGTACACACAATTAGAACAACGCGGCATGGCGGAGCCGCCGGTCAACGTTTCCACTCTGCACAAAATGAAAGGCGAGGGTGAACCGATCGCCTGCCTGACGGCTTATGACGCCAGTTTTGCGATGCTCGTGGATGCGGCAGGCACCGATCTGGTGCTCGTCGGCGATTCGCTGGGCATGGTTATCCAGGGCCATGACACCACGGTACCGGTGACGGTCGACGACATCATCTATCACACCAGGAACGTCGCGCGCACGCTGCGGCGCGCATTCCTGGTTTCCGATATGCCGTTCATGAGTTACGCCGATCCGGTCCAGGCGCTTGAAAACGCCGTCCGGCTGATGCAGGAGGGCGGCGCCATGATGATCAAGCTGGAGGGCGGCGACGGCCAGCTCGAGGTCGTACAGCACCTGGCGAGACACGATATACCCGTGTGCGCGCACATCGGCCTGAAGCCGCAATCGGTTCACAAGATTGGTGGCTTCAAGGTGCAGGGCCGGGAACCGGAAAAGGCCCGCGAGATGCTAAAAAGTGCCAAGCGCCTGCAGGATTCCGGCGCGGATATCATATTGCTCGAGTGTGTGCCGAACGAAGTCGGTGAAGCAATCAGGAAGGGCGTGGACCTGCCGGTCATCGGGATCGGCGCCGGCCCGCAGGTTGACGGGCAGATTCTCGTTCTGTACGACATCCTCGACATTACGCCGGGGCGCAAGCCTAGATTCGTACAAAACTTCATGCAAGATGCTGCATCTCCGTTCGAGGCCATCGAGCACTACGTCAAAGCGGTGAAAAACAGAAGTTATCCGGCGCCTGAGCATTGCTTTTCCTGAAGCAGGCAAACAGTATTGGCCCAGCTTTTTAGTTTCCGTCTTTTGCCGGAGTGCCCTTGCGGGAAATCAGTACAACTGAAGCATTGCGCGAACAGCTGAGTGAGTGGCGTCACGCCGGCGATCACATCGCACTCGTGCCGACCATGGGCAGCCTCCACGAAGGCCACCTGAGCCTCATCAAGCTTGCGAGACGTCACGCCGAACGACTGGTGGTCTCGATTTTCGTCAATCCGACACAATTCGGCGAGGGCGAGGACTACGATGCCTACCCGAGATCGATGGAGGCTGATAAACGCAAGCTCAAACTGCTCAATGTCGACCTGCTGTTTGCGCCTGATGTTGCGACCCTGTATCCCAAGGGTATCGAAAACGCGACCTCGGTGACCGTGCCCGTTCTGACGGACGAGTTGTGTGCGGCATTTCGACCCGGTCATTTCGATGGCGTGACCACGGTGGTCAGCCGACTGTTCAGCCTGGTGCAGCCCGACGTGGCCGTGTTCGGTCAAAAGGACTTTCAACAACTGCATGTCATTCGTCACCTGGTCGAGGACCTGAACCTGCCGATCGAGATTGTCAGCGGACGGACCAAACGTGAGGACGACGGTCTGGCCATGAGTTCACGAAACCAGTACCTGTCCGACGACGAACGCAAGCTGGCGCCGAAGCTGTATGCGACATTATGCGCAGTGGGTGAAAGGCTGGAATCCGGAGACCGCCGCTATACCAAGCTCGAGAACGGCGCCGTGGCCGAATTGAAGAAACTGGGTTTCGATCCCGAATACGTCAGTATCCGTCGTGCAGCCAACCTGGAAAAACCGGATCGCGAGAACGACGAACTGGTCATCCTGGCCGCAGCCAGGTTGGGCAAGGCGCGCTTGATCGACAACGTCATCGTCCATACCTGATGACCTGATCCCGCCCGGCGATGTTTTTTTGCCCGGGTTTACTGGCTCATTAATTTCTTGCGCGCGGCGGCAAAGGTTGCCTTTTCCTGTGCCGTTCGAGCGCCCAGTCGATGTGCGCTTTTACGAGCGTTGAATGACCATCCCGCTTTGCACGCAGAGCGGCAACGATTTTTTCGCTCGGCTTCGCATTGCCCAGCGCGACCGCGAGGTTGCGCAGCCACTGCTCGTAGCTGATCCGTCGTATGGCACTGCCTTCGGTTTTTTCCAGCCATTCCTGCTCCGACCACGAAAAAAGCTCGAGCAGCTCTGCCGAGTCGAGATCATGCCGCGGTGAAAAATCCTTTTCCCTGGTCCTGACGGCAAACTTGTTCCAGGGACAATAAAGCTGGCAGTCATCACAGCCATAAACCCGGTTGCCGATGAGCGTTCTGTACTCGACCGGGATCTCCCCTTTCAACTCGATCGTCAGATAGGAAATACAACGTCGGGCATCCAGTTCATAAGGCGCGACGATCGCCCCCGTCGGGCAGACATCGAGGCAGGCGCGGCAGGATCCGCAATGGTCGTTTGCAGGTGTATCGGCGGGCAGTTTGAGGTCGGTGTATAGCTCGCCCAGGAAAAACCATGACCCGCTATCGCGGTTAATAAGGTTGGTATGCTTGCCGATCCAGCCGAGTCCGGCCTTTTCGGCCAGCGGTTTTTCGAGTACCGGCGCGCTGTCGACGAAAACCCGATATCCCAGCGGACCGATATCCTGCTCGATACGTCGCGCCAGTTTGCGCAAGCGACTCCGGAGTACTTTGTGATAATCGCGACCCAGCGCGTATCGCGAAACGTAGGCTTTGCTTTGGTGGTCGAGCAGCGACTTCGCGGCGGCCTGGTCTTCGGTCAGGTAGTCCATGCGTACGGAAATGACCGTCACGGTCCCCGGCACCAGTTTTGCCGGACGACTTCGCTTTACGCCGTGCCGGGCCATGTAAGACATTTCGCCGTGAAAATTTCGATCGAGCCAGTACTGCAATTTTTGCTCAGCCTGGCGCAGATCGATGTCGCTGAAGCCGACCTGCTGAAAACCGAGCTCAAGGCCCCATTGACGGATGCGCGCGGCGAGGTTTTGCGCATCGGCCGGGGCGTTTTGTAATTTCTGATTCACCAGTCTCTATCCTGGTGTGCCAGTATAATTGCATCCTCGATTTGCTCTCACCCTGGAAGACATCTCGCCTGACATGCACATGAGTTTGCCCGTCGAAATTTATTCCGTTGCAAGTGTCCGCGCCATCGATGCGGCGGCAATCAACGAGACCGGCATCGGCGGATACACGCTGATGACGCGAGCCGCGCAAGCAGCACTCGATGCCGCCCTGCAGCGTTTCCCGGAGGCAAAGCGCTGGCAGGTGATCTGCGGCGCCGGCAACAACGGCGGCGACGGCTATGTACTGGCGCGACTCGCCGGCAACCACGGAATCGCCGTATCGGTTTTGAGCCTGCAGTCACCCGACCAGCTCAAAGGGGATGCCGAGACCGCATACCAGGACTTTGCCGCCGCTGGCGGCGCCGTTGCCACGTACGACGGAGGACTCGACAGCGAGGCTGAATTGCTGGTCGACGCCTTGCTCGGCAGCGGCTTGCAACGCGATCTCGAGGGCCAGTATCGCGACGTCGTCGAGGCCATGAATCGCCATGCAGTACCGGTTTTTGCCCTCGATATTCCGTCCGGACTGCACGCCGATACCGGTCAGGTCATGGGTGTGGCGGTGAACGCGGACCTGACATTGACCTTTGTCGGACTCAAGTCCGGCCTGTTTATCGGTGAAGGGCCGAATCATGTCGGTGAGCTGCGATTTGCCGGCCTGGAGATTCCGGCCGAATGCACGGCGGCGCAACAACCGGAGTTCAGGCGTATGCGGCGCGATGCTATCCGTCGCGCACTGGCGCCGAGGAAACGCGACGCGCACAAAGGCGATTTCGGGCATGTGCTGATCATCGGCGGCGGGCCGGGGATGTCCGGCGCCGTGCGTCTCTGCGGTGAAGCGGCCCTGAGAAGCGGCGCCGGCCTGGTGAGCGTCGCGACCCATGCGGCACATCACGCGATGATCGCGAGTGGCCGACCGGAACTGATGTGCCACGCGGTCGAGGCGCCCAGCGACCTCGAGCCGTTGCTGGAGCGAGCCAATATCATCGCGCTCGGTCCGGGTTTCGGCACCGGCAAATGGGCCAGGGCGATATTCGATGCCGCGGTCGGCGCGGGTTTGCCGATGGTGGTCGATGCCGATGCGCTAAACCTGCTGGCCAGCTCAAAGGTCCGGGACCTGGACTGGGTCCTGACCCCGCACCCGGGCGAGGCGGGTCGACTGCTTGGCTGTAAGGCGGCCGACATACAGGCAGACCGGCGGCATGCGGTGCAGAAAATTGCCGGCCAATTCGGTGCCACGGCAGTCCTCAAGGGTTCGGGTACCCTCGTCAGCGCGGCCGACGGCCCGCCGTGGCTGTGCACCGCCGGCAACCCGGGCATGGCAACGCCCGGCATGGGCGACGTCCTGACGGGCATCATTGCGGCCCTGCGGGCACAGGGCCTCGACCGTGAACAGGCAGCCGTGGTCGGCGTGGATGTGCACGCGCGCGCGGGAGACGCGGCGGCAGCCCGCGGACAGCGCGGCTTGCTGGCCTCCGACCTGCTGGTGGAACTCAGAACTTGGGTGAATCCCTGAAGCTTGCGAATGCGGCGGCGACCGAGGCGCTCGGCAGGTCGCTGGTCAATGCATTGCCGGAAGTCCCCGCTGGCTGGTGTGTGCTTTTGCAGGGTGCGCTCGGCGCCGGCAAATCCACCCTGGCCCGCGCCATGCTGCGCACACTGGGCCACGAGGGTCCCGTGCCAAGCCCGACCTATACCCTGATCGAGCCTTACGAATTCGGGAAATTTACTGTCTATCACATTGATTTATATAGAATTCAGTCCGATGACGAGCTCGATTTCCTGGGCTTCTCGGAGCTGCAGGACGGTTTGCGGCTGATCGAGTGGCCGGAGCGCGCCGCGCTGGCCGCAGCGGCGGCGGACTTGCGCGTCGAACTCAGCTACGCGGGACAGGGCCGCGAGGCGCGGATTGTCGGCCTGAGTCGGCGTGGCCATCGCATTAGCGAGCGCCTGGCCGCCTCCCTGAGCGAGATATCTTCTTAAGAAGAGGTCGTATCCTCATAATTTTGAACTAAAACATTGGCATTTTAAGTCAAATTCGTATACTCACCCGACATAATCCCGTGACTGACGGACGAGTCCTGTCGGATGAGCGAAACGCGTCGAATTTGCTTCGTTTTGATCCTGTTGCTGGCCACCGCCACGGCGTATCCGGCGACCCTGGAAAACATTCGTGTGTGGACCGAAAGCGGTCGCACGCGTGTCGTTCTCGACCTCAGTGCACCCGCGCAGCACAGCATTTTTACCCTTCGAGGCCCCGATCGGCTCGTCATCGACCTGGCCAATAGCCGTCTGCCAGCGAGCGGCTTCGAATTACCGCGCAACAATGGTTCGATCAAATCGGTGCGCACAGGGGTTCGCGCCAACGGCCAGCTGCGCGTGGTCCTCGATCTCAACCAGTCGGTTCGTTCGCGCAGT
>JAWWCT010000101.1:0-10721 GCA_033720315.1 Woeseiaceae bacterium | reverse complement strand
TGGCGCCGGCATGACGATGGCTTGCGGCAGCGGCGCGTGTGTCGCTGTTTATGCAGCGTTGGCACGAGGTCTGACGGATTGCAGAACGATGACCGTGAACATGCCGGCGGGCAGCGTGCAGATCGAAATCAGCAAAGACGGTACGGCCATCATGACCGGCCCCGTCGCCTACAGCTTCAGCGGCTACCTTTAAACCAGGCCGGCGACAAAAAACAGGACGGATGCAATTCCGGCAGCCAGCAACGCATACGGCAACTGCGTGCGGACGTGGTCGATGTGGTCGCAGGCGGAGGCCATCGAGGCGACCACCGTCGTGTCACTGATCGGCGATGCGTGGTCGCCGAAAATCGCACCGGAGATCGCGGCTGCCAGCAACAGCGGAACCGGCAAGCCGAGCGTCATCGCGATTGGAATGGCGATCGGGATCATGATTGCGAACGTGCCCCAGCTCGAGCCGACCGAAAACGCAATGAATGCGGAAACAATGAAAATGAGTGGCGCCAGCAGCGGTCCGGGAATGGTGTCGCCGACCACGCCGGCAACGTACACGCCGGTACCGAGCTCGATGGCGACGTCGCCGAGCGCCAGGGCGAACAGGAGTATGGTGCCGATCGGCAACAATGCACCGGCACCTTTCATGAAGATCGTCATGAGTTCGTTGATGGTGCCGATGCCTTTCGAGAGCATCATGGTCCAGCTCACCAGGATGGCCGCAATCACCGCCCACAGCACCGACACCGAGCCGGAACCCTCGATGATGTTGCCGTCACCGGTCAGATACAGGCAGATCGGCATCATCACCACCATGGTCACGATCGGCAAGGCCATCAGCGATGCCGGGGGCACCGGTCCTTCATGCACGACTTGCTCGGCTGACACATCCACCAGCGGCATCGAGCCCGGCCAGAGTATGTCACCGTCCTGGGTGCGCTTCTCCGCCTTTTTCATCGGACCGATATCGATGTTTTTCCAGATGACGACGCCGGCAAGCAGGATCGCGACGATTGCGTAAAAGTTGTAGGGAATCGACGCGATAAAGACCTGAAGCGCGTTGTCGACGCCACTCGAGGCGACGAGCCCAATGATGACCGCGCCCCAGGCATTCAGCGGGATCATGACGCACACCGGCGCCGATGTCGCATCGATCAGGTAGGCCAGCTTCTCGCGCGAGATGCGGTAGCGATCGAACAGCGGGCGACTGACCGAACCGGCGACCAGCAGTGTGATGTTGGACTCGACGAAAATGATGAGGCCGGTTGCCCAGGCGAGAATCTGTGCCCGGAATCCATTGTGCACCCAGCGACGGGTTTCGAGGTAGTGCACGAAGCCGCGCACGCCGCCGGAATGTTCGATCGACGCGATCAGCGAACCGATCAGCAGCGTAAAAATAATCACGCGCGCATCACCGGCATCGCTCAACACCTTGATGATGCCGTCAACGCCCGCCGTTACCCCGACAAACGGATCGAAGTTGTTGAGCAGGGTGAAGCCCATCCAGATGCCGGCAAACAGCGACAGGATCACCTGTTTGGTCCAGATTGCGAGCACGATCGCGATGATGGGTGGCAGTACCGAGTACCAGCTGGGATCCGACATGATTCTTCTTGTTATGAACTACGCGCTCAAGCCTAGTGCATTGCCGGCAACAATTCGATCATTTTCGGGCGCCTCGCCGCAGGCAACGAACCGCCTGCCGACGGTTGCCGGGGGCGCGCTGCTTTTTCTAGAGGCGGCAGCGCGACTCAGAGCGCGACTCAGAGCGCGACTCAGGGATAGACGGGATAGTGGTATTGCGGCACGACGAGCTGGTAGTGAGTCTGCAGGAACGTCACGATGTCGATCAGCTCCTGTACCGTCATGTAGCCGTTATAGACCGGCATTTTCGATTCGCCGTCGTTGGTAATTTCCTCCAGCGGGTAGCCGGGTGCCAGTTTGTGCGACGGGTTGATGATCGAGGTGACAAGCTGCCCGTAAGTCTTCACCCGGGAAACTTTTCCGCCCAGTTGCACATACGGTGGCTCGTCCGACACCCTGGCGGGCAATTGCACGCCCTCGATGAAATGACATTCATAGCAATGCAGGTAGACGAACGCCTGCTGGCCGTCCAGCGCGTTGCCCGGCGGCAGGCTGAAGCCCTTTTCCGACATACGGTCGGCCTCGCAGCCGGACAACATGCCCAGCCCGAGGATGAGAACGCCAATCGCTTTTATGTGTCTCATTTTCATCGCCTGCCACGTTCCTGACTTTATGCACATACTCTTAGCATGCCAATGATAATCGAACGATCCGTGGAATAACGTATGGCGTGCGTATTTGCCGCAGTCCCTGTTATGCTCTTTGCAACAATGAAAACGACTATGGAGGGAAAGATGTATCGCAAATTCATTGGATTTATGACGGCCGTTGCCCTGACGACGGGTATTTCGCTGCAGGCTGGCGCCGACACGACCCCCGAAGACGCCTACGATTACCGCACGGCAATCATGGAGTCGTTACGCGGTCACATACGGGCTGCGTCGATGTCGGTGCGTGGTCTCGTCGCTGACAACGGCCAGCTCGTGAATCATGCGAAGGGCCTGGCGAATGGCATCTCTGAATTTGACTACCTCTTCCCGGAAGGGTCGAACGTCGGCGATTCCGAGGCGCTACCCGTCATCTGGCAGGATCGCGAGGAGTTTGCCGCTGCGATCGCAAAGGCAAAGGAAGCCTCGGCTGAGTTCGTGGCCGCTGCCGAGAGCGGCGATTCGGAGCGAATCGGCGGCGCGTTTCGCGGCCTGGGCGGCGCTTGCCGCGGCTGTCACGACCGGTTCCGCGTTGACCACGACTAAGCGGCAAATCAAAACGATACTGGCGGCCGCCAGTTTGCTGGCGGCCGTCGCCGTATCGGCGCAGGACGACCTGGTCAGCCGCGGCGAATACCTTATATATGCCGGTGGCTGCATCACCTGCCATACCGAGGATCGCGACGACGCACCGCCGCTTGCCGGCGGCCGCGCCATGGAGTCTCCCTTCGGCACTTTCTACTCGCCGAATATCACGCCCGACCGGGAAACCGGCATCGGCAACTGGTCGGACGACGATTTCGTCAACGCCTTCTGGAACGGTGTAAGTCCTGACGGCGAACACTACTACCCGGCGTTTCCCTACACCGCCTATACCGGGGTGAGCCGCGATGACCTCATCGCCATGAAAGCCTACCTCATGACGCTCGATCCGGTGCAGAACGACAACAAGGAACACGAGCTGGCCTGGTACATGTCAGGTCGTGTTGCGGCCGGCGCGTGGAAGGAACTGAACTTCAAGCCGGGCCGGTTCGTGCCGGACCCGGAAAAAGACGAGCAGTGGAACCGCGGCGCCTACCTCGTTCGTCACCTGGGCCATTGCGGCGAGTGCCACACGCCTCGCGGCAGACTGGGCGTGCTGCAAAACGACCGGGAATTCGCCGGAGCGAAACTCGGCGACGAGCAGGTCCCGAACATCACCCAGCACCGCAGCGACGGCATCGGCAGATGGTCGGCAAGCGACATCGAGTATTTTCTCGATATCGGCATGTTGCCGGACGGCGATTTTGCCGGCAGCTCGATGGTCGACGTCATCGAGGACAGCACCAGCAAACTGACTCGCGAAGACCGCCTGGCCATTGCGGCCTACCTGAAATCGGTGCCGCCCCGGGAAACCCCCTGAGAAAACCGCGCGGGCAGGCGCCCCGTGCATTTCAGCGGCGACTACATTATTATGCGCGCCGCTACCCGCCTGGGCATTTTTTTACATTCGATCAATTGGAGTCCCCGTTATGTTGTTACGTGGCCTTTGGGCTATTCTTGTCTGCCTGTCACCCTGTGCGGCAATCGCGCAGGCAAGCGATCCGGCCGCCGATAAAGATCCGTGGACCGGCACCGCATCGCTTGGCTTCCTGAGCACTTCCGGCAACACCGATACCACCAGCTACAACAGCGCATTCAAAGTCTCCTATACCACCGGCAAGTGGGTGCATACCCTGGATGGGGCGGCCAACGGCGCCGAGGAAAGTGGCATGACAACGGCCGAGGCGTACCAGGCCGGCTGGAGGAGCACTTACGATGTTGGCGTGCACAGCTTCGTGTTCGGCGAGGCCAATTATCGAAAGGACCGCTTCGCCGGTGTCGAACAGCAACTGAGTCAATCGATCGGCTACGGACGCCGCCTGATCGAAACCGAGAAGCATCTGCTCAGCGCGGAAATCGGTGTTGGTTACGCGAAACTCGATTTCGCCGACGACACCAGCGAGAGCAGCGCAATCGCGACCGCGGGCCTGGATTACAAGTGGACCTTCACCGAGACCTCGAACTTCGAACAGAACATCGACGTCGAGTCGGGTTCCGAAAACACCTACATCGAATCGGTCAGTGCCGTGCGTGCGCGATTACTCGGCGATTTCGCACTGGTGCTGTCCTATACCATCAAGCACAACACGGACGTCCCGCTCGGCAGCGAAAAAACCGACCGACTGACGGCCGTTTCGCTCGAGTACGCATTCTGAGTTGAGCGTATTTCAGTAAGCGACAGCGGCCCCGTCGGCGCTGCGCGGATCCGAGGCACCCGACAAAACCCCGCTTTGCGGGTCGCGGTACACCATGTTCGCGTCGCCGATCGAGGTAGCGTCTTCGATCTCATGTCCGCGTTCGACATAAAGGCGTATTGAATCCGGTGACAGCAAGCTGAGTTCCGCATCCGTAGTGTCGGGTAGCCACTGGTGATGAATTCTGCCCGCACTCACCGCTTCCGCGATGTTCATGCCGTGGTCGATGACGTTGAGTATGGTCTGCAACGTGGTATTGATGATCGTGCGGCCGCCGGGCGTACCGGTCGCGAACAGCGGCACGCCGTCGACGGCAACCACGGTCGGCGTCATGCTGGACAGCATGCGCTGCTCGGGACGGATCAGGTTCGCGTCCGTGCCGATCGTTCCATCTTCGAGGGTAACGCCGGGGCGTGCATTGAAATCGCCCATCTCGTTGTTCAATAAAAAGCCTGCACCATCGACGACGATCTTGCTGCCGAATCCGTACTCGAGGGTATAGGTCATCGACACCATGTTTCCGCGTCCGTCGACGACCGAAAAATGCGTCGTGTCGTCGGATTCGTAAACCTGCGCGAACCTCGCCGGGTCGCTGATGGATTTGCGATCGAGATCGATGGTCGAGCGTTGTTCCGCGGCATGCGCTTTGGAGGTCAACCTGGCCAGCGGCATGTCCTCGTTGAAATCCGCATCACCGAGGTAATTGGCACGGTCGGCGAATGCGCGCCGCATGGCCTCGGTCAGGAGGTGCAGGTAAAGACCGGAGTTGTGGCCGATTTCCTGCAGCTCGTATCCTTCCAGGATGTTCAGCATCTGCACCAGCGCGGTACCGCCGGAACTGGGTGGCGGCATGCTGACGATGTCGTAGCCGCGGTAGCTGCCGCGTACCGGCTGGCGCTCTTTTGCCCGGTATTTGGCGAGATCGTCGAGCGTAATGATGCCGCCGTTTTCGCGCATGAACGTCGCGATCAGTTGCGCCGTTTCACCTTTGTAAAAGCCGTCGGCACCGGTATCGCGAATTCTCTCCAGCGTCCGCGCAAGTTCCGGCTGTTTCCAGTTATCGCCCGCGTCGTACGTTGAGCCGTCTTCCTTGAGAAAGATCTTCGCCGAGCTCGGATAGGTATCCCACCATTCCTTTTGCTCGCTGAATGATTCGGCAAGGTGCCAGCTCAGCGTAAAGCCGTTGCGCGCCAGCGTGATTGCAGGCTGCAGGAGATCCTTCCAGTCGAGCGAACCGTAGCGCCGGTGCGCCAGCGCCATTCCGGCGACCGTTCCGGGTACGCCGACCGCCAGGATGCCGTCGTGATTGGAGTTGTCGCGCACCCCGCCGTGCTCATCGAGATACATATCGCGGGTCGCCGCAAGCGGCGCTTTCTCGCGGAAGTCGAACGCCGCGGTCTCACCGTCTGAGCCGTGATAGATGAGGAATCCGCCGCCGCCGATATTGCCCGCTGACGGCCAGGTGACGGCCATCGTGAACGCAGTGGCGATCGCTGCATCGACCGCGTTGCCGCCTTGCTTGAGGATTTCGACGCCGACTTCCGACGCGATCGCGGAGGACGTCGACACGACGCCGTGCCGCCCGTAGACGGGATGTCGTGTCGCGGCGGACGAGGCGAACGACGCGAACAATACGAATGCGCTCAGCGCGGCAACAAGGCAGCGACGAATTTTGCTATTGTCCAGGTGCTTCACAATCAAAAATTTTCGACCAGAATCGGGAAATGACGGAAATTTTACATCACCACGCCTGAAGGGGATCGACGTGACGGACAAGAGCATAGCTGCCGCCGCGACTTTGTGTATATCCATGTTCGGGTCCGCTGTCACGCATGCCGAACCGGTTTTTTACACAGCGGACAAATGGCACACGAGAATCTATTTCACCGTCGACCACATGGGGCTTTCGAATTACGGCGGACGATTTATTGAGCATGACATTCACTTCATCTTCGACGAGGAAAACTTCGAAAACAGCAGCGTCGAGGTAAGCGTGCCCGTATCGAGCATTGACACATTCAGCCCGGAGCTGAATACGAAAATGCCAAACCCCGAATTCTTCGATGCAGCCAAGCATCCGCTGATGCACTTCAGGAGCACGCGCATCGAACAGCTCGACGCGAACACGGCAAAAATGACAGGCGACTTGACGATCAAAGGTGTCACCTTGCCGGTAACGTTCGACGTTACCTACAACGACAAGGTGATGCACCCGTATTACGAGATCAATAATGTGGGATTCACTGCCGTGACCTCGCTCGACAGCCGGGCCTACGGTGTGAACCCGCTGCCCGACTGGATGCTAGGTTCCGAGGTCGAGGTGCGCGTCGAAATGGAAGCGTTCGAAGGCGACAGGGTTCCCTATTACTCGAAAGACTAACCGGGGTCAGAGCCGGCTCTGACCCGACGTCCACAAAAGGAAAAAAGATGAACAGACGATCGTTTTTTGAAATGGCGGGTATTGCTTCGGTGGCGCTGGGTTTGAACCGCGCTGCATCAGCACAGTCCGGCGCCGAAGCGCGCTTGCACGAGCTCGGCATCGAGCTGCCCGAGCCGGCCGGCCCGGCGGCGGTTTACGCACCGTATCGCGTCAGCGGTAACCAGGTCTTCATCGCCGGCAATATCCCGCCGCTCGATGTCGAGGTGCCGACCGCCGGCAAGGTCGGTGCCGACCTGACGCTCGAGCAGGGCTATGCCGCCGCGCGACTGGCCGGGCTCAGGGTGCTGGCACAACTCCGCGTTGCCTGTGGCGGCAACCTGGACCGGGTCGTGAAGGCCTTGCAGATTCGCGGCTTCGTGAATTGCACTTCCGATTTCAGCCAACAGTCCGCCGTGATAAACGGCGCCTCGGAACTGTTCCGCGACGTATTTGGCGAAGCCGGGCTCGGCGCGAGGGCCGCCCTGGGAGCGAATGCACTGCCGCTGGATGCTGCGGTAGAAATCGAATCCATCTGGGAGATCCGGAGCTGAGATCGAAGCAGTCCCCATGAGCGACGACCGTAAATGGCGTGACACGGAAAGCTGGGTCGACCGTGTCGAACTGGCGATCGCCGCAGTGCTGCAGGTCGGCATCCTCATCGTGACGGTCAGTGCACTCATCGAGAAGCAATGGCTCGGCGCGTTCTCCGGGGCCGTCATATTGCTGCTGACGTTCACACCGGCGATGATCGAGCGTCGCCTGAAACTCACGCTGCCGGTCGAATTCACGATGATTACCAGCGTGTTCCTGTACGCCAGTTTCGCGCTCGGCGAGGCGCGCGATTTTTACGAACGCATCTGGTGGTGGGATCTCGCCCTGCACGGTCTGTCCGCATTGACGATCGGTGTGATCGGCTTCCTCGGTATCTACGTCTTTTACATGACCAATCGCATCATCGTCAGGCCGATCTGGATGGCGACGATCACCTTCGCGCTCGCCGTTTCGATTGGTACCCTGTGGGAAATTTTCGAATACCTGGCGGACCTGACACTCGGTCTCAGCATGCAGAAATCCGGGCTCGACGACACCATGACAGACCTGATGATCAATGCGACGGGCGCCGCCGTCGCCGCATTGATGGGCTTCTTTTACGTCCGCGACGAGGACAGCCAGTTCGCACGGCGCATCATCCGTGCCTGGGAACGAAGACGGCATCCGAAAATCAGAATCGACTGATGCAATCAAGCAGACGAGGACGCATGATGAAGCGCAGCTATCTTGCCGGTGTATTACTGTTGCACATGTTCCAGGCTGCAATGGCCGAGCCCGCGACCGATGAAATCCGCCATGAGCTGGCGGCAACAGTCTCGGCCGAACGCATCGGGAAGGACATTCGCAAGCTCGTGAGTTTCGGTACCCGGCACACGCTGTCGGAAACCGAATCGGATACCCGCGGCATCGGCGCCGCTCGCCGCTGGGTCGAACGGGAATTCAGAAACATCGCCCGTGATTGCGGCGGGTGCCTCGAGGTGCTCACGGTCAGCGACGTGATTTCCGGTGAACGCCGCATTCCCGAGCCGACGGAGGTCGTGAACGTCGTTGCGATCCAACGCGGCACGCTCGATCCGGATCGCATGGTGATGATGGCCGGCGATATCGATTCGCGCGTCAGCGATCCACTGGACGGCACCTCCGACTCGCCGGGCGCCAACGACAACGCGAGCGGCCTGGCCGGCACCATCGAAGCGGCGCGGGTACTGTCGAAGCACCGGTTTGCGGGCACGATCGTGTACGCCGCCCTGTCCGGCGAGGAGCAGGGACTGTTCGGCGGCAAGATCCTGGCCGAGCACGCGCTCGCCGAAGGTTGGCGCATCAAGGCGGTGCTGAACAACGACATGATCGGCAATATCACCGGTATCGACGGCGTCACCGACAACAGCACCGCGCGCGTGTTCTCCGAGGGCACGCGCTATGTCGAGACGGACGAAGAAGCGATGACGCGGCGCCGCCAGGGCGGCGAAGTGGATTCGCCGTCGCGCAACCTGGCGCGTTACATCGATCGCATGGCTGACGAGTTCATTCCCAATCTCGACGTGATGATGATCTACCGCCTCGATCGCTTCGGCCGCGGCGGCCATCACCGGCCGTTCAACGAGCGCGGCATTCCGGGAGTGCGCATCATGGAGACGCACGAGCATTACCATCGCCAGCACCAGGATCTGCGAACCGAAAACGGCATTCAATATGGCGACGTCATCGAAGGCGTCGACTTCGATTACGCGCGCAAGCTGACCGCACTGAACGTGGTGTCGCTTGCGGGTATGGCGTCGGCGCCACCGTTTCCTGCCAACGTCGACATCGAAGGCGCGGTGCAGCCGAGCACGACATTGAGCTGGTCGCTCCCCGAAGGAAAAGCGGCAGAGAATCTCGCCGGCTACAGGGTTTACTGGCGCCTGACGACCGATCCGCAATGGACCTTCGGTCGCTACGTCGGCCTAGTCGACAACTACACCCTGGAGAACATCGTTATCGACAATTACCTGTTCGGTGTCGCCAGCGTGTCCGTCGACGGCTACGAATCGCCGGTGGTGTTTCCCGGCGCCACCGGCTCCTTCGGTGAGTGATAGACTGCACCGGTCGACAATA
This sequence comes from Woeseiaceae bacterium, assembly GCA_033720315.1. Classification (GTDB taxonomy): domain Bacteria; phylum Pseudomonadota; class Gammaproteobacteria; order Steroidobacterales; family Woeseiaceae; genus SZUA-117. Next base: position 1,098 of record JAWWCT010000101.1, on the reverse strand, counting down.
ACAACAAACAGGCAGACGATGGACAGCGATGCCAGCGCCCGCACGCCGGTAGCGGACGAGGAAACCGTCAGCGGTTTCCAGATCGGTATCGTGCTGATCGGCATCTCGATCACCCTGCCGCTCCTGTACAGCGCCGGCGAACTCGTGCGTGGCACCGGTCTGTCCAAAGGCATCGCCTCGGCACTGCTGGGGGCGCTGATACTGAGCATCATGTCGGTGCCGGCGGCGATTGTCGGCGCCCGTACCCGCCTGTCGAGTTACATGATCATCGAGCACACCTTCGGCTACGTCGGTGCCAAGTTCGTCAATTTCTGGTTCGGCATCTTCCTGCTCGGCTGGTACGCGGTGACTGCGGAACTGTTCGGTCGTACGCTCTATCTCGCCTCGCTGGAGCTGACCAACTGGGTGATCGCGGAGCCCGTCTACACGATCGTCAGCAGCATTCTGGTGATCATCACCACGGTATACGGCTTCAAGGCGATCGATCGCCTGGCGCTCGTCGCCGTGCCGTTTCTTTTGCTGGCCCTGATCGCGGTCGTCGTCATCTCGTTGCAGCACACATCGTTCGGTGACCTGTTGCAGGTCGAAGCACAAAGCATGGACATGGCGACGGCAATCTCCGCCGTCGTCGGCGCGGCCGTCGTCGGCGTGGTGCTGACACCCGACCTGACGCGTTACACCCGGACGGTGCGCGACTGTGTCGTCGCGTCCTTCGTCGGTCAGGGCGGTGGCATGACGGCAGCTTATGTGCTGGGCATGATCCCGGTGCTGGTCTGGAACGAGCTCGAGCCGATGAACTACATGTTCATCATCGGCTACGGCGGCCTGGCACTCGGGGTGCTGGTGTTCGCGACCTGGACCACCAACACCGTGAACCTGTATTCGACGGCGCTTGCGGCGCGCGCGTCGATTCCTTTCGGCAACTACCGGTCGGTCACCGTGATCAGCGGCATCGTCGGCACGTTTGCCGCGTTAATTGGCATCGCCGACAACCTGATCGATTTCCTGGTGGTGCTCGGCCTGCTGGTGCCGCCGATCGCCGGCGTTTACCTGTGCAATTTTTTTCTGCTCGGGCGCACCGATTTCTCGCCGGCGAGG
>JAWWCT010000100.1:0-10794 GCA_033720315.1 Woeseiaceae bacterium | reverse complement strand
GTCGCGGCTAAAGCCGCTCCCACAATACTTTTTACTGAGTCGTGGGAGCGGCTTCAGCCGCGAATCACCCCGCCGCCAAAAGTTCTGTGGGAGCGGCTTCAGCCGCGAATCACCCCGCCGCCAAAAGTTCTGTGGGAGCGGCTTTAGCCGCGACTGGTGCCACATCGGTTACACTTCTGCCCGTGCAGAGCACGGCGATCCAACTGAAGCTGTTTCCTCCGGAAGCCGAAAAGCCCGGCCAGCTGCCGGGCTTTTCCGTGCGCGAGAGCGGGCGCGCGAAAAGGCTGTCCATCAAGGTATTCCCGCGCGGCGGCGTCGAAGTGGTGGTGCCGCGGCGCACCAAGCCACGCGAGGTACAGGAGTTCGTCAGCGAAAACCGCGAGTGGATCGAACGGGCGCGGGCATCGTTCGCCGCGGATCACGATCCGGAATCGTTTGCCCTGCCACAGCAGATACGTCTGCCGGCGATCGGCAAGAGCGTCCGCGTACGATACCTCGAGCAGCCCCATCGCAAATCCATACGTTACAACTGTTCGCAGGGCGTATTGACGCTCAGCGGCCGGACGGGCGATGAGGCGCAATGCGTCGCTGCAATTCGCCGCTGGCTCGCGGCGACGGCGAAACGTGAATTTGCCCCGATGCTCGCGGCGCTGTCGGCATTGACCGGGTCGCCGTACACGAAAATGCACGTACGCGCACAACGCAGCTGTTGGGGCAGCCGCAGTTCGAGCGGCACCATCAGCCTCAACCTGTGCCTGTTGTTCGTCGAACCGGCGCTGCTGCGCTACCTGATGATCCACGAGCTCTGTCACGCGCGGCACATGAACCATTCGCGGCGCTTCTGGCAGCGGGTAGGGCGCTTCGAAGCCGATTACAAGCGCCTGGACCGGGCCCTCGGCGAGGCCTGGCGCAAGGTGCCTGCCTGGCTCGGTTTATATTAAAAAACAGTATCTTAATTAACCAAGTTAAAGTTAATTATCAGCCCTGGTCCAGGAGTTCCCGCAGGTTGATGACGGCCGCGTTGGCGCGCGCCAGGTAGTTGGCCATGACCAGCGAGTGATTGGCGGTGAGCCCGTAGCCGCCGCCGTTCATGACCATCGGTGAGCGCAGCGGAGCGAGAGAGGCCTCCAGCTCGCGGATGATCTGGCGCACGCTCACCACCGCGTTCTTGTCCTTGAGCACATCGGCAAAATCGAACTCCGCGGCACGGAAAAAGTGCAGCAAGGCCCAGGCAGTGCCGCGGGCCTCGAAAAAGATGTCATCGATCTTGAACCACGAGGTGCGCACCGGCACCTGGTCGCCCAGCGTCGTGTTGGCGGCAGCGGCCGGATCGCCGGCGAGATCGGTGTTGATCACGTCCCGTGCAACGCTGTCGCCAAGCCGCCGGGTAAGACTGCCGAGGCGCTTTTCGACCTGTGCAAGCCATTCGCGCAGGTTGTCGGCACGTGCGAAGAATTGCGCTTCCGTGTCCGTGCCCGACAGCCTGTCACGGTAGCGCTCGAAACCGGCGATCGCGTCCCGATACTCGGATTCCGTCGGCGGCAGTATCCAGGAATCGTTATCGAAGAAAAACTTCGGCTCCGCGATGGCCACATCGGGGTCTTCCCGGGACTGTGACTGGCTGCGGCTGTAGTCGTTGCGAATCACACGCGCCAGGTCGCGAACCTGCTGCAAGACCCCCAGTTCCCAGTTCGGAATGTTGTCGAGGAACACGCTGGGTGGCGTCACGTCGTTGGTCAGGTAGCCGCCGGGCTTGTCGAGAAGCGTGCGGGCGACGCGCACCAGCGTGTCGGTCGTGGAATAGCCGATCACCGTGCCGTTGGCATCCGCTTTCTCATTCACCCAGAACACGTCCGGCGTGCGCGACCAGTACCACGCCACACCGAGCATGATCAGCAGTACGATGCCAGCCGCAACCATCCCGGCCTGCAGCCAAATCGACCGGCCCGGCGACGCTGCGCCGGCATTGTTTCGCTTGAATATCATAGGGACGTTTTATTGGACGTTGAGACAGTCTAACAGTTCTGGCAACAGCGACCCCGATTTGCCCTGCAGGCAATAATCCGTCCGCGACGACAACGGCGTGGCGTCGAGATTGATTTCCACGACCACGGCGCCTTGCTCACGCGCCGCATCCGCAAGTCCCGCGGCGGGCCAGACGAGGGCGGAGGTGCCGATGGAAACAAACACGTCACAGGCGTTCACGGCTGCCGCAGCGGCTTGCAGTGCATGCTCCGGGATGGTTTCGCCGAACCACACCACGCCGGGGCGCAACGGGCCACCACAATCGGGACAACGCGGGACCTCGGCCGACAGGTCTGCGCCACTGACGACAGAACCCTCGGCAAAGCAACGGTCCTCGAACAGATTGCCGTGAAACTCGATGACGCCGTCGCTACCGGCCCGCTGGTGCAGTCCGTCCACGTTCTGGGTGATGAGCGTCAGCTCGGGGACCCGCCTGGCCATTGCCGCCAGGGCGTGATGTCCCGGGTTCGGCTCGGCAGCGGCGACCAGTTCGCGTCGCCAGCGATACCAGCGCCACACCAGTGCCGGGTCGCGCTGGAACGCCTCCGGGGTCGCCAGCTGATGCGGGTCGTACTGCTCCCAGAGGCCCGTCTGCGCCTCGCGAAACGTCGGCACGCCGCTTTCGGCGGAGACGCCGGAGCCGGTCAATACGCATACGTGCCGCGCCTCGTTGAGTGCGGCAAGCAAACCGGCCGGGATCGGCATTCAGGCTGCGAGTTGGCGTAGCACGTAATGCAGGATACCGCCGTGCTCGTAGTAGTCGCGTTCCTTCGGCGTATCGATGCGTACGCGCGCCTTGAACGACACTTTTTCGCCGTCCTCGCGGGTTGCCGTAACTTCGACCGTTTCCGCGCGCGCATCCGCGTGACCGGAGATATCGAACGTTTCCTTGCCGGTCAGCCCGAGGGTGTCCGCGCCTTCACCGTCCATGAATTGCAGCGGCAACACACCCATGCCAATCAGGTTCGAACGATGGATGCGTTCGTAGCTCTTGGCAATCACCGCTTTCACCCCGAGCAGCATCGTGCCCTTGGCCGCCCAGTCGCGCGAGGAGCCGGTACCGTACTCGGTCCCGGCCAGCACCACGAGCGGCGTGCCTTCCTGCTGGTAGCGCAAGGCCGCGTCGTAGATGGTCATTTGCTCGTCGCTCGGCTGATGCCGCGTCCAGCCGCCCTCGGTACCGGGCGCAAGCTGGTTACGCAGGCGGATATTGGCAAAGGTGCCGCGCATCATCACCTCGTGGTTTCCGCGGCGCGAACCGTAGGAGTTGAAGTCGGCCGGTTCGACGCCCTGCGAACGCAGGTAATCGGCCGCCGGACTGTCGGCTGCGATGCTGCCGGCTGGCGAGATGTGATCGGTCGTCACCGAATCGCCGAGCACTGCAAGCACTCTCGCACCCTTGATATCGGTCACGGGCCTGGTGTCGAGGGTCATGTTCTCGAAGTAGGGTGGATTGCGTACATAGGTCGAGTCGGCATCCCAGGAATAGATCTCGCCTTTCGGCGAGGCGATGCGATTCCAGTTTTCATCGCCGGCGAATACGCTGTCGTAGCTCGCCTTGAACATCGCGGAGTCGATGTTGTTGCCGATCGCGTCCTGGATTTCCTTGGCGTCCGGCCAGATGTCCTTGAGAAAAACCGGGTTGCCGTCCGCATCTTCGCCGAGCGGATCGTCGTACAGATTGACCTCGAGTGTCCCTGCAAGCGCGTAAGCCACCACCAGCGGCGGCGACGCCAGGAAGTTCATACGCACCAGCGGATGGATGCGACCCTCGAAATTGCGGTTGCCCGACAACACGCTGCAGACGACCAGGTCGCCATCCTGCACGCCCTTGGCGATTTCCGGCAACAACGGTCCGGAGTTGCCGATGCAGGTGGTGCAGCCATAACCCACGGTGTAAAAGCCCAGCGCTTCCAGGTCGTCGTCGAGCCCGGACTTTTTCAGGTAGTCCGTGACCACTTTCGAGCCGGGTGCGAGACTGGTCTTTACCCACGGCTTGGTCTTCAGCCCTTTAGCGCGCGCATTGCGTGCCAGCATACCGGCCGCGATCATCACCACGGGATTCGAGGTATTCGTGCAACTCGTAATGGCCGCAATCATGACGGCGCCATCCCTGAGTTCGACTTTTTCGCCGTCGAGTTCGATCGTCGCCGTGCCGCCCGATTTCCGGTTTGCGACCGATTTCGCAAGGTGCTCGCGATACACACTGTCGGCTTTGCCCAGCGGAATCCGGTCCTGCGGCCGTTTCGGGCCGGCGAGGCTCGGTTCCACGGTGCCCATATCGAGTTCCAGTGTGTCCGAGTACAGGGGGTCAGCCTGTCCCGAGGTGCGCCACATGCCTTGCGCTTTTGCGTACGCCTCGATCAGTGCGATATGCCCGGACGTCCGGCCGGATAATTCGAGATAGCGCAGGGTTTCGCCGTCGATCGGGAAGATGGCGCAGGTGCTGCCGAATTCCGGCGACATGTTGCCGAGCGTGGCACGATCGGCCAGCGGCAGGTTATCGAGACCGTCGCCGAAGAACTCGACGAATTTTCCGACCACGCCCTTGTTGCGCAGCATCTCGGTCACGGTCAGCACAAGATCCGTTGCCGTCGTGCCTTCCTTGAGCGTGCCGGTGAGCTTGAAGCCGACGACATTGGGAATCAGCATGGTGATCGGTTGGCCGAGCATTGCAGCTTCCGCCTCGATGCCACCCACACCCCAGCCGAGCACGCCGATGCCGTTGATCATCGTGGTGTGCGAGTCCGTGCCGACAACGGTGTCCGGATAGGCGAGACGCTTGCCGTCTTTTTCCGCGTCGAAGACCACCCTGCCCAGGTATTCGAGGTTGACCTGGTGCACGATCCCGGTGTTCGGCGGAACCACGCGGAAGTTCTCGAACGCACCCTGGCCCCAGCGCAGGAACGAATAGCGTTCCTCGTTGCGCTTGAACTCGATGAGATTGTTGACGTCCAGCGCGTCGGCGCTGCCGTATTTATCGATCTGCACCGAGTGATCGATAACCAGCTCGGCCGGCGACAGCGGGTTGATGCTTTTGGCCTTGCCGCCGAGTTTGACCACTGCGTCGCGCATCGCGGCCAGGTCCACGACCGCCGGCACACCGGTGAAGTCCTGCAGGATCACGCGGCTCGGGGTAAACGAGATTTCGGTGCTCGGCTCGGCTTTCGGGTCCCAGTTGGCCAGCGCCAGTATGTCGTCGCGCGTGACGTCACGCCCGTCTTCATGACGCAGCAGGTTCTCGAGCAGGATCTTGAGCGAGTAGGGCAGGCGATCGACGTGGCCCTCTTTGACCGCATCGAGCCTGAAGATCTCGTATTTGTTACCGCCAACTTCCAGCGTGGAACGGGCGCCGAAGCTGTCCGTCATAGTCTGTCTCCGGAGTCTATTATGGTTCTCGAGGCAGGTGTTGGCCCGCCGGGGGCGGCATTATAACGCCTCGAAAGGAGCTGGGCACAGATGCGCCGATAACAGACCTTTAATTCGGTGATCCCAGATATCGATCCAGCCAGTCAAGCGTTTCGCCAATGTAAACGGGCTGCGATACGAAATGCCCGGTCGGCTCGACGACGTGTTTCTTATCTGCATCCGGTGTCGCCATTAAATCGAAAAATGGCTTGGCCTGTGAATCGAATCGAAAATCGGCGTCATACAATCCGTTGAATTGCAAAACGGGCTGTGTGACGCGCGGCAAGTAATGTACAACATCGATGTGCCGATGGACATTTGGTTCAAAGCCGGCCTGATTCAGTATGCCGATCTTCAGTCGGGGCTCTACAGCAAGAACGATTCCCCCCATGCGCCCGCCCCAACTGAGTCCGTAGTAAGCAAGTTTTCCCGTATCGATTTCCCGTCTGGTCTCGAGATAGTCAATCATTCGCCGAAAATCCCTGACCTGTTGAATCACCATGTCGCGGGCCGCTATGGTCGACCACGCTGGAACGGTTGGATAGCGGCGTCTAAAAGTCCCCTCGACCACCGGATACGCCACGGCACGACCATTCTTGATTGCGAAATCGAGGTGTACACGCATCATCTCCACGGAATCAATAAACAATGCTGGGTGCTCCGGCCAGAATGCGATTGTCTGAAATCGGGATGTGCCGAGTTTCGGCATATACAGGTAAACGTACATTCGTTCGTTGTCGTAACCCGCATCAAGCGAAATCAATTCCCGCGTCCAGTACCGCTCGTCCCTGGTTTCTTCGATGGTTGCGTTAAATGGTCCGGTATCGTATTCGAATGCGTTCTTGTATTCGGCAAACACTTCGTCGGACACGGGCTCATCGAACTCGAGTTTCTGTGGTTCCGGTAAAGCAGCATAAAACTGCGATTGCGATGGCGTGCCATCAGCGGTCATCATGAGTCGAAAGCCATTTGCCGCCGAGCGATCGATTGGCGGAACAGTTGCCACATCCTGAATGGTCTCCTGAACCACGTAAAAGGAATCATTCCACGCGCCACCGAGAATTGCCCTTTGATCGCCAACGGCGTTGAAACACCATTCGCGCACGTTTCCAGCCATATCAAAGGTACCGGTCCAGCCGATACCCTGATACCGACCGACGGGGGCGATGGTCTCGCCGTCGAGATTACTGGCGGGCACCATCCAAGTGAGAATGCCCAACGCAAATGCTCGTCGCCAATGATGAATCGTCGGCAATTCCCGCCCGACGAAACGTGCAAATGCTGCTGCTTCGTACCAGCTTATTCCTGCCACCGGGTGATCGCCTTCGCCGTCCGGATAGTGACCGGCTTCCCAGTCGCTCGGGCCGTTGCGGCCTGTTTTGTCGGTAAATCGGGCCATTGCGGCGTCCCAGGTCAGCGTCTCTCCCTCAAGCAGAAAATCGAGTTCCCAAAGGTCGCGGCGTCGATAGCCGCCGGCGTCGACAAACTCCTGGTATTCCCGGTTAGTGACTTCGTAACGATCGATAAAAAAGTCTGGTAGCTGTAACAATTCGCCTTCGATTGCGACGTTCGTGCCGGGTACGCGAACCATGTCTTCAGGTAACGCATTGTGCTTGTCCAGCAGATAACGCTCTGGCGCGATGGCAAATATCGTCGGCTGCGACCTGTCTCTGACCGGTAACTCCGGGTACAGGGTTATGCCATGGCCAATGACACGCAGTAATGGACGGTAGCCGTCGAGCTCGATCCGCAGTAGCGATAAACCGATCGGAATTCGCACGTCGTGCACGGGCGTAACGCCTAGCTCTACCCACGCAGCATCCTCATCGGCATATGCACGTCGCTTAACGGTAGCTCCCGGCGGCTCGGAAGGCACAGAAACCGACCAGGTGAAACGCTTCCATAGTTCCAGCATTTCCGGATCGTCCACAAGCTCGGACTGTGCTTTGAGCGCAAGCGTGTATGCGGCCTCGAAATTTCCTTCGTCGATATACACCTCGATCTGAGGCAGCACTTCGTTTCGCGCCCATCGTGCATCGCTCGACAGGTACCACCAAATACCGGCACCGACGGCCGCAAGGACGACCATTCCGAGGATCACGTGTTCGACATACTGAATGGCAGACGGCGATTCCGCCCCTGAATCTCGACCTGGAGCATCCCGCCTGATGCCGTCCGGAGTGAGGTCGTAGGCCCAGGCGAGTATCAAGGCAGGAACAAAACCCAATACCAGCAACAGGAATACAAGTTTGGGGACCCAACCGGGCAGTTCGAGAATCGGCGAAAGTACGTCCGCGACCTGCATGAGCAACCATGCAGCGACGAGATAGGCGATCGCCACCCTCGTCACTTTTCGGCGTTTCAACTCTTCGTAAAACGTCGACACGTCTCCCCCTGGTGTTTCATCGACAGTTAAGCCGTTGACGTCAACCTGTTTTGCGCAGCGTTTCGGTTGCCACCAAGACCCGATCGATTACAGCGCCACCGAGACAGCGATCGCCATCATAAAATACCGTGAACTGACCCGGTGCCACGGCCCTTTGAGATTCATTGAAACTGACTAACAGACGTTCGCCCGATGCTCTTGTCACTTCGCATACCTGGTCCGGCTGCCGGTATCGTACCTTTACCATACACCGCAGACTTCGCCCATGCAGAATTTCCTCGGGAGGATTCCCGATCCAATGCGCCTCGCTGGCTTCGATGCTCTTGCTGTATAGCAGTGGATGTTCGCCCTGAACAACGGTCAGGATATTTTTTTCAACATCTTTTCCTGCCACGTACCACGGTTCTTCGTTCGCATTGCGACGTCCACCGATGCCGAGCCCCTGGCGCTGGCCGATGGTGTAATACATCAGTCCCGCATGCTCGCCGACAGTCTTTCCGTCCGGCGTCTGCATCGGTCCTGGATTGGCGGGCAGGTAGGTCGACAGGAACTCGCGAAAAGGCCGTTCGCCGATGAAACAGATACCCGTGCTGTCCTTCTTGTCGAAAACCGGCAAGGCATTGTCGCGGGCGATGGCACGCACCTCGGTTTTTTGCAGTTCGCCCAGTGGAAATACGCTTTCCGCCAGCGCTTCGGAAGAAACTGCGTTCAGAAAGTAACTCTGGTCTTTCGATTCGTCGGCCGCTTTCAGAAGTTGCACTTCGCCGTCGACGATTCTTGTGCGCGCGTAGTGCCCGGTCGCCAGGTACTCACCGCCCAGGCGCTTGGCGTAGCGACGGAATTCGCCGAATTTGATTTCGCGGTTGCAGAGGACATCGGGGTTCGGTGTGCGGCCAGCTTTGTACTCGTCCAGGAAATACTGGAAAACACGGTCGCGGTACTCGCGTGAAAAATTCACGGCGTGCAGCGGAATATCGAGTAACTCGCAGATGTGCCGCGCGTCCTGCAGGTCCTGGGCGGCCGTGCAATAGCCGTCGTTGTCTTCCCAGTTGGTCATGTGCAGGGCATGCACCTCCGCGCCGTGCTGCTTCAGGAGTACTGCGGCCACGGCCGAATCGACACCGCCGGACAGGCCGAGGATGACTTTTTTGCCGGCGATTTTTTCGGGGTAGACGGACATAGCTGTCTAGTTTATCACCGGCAGATCGCGGCTAAAGCCGCTCCTACGGCGAATCTTTTTGTGGGAGCGGCTTTAGCCGCGATCCTGAGCTCAGACCAAACAGGCGTTCGCCATGACCTGCACGATGTTTTGCTGGATTGGCAGCAGTTCGTTGAGCAACTGGCTGGACTCGCGTTTGCCGACGAGATAATCCTCGACACAACGCTGGACGATCGGCGACACCAGTTCATTCGCACGTTGCCGGATATCGCCGAGGGAAAGCCAGTGTACGCGCTTGATGTGTTCGTCTGCTACGTGATTGAGGCTCTCGGCGATGAAGGTGGCGGCATAGGCCACGCGCAAATATTGCCGGCGGGTTTGCGGGTGAATCCACAGATAGATGCCGAGCAAATCCCCGACCGAGATTTCGTAACCCGTCTCCTCGAGTGCACCACGCACGATGGCCTGTTCGGGCGATTCACTGGCTTCGACGTGCGCGCTCGGCTGACTCAGGACGAACCTGCCCGAAACACGTTTTTCGACAATCAGAAAGCTGTCGTGGCGTTCGACGACAGCGGCAACCGTGAGATCGGTCGGTAGCACGGCGGGGTACGCGGTCAGATGCCGAGCTGACGGAACTCTATTTCGACTTCGCTGGCTTGCCAGATTTCGTCAAACATCTGTCCGTAGAGCTTGGCGACTGAGGGTTCATAGGTATCTGCAATTCCATCCCACTTTTCGTGTTGCAGACGATATACGAGTGCCGTTTCATCGGCGATACAGAAGGTTTCGTTATGCGTTCTCAGATCTTCGCGAACGTGGCGGAATTCGATATAGGTGTTCAGGCGGCGACCAAGGTGTACGAAATTGTTGCCGTTCTTGATGGCCCTGGAAGGATCAGCAATCAACACCCGGATGCGCGAATAGGTTTGTCGCAGTACCAGTTTCTTGATGACTTCGAGAAAGTCCGGGTCGTCGTAAATGCCGGGTTCGAGATCGTGGGTGAAAATGGATATCCTGCGTGTTGCTTCCTTTGCGACGTCAATAACGGCTTTGCGCATTTCGTCTCTGCCCGAGATCACCCAGCGCCGACCTTGCTCACGAGTCTGATCCGATTCGTTGGATTGTTCTGACCCAGGCTGTAAGGAGGCTTCTGTCATCAGTGATTCTAAAATTTATTAGGAATATCCAGCGCCTGGATAACGAGGTCACCCCGGTCGCGGTGCTCCGCATGTACCGCATTGCATGCAATCTTACCGGTCGCTACAAATTGGCCTGTGCCAACTACGTCACGTTTTTCGGACTGGGTGCCGGTGACGCCGTTGCCCGCCTGCGGAGCCGTGAAAGTCGTCCGCAGCGGAGATATTCTCTCGTCGAATGAAGGCCTTGCGGCGTATGGGCTGTAGCCTGCCCGGGTCAGGGCCGGGGCGGCATAGAACCAATTCGAATGGTGTCGGCCGTGGCTTCTGTCAAATCGAGGACACCGCAGCCCAGGAGCCATTCCAGGAGCTCGCGGCTGCCGGATGCGCAAACCTCGGCAGGAACCACACGGCGTTCCCGGCAGATTTGCCGAATCAGCTCGAGTTCCGGGCCGGCGAGCTGCCGCGGGTGCCCGTTGGCAAAGGCATAAGCCCGGGAGCTCGTCTCACAAAACGCGATTCGGGCCATGCCGTGCACCGGGAGCGCCGAATCGGCTGCGACATGAGCGATCAACTCGACGGCTTCTTCGTTGCTTATCGATTCCGGCGCCAGCCACGCCTTGGGGTCGGTCACGACGCTGCCAAGCACGGTTGCCACCAGGTTTTCGTCGTCAGCT
>JAWWCT010000099.1:0-11083 GCA_033720315.1 Woeseiaceae bacterium | reverse complement strand
TGATACTGGCCACGCACCCACGTCCGATCATGCTTGCGGCAGCACCGATGATTTGGGGGCTGATTGGCGGGAGCGCCGCTTTCCTGTTAAACGTTCCGCAGGACTGGGGCCTGATCGTGGCAGCATTGGTCTGGATCGCTTGGTATTTTGCCAATCTCCGGGCCTCCCGACCAGGAGCTGAATCATGACAAGTCTTGTCGTCACCGTTTCCGGCGTGCTTATTGTCGCGGCCATCTGGCACATATTGGCGACAGGCAGATTCCGCTCCAAATTCGGAAAAATGCGACGAACCCTTATCGAATCGCATTCGCAAAATAATCAGAAGATCGGATTCGACGCTCTCCCGCCGGTCGCGCGCCAGTTCATCGAGCGCGCCGGCGTCGCTATGTCAAACGCTCCCAGGGCGGTCTTGCTCACACAAAGCGCAGAAATGCGGATGGGGACGGACAAGCCCTGGCAGAAGATTCGCTGCGAACAGGTCATCGCCGTTCAGAAACCCGGTTTTGCCTGGTTCGCAGATCAGAGGCGCGGGATTGTCAGCACGGTACGGGTGATCGATGCATATATCGACGGCCACGGGTTGCTCGAAGCACGGCTGCTCGGCTCCATTCCCGTTGCACGACTCGACGGACCACAGGCAGATCAAAGCGAGCTCATGCGATACCTGGCGGAAATTCCATGGGCACCGGATGCCGCGCTGCACAACTCCAGTATCGCGTGGCGCGAGGTCGACGAAAGAATTGTCGAACTCAGCGCGAAGAGCAACGGTGGAACCGCACGTGTTCGACTCCTGTTCAACGATAATGCCGAGGTTGTCGAAATGCACGCCGACGAACGAGGAAGCACCGAGAATGGAAAAATGGTGATGCGCCCATGGCGAGGCAGGTTTTCGGAGTACCGGGAGATTGGTGGTCGTCGAATCCCTGTCCGCGGGGAAGTTGGTTATGTCTACGATGACGGGTATGCCGCATATTGGCGGGGTCGGATAACTCACTACGCATTAAATTGGTAGGTACCGATGACTACGCCAGCGTTTGATTGCACGAAAATCTGACAGATGCGAAACATGAAAAACCCGGCTGGAGGCCGGGTTTTCCGTGCTTGTGGTGGCGGGGCAGGATTTCGCCCTAGCCGCTCCGGTTTCTCTTGCCGCCTTTGCCGGTGCTATCGACGCCTGTCTCTTTACGATCAAATCGCATTCGGTCCTGCAGATGCAAGGGTTTTTACCGGCAACGGCAACTATGTCGCTGCGCCGCGCGCATTTTGGTTGCCCAGAGGGCCTGACAGACTTTCACCTGGCCTGCCGGGCACACCAGGTATTGCGAGACATCTTCATCGCGCACATGGACGCTCGATGGATCAACCGCGCAAGCACCGGCGAACAGCAACAACACCAAGCTCGCAATGCAGGCGAACACGATACCGGAATGCCGGCGTTTCACAGCCTTATCGACAACTTTCACTCCTGACCTCCGTGACTCACAGCTCAACTACGTACCGTTTGCTGGGTTGTGATCCGAAGATCTTCAATCGCGCAACCAAATTCCTTATCGCGTGCCGATTTCTGGCTGATCGACGCCTGATTTGTCGATAACTTTCGAGTTTTTCAGTAACTTAAGGGTCGGTATGGCATGCAATGAGCGGGGCAATAACGGCCAGGTCAAGATTGGAGGGGTATGGCGAGGCGGGATTTGTCAAGCCGACCGGTGATAGTTGAAAATCGTGAATGACGAGCAGACCATTGCGCGCCTATGGAGCGCTTCCCGCTGGCGATGACTGGCCATATCGAAAATTCCACGCGGCATGAATTCGGACATTGGACCTTCGATGCCGGCACCGGCATTTTGAACAATGGGGAGAACACGACACAACTGCAGCCGCAAGTGGCCAGGCTCCTCGATTTCTTTCTCCGCCATCAACACAACATCATCAGTCGCGATCAATTGATCGCCGCGGTGTGGGAGAACAGGTTCGTTTCGGATGACGCTATCAACCGCTGCATCTCGATCCTGCGGCAAATACTCACGCCCCATGACAAAAACGCATACATTGAAACGCTTCCGCGCCGGGGGTACATCGCGCACTTTCCGCCAGCTCCAGCCACGGAGCCGCACGCGCCGCCGCCTTTGCGCCGTAGCAGATACCTGATTGCCGCCGGGCTGACCGGCATCGTCGGCGTGATGCTGCTTGTGTTTTTCGGCAAGGTCGCGGATTCACCTCGAGAGGCTCCGAAAATCATGAATGAAGGGCCTCCGGTCGTTGCGGTGCTGCCATTTGATTCTCCAGATCAGGAGTATGAAAGCGAGTTCTTCGCAGACGGCGTCCACGATGATCTCCTGACCCAGTTGACCAAGCTGCAATCAATCCGCGTCATCTCGAGCACCTCGGTAAATGAATATCGAAATTTCGCGGGAGACATCCGCAGCATCGGCGAGGAACTGGGGGCGGATGCAATCCTCGAGGGCGCCGTGCATATTGCCCACGACCGTATTCGAATCAACGTGCAGCTGAGCGATGTACGCACTGGTGCCCATCTTTGGGCCGAGACCTACGACCGCGAATTGTCGCCCGCGAACATTTTCGATCTGCGCGATACGATCGCGCGCGCCATCGCCAGGTCACTGGATGCCGAATTGACGGCTCAGGACGACAGGCAGCTGACGATCATCCCGACCGAGAACATGGCGGCCTACCAGGCGTTTCATCGGGCAATGCAGATGACGGAAAAACACTTTGTCGACTATACGGATCCGCGATTCCGTGAGGCATTGGAAGAGGCTGTGGAACTGGATCCGACATTCAGTCGCGCATGGGCGGAATTGATCACCAATCTCGCGTATGTGAATTGGTCCGGCGAATACCCCGAGTTGAATCGGCGCGCGGAACAAGGCCTCGAAACGCTCAAAGCCGTCGCGCCCGAGTCGGGCGACTACCTGCTCGGTCTGGCCGGCTATGTATATTACGCCCTGAAAGACTACGACCGGGCGCACGACCTGATTTCTCGGGCAATGACGATGAATCCCGGCGATGTTCGCGTCCTCGAAATCAAATCCTGGATCGAGCGACGGCAGGGGCGATTCGATGCCTGGCTAAATACGTTAATGGAGGCACGCAGGCTCGATCCGCGAAATCCACGATGGGTGGGATGGGTGGCGCACGCGCTGGTCACCCTGCATCGGTACGACGAAGCCCTGGCGGAGATCGAGACATCGCGGCTGGACTCCTATCGGATTGACTACTTCCGAAACGTTCTCCTCTTTCGCGAGCATCGGAACTTCGGACGATTGCAGGAAGCAATGGAGGAACTGTGCCAGCTGCATGAGCGCGAGTCTTGCGGATGGGTAGCGTACATCGGCAACCGGGATTACCGCGGCGCATTGGATTCCTTCAGCCAGCTGAATGGCCCGTTCCAGCTTCCCGTAACACCCACTGACCTGCAACGACTACTGACCTACTGGTTGACAAACGACAAAGATCTGGTGGCGGAATGGGTCAGTCATGTGCAGATACCATTGGAGCCGGCTCACGATGCCTTTGGTAACGTTGTTGGAAACAGCGCTCATCTGGCGGCGGCAATACTGGCGGGTCTACGGGGTAATAGCGTCGAATCCGAGCGACTCGTGCAACTCTGGTTTCGGTACAGCCCAAAAGATTGGGCGGACCGAATGTTTCAAAGACAAATAGCCTGCCGAATACTCGGCATGCTAGCCGCCACCGACGCAGCAGTCGCATGTATCCGCGACGGTCTCGCAGAACCCAGTACCGTGATGCCGTTTCTCGAACCCTACCTGCCGTTTTACGATGCACTTCGCAATGATCAGGAGTTCATCGACATGCTGGCTGAGATCGATGGCAGTTAAACTATGGCGCAAAGTGGCAGTTTTTCATTGCAGTGGGAACGACGGCACCTGCATTGGATAACTCGATGACCGACGTCTGCCCTGAATGTTGAACCGGGAATCAACGAATCCGCTCATTCGAATTCCCGCCTGCTAAAGTCTGCCAAGCATAACCCGCGCCAGCTTGCTTTCGGTATTGACAAACTTTTCCAATTGCAAATGAAAATGGCCCCGATAAAGGGGGCCATTCTTCATTTGGTAGCGGGGCCCCGCTTTGTACGTTAGTAAGCTCTACGGTCTCCTTAATTGCCCTAAAGATACCGCTGCCGGCCGCCTAATCGTCGGGGTATGCTTCTCCACGAGCCACCACAACCCCGCACTATAATTAGTTGGACAATGTCCTAATCAGTTTCGTAAATCAGGCCCCTCAGAATCCCTGTTTTGTGCAAAACAGATTATTGAACCAAAAGTTGCCTCTCCCACCATCGAAAGCCTTGTTATCGACTGCGTCAAGCGTATTGTTTCCACAAGCCGAGTTCACGGTCAGACTATTGAACTCCGCCTCGCCGTGTACATGAAACCCGACATCGCCGTTGTCTACGGCGATATTTCCTCTAAATGTGTTGAGCCTCACGGATATGATATCGAAGCCGTGTCCGCCATTGTAAGAGCTTACATTGGCGACGATCCTGTTCCTGTCCGAGCCGGGATCCGCAACTACGATACCTGTCGACTCATTGCCCGTCACGGTGTTGAAATTTACTAAATTATTCGAGGAAACCTGTCCTATGATCAGGGCCGTCGCGCCTGATGAGTCTTCCGATTGGTTATCAATGACGCGGTTACGCGTTATTTCGTTGTGTTGTGAGGAATGCAGTCTTATACCGCTCGCGAAGTTCTCGCGGACGGTGTTAACGTTAATCCTATTGCCATGCGAATTTTCGACCACGATGCCTTCATCGAATCCAGAAACGACGCATCGGGTCACTGTGACCCCCGTCCGACCGTTCAAAAGGATACCAACACCACTGCCGGATCCCTGCCCCTGCACCGTGAAATCTTCACAGTCCAGGATTACATTATCCTCGACGATCACAATATTGCCGTAATGATTTTCGGTCAGCGTTGTGTCGACCGAGATTTCCAGCAAACCGTAACTGGCCAAAGCTACTGGCCAGCAGCTCACAAAATACGCAATAGCGAAAACGGTTGAAACGAATGTGAATTTTTTCATGCTCATATACCGTATCGAAAAATTTATTCAACGAATCCTGTCCAAGACGAAAATCTTGATCTTTGCGGCGCGACCGAAGATTTAGCCAAAGAACAGCATGACTGCGCAGGCAGCCGTCAAACCGATAGAGTGTTTTTTCAGTGCCATGTCGAACCTCCCCATTCGGGTTTGTCCTCAAATCGTGGCGCCGATATTCTGTGACTCTGGTGGCTACTGCGGAATTCGTAGAACTACGTCCGTAGTTCCACGCATCAACGTGTGGCATACGGTGACCGCCGAGGCGCGGCAGGCCGCAGCGCGGCGTCGTATCTCTGCTAATCTAAGACTTTTGCACCCCACGCATCACTCGAACGGGATCGGAACGAACTCGCCGTCCTGCACCTGGAAGACCACGAATGCACCGGTCGCGCATTCGCCGTTCGGCTGACAGGTGATCGTCCCGCTCAGCCCCTCATAGTTCTCGGTGGCCAGGATGGTCGTCTGAAATGCACCTTTCCGGATCACCAGCCTTCCATGTTTATCCGTAAACGCGACCGTCTCGATCGCGTCGAAGATCAGGTTCGCGACATCAATCGAGTGCGCGTGATAGGGGGTTGCGAGCGGCGTATCCGGGAACATCTCCGAATATATCGCAACAAACTCATCATACGCGTCGCTCTCGAAATTCGTCTGCGGGCCGGTCAGGAAGGCCCCTTCAGCAACGCCGGTCTCGCGGAACCCGTTCGTCAGCGACGCATCGCCACTCATGAAAATCATATCGTCGAGCGCTTCAATTTCGCGGATTGCCTGAATCAGCGGAATTGAGATAGCAGGCCCTGTCGCTGCGAACAAAACCTCGGGAACGTTTGACGCGAGAGCATCGACCACATCGGTAAGGTCCTGGCCGGCGGTGGCGACATGCCGGTCGAAAACCGTGCCTGTGAATTCATCGAGAAAGCCCTGTTCGAGGCCTTCCGCGTAAAGAATGTTCTCCGCCCGAATGGTAACGGCAGTCGTGGCACCGAGTACCTCTAACGCGAATCTTGCTGCGACCGCCGCTTGCTCGCTGTCCGGCGGCACTACCCGGAAATAATCGTGGCCGAACGTTGTCAGCACGTTCGCGGTGTTCGACGACGAACCCATGATGATGGCTTCCCCCGTCAAGATCGGCGCAGCGGTGAGCGCCGCCCCGGAACAGGTAGTGCCGACGACCGCGAGGATCCTGTTCTCGTCCGCGATGGCCTCTGCGGCGGCTTCCCCGCCGTCCCCGGAACACTGGTCATCAAAGAAGCTGAGGCCGATCGGATGGCCAGCTACCACGTACCCACGTACCGCAGCAGCCACCTCGACGGATTGTTGCAGCTCGAGTCCGAAGAATTCATTCGGTCCCGACAGCGTTTGAATCGTCGCAATCCTGATCGGATTACCCGGATTGATCTTGATGCAGCCCTTCGGGTCGCGACATCCGACGCTCGCATGGTCCGCCAGTGCACCCGGTGAACCTATGCAGAGTAATAGCAGGCTCGTAGCGAGAGCGGTTCCAACTGATTTAAATCTATTCATGGCCGTGTTACTCGTATTGAAAAGGATGCCGGTCATTCAAGGTCCCGACCTAACCGACTCGATTTCGGACAATCGATGCAAGCGGAAACACCACGGGTCATCAGGTGACTCCTAATCGGAAATGGTTTCTGTTCCAGCTGGCTTGTACCAGGTCTTGTACAAACCTGTCTGGTAAACCCATCCCTCGGTTTCCATCCAGTCACACTTGAGAATTCGATTCCAGTTACCCTCAATCTCGGGAATCCAGCGGCAGGCACGTCTTGCATCGCGCGCGTTCTCTCGGACGCGAACCGCTGTCGACAGGCCGTCTTCCTGCTCTCCTCGCTTTGGCTTGCCAAGGTATGCCAGCCGAATCTCGACGATATCGCCGCTTTTCAACTGGATGCCCGGTGGTGCGTAAAACATGATCCACTCATCGTTAGATGGATCATCCTTGCAACAATAGACACGCCCAGTCGCAACGCTTCCGTCGTGAATATCGGCATCCGCGACACCTTGGGCCATAAGCAAGTCGTATACCCAACGTCCCTCACCGTCCGTGATATCCGCCCGGTCAGCCAGGTAAGTTACCTCGACAACACGATGCGCACCGACCATCTGTGGTACAGCCAAACAGCCGGAGAGCAGCATGACTGCGCCGGCAGCCGCGAAAACGATAGAGTGTTTTTTCAGTGCCATGTCGAACCTCCCCATTCGGGTTTGTCCTCAAATCGTGGCGTCGATATTCTGTGACTTTGGTGGTGACCTTGGAATTCGTAGAATTACGCCCGTAGTTCCACGCACCGACAGGTGCCGTCAGTTGACTTTCGAGCAGCAGCAACCCGCGGCGTGACACCGTTTCCTCTGCTAATCTAAGACTATGGTGGAAACCGGCCACCGCCGGAGGCGGACCGTGGTACAGATCGCCATGTCGGACAGGTCAGAATTGGCAGACGTAGCCGATCGCGAATTCCGCAATATCGTCGATGCCCTTGATTACGGTCTGGTCATCCTGGATCACCAGATGAAATGCCGATACATCAACGACGCCGCTGCCAGGCAACTTGGCTGCTCAACCGAAGCCTCGAATGGCGAAACTATCTGGGAAATCTGTACCAATGTGCAGGATCAACGACATCTACGTGACGCGCTCCAATGTCTAATGAACGGTGGGCCGAGCGGAGACCTCGCTAGCCACAGAATCTACTCGGATCAGCGGCTCGACATTCGCATCTCGCCAAGCCGAGACGGCTGGTGCCTCAGTATTCGCGACGTGTCAGAGTATGGGCGGAAGCTTCTCGATTACGAAAACATTGCGGCCGCATTCACGCATGCTGCCGACCCGATCCTGATTCTGAATCTCAATGGTACCGTTACCACAATAAACGATGCGGCCCTGGATACCTATCGCTGCGCGCGAGAAACGGTCGTTGGCCAATCGATCAAGACCCTCGTACCCCAAGACTTGCACTCAGAGACCGACGCCCTGCTCGAGCGCTGCCGCCAAGGAGAGCAGCTCGTGAATGTCGATACACGTCGCCGCCGGAGGAACGGCGAAGTGTTTCCTGTTCTGACAACGCTTTCGCCTGTCGTAGACGAGACCGGGGTGTCGCGTGCCATCATTGTGACGACGAAAGACATTACAAAACTCAGGGATGCTGCAAATTCTCTGCTTACAGACCGGCTCAAACTAGCACGTGACGCCCGCCTGATTTCACTGGGAGAGATGGCCGCGGGGCTCGCGCATGAATTGAACCAGCCGTTGTCCGCAATTTCATACTATTGCGATGCGGCGCTTTCCGTCGCTCAATCGGCACCCGTCGTCGATGCGGAACTCGTCGATATCCTCCACGAAAGCTACGACCAATGTCAGCGAGCCGGAGACGTGCTGCGATCAATTCGCGAACTTGCCGCCAGGCGACAGATGCCGCGTCAACCGGAAGATCTGAACGCCTTAGTTAGCAGCACCATTCGATTCTTGATGCCAGAGATCCGGTCCAAACACATAGATTATCGACTGTCGCTGGCTGACCCACCGCCGATCGTTGTTGTGGACAGAATTGAAATACAACAGGTAATCACGAACTTGATACTCAATGGTATCGAGGCAATGGATGATGCGCATTGCAAACTTCGTAATTTGTTCATTTGCACAGCCATTGTCGAAGGCGAGGCGCATATCAGCGTACAGGACACGGGCCCCGGTATTAAAGCCGACATTGCCAAGAAATTGTTGGAACCGTTTCTAACAGACAAAGAGAAAGGGCTTGGAATGGGCTTGTGGATCTCTCGCTCTATCCTCGAGGCGCATGATGGGCGTTTATGGACAGAAAATCGTACCGAAGGCGGTGCGACATTTTGTATCGCCCTGCCGTTATCCGCACAGTAATTGCGATGTCATCTACATCCACAGTGTTCCTGGTCGATGACGATCCTGCCGTCCTCAAGGCCTTTACGTTGGCTTTGCGCAAACGCGGATACCTTGTTGCAGGATATTTGTCGGCCGAGGATTTCCTGGCGGGCTACTCCGGCGAGCCGGGCTGCCTGATCCTCGACCTGCGCCTGTCCGGCATGAATGGTCTGGATTTGCAGAAGGCACTGAAGGAAAAGAAAGTCGATATCCCGATCATATTCATCAGCGGCCATGGCGACATACCTTCGTCAGTGAAAGCAATCAAAGCAGGCGCCATCGATTTTCTCGAGAAGCCGGTCCGCCGGGAGCTGCTGATGACAAGGATCGATGAAGCACTCGCGGAGGATGCACGCAATCGCGACACAGACGCCAGACATCGCGAGATTCGTGCACGCTTCGAGAAACTCACCGCGCGTGAACGGGAAGTACTTGGCCTGCTGGTCGCCGAATCTGCCGATACATCGAGCAAAAACATTGCGAATTTGCTTGGCATCAGTCCACGGACTATCGAAAGCCACCGTGCGAGAATAATCGAGAAAATGCAGGCAAGGTCGATGTCGGATCTCGTGTCGATGGCCAGAATCTGCGGACTCTAGCGTCCCTGTATCCACGGATTATTCTCGCACCAGAATGGATCTACCCACCGAAATACATAATCCAAATTTCGCTGAAATACTCAACCGCAGTCAGCCGTCTGGCTATCGCTTGCACAACAACAGTGCGCGCCCAGCAGGTTAAACGGATTCCTACCCCGGCATACTGCCGCCCGCCATTGCCTACAGGCGTATTCAGCGCGTGAAATTACGGACGTAGTCTTACGGATTCTCCGGCCACCGCACATTACCTATGATTTCCAGCCATCATGGTTGTTGAACAGCCAACTCAACTGACTGGAACAAAATAAACCAAAAAGGTGAAATATCATGTTGCGAAAGTTACTTGCTCTCGCAGGCGCCATTGCTGCACTTGCAATCGGTATAAATCCTGTGTTCGCCGATCATTTAGATGCTTCGCTGAGCATTGAGTCTGTTGCGAGACTCACGTCCGACCGCCTTGTCGTATTCGTGACCGGTACATACAAATGTGGCCCTATGGATACGACGCCAAACCCATTCGTTGATGTCACATTTGTCAATGTAATCGTCCGCCAAGCATCGGGGCGTGTAATAAATCAAGGTTTCGGAGGGGCAAATTTGATTTGTGATGATACGACACGCTCGTTTCAGGCCCCAGCATCTGACCAATTATTGGTTCCGTGGCATGGCGGACTGGCACGAGTTCGTGCAGATATCATTATGCAGGACTGCGATGAGAGTTTTGACAACTGTCATTTTTTCAACACGTCAGTTGAAAGTCAGATCAAAATTCGAGGTGGAACGAGGTAGAATCTCCTGGTGGTCCGGTGGGCCGCTGACTTGCAAGTCGCCGGAATGACTGCATGCCCGGTAAGTGATTTGCCGCAACTCTTTGGCCGGCAAAGGTCACCTCCAAAAGGCATTAAAGTGCCTGCTGCCGCAAGGGTAGGGACTTCTGGGAAAGGCTAACCTGGTTTCCGTACGTAGACGCTGCACCACCCCGTATTCTTCACCAGCCGGCCCGGGAATATCGCGCAGGCGGCGAACTCCTCATCGGCGCCACCCAGGTACTGCGCACAGTTGGCACAGGTTTGTCCGGCCTCGTATTGCGGGAACCTGCTCTCGTCGACGTCGGCAGCTTCATGCACGTAAGACAAGGCCTGCGCCAGCGGGTCGTCTTCCTCGAGCCGCGTCAAGCCGGATCCCTCCGGAGCAGCTGCAGGCGGCGGTGCGGCGGTTTCCGGGGCCGTTTCCGGCTGTGCCGGAGGAGCGGCCGGCGGCGTCTCGGCATTGTCTCCCCCGGAACAGGCTGTCAGCCCCGCAACGGGCAGGATCAGTGCGCCACTGGCAACCTTGAGAAAGTATCGACGAGATTCACGGCTAGGGTAACGGTCAGTCATGGGTTTCCTTTGCTGGTGTTTGCTGGATGTAGGGTAATTAGGGCTAATCAATTGTACACCTGGATTTCGTCACCTCGGATTGTTCTTCCGGGTGATCGTCC
>JAWWCT010000098.1:0-11183 GCA_033720315.1 Woeseiaceae bacterium | reverse complement strand
GCGGGGTTAAACCGAGATCAGCAGACGGAAATTCTGGGACAGTTTGCGCAATCGAATCCCGATGGCTGGGACGGACCGCCCGGCCCGTTCCTGTATTTCGTGCTGCGCAATGATGCGGTCGACGTCGTGTACGGCACCCGGGAAGGCGTCAAGTCGCTGGGCATCCCCTACATGGCGCACATCGAACCGCCGAGCCGCTGGGGCGAGTCGTGATTCCCGACGAAAAAGTCGACGCGGTCATCGTCGGTTCGGGCGCGGCCGGCAGTGCCATGGCGGCGAAGCTGGCCGCCGGCGGCAAACAGGTCGTCATTCTCGAAGCCGGTCCGGATCGAAACGCCGGCCACCTGGTCAGCTCGGCCATCTGGGCACGACGGCTCAAATGGGGCGGCGCGCCGGTCATCGAGGAAGGCGAGAACCACGTTGGCCACGTCTTCAATGCAGGCTGGGGCGTCGGCGGCAGCGCCATGCACCACTACGCCGTGTGGCCGCGCTTGCACGAAGAAGACTTTCAATCCCGGTCGCTGTATGACCAGAGTTCCGACTGGCCGATCGACTACGACGAGCTGCGCCCCTGGTACGACGAGGTGCAGGAAGAATGCGGCATCGCCGGCGACGCCGAGCAGGAAATCTGGCGGCCCCCGGGCGAGCCGTACCCGATGCCCGGCGTGCCGCTGTATGCGCAGGGCGAAATCCTCGGCCTGGGATTCGAGAAACTTGGTATGTCGACCGCCCCGCTACCGCTGGCCGTCACCAGTACCCAGTACAAAGGTCGCGCTGCGTGCATCTGGGACGGCTGGTGCGATGCCGGCTGCCCGATCGGCGCGCTCGCGAATCCGCTGACGATTCACATACCGAAGGCAATCGATGCCGGCGCCATCCTGGCGTCACGCTCACCGGTGACGAAGATCCTCACGAACCAGGCCGGTGATTACGTTACCGGCGTCGAGTACGCGACCGCGGACGGCGAGAAAAAACGATTGATGGCCGATCTCGTCGTCATGGCGGCATTCTCGATCCAGAACCCGCGGCTGTTGCTGGCGTCTGCAACCGATCAGCATCCGCAAGGCCTGGCGAATTCCAGCGGCACCGTGGGCAAAACCATCATGGTGCACCCTGCGGCACTGGTGTACGGCATCTTCCCCGAGCAGACACATTGCTACCTGGGCGCATTCGGCGGCCAGCTGGTCAACCAGGACAGTTACGGCAAACAGACACACGCCGGCTCCGGGGCCTTCGGCAGTTATCAGTGGATGGTCGGCCAGGCCGTGAAGCCGAACGACCTGCTCGGCATTGCGACCACCCGCCCGGACCTGTTCGGCAATGATCTGCACGCCTTCATGACACGTTCGGCGCAGCATTTCGCCAGCATGACCGGCGTCGTCGAGGACCTGCCGGTTGCAGAAAACGCCGTCACCCTGAGCGACCAGTCGGATGCCAACGGTGTACCACTGGCCAGGGTCACGCATACGACCCACGACAGTTCGAAGGCCTTGTGGGCAGCCGCGCTCGAGGAAGGCAAGGCGGTTTTCGAGGCCGCGGGCGCGACCGAGGTCTGGACCGGCCCGCAGGCCGGCATGCACATCATGGGCGGCACCGTCATGGGTGACAATCCGCAGTCATCGGTGACCAATTCCTACGGCCAGACCCATGACATCGCCAACCTGGTGATTGCCGGCGCCGGACTATTCCCGACCTCGGCGGGCGTCAACCCGACCTTCACGATTCACGCGCTGACCGCGCGTGCCGGCGATTACCTGCTGGGCAACTGGAACTCGCTGATACCCTGACCGACCCCGCGACGTGTCGACCAGCCCATTGGTCGCGATGTCGTCACGCAGAAGAACATAGTTCGAAGTCAGGATGTTGAGCTGTAAATTGTACTAATAAAAGAGAAGTTGTTGGGCGCCTGCTGCCACATATGCAGCACGATGCACAAACAATTACACATCAAACAAAAAAATTCCCCGCAATTCTCCGCGACATTGAATCAAATCAAATGATTGGTCTCACGAAGCACTTGCCTGAGTACAGCAGGAATTGTCTTGCCCGGACAACGGCCTTCCTCGATTGGTACGTGAACGCCCGCTGCGGACACTGGTACGCGTGAGTCTTACAACCGAGTCAGGCGCGCCGCGGCACCGTGTCAATTCCAATTATATGATGACGTACCGGTGCGTCCCCTAAATCGTTGATCAGGCGCTGCAAAATGTCGAATTTTCAACGTTTTGGTCTACGCTTAGGAGAGTAATACCTTGTGCGGTGGATTCGCCGATACAAGTCGGCGGTCCGGAGCCGCACGGTATTCTGCCTCGGAGATTCTCATCGATGGCACGGTACCAACGCAGGCCACTGGTGGTCGCCGCGTTTGGCACGCTGACAATATGCGGGCAGACGTGCACCGGAGTCGTGACGGCACAATCTACTGATGCAGCACCTCGTGACGAAGCGGTCGAGGAAATCGTCGTCACGGGATCCCGGATTCCGCGCAGAGATTTCACGACGCCGAGCCCGCTGACGACGGTCGATTCTCTCGAGCTGCGGCTCTCCGGTACAACTAACCTCGAAGACGCTCTCGATGCGTTGCCTCAAGTCATTCCGGGATACAATCGAACGGCCAATGATCCCGTCGGCAGACGCCATGACGCCACGGTCAATCTGCGAGGACTCGGCGAAAGCCGTACGCTGGTCCTGGTGGACGGCCGCCGTTTCATCAGCAGTGCAACCGACGGCGTCGTCGATATCAACAACATCCCGGCGGCGCTGATCGATCGCACTGAACTTGTGACGGGCGGTGCGTCAGCCGTTTACGGCTCCGATGCACTTGCGGGGGCCGTAAACTTCATCCTCAAGGACTCGTTCGAGGGCATCGAAGTGCACGCGCAGTATGACGTTACCGATCGCGACGACGGCCAAATTATTGACGTGAGCGTTACAGGCGGACTTTCGATTGCCGGCGGCCGCGGTCACCTGAGTGGATACATAGGCTACAACGACCGAAATCCGATTACGCAGGCCGCCCGGTCGCACAGTGCGCAGACCCGCGATGAAGACTTCTTTACGGGTGAGACATTCATTGGCGGCAGCTTACGCAATCCCGAGGGCATGATTCCGAATCCTGTCGATATCGGTGGCATCCCGGCACCGGATGGCATCACGTTCAACCAGGACGGAACGCCAAGGCCTTTCGACTTGTCTACCGACCTGTACGACTTCGGCCCGCCCAATTACATACAGAGGCCACTGACGCGGACGAGCGCCGCAGGATTCTTCAGCTACGAGGGAGCCACATCGACCGAGATCTACAGCGAGTTGTGGTATGTCGATAATTCGACGGGGTCACAACTCGCGCCGACGCTGAATCCCGGCTCTGTCGAGATGAATATCGACAACCCGTTTCTGACACCGGAGACCCGGCAAATCCTGATCGACTTCCTGGACCCCGACGGTGACGGGATTGCCCAGTTTGTCTTTAACAAGCGCCTGGTCGAGTTGGGGCCTCGAATCATCTCCAGGGACAGTGAAATGATCCGGGCCATTGTCGGCGCCACGGGCGAATTCGGCAACGGATGGACGTGGGATATTCACTATCTGTGGTCGGATGTCGACGCTGTCGAATCGTTTGACAACAACGCGTCGCAGTCGAACATTCGTCAAGCACTGCTCGTAAATCCGGTCACTGGGCAATGCATCGACCCGAGTAACGGTTGCGCACCTGCAAATTTCTTTGGAGCCGGAAACCTGAGTCCGGAAGCTGCAGATTTTATCCGAGTGCCGGCGGTCGTTCAGGAGACCGGCAACCAGCAAAGCCTTGTTAATGCCAATGTCGTTGGCGACTTTCCTTCCGTTTTTCAGAACCCGGTCCAGTTCGCCATCGGGCTGGAATATCGTTCCGAAGAAATCTCGTTTGTGCCGGACCCGGCCCTGACCACAGGGAACATCGCAGGCGTTTTTCCATCGCCGCCTGTGGAGGGTAAATTCACGATTCGCGAGTTGTTCGGGGAGCTTCTGGTGCCGATTGTCTCGGGCAGATTACTGGCCAAAGACCTCAGTGTAGAAGCAGGCTATCGATTCACCGACCACAGTATCTCCGGGCAGTTCGACACCTGGAAGTTTTCGGCGCAGTGGGAACCGGTCGATGGTCTGAAGTTCCGGGCGTCCGCCCAGGAAGCAGTCCGGGCGCCAAACGGCATTGAATTATTCGAAGGCGCGTTCACGGGAGAATTTCCGTTTTTTCATCAAATTGATCTTTGCTCGGCATCGTTGGACCCCGATGCACTCGGTGTGACGGATGTTTGCATCGCACAAGGCATACCGGCAAATCAGATCGGTGTCTATGAGGCGACCCCGTTTTTCCTAGCCGAAGGTTTGACGGGTGGCAATCTAAACCTGGATCCGGAGATTTCGGACACCTTGACAGCCGGCGTGGTATTTCAACCCGCGTGGGCGCCTGAACTCGAAATGTCGCTCGATTATTACTCGATCCGCATCGACAACGCCATTCAGGATATCAGCCCTGGTGATACGGTAATCCATTGTTTCACAATCAATGATTCGAGCCATGAGTTGTGCCAGGCCATCGAGCGAACCGACCCGAGCTTCAACATTACGCGCGTCAGTGCCGGACGCAGGAATATTGCAAAAATCCAGACGGAAGGCTTCGACCTGCAGATCAGTTACTCGATCGACCTCGCCGACGTATTGTCCATGTTCGACGAAGGCAGCGAGTTGCACCTCCGTTTTTTCGGTAACCACACGCTAAAAAACGGCACACAGACCTCACCGTCTGCACCGTTCTTCGAATGTGCCGGCTTGTTCTCATTCCCCTGCAACACAAACTCATTCGGATCTCTGCCAGAGTACAAGACCAACACCCGACTGACATATACGTCGGGGCCATTGTCTTTGTCGTTGCGATGGCTTTGGATCGACAGCATGGACAGCGCTTTTCTTGAATACGGTCTGGGCTTGTTGGGGTTGCAGCCGGCTGATGTGATGCTGAATGTGCCAAAGGTGTCGAGTGAGCAGTATTTTGCCTTGTCATTCGACTATGAAATCAACGACTCAATCGAAATCTACGGTGGCATACGTAATTTGCTCGACAACGACCCACCATGGCTAGGTTTCTTTTTCGTTCAAGCTAATACGGATCCGTCGATCTATGACGTCTACGGCCGCCGCTACTTTATCGGTATCAATGCACAGCTGGGACAATAACGGTCAGCGTGCGTGGAAACGCCTATGTCTTTTTTCCGCGAGTTCCAACGCCGCAACGTTATTCGAGTCGGCGCCGCGTATGCGGTCGGAGCCTGGCTCGTCATCCAGGTCGCGGCGACAATCGGTCCCATCCTGGAATTGCCCAATGAGGTTATCCGGGGCTTCTGTGGTTGCTGACTGCCGGATTTCCGATTGCGCTGGCTGTGGCTTGGCGCTATGAACGGGTCGACGGCAAAATCTTCAAAGACGAGGAATCATCGGGACGTATGTGGCCGAGCTATTCGCCCAATGCCAGTAAGATCGCATATGTCTCGCTCAGATCGGGCGAACCGCGCCTCTGGTTGGCCAATTCGGGCGGATCGGGTTCGGAGGTACGGGGCGGCAACGACTTTATTTTCCTCCGCTGGTCACCAACAGGGGAGACCATTGTATTCAGCGCCGTGATTCGACGAGATGATGAGTTGGCGGGCTGACCAAGTAGCCTTGCGAGTTTGCGCTGGAGCGAATTTCTATTCTTGCGGGCGCCTGCGTCGCTTGTCCAGGTCGCGCAACTGTTGCTCGAGCTCACCCGCCTTGGTATTGCCGCCACGCAGTTCGGTGCCGTCTTCCTTGACAATCGATTCCCAGTCGATCTTGTGGCCGCCGTCACGTGCCGGCGAACCGGTTATCGTGATGACCTCGCCCGGCTTGAGATAGTCGTCGGTCCAGCCGCGGCGCCGCAGCACGGACGATGCGTTGCCCTCGCCGAGCCATTTCTGCACCTCGCCTTCTTCGGTCGTCACTTCGAAGTAAATGCGGGCATGCGGGTTGATCAGGCGAAACTCCGTGACCACGCCTTTGACGGTAATTTTCTGGTCCAGCAGGTAATGCGACGCTGCGTTGTGGTGTGCGATGACCGCGCCCGGAACGAGCGCCGTGGCGACAAGTAAAACGAATTTTTTCACAATCAATATTCTCCGGTTATAGCATCGCAGGACCAGACATCGAGCTCCCAGCCGGGCGCTCGTCGCCAGGTCATCTTGCCCGTGTAGGGGGCACGCAGATTTTCGTTATCGACCACGGTCCAGGCGACATCCATGCGCATTCCGTTCTCGCTCAGCTCGTATCGCTCGACGAAGCGCGCATCCTCGCTGAGGAAAAACTTGTTACCCATCAGGCTGATCTGGCTCGGCTCCAGCGCCACGGTGTCGATGATCAACGTCGTGCCATCGTGACGCCCGGTCGAGTAACCGAGGCGGCTCATTTCGACCCCGTCGGGCACCCGCCTGCCATCCATGTAAATCGTGCGCACGGCATTCCAGTATTCGTAGCGGATGAGGATACGGTCGGTGAGGTATTCGAACTTGACGGCCGGCGGCGCTGCAATCTGGTGTTGCAGGCCGTCGCCCTTGGGCGTGCAATCGAGAGCCGCGTCTGCCGCGGCATCGTAATTTGCCCATTTTTCCAGCGTGCTCGGCCGCACCAGCATGCCGACGTATTTGCGGTTGAATTCCGTGGTATCGGCATGCAGGTCGACCACCGAAACATCGTCATTGGCGGGGTCTGCCAGCAAGTCGCGCAAATATTCGTAAGAAAGGACCGAGCACCAGTTCCGGCAGGCAATGTCTTCGACACGCCAGGCCTTGTCATCCAGGGAAATCGTCGGTGACTTCCATACGCCCTCGAAGGTTGCCTTGACGATCGGCTTGACGCCGTTATTGCGCAACTTCTGGTCGATAACCGCCTCGGGATAACTCAACAGGCGGCCGAAGTCCCTGGCAATTTCTTCCCTCGCAATTCCTTCGTATTCGCCGTTCTTGACCAGGTTTGCTTTGCGGTTTTTGATGGCCAGGTACTTGTCCAGAGTCGGCGGCCGGTAAATCAGTATGACTTCCTTGCCTTTGGCGATGTCCGCGCGAAACAGGTCTGACACCAGCAGGTCGGTCTCACGGAACAGGCTGACGCCGAAGCGATCGGCGATTTCCGTCGCTTCCTCAATCAGGGCATCGGTTTCTGCGGTCGTCATCGGAGAACCCAGTGCGAGTTCTTTGATGCCCACGCTGACCGATTCGGACCAGGTCTGGATCGATCCGAGTCGCCTGCCGCGCAGCTCCGCGTCCTGGGCGAAAGCCGGCGCAGACAGCACGATTGCTGTCAACAGTGAAACCAGGGTTCGGATCAGATTCGCATTCAAGACAATTCCCTGCTCAAGTTTTGGTTCCAGCATAGTAATGAGTATCCCTTGTTATTGCCACGTTCCAGGAATTCACGAAGTCTTTTTCCTGGCGCGTCTTTCGAGCTTGCGAATCAGGTTGGCCGAGTTTCCAGGCCGCGACCACGGACATTGTGCGAGACACAACGCGCAACCCAACGCCTCGCCGAAATAGGGAATGCACTTGTCGAAATCCACGTACCATTTCTCGACGCCGCGGACCAGCTGCTTGTGATTGGCGATCGCATCCGGCGGGCAGGCGTTCGCACAAGCTTTGCAACGCATACAGAAGTCGTCCGCGCCGAAGACATCCGGTGCATCGCTAAGCAACGGCATGTCCGTCGTTACCGCAGAAAGTCGAAAACTCGACCCATACTCACGATTGATCAGTGAGCCGTGCTTGCCGAGTTCCCCCAGGCCTGCCGCGATCGCGGCCGGCAGAAAGTTCAGCGCCGTTGCATACGGTCCCTGGTAGGCTTTGGCCCGGTAACCCTTCGACAAGATGAAATTCCTGAGTTTGCGGCAGGCCCTGGCTGCGCGGTTGTATTCCTTGGCAACCACGACCGCAGCGCGTGGATTGTCGAAGCTCGGCGGCGCTTCGGCGAGTTCGGCATAGTCCATGGCAACGCCGATCATGATGACCCTAGGCTCCGCGATCTCGTAACCCTCGTAAATCCACAGCGGGTCGAGTGCCGTGATGCCGACCAGGTCGCTTTCGTTCGCGAGCGTGAATTCCTTGACGATGGACGACCATTCCGCAGCGGATTTCTCTACCTTTTCCTTTGCCCGGGGAACGACGTCGGGGCCGCGACCGCCCGGCGGGTTCGGGTTGAACCAGTGCCTGACTGCGTCGGACTGGCGGTGGTAATCCGTGACCTCCTTTTGCAGCTCCCCGTGCGTCTGACGTTCCGGCGGGTGCCAGAAGAACGGCGACGGCCGGCGTTCTTCGGCTTCTCCCAGGCCGTTGACGGCATTGCCCGACACCTCGGGAAACTTGTCGAGGAACCGCTGCATCGGCTTGTAATTGGTTTTTGACCGCATTCTCAATTCTCAGGGAAAAATGACCGCAGTGCAGCCGCGAGTTTACTACGGCCCGCAGTCAAGCCCGCAATTACGGCAAACAACGACACCGACAGCTAGCGACGCGTGATATTCGGAATCTCCTCGGCACTCAGCATCGCGTTGAATTCGCGCAGGTCGACATCGAGGATTTGCAGCATATCCGACTTCAGGTCCGCCCACTGCGCGCGTAATTCCTCGGTCCTGATTTCACTGCCACGCGTGACGGGTGGATCCTGATCCATCGCGCGCATGACGTGCAGTACCTGGGTACTCAACAGCCGGCTCGGAAACGCAATCCGGTCCTCGACGCCGTTCGGCAGATCCGGCTGTGGCACATGAATCTCCCAGGCGTTGATCCTGTCAATCAGTTCCTGGCCGCCGGAACGAATGTCCGCGTACCCCGAACGCGTCGCAACCAGCGCAAGCACGCCCTGGATCTCCTCGACCACGGAACGCATGTGGTTGGTGGACTCGTGAATCTCGTTCACCATGTTGCCGAGTTCGCTGAGCAGCTGCTGTTGATGACGCCATTGCTCCGCCGGAATCGGCCCGCGCCGTGGATCGGAGATGACGTTAAAGGTCTCGGTAACCGACTCGCCATTCAACGTAAGGCGTACGCGGTAGGGTCCGGGCGCGATGCGCCAGGGTCGCGTACTGACATAGCGAATCGTGTCCGACGTTTCGGTATAAGGCTCGGTCCGCAGGTTCCAGACATAACGATTCATGCCCGCTTCTGTTTCCAGCGGCGGCGCCGGCGGTTCGCCGATAACGCCCTTTACGAATCCTGATTCATCTTCGGCCGCCGCTTCGTTACTGAAGCGGCGAATGACCGCACCATTGTCGCCGAGCACTTCGAGCACCAGGCTGCCGTCATTCGCCTCGATTTTTTCGGCGAGCGTGTAATGAAACACTGCGCCGTCCGGCGGGTTCTCGGCCTGCTGCGGCCACCAGCCGCTGTTGTCGAGCCGGTAGGCGTCCTGCGGCCGGAAGAGGTGCATCGCATCGCCGGTATCGACGTCACCGAGCTGGTGCAGCGGGGTAATGCCGTCCAGGATCCAGAAAGACCGTCCCTGTGTTGCGGCGACCAGATCGTTTCCGTGAACGCGCAGGTCGGTAATCGGCACCATGGGCAGGTTCAGTTGCAATGACTGCCAGTGGTCGCCGTCATCGAATGACACGTACACGCCTGCTTCCGTGCCGGCGTAAAGCAAGCCGCGCACCGCCGGGTCTTCGCGCACGACGCGGGTAAACGCTTCCTCGCCGATGCCGTCTACGATCCGTGTCCAGCTGCGTCCGTAATTACTGGTCTTGTAAATCATCGGCGTGAAGTCGTTGAACTTGTAGCGGGTCACCGCGATGTAAGCGGTTGCCGGGTCGTGCGGAGAGATATCGATGGCATTGACCTGTGCCTCCGGCATGCCGCGGGGTGTCACGTTATCCCAGTTTGTACCGCCGTCGCGGGTCACGAACACCAGGCCGTCGTCCGACCCGGACCAGAGCGTGTTTGCATCGTGCGGCGACTCGGCCAGGTACATGATGGTGCCGTAGTGTTCGCCACCGGCACCCTCGATCATGATCGGCCCGCCGGTCGTGCCCTGTTTCGACGGATCGTTGCGCGTCAGGTCGGGACTGATCGGGTCCCACGCGTGCCCGCGATCCGTCGATTTCAGGACGACGTTCGACGCGTGATAGAGGACTTTCGGATCGTGCCGCGATACCAGTACGGGCGCGTTCCAGTTGAACCGGTAGCGCAGTTCCCTGCCCGGCCTGAAACCGGCGAAATAGGGATGCGGCTCGATGTTGCGGCGTTCCTCCGTTTCGAGGTTGAGTTCGACGATCGATCCGAGCAGGCTCGTGCCGTATACCAGCACCGGGTTGTCGGGATCGAAATCGATGTGCGCACTTTCGCCGCCGGCGACCGCGCGAAAATGTTGCGTCGAGATGCCGTTCTCGAGGGTTCGGCTGGGAATCCGCACCGTGCTGTTGTCCTGTTGACCGGCGTACAGCTGGTACGGAAACACGTTGTCGACGTTTACGCGGTAAAACTGCGCCGTGGGCTGGTTGGCCTGCGTGGACCAGGTCTTGCCGCCGTTGTACGACACGTTGGCACCGCCGTCATTGCTTTGCACCATCCACTGGTTATTGCGCGGATTGATCCACAGGTCGTGGTTGTCGCCATGCGGTGTGCGGATCCCTTCGAAGGTTTCACCGCCGTCTGTCGATTTGACCATCGAGGCGGCGAGGACGTAGACCGTGTCTTCATCCACCGGGTCGGCAAATATGTGTGTGTAGTACCAGCCGCGATCGCGTATGCCGTGATCGTCGTTGACGTATTGCCAGGTTTCGCCGGCATCGTCGGAGCGATACACACCACCCTCGACGGCCTCGATCATCGCCCACACGCGATCGGGATTGGCACGCGACACGCTGATGCCGGTATTGCCCATCAGCTCCGGCAGGCCATTCGTGAGTTTTTGCCAGCTGTCCCCGCCGTCGGTTGTTTTATACAAACCACTGCCCGGCCCGCCGCTCCTTATGTTCCACGGCTCGCGGCGGTGATCCCACATCGCGGCATACAGCACGTCGGGATTGGTCATGTCCATGCTCAGGAAGCTGACCCCGGTATCGTCATCGACGAACAACACCTTCTCCCACGATTTACCGCCATCGGTGGAACGATAGACACCGCGTTCCGGCGTCGCGGCCCAGGGAATGC
>JAWWCT010000097.1:0-11307 GCA_033720315.1 Woeseiaceae bacterium | reverse complement strand
GGTCGATGCGTTGGTCATCGACGAAGCTCGCGGCGAGCTCGTTGCTGCCGTCATTGAACAGGTAAAAGATTTCCGGATAGCCGGCATCTTGCAACGCACGATTGCAGATCTTTTGTACCGCCACGCTGCAAAGCGGTGTCTTCGGCGACGGTTTCCAGACGCTGATGTTGCCGCAGATCGCGGCGATGCAGGCATTCCACGACCAGACCGCGACCGGGAAGTTGAAGGCAGTGATGATGCCGACCAGCCCGAGCGGATGCCACTGCTCGTACATGCGATGATTCGGCCGCTCCGAATGCATGGTCTTGCCGTACAACATGCGCGACTGGCCAACCGCAAAGTCGGCAATGTCGATCATCTCCTGCACTTCGCCGTCACCTTCGACCTTGATCTTGCCCATCTCGAGCGTGACCAGGCTACCGAGTGCATCCTTGTTGTCACGCAGCGCCTGCGCAACCCGGCGCACGGCCTCACCGCGCGCGGGTGCCGGAATCTTGCGCCACTCGAGAAACGAATCGCGAGCGTGTCCGATCAGTTGCTCGTACTCGGCGACAGTCGTCGAGCGCACGCTGGCGATGGTCTCGCCGTTGGCGGGATTGACCGATTCGATCAGCGGTGCCGATTTATCCTCGAGGGCTGCGGCGCCCAGCCAGGTGCCCGCATTGATTTCGGAAAGCTCGAGTCGTTGCAAAATCTCATGCATTGTTCTTGTCCTGGGTATTGCGTTGGTGCCCGGTCTCGCCACGGGCGACCAGCTCCGCCGATAACTGGCTGCTGCCGCCATGTGCGTAATATTCGCCGAAGCGATTGTCGAGAATATTCTTCAGGCTGAATTGTTCCTGGGCAATGAATCCGCTGTGCTTGTCCGGGCTCTGCAGTATGCGGTCCATGACGCTGCAGACGCCTGCCGCCGTGGTGATCTGGATCGCCGACCACAAGCGTCCCGACACGACTTCCGGATAGACCTTGTTGACGTAATTTTCCTCGCGCAGTTCTCCGTCCTGCAAGCCGGTTACCGCCGCATAAATAATGACGACATCCTGCAACGTCTGCGGCACGGCGTTTTCGAGGATCCTTTTCAAGGTGGGCCGGTCGTTATTCAGCTTGAGCCCGTTCATCAGCAAGCGAATCTGCTCGCAGTGGCCGGGATAGCGAATGGTCTTGTAGTTCATCGTGACCACTCGGCCTTCATAAGTCTCGGCCAGCGATCCGAGCCCGCCGGAGGTATTGAAGGCCTCGTAGAGCGTGCCATCGATTTCGATCTCCTCCAGGCCTTCCAGTGGCTGAACATCGACTTCCTTGCCGTTGATGATGCTCTGACACGGATTGCCGTATTCATTGATGACGCCGTCCGTCGACCAGGTCAGCGAATACTTCAGGACGTTGTTCGGATGTTGCGGCAAGGCACCGACACGCAGCTTGACGGAACGCAGTTCGTCAAAGTGCTTGATGAGTTCGTTGGCGGCAATACTGATAAAGCCCGGCGCCAGTCCACATTGCGGCACGAATACCGTTTCCGCCCCTTCGGCAAGCTTGCGGACCGAGCGGGTGACTTCGACATCTTCGGTCAGGTCGAAGTAGTGCAGTTTTTCCTCGCGCGCCACTGTCGCCACCGCAACGTTGCAGTAGTAGGGTAACCCGGAGATGACGGCGACCGGCGGGTGCTTGCGGACGTGCGCCTTCAGGGTTTCTGTATCCGTGGCATCGAAGGTGAATGGCTGAATCGGGTCCAGACCGTGCGCGCGCGCCACTTCCTCGGCGGCGCCTTCGGCCTTGTCGGCCAGCTGCACCCGGTAATCGCCGCTGCCGGCCAGCAGGCCGCAAATCAGCGCACCGATCTTGCCAGCGCCCAGAACCAGGATGTCTTGCATTGGAAAACCTCAACGATGTGCAGGTCGCGGCGCCGCACTCGAGCGTCACGAAAGGCGCGCATTGTGCCAATGTCGCCCTGCGCATGCCAGTAGAATTGCGTAAGTTTCTGTTTAATTGCAGGTCTTTTGCTACCATTGCGGGTCAATTTTGAGCCGCAAGCAGAAACACGTGACACGATCCGTCGGCAAATCGGAATGGCACCCGGCCAGCTGGCAAAGCCGGGCCGCCGCCCAGCAGCCGTCCTACCCGGACAAGGCTGCGCTCGAGCGCACCATCGCGGACCTGAGCCGGCTGCCGCCGCTGGTCACCAGCTGGGAGATCGAGGCCTTGAAGGAGCAGATCGCCAAGGCACAACGCGGCGAGGCCTTCGTATTGCAGGGCGGCGACTGTGCCGAGAGTTTCGACGAGTGCACCTCGGAAAACGTCGTCGCCAAGCTGAAAATCCTGCTGCAGATGAGCCTGGTCATCCTGTACGGGCTCAAGAAGCCGGTGGTGCGAATCGGCCGCATGGCCGGCCAGTATGCAAAGCCGCGATCGGCGGATACCGAAACCCGCGACGGCACGACGCTGCCGAGCTTTCGCGGCGATCTGGTCAACCGCAGCCCGTTTACGGCCGACGACCGGGTGCCGGACCCGCAGCTCATCCTGCGCGGCTACGAACGTGCGGCCTTGACGCTGAACTTCGTCAGGTCGCTCATCGACGGTGGCTTTGCCGACCTGCATCACCCGGAATACTGGGATCTCGACTGGGTCGGCCACTCCAAGATGGCCGACAACTACCAGAACATCGTGGCGTCGATTTCCGATTCGCTGGATTTCCTGGAATCGATCACCGGACGCGCATTGCACGCCACCCAGCGCGCCGACATCTACGCCGCGCACGAGGGCCTGCATCTGTCCTACGAGCAGTCGCAGACACGCTTTCTCGCGCACCGCGATCACTGGTACAACCTGACGACGCATTTCCCGTGGATCGGCATGCGCACGGCCAATGTCGACGGTGCCCATGTCGAATATTTTCGCGGTATCGCCAACCCGATCGGCGTCAAGATCGGGCCGGGAATGACGGTCGAATGGTTGCAGAACCTGCTGCGGGTGCTGAACCCGAATAACGAGCCCGGCCGCATCACTCTCATCCATCGCTTCGGCAGCAAGAAAATCGAGGAATGCCTGCCGGGTCTGATCTCGGCGGTGCGCGAAACCGGCTCGCCGGTCCTGTGGATCTGCGACCCGATGCACGGCAACACCGAGA
Organism: Woeseiaceae bacterium; assembly: GCA_033720315.1. Lineage (GTDB taxonomy): Bacteria > Pseudomonadota > Gammaproteobacteria > Steroidobacterales > Woeseiaceae > SZUA-117. The sequence continues at coordinate 8,183 of JAWWCT010000097.1, read as the reverse complement.
GCACGGCGGACGGCACCAAGACTCGTCGCTTCGACAACATCGTGGACGAACTGACCACGGCCTTCGAGGTGCACGATCGAATGGGCAGCTACCTGGGTGGCGTGCACCTGGAACTGACCGGCGAGAACGTCACCGAATGCACCGGCGGGGCCAGGGGCCTGACGGATCGCGATCTCGCCCGGGCCTACAAATCCACGGTCGACCCCCGGCTGAATTACGAGCAGGCGATGGAAGTCGCGATGCGGATCGCGGGACTCAAGAAGGCGAGCGCCGCGTGAGGCGCCTGCCGGATACTGAGAATTTACATTCAAAAACTCTCGTTTCTCATTGTTTCAAAAGGTAAATGAACAAGAATTCTTCTGCCCTGGAGATCGTCGGGCCGGTCGATGACGGCTACGCGGCGATCCTGAGCGAGGACGCGCTCGGCTTTGTCGGCGCGCTGTGCCGCGAATTCACGCCGCGGGTCCGGGAATTGCTCGAGCGGCGCACCGCGCGGCAAAAAGAGATCGACGGCGGCAAATTACCGGATTTCCTCGCGGAGACGCGGGAGATCCGCGAGGCCGACTGGCGGGTCACCGACACCCCGGCCGATCTCGCCGATCGGCGGGTCGAAATCACCGGCCCGACCGATCGCAAGATGATCATCAATGCGCTGAATTCCGGGGCGCGGGTGTTCATGGCCGACTGCGAGGACTCCCTGACACCGACCTGGGACAACGTGGTGCAGGGCCAGGTCAACCTGCGCGATGCCGTGGACCGAAGCATCGAGCTGGACAGCAACGGCAAGCATTACGCATTAAAAGACAACATCGCGACCCTCATCGTTCGTCCTCGTGGCTGGCACCTGCCCGAAAAACACATCCTGCTGGACGGCCAGCCGGTACCGGGCGCATTGGTCGACTTTGGCCTGTACCTCAGCCACAACGCCGCCGAACTGAAAAAGCGCGGCACCGGCCCGTACTTTTACCTGCCGAAACTCGAGTCGCACCTCGAGGCACGCCTGTGGACCGAGGTATTCAGATTCTCGGAGCAGGCCGGTGTCGTTGCGGCCGGTGAAATCAAGGTCACCGTGCTCATCGAAACCCTGCTGGCCGCCTTCGAGATGGACGAGATCCTCTACGAGCTGAAGGACTACATCGTCGGCCAGAATTGCGGCCGCTGGGACTACATCTTCAGTTTCATCAAGAAGTTCAACCGTTATGCCGAGTTCGTCCTGCCGGACCGCGCCGAAGTCACCATGGAGACGCATTTCCTGCGCAGCTACTCGCGGCTGCTGATCAAGACCTGCCACCGCCGTGGCGCTTACGCCATCGGCGGCATGGCCGCGCAGATTCCGATCAAGAACGATCCGCAAGCCAACGAGGAGGCACTGGCCAAGGTTCGAGCGGACAAGGAACGCGAAGCGCGTGACGGCCACGACGGAACCTGGGTCGCGCATCCGGGGCTGGTGCCACTGGCGATGGAGATCTTCGACCAGCACATGCCCGGCGACAATCAACTCGATAAAAAACTTGACGACGTACGCATCGGTGCTGCCGATTTGCTGCAGGTCGCCAAGGGCAAAATTACCGAGGCGGGGCTGCGCAACAACATCAACGTCGCAGTCCAGTACATGGCCGCGTGGCTCGGCGGCAACGGCTGCGTGCCGATCAACCACCTGATGGAAGATGCGGCAACCGCGGAGATCTCGCGTGCACAGATCTGGCAATGGGTGCATCACGAGACCGGCGTGCTCGACGAGGGCCGCAACGTGACCTACGGGCTATTCAAGACGCTGATGCGCGAGGAGATCGGCAAGATACGCGAGCAGGTCGGTGAATCGGCGTTTGCAAACGGCCACTACCGGCGCGCCGCGGCCCTGTTGGACGAGATCACGCAAAACGAGGAATTTGTGCCGTTTCTGACCCTGCCGGCCTACCAGGAACTCGACTAGAAGCTGTCCCGCATGCAATACGACCACATCCGCGTACCCGAAGACGGCACGCCCATTACCATCAATCGCGACCATTCGATCGAGGTGCCGTCGAAGCCCGTGATCCCGTATATCGAGGGCGACGGCATCGGCATCGACGTGACGCCGGTCATGCTCGACGTCGTGAATGCCGCGGTGCAGCGCGCCTATGGCAAGCAACGCGCCATCCGCTGGATGCAGGTGTATGCCGGGCAAAAAGCCGCGGATTTGTACGGCAATGACAACTACCTGCCCGACGAAACCCTCGACGCGCTGAAAAGGTTCGTGGTATCGATCAAGGGGCCGCTGACGACCCCAACCGGCGGCGGTATTCGTTCGCTGAACGTTGCCATCCGGCAGACGCTGGACCTTTATGCCTGCGTGCGCCCGATCCGTTATTTCCCGGGCGTCGAAACGCCGATGAAGGAATCGAACCTCGTCAACATGGTGGTGTTTCGCGAGAACACCGAGGACATCTACGCAGGCATCGAGTATCCCACCGGTTCGCAGGAGGTGCAGAAGCTCATCAATTTCTTGCAGAGCGAACTCAAGGTCAACCAGATTCGCTTTCCCGCGAGTTCGGGTATCGGCATCAAGCCCGTGTCGCGCGAAGGTTCGCAACGACTGGTCCGCAAGGCGATCCAGTACTGCATCGACCAGGATTTCGCATCCGTGACGCTGGTACACAAAGGCAACATCATGAAATTTACCGAGGGCGCCTTTTGCCAGTGGGGCTACGCACTCGCCCGCGAAGAATTCGGTGCCAGCGAAATAGACGGCGGTCCGTGGTTGTCGTTCAACAATCCGCGCACGGGCAAAGAGATCGTCGTCAAGGACGTCATTGCCGACAACTTCCTGCAACAGATCCTGATGCGACCCGAAGAGTACGACGTCATCGCAACGCTGAACCTGAACGGCGATTACATCTCCGATGCGCTGGCCGCGCAGGTCGGCGGCATCGGCATTGCGCCCGGCGGCAACATCGGCGAGGGCGTCGCGGTCTTCGAGGCAACCCACGGCACGGCACCGGGATTTGCCGGCAAGGACCGCGTCAATCCCGGGTCGCTGATTCTCTCTGCCGAAATGATGCTGCGGTACATCGGCTGGGCAGAGGCCGCGGACAACATTCTCGAGGGCGTGGCCAGGACTATCGCCAACAAGGAACTCACGTTCGACCTGGCCAGGCTCAGGGAGGCGATACACCGGCCGATCCGCAAGCAGCGACCGCAGGACCGGAAGGGCGTCGAGCAGGAACTCGAGCAATTGATCCCTGGCGCCACCCTGGTCGGCACCCGGGGATTCGGGGAAGCCGTCATCCGGCACATGGATGACTAGAGCCCATCTTGCTCACCCCCATGAGCCGCGTTTCTGCCGAACAAGCGCGGAGACGAGGCGCGAGCCGCGTCCAATGCAAATCGTCATTGGCAAGGCTCGCAACGAAGTATTCCGCGCCTGTGCGGCGAAACCCAAGGGGAAGCGACTCCGCGGGCGCTCTGCGTCGTTGCTCGTCGCTCAAGTGGAACTACCACATCACGCTCCTCGCGCCTCGCATCGCATCCCGCGGAGTCTGCTTCGCGGCCATGCGGGTGAGTAAGATGGGCTCTGTAATCTTCGACCGAAATTGTCGTCAATGCCCCCGGTTGGCGGAATTCCTCGACAAGGTGGCGCGCGACAACCCCGAGTATTACTGCCGGCCGGTGCCGCCGTTCGGCGATCGTGACGCTCGACTCCTGATCGTCGGCCTGGCGCCGGGCATGCACGGCGCCAACCGCACGGGCCGGCCGTTCACCGGCGATTTTGCCGGCATCCTGCTGTACGAGACCCTGCATCGCTTCGGCTTCTCGACCCAGCCCACATCGACTGCGGCGGACGATGACCTGGCGCTGCTCGATTGCCGTATCACCAACGCCGTCAAATGCCTGCCACCGGACAACAAGCCGGTCGGTGCGGAGATCAACAACTGCAATGCCTATCTGGCCGCCGAACTGGCCACCCTGCCGCAGTCGTCCGTGGTGCTGGCACTCGGCGGCATCGCGCATCGTGCCGTCATAAAAGCGGTCGGCGGCCGCCAGGCCGACTACAAGTTTGCGCACGCGGCGGAACACGACATGGACGGCCGCTTCCTGCTGCTCGACAGTTATCACTGCAGCCGCTACAACACCAACACCGGCCGCCTGACGCCGGAGATGTTCGAACAGGTATTTGCGCGCGCACAGGCCTTGTTGGCCTAGCAGCAATCGTTGCCGGACTTCGGCAAACTACACGCCCATGGTCACGAAAGACGCATTCGACCCGAAATCCTTCCTGCGCAACCTGACGCACCGGCCGGGCGTCTACCAGATGCTCGATGCCAAGCACAAGGTCATCTACGTCGGCAAGGCCGGCGACCTGAGAAAACGCGTGTCCAGTTACTTCCAGCGCAGCCACGCCGATGCCAAAACGGCATCGATGATGCAGGGCGTCGCCAGTGTCGAAGTGACCGTGACCAACACCGAGTCCGAGGCGCTGATCCTCGAATACAACCTGATCAAGCGTCACAAGCCGCGGTTTAACGTAATCCTGCGAGACGACAAGAGTTACCCTTATATATATGTGTCGACGAATCACCCGTTCCCGCGCCTGCAGTTTCACCGTGGGCAGAGAAAGGGCAAGGGCCGCTACTTCGGCCCGTATCCGAGCGCCGGCGCGGTGCGCAAGACCTTAAACGAGCTGCAGAAGCTGTTCCTGATCCGGCAATGCCCCGACACCTATTTTCGCAATCGCACCCGCCCGTGCCTGCAGTACCAGATCAAGCGCTGCACGGCGCCGTGCGTCGACTATATCGACCGCGACACCTACGCCGAAGACGTCAATGCGGCAATCCTGTTCCTGGAAGGCAAGAACGCCGGCGTCATCGACGCGCTGGTCGAACGCATGGAACGCGCCGCGGTCAATCACGAGTACGAACAGGCCGCGCGTTACCGCGACCAGATCGTGCGCCTGAAAAAAGTCGACGCCGAGCAAATCGTCACCAAGAATGCCGCAGGCGACCTGGACGTGATCGCCGTGGCCTCGAAAGGCACAGTGCATTGCGTCACCATCATTTTCATCCGCAACGGCAAGCTGCTCGGCAGCCGCAATCATTTCCCGCGACTCAAGATGGAAGCGGAGCCGCGTGAAATCCTCAGCGGCTTCCTGCCGCAGTACTATCTCGGCAAACACCCGCCGGCGGAAATCATCGTCGACGCCGAGGTCGACGACCGGGACTTGCTCGAAGAGACCCTGGCCGAACGCAGCCGCCACAAGGTCGCCATCAAGCACAAGGTGCGTGGCGACCGCGCACGCTGGCTGAAGCTTGCACGCACCAATGCGAAGCAGGGCCTCGACCTGCAACTGTCGAGCAACGCGACGATTCGACGCCAGTTCGAGGCGCTTGCCGAGGTGTTCGGACTGGAAGCCCCACCGCAACGGCTGGAGTGCTTCGACGTCAGCCACACGGCCGGTGAGGCGACCGTCGCTTCCTGTGTCGTCTTCAACCAGGCGGGTCCGGTCAAAAGCGATTACCGCCGTTTCAACCTGACCCCGCAAGCCGCTGGTGACGATTACGCCGCGATGAAGGAAGCCCTGCAACGCCGCTATGCGCGGATCAAGAAAGGCGAGGTGCCGTTGCCCGACATCCTGTTCGTCGACGGCGGCAAGGGACAGCTCGCCGAGGCACTCACGGTGCTCGACGAACTGGAACTCGGCTGGCTGCTGGTGGTTGCCGTGGCCAAGGGCAGGGCGCGCCGTCCCGGCGCCGAGCAGCTGTTCTTGGCAGGCCAAACCACCCCCACTATACTGCCGGCAGACTCGCCGGCGCTGCATTTGATTCAGCAAATACGCGATGAGGCACATCGTTTCGCCATTACGGGTCACCGGCAGCGACGTGCCAAGGCGAGGACATCGTCCCGGCTCGAGGAGATTCCCGGCCTGGGACCGAAACGTCGCCGGGAGTTACTGAAACAGTTTGGGGGGCTACAGGGCGTGCGTGGGGCAGGGGTAGACGACCTGGTCAAGGTACGCGGCATCAGCCGCGCACTCGCCGAACGAATCTATGGTGACCTGCACCTCGACGGAGATTCGTGACACGAGGCCGCTGATCCTTGAAACCCAACATCCCGAACATCCTCACCTTGATTCGCATCGCCGCGATACCGGTCGTCGTCTGGTGCTTCCTCAGTGATTTCGACTTTGCGCGACCGATGGCCGGCATCGTGTTCGGCCTGGCCGCCGTCACCGACCTGCTCGACGGCTACATCGCCCGCAAATACAACCAGATGTCGCGCTTCGGCGAGTTTCTCGATCCGGTCGCCGACAAGCTGATGGTCGCAACATCCCTGGTGTTGCTGGTGCAGAGCGACCCCCGGATCGTCATGGCGATGATCGCCATGATCATCATTGGCCGCGAGATCACGGTGTCCGCACTGCGCGAGTGGATGGCCGGCCTCGGCGAGCGCAAGAAGGTCAAGGTGTCGGTCTCGGGCAAGGTCAAGACCACGCTGCAGATGTTCGGCATCGCCTTCATGGTCTACGAACACGACATGTTCGGCATCGAGCTCTACGATGTCGGCTTCATCCTGCTCCTGGCGGCCGCCGGCATGACCATGTGGTCAATGGTCGTCTACCTGCGCGCCGCGTGGCCGTCGATGCAGGAGAACACTTAGAAAATAAAGTAAAATACCCAGGTCCTTGACAGCCTAGGACGAGGGATTAAAATTTCCGCCCTCTGCTGAAAGGGCAGACTTTGCGGGTGTAGCTCAGCGGTAGAGCATCACGTTGCCAACGTGAGGGTCGTGAGTTCAATCCTCATCACCCGCTCCAATTCAAAAAACGGACCCCTCGGGGTCCGTTTTCATTTCAGTCGCCGTTTTCGCCCGGTTCGCCCAGCAACTGCAATGGAATCATCGCAGTCCTGACCTGCGACACCTCGGTCGACGCATCCGTCCACGCAAGCAACAGCCCGTCACCGACCCGCATGAGTTGCGGCACGCTGAACGCGGCTACCCCGGTCGCTTCCGCGACCACGACATCCGGACCTGCCTCGCCCGACGGCGAGACCCTGCGCAGGTGCAGCTCTCCATTGCCGGCGGCACTCTTCAGCCAGCTCACGACCGTATCGCCGCCGGGCAGCATCGCGGCACCCACATGGCCGAGCAACCCGCCGTCGGACACCAGGACAGGCGCCGACATACTGCGGCCCGCATCCTGCGACCACGCAACCTGTACCCTGGGCTCGTTGTCGCTTGCCGAAAACCAGGCAACCGACAGCAGCGAGCCATCAGCCTGGATCACCGGGCCGTTGACCGGGCATCCCGGAATTTCCCAGCCGTCATTGGCAACCGGCTTGCCCGGCTGCCAGGAACCATCCACGTTGCGAGCAAAATAGATATCGCGGATCTCTTCGGTCGTCCGGTCGCGATACACCGCCACCGGACCCTCCGACGTCACGGCAACGTCCGTCTGGCAACAATCGCAGATCAGCTCGTCGACCAGCACGCCTTCAACAACCGTTGCATCCGGATTAAAAATGCCTGACCGCAAGGTCATACCGCTCGCCGCGACGTCGTTCTCGTCGTATTCGTTGACGAACTTGCGGCCGTCCAACCACACCATGCCGACACCGCCATCCGCCGGGAACATGCTGACGAAGCCGTGCTCGGTATCCGTGTTGTCGGTATGCGGCACAAACGGCTCCGACCAGGTATTTCCGGCATCCTCCGAAAACGCTGCGTGTATGTCATAGGCATAGCCGCCGGCATCGCGGCGAACCAGCCAGTGCGCCGCCCACAAATCATCGGAGATCGGTACGACAGAGGGGAAATCCGCCCAGTTGACGAACCAGTCGCCGCCGCTCGTCACGGTTCGCGCCTCGCCCCAGGTCTGCCCGTCGAACACGGCGTACTGCAACAGATAGGCATCGACCGTCGCCTCGAGCCAGCTCATGACGACTGTGCCGCCGGGCCCCACGGCCAGGTTTGGCGACAGGCTATCGGCCCCGGCCGGCGATTCCAGCACCGTGATTTCGTAAGCTTCGGGAGCAGAGTCCGGTCCCTTGCTGCAGGCTGCAATCAATAATGCGAGGCAGAGCAGGGCGATGGGAGATCTTTCTTGTCGTACAATCATCGGCGCATTATAAGGCGCAAATTGATTCATTAGTCGAGGGCGCTATACTGCGCCAACCTGTGGCTAGGTGGCAGAGTGGTTATGCAGCGGC
>JAWWCT010000096.1:0-11327 GCA_033720315.1 Woeseiaceae bacterium | reverse complement strand
CCATCCTGCCCGGCAGGGACGGTCTCGTGCACATCTCGCAGATCTCCAACGAGCGTGTCGAGAAAGTCTCGGACAAGCTCGCCGAAGGCGATGTCGTCAAAGTCAAAGTGCTCGAAGTCGACCGCCAGGGCAGGGTGCGCCTCAGCATGAAGGAAGTCGAAGCCGCCTAGCGGCTGGCTGTGGGAGCGGCTTTAGCCGCGACCTGGTTCCGTCAGGCAACCTAACCGTGGGAGCGGCTTTAGCCGCGACCTGGTTCCGTCAGGCAGCCTAATCGTGGGAGCGGCTTTAGCCGCGATGACCCTGCATCAAGGCTATTTCAGCTCAATCTCCAGCAGGCTGCAGTCCTGCACGACGTCACTGGTTTTACCGCCGTGAGTCGTCTTGCCTGCCCACAAGACGTCGCCCAGCCGGTAGGACTGCATCTGCGTTTCGCCGCCAGGATCGGTTTCGAGCCACGCGCAGGGGCTCAGGAAGACCATCACTCGATCCGGGTGAGAATGCAGCGGGGCCGTCTCACCGTGTCTCTCGGTGACCTTCAGCACACGAACGCGCTCATTTTCGAGAACCGATTGATGGATATGGGGCGCCACGCGGACCGGGTCGAGGGCTGCCATCTGCGCTTTTGCGGACAACCAACCCAGACAGAAAACCAGCACCATAGTAATAATCTTTCGAGATTTATTCTTTAACATATTGATATAAATTAATTTAGTCAGACCTACATTCCCGGCAGTGGACGTCCGTCCGGTACCGAGGTTTCGAGGCGCTCGGCAAAAAATCCAATCATTCTCGCGGGTAAATAATATTCGGGGCGCCAGGGCAGGCCGCCCGAGACAAAGCCCACATGGCCGCCACACTTGCTGACCTCGATTGTTACATCCTCCGACAGCCGGTCCTCTTCGGGGATGGCGGCCGGGGTCATGAACGGGTCGTCCAGTGCATTAATAATAAGAGTCGGCCGCCGGATAGCCTTCAGAAACTGAGCCGAGCTGCAGCGATCGTAGTATTCGTCCTTGCCGGAAAAACCATGCAGCGGCGCGGTGACGGCATCGTCGAAATCGGCAAAGGTGCGTGCCCGCATGGTGCGTTTCCATTCGAAGGCTGCGGTGTGGCGGTCGAACTTGCGGCGCAAGGCCCTTTTCATGCGTTTTAGCAGGTGGTGTTGATAAATCTTTGAAAAACCAGCTGTTAATGCATCGGCAGAATCGTGCAAATCGAGTGGAACCGAGACCGCGGCGGCGGCCTGCAAGGGAGTCGTGACGCCGTTTTCGCCCAGGTACTTCAAAAGCACGCTGCCGCCGAGAGAAAATCCCGCGGCAAACATCGGGCCGTCGTGTCCCGCGGTCCTCAAGCGCTCCAGGAAGTAACGGATGTCGTTGGTCTCGCCGGCGTGATAACGCCGCGGCAGGCGGTTGCGGTAGTCACCACAGTCGCGGAAGTGCAGCACCGCGGCGCGCCAGCCGCGTCGTGCAGCTGCGTACATCAGCGATTGGGCGTACGAGGACTGTGCCGAGCCCTCGAGACCGTGCAGGATGACCAGCAGCGGGGCGCCGGATTCGGTGTTCGCGCCATCGACCATCCAGTCGACCATGGTGACGTCGCCGTCCGGCAGGTCCAGTAGCTGGCTTTCGAGCTGCACGCGGGGTGTGCCGGAAAACGGCAAGGCCGGAAAAATCGTTTGTGCGTGACGATTCCTGAGCCACCACGCGGGCTCGAATCGGCTTGAAAAAATCCGCTTTGGAGGTGAATCCTCTGTCACTGTCCGCAGCCTCGCACGGGGCAAGCGTGGGCCCGAACCCTGCAAAAAAAGGCCCCTCGTAGACACGAGGGGCCGGCCGTGGAGTACACACTCCTTCAGGCATACGCAGCAGGGGGCGGGGGAGCGTGTCCCTGCTGCATCGCACAAAGTAGGCCAAACTCCACCCACCTGTCAAGTGCTTGCCGACAGGGGCTCAGGGGCCGGCAGAGGCGGCCGCGGACGGGGTATTCAGGCTTCAGCTGGCCTTTTTCTGATCGCCGGAAATCTGCAGGGCGGCGTCGTCGTCACGGGTCATGGCGGCGAAGCGTCGGAACACTTCGTCCTGCAAGCTCCGCCAGCGATTGAAGTTCTTCTGGGCGACGTCCGTCACGGCGGTTACCGGGTCGACGCCGACCACTCGCTTGACCTGGCCGCGCAAATTCTGTTGCTGGGTCAGGATGAGCTTCATGCTTAGCTCTAAGTATTTGCCGAGAAACCCCGGCACCGCCTTGCCGTATGAGCGAATGACCTGCGACAGGAAGTCACGACTCATGATCGCTTCGCCTTTTTGCTCCTGTTCGCTGATGACCTGCAGAAGAATCGAGCGGGTGATGTCAGCACCGCTTTTTTTGTCGATCACGACGAAGTCAATTTTTCGCAACACCAGGTCACGTACGTCGGCGAGGGTGATGTAACTGCTCTCGAAGGTGTCGTACAGGCGTCGATTGGGATATTTCTTGATGACGCGCGCGGAGTTCATTAACACGTTGTTGTCCTGTCCGCTGTCGGAAGGCCGACTAAGATAGCGGATTTTCTTTCTCAGCCATAGTGTATTTAGCGGCCGCAATAGTTTTGCGACCGGCCATGACGCGGGGCTGCCAATGTTCGCCGGCCCATTGCCAGATCGACTCGAGGCTGGTATCGGCCAGTTCTGCCGGTGGATCTTGCCCCAGGGCGTCGAGCGCCTGCACCAGCAACTGCCGGCGCTGGGCCGGGTCGATTGCCGCTGCCCCGGTCTGTTTGCTGAGCTTCTGGCCAGCCGCGTTGGCCACAACCGGGATGTGCAGGTAGCCGGGAGTCGCAAAGCCGAGCTGGCGTTGCAGGAAGATCTGCCGCGGCGTCGAGTCGAGCAGGTCGATGCCGCGCACGATGTCGGTAACGCCCTGGTCATGGTCGTCGACGACCACGGCAAGATGGTAGGCGATCAGTCCATCCCGGCGCTTGATCACAAAATCGCCGGATTCCGATTCGAGACGATGTTCGAAGCGGCCCTGAAGTGCGTCCGTAAACTCGAGGGGATGGTTGTCGGTGCGCAGCCGGATGGTCACCTCGCCGGCTGTGGCGCCGTTACGGCAGGTACCCGGGTAAATCCTGCCGAGCGGGCCGCGCCTGGCATCCGCAAGGTCGCTCCGCGAACAGGAGCAGGGATACGCGAGCCCTTCTGCCAGCAGGCGCTTAACGATTTCGTCGTGACGCTGGCGAAACTCACTCTGGTAGGTGACCGGGCCATGCCACTCGAAACCGCAGGCCTCGAGCGCTTCGATGATGCGCTTGTCAGCGCCGCGCTGTTGCCGTGGCGGGTCGATGTCCTCGATACGCAGCAACCACCGTCCGTTGTTGCTGCGCGCTTCGAGATAACTCGCCACCGCCGCGAGCAGCGAACCGAAATGCAGAGGCCCGGTCGGGGAGGGTGCGAAGCGACCGATATAGGGGGCGGAATCAGCCATCGCCTTCAGGCGGGCTGCTCAGGCAGCCATACTGCATGGCAGGGTTGTGAGCCAGGCACGCCCGGCTCTAGCGATAGCTGTCGTCCCGGTCGCGAAACTGTCGCTCGGCCAGCTCGCGGCGCTCCTGTGCTTCGACACAAAGCGTGGCAACCGGTCGGGCCTCGAGTCGCTTCAGGCCGATTTCCTCGCCGGTTTCATCACAGTAGCCGTAAGTACCTTCTTCAATGCGAATCAGCGCGTCGTTGATCTTGCGCAACAGCTTGCGCTCGCGATCGCGGGTGCGCAGCTCGAGGCCGAATTCCGATTCCTGGGTTGCGCGATCGTTCGGATCCGGGAAATTGGCCGCTTCGTCCTGCATGTGATGGACGGTGCGGTCAACCTCCTGCATCAAATCACGTTTCCAGCTCGAGAGGATTGCTTCAAAATGCTTGAGCTGCCCCGAGCTCATGTATTCCTCGCCACGTTTGACGACATAGGGCTCGACGCCGGCCGGGCCCGACAAGATGTCGCGGCGTTTGGCCGTCGATTTGCGTCGCTCTGGCTTCTTGTCTGCCTTTTTGCCGGCAACCGGTGTCATCGTCGCGGCTTTCTTGCGCGACACCCTCTTTTTGGCCTTGGCTTTTTTCCTGGCCGGCTTTTTCTTGCTGCTGGCTTTTTTCCTGGACGGCTTTTTCTTGCTGGCCGCTTTTTTCCTGGACGGCTTTTTCTTGCTGGCCGCTTTTTTCCGGGTTGCCTTTTTCTTGGCGGATTTTTTCTTCGCCGACTTTTTCTTTACTCGCTTTTTGGACGCAGCTTTTTTCTTGGCCGTCTTGCGCCCGGCCGTTGCCTTTTTCCTGGCAACTTTTTTACTTTTCTTCTTGGTTGCGGATTTCTTGCGCGCAGCGGGTCTGCGCGCAGCAACTTTTTTCCGGGAGGCTTTTTTGGCCTTGCGTTTTCTGCTCGCGGACTTCTTTGCGGGCATTTCGACCTCCTGGGGGTCTTGAGAAAAACGCGGAATTATACATTGCCTCCCTGCACATGGAAGCCCGAAATTGAAGTTTTTTGCCTGAAATCGCGGGCCCGGGGATCAGCCGCCGCAGGGACCGGGCGGATCCAGACAGCAGTGCCAGAGGCCAGTTTTGGCGCCGCTTTCAGCCGTTTTCCGATTTGCCCCGAACAATCGTTTTATGCCGGAAATTACTTTACACTACGCCGAACTCATGGGCATGGGCGTTACATCTTCAGATGCGACTTAGCAAGATCAAGCTTGCCGGCTTCAAATCCTTCGTAGACCCCACCACCATTCCCTTCCCCAGCAACCTGGTCGGCGTTGTCGGGCCGAATGGGTGTGGCAAATCGAACGTGATCGACGCCGTTCGCTGGGTAATGGGTGAAAGTTCGGCCAGCCGGCTGCGCGGTGACTCGATCACCGACGTCATTTTCAATGGTTCGAGCTCGCGGCAGCCGATCGGTGCCGCCTCGGTCGAGCTCATCTTCGATAATTCGCAGACGACACTCGAGGGCCAGTATGCGAAGTACGCCGAGATCTCCATTCGGCGCGAGGTGTCGCGTGATGGCATCTCCAACTACTACCTGAACGGCACGCGCTGCCGCCGCAAGGACATTACCGGTGTGTTCCTGGGAACCGGCCTCGGGCCGCGCAGTTACTCGATCATCGAGCAGGGCATGATCTCGCGCATGATCGAGGCCAAGCCCGAGGAAATGCGGACCTTCCTCGAGGAAGCAGCGGGAATCTCCAAGTACAAGGACCGCCGCCGCGAGACCTCGAATCGCATCCGCCACACCAAGGAGAACATCAATCGACTGACGGATGTTCTCGACGAGGTCGAGAGCCAGCTAAAACACCTGGACCGGCAAGCCAAGGCCGCCGGTCGCTACGAGCGTGCCAAGGACAAGGAACGCAAACTGGCCGCGGAGCTTCTGGCATTGCGGCTCAAGTATCTCGATGAACGCGCCAGCCAGGCGGCCTCGACCTTGCGCGAGAAGGAAACGACCCTCGAGGCGTTGCTTGCGGAACAGCGCAAGATCGAAGCGCATATCGAGGAAGTCCGGGTCAAGCAGGGCGAACGCTCCGACGAATTCAACGAGGTGCAGGGACGCTACTACCGGTCCGGCTCCGAGATAGCGCGCATCGAGCAGTCCATCGAACACGCCCACGAACTGCGGGAGCGGCAACAAAAGGATCTGGAGCAAGCCATCCAGGCCTCGGCGGAAATCGCCGAACACATCAATTCGGATCAAAGCCAGATCGAACAGCTCGACTTGCGACTCAGCGAGCTCGTGCCGGGGCTCGAACAAGCGAAAGACAGCGAACGGCGATCGCAGGAATCCCTGCAGGCTGCCGAGCAGGCGCTGGCGGAGTGGCAGGAGAAGTGGGACGGATCGAGCCGCACGCTGAATGAAACGCAGCACACCCTGGGAATCGAAGAGACCCGCACCGAACAACTACAGGCGCAAATCGCCCGCCTCAAGGAACGCCAGGCAAAACTCGGCACCTCGGCATCCAGCAGCGCCTCGGAAGATTTAGAGAAAAAATTCGAGACAGCCTCGGCAAAAGAAGCGCAGGCGCGGCGGTCCCGCGATGAATTCGAGAAGGCGATCGCCGAGCTGGGCACGCAGATACACAAGCTTCGTGACGAGGACACCAAGCTCGGCAGGCTGATCGACGAACGCCAGGCGGCGCTGCAGGAAGCGCAGGCGAAATATGCATCGCTGGAGGCGATCCAGCAGGCGGCGCTCGGCCAGAGCGACGAGGCGATCCAGAGCTGGCTCGAAGCCAGCGGCTTGAAGAACGCCAGGCGGGTCGCGCAGTCGATGGACGTCGACAAAGGCTGGGAGGTCGCGGTCGAAACGGTGCTCGGCGATTACCTGCAGGCGATCTGTGTCAACGATGTCGATGAGGCAGCGGCCAGCCTGGGTAAATTGCAGAACGGCACGCTGACCCTGCTCATCGATTCCCGGCGAGCGGCGCCGGACAACGATGTAGCGGCGACGCTGGCGTCACGGGTGAGTCGAGCCCCGGATGGTGTCATCGAGATTCTGCGCACGGTGAGGATCGCCAACGGGCTCGATAACGCGCTGGCCATGCGGGCGCAACTGGATCGGCCCGGGTCCGAGGCATCGATTATCACCAGGGAAGGCGTGTGGATGAGCAGGGACTGGTTGCGGGTATGTCGCGACCAGAACGAAAACGCGGGCGTACTCGGTCGCGAACACGACATGCGCCGGCTCAAGGAAAAAGTCCGTGAGCTGACGTCGAAATATGAAAGCACCAAAAAGCTGCTGGCAAACGGGCGTCGCCGGCTGATTCAGCTGGAAACGAATCGCGACAGCTTGCAAAAGAAAGCCGCCGCACAACTGGCCGAATACTCGACCTTGAAGGCCGATGTGGATGCGATGCGTTTCCAACTGGACGACGTCAATGCCAGGCAGCAGGAAGAGGCGCGTGAAGCCGAGGCTGTGGCGAACGAGGCCGCAGCAGCCGAAGCGCAGCTCGCCAGGTCGCAAAGCGAATACGAACGCGCGACAAGTCGCATAGCAGAGATCGAACAACAACGGGTGCAACTCGAATCGCAACGCGACGATTTGAAAGCGGAATTGCAACGCGTCAAGGCACAGGCGGATGAAGATCGCAGCCAGGCGCACGAACTCACCGTGCAGTTCGAGACGCGGCGATCCAGCAAGGAATCAGCGGCACAAAGCCTGTCGCGTATGCAAGCCCAGCTTCAGCACTTTGGTCAGCGTGAAAAGGAAATTCGCCAGCAGCTCGAAGAGAGCGATGCGCCATTAAAGGCGAACAAGGCCGAGCTCGCCAAACTGCTCGAGGCACGGGTGGCGATCGAAAACGAGATGACCGAGGCCAGGAGCCGCGTCGAAGAGGTGGAAAACCTGCTCCGCGAACTCGACCAGAGCCGCGTCGCCGCCATGCAGTCCGTCGAGGAGTTTCAGTCGGTGGTCGCGGACGCCCGCATGGCGGTTCAGGAAGTGCGCGTACGCCGAGAAGGTTTCATGGAGCAATTCGAGCGGACCGGCTTCGATCTCGACGAGCTGCTCGCCGGGCTCGACGATGCCGCAGATCCGGAGAGCTGGGAACTAAAGCTCGAGAAAATTCGCGCCCGCATCGATCGTATGGGCCCCATCAACCTTGCGGCCATCGACGAGTTTCAGGAACAGTCGGAGCGCAAGGAATATCTCGATTCGCAACTCGCGGATCTGAACAACGCACTGGATACGCTGGAAGGCGCGATTCGCAAGATAGACCGAGAAACCCGCACCCGTTTCCGTGAGACATTCGAGAATGTCGATGCCGGCCTCAAGCGCCTGTTTCCGAAATTATTTGGCGGCGGCCATGCCTATCTCGAACTGACGGGCGACGACTTGCTGTCGGCAGGTGTCACCGTCATGGCGAGACCGCCGGGCAAGCGCATTAGCACCATTCACCTGTTGTCCGGCGGTGAAAAGGCACTCGCCGCGGTGGCGCTCGTATTCGCTATTTTCGAGCTGAATCCGGCGCCGTTCTGCCTGCTGGACGAGGTCGACGCGCCGCTGGACGATGCCAATGTCGCGCGCTTCTGCGATATCGTCAAGGAAATGTCGGGCGTGGTGCAGTTCGTGTTCATCACCCACAACAAGGTGACCATGGAAATGGCGCGTCAGCTGACCGGCGTGACGATGCAAGAGCCGGGTGTCTCGCGTCTGGTTGCGGTTGACCTTGACGAGGCCGTGAAAATGGCGGCAAGCTGACTTGAATTCGTCAGAGAAACGTTATGGATGGTCTGCGCTGGTTGCTGTTGCTGTTTGGAGTGCTGATCGTCGCCGGCGTGTATTTCTACAGCCGCAAACAGCGAGCGCAATCTGAAGAATCTGGGACTCCGCCCGTCAGCCCGGAATTCAGTGAACCGATTCCGGAGGTCGCCGATTCCGGCGAGCAGGTCAGTCAAGAGCGCCCGTCTGTAACAAACGGCGGTGCCACAGAGCAGAAGATCGTTACCTTGCGCCTGGTCGCCAGGAACAACGGCGCCATCAATGGTGAAGAACTCGCCTTGAACCTGCGTGGCATCGGCATGCGTCACGGCAAGTTCGGCATCTACCATCACTATGAGGCAGCGGACGAGGACAAGATCGTGTTCAGCGCGGCCAGCCTCGTCGAACCCGGCACGTTCGACCTGAAAAACCTGAAGGACCAGCAGATTCCCGGGATCAGCCTGTTCATGGTGCTGCCCGGTCCGGTCGAAGGTGCATTGGCCTTCGATTCGATGGTGGCCGCGGCCCGCACCCTGAGCCAGTCACTGAATGCCGAGCTGCTCGACGAGACCGGCAGTACCCTGAGCATCCAGCGCGAACGATACATGCGCGAGGAGATCATTCAGTTCGAGCATAGTCATCTCGTCGCCTGATTCATTGTTCCGCCAATGACTGCCTCCGCCGCGACGAAAAAACGAGTTGAATCGCTTCGCGAGCAGATTCGCCACCACAATTATCAATATCACGTGCTCGACGAACCCGAGATTCCGGATGCGGAGTACGACCGCCTGGTTCGTGAACTGCAAGAGCTCGAGAAAAATCATCCGGACCTCGTCACCGACGATTCGCCGACCCAGCGCGTGGGTGCCGAGCCGGTCAAGGCATTTGGCACCGTGCAACACGTCATCCCGATGCTGTCACTCGACAATGCCTTTTCCGAAGACGAACTGCGGGCATTTCACCGGCGGGTCACGGACCGGCTGAAAATCGACATCGACAGCGATTTGAGTTACGCGGCTGAACCGAAACTCGACGGCGTGGCCGTGAGTTTGTTGTATGAAGGCGGAACGTTGCGACGGGGCGCGACCCGCGGTGACGGCACCACCGGCGAAGACATCACCCACAACGTGCGTACCATCGACGCAGTGCCGTTGAAACTAATGGGCAACAAGTACCCGTCAACCCTGGAAGTGCGCGGTGAAGTATTCATGCCGCGAGAAGGCTTCAAGAAATACAACCAGGAAGCGGAGGCAAAGGGCGAACGGACTTTCGTCAACCCACGCAATGCCGCGGCAGGCAGCCTGCGACAGCTCGATCCGCGGCTGACCGCCGAGCGGCCCCTCGACATCTACGTCTACTCCGTGGGGGTAAGCGACGGCGGCAAGCTGCCGGATCGTCAGAGTGAGATTCTCGATCGCTTGCGCGACCTCGGGTTCAAGGTGTGTCCCGAGCGTGAGGTCGTCAAGGGCATTGAAGGTTGTTTGTCTTTTTATCGGGACATCGGCGCCAAACGAAACACGCTCAACTATGACATCGACGGCGTCGTGTACAAGGTCGATCGACTCGACTACCAGAAGACGCTCGGTTTCGTGTCCCGTGCGCCCCGTTGGGCTATCGCGCACAAATTTCCCGCCGAAGAAGAACTCACCGTCGTTCGCGCCATCGAGTTCCAGGTCGGTCGCACGGGAGCGCTGACGCCGGTGGCGAGGCTGGAGCCGGTATTTGTCGGCGGCGTCACGGTCAGTAACGCTACGCTGCACAATATGGACGAGATGAACCGCAAGGACGTCCGCGTAGGCGATACCGTGTTCGTGCGGCGTGCCGGCGACGTCATTCCCGAAGTCGTCAAGATCGTGCCGGACAGGCGCCCAAAAAATGCCCGGAAAGTCAGGGCACCCAGAAAATGCCCGGTGTGCAAGTCTGCGGTGGTTCGTGAGGAAGGAGAGGCCGTTTTGCGATGCACCGGCGGTCTGTACTGCGCGGCACAGCGCGCCGAGGCTCTGAAGCACTTTGTGTCTCGACGCGCACTGGATATCGATGGTCTCGGCAGCAAGCTCATCGAGCAGTTGGTGGCCATGGATCGCATCAAGACGCCCGCCGATCTCTACAGCTTGACCAAGGACGAATTGACGCAGATGGAACGTATGGGAGAAAAGTCCGCGGAAAATCTGCTGGCGGCGATCCAGAAGAGCAAGGACACGACGCTGGCAAGATTCCTGTACGGGCTCGGCATACGCGAAGTGGGCGAGGCCACCGCCGCTTCCCTGGCCCATCATTTCGGCAATTTGAAAAGCATCCTGGAGGCCGGCGAGGAGGACTTGCAGGGCGTCCCCGACGTCGGACCGGTCGTCGCCTCAAGGATCCGCGCCTTCTTTGCCGAGGAACACAATCAACAAGTCATCGACCGGCTGGTGGACGCCGGTCTCAGTTGGAAAGAGTCCGCTTCGGGTGCCAGCAAAGTGGAAGGGCCGCTGACCGGCAAGACCTTTGTGTTGACCGGCACATTGCCAAACCTGACCCGGGATGAGGCCAAAGAGTTGATTCAGGCCGCCGGCGGCAAGGTGACGGGCAGTGTTTCCAAAAACACCGACTACGTCGTGTACGGCGATAAAGCTGGTTCAAAACTCACAAAAGCGCAAAACCTGGGAATCGAGACCATTGATGAAGCTCAGCTCCAAAAATTCCTTTCTGATCAATAGTTGATCAACATTTGGGAATTTGAGCGCAAAAAACCCCAATGAAATCAAACTTTAAAAGTCCGCGATATTCCCAGATTAACCATTCGTTGTTGCGGTGCCGCGGAAACAAAAATTGGTCTATTTTTCCCAATTTCTGTATTTCGATAGCCCTAAACAAGTGCGTTACCTATATTTCGCGACCATGCAAGACACGGCGAAGAACAACGTTTTATCCGCTCTTCTTAAAGCCCTTAAACCGATCGCCAGGTTCCTAATGAAATCCGGTATTGGCTACCGGGAATTTGCAGAAATCTCTAAAAGTGCCTTCGTCGATGTCGCGACTACCGACTATGGTCTTCGCGGTCGCCCCACCAATATCTCCCGCGTCGCCGTAATGACCGGTCTGACCCGCAAGGAAGTAAAGAGACTGCGGGAGAAAAT
>JAWWCT010000095.1:0-11840 GCA_033720315.1 Woeseiaceae bacterium | reverse complement strand
TACGGCGTCAACCTGGTCGACCTCGAGCCGGGCGGCTGGTCGTCCCAACGACATTGGCACACGCACGAAGACGAATTCGTTTATGTCGTCTCGGGTGAATTGACCCTGGTGACGGACGACGGTGAGCAGGTGCTGACGCCCGGCATGGTCGTCGGATTTCCTGCAGGAAAATCGAATGGCCACCATCTCGTCAACAAAAGTGATGCCGTCGCCTCGTTTCTCGAAATCGGCGACCGGATCGCCGAGGACGAAGTGTATTACCCCGACATCGACTTACAGTTGGTAGCGGATGGCAAAGGGGAGCGCGTGTTCACGCACCGGGACGGAACGCCGTACGAAAAGGGCTGAGTCGGCTCAGGTGAGGCCGAGCTTCGCCTGGATTTCTCTCCGGGCTTCGCTGAGCACGGTGTCCCGGTCGAGGCTGTCGAGGATCTTCTGCACCACGGCTTTCGGCCCACCCTCGCCCCAGGATTTACCTTTCGCGAGATATTCGCCGGCGATCTTTCCCACGACGTAAGTGCTGTAGTAAGCGATCGCGCCCTGCGCCCCTGCGGTAACCAGCGTCGACAAGCCGGCGGTGCCGGCTTTCAGGGCGCTCGACACGAAATGCAGCGCCCAGACGGTGCCCATCAGGGCGGCGGCCTCGGCGACGATGATGCTGACCAGTGAGCCGGCTTCCCGGCGGCTGAGTGGCAGGTCGTAGACCTTCGACAGGTGCATCACCATGCCGACATCGATAAACGCGGCAGCGAACAGGTCCGCAACCGGCATGGGGTTAAAGGCCACCGCCACGCCTTTGGCAACACAGTAAGTGCGCACGAGTTTGTCGCCAATCTCCTTGCGTGCGCTGAGGATGCGTTTGCCAACCTGGTCGGAGAGATCGGCGGCGAACAGGCTGGCATTGAGCGCCGCCAGCGTCTTACCTTCGGCCTCGAAAATCTCCCACAGTCGCAGACGCAGTTTCTCGACTTGCGGGCGACGTTCGCGGGTTGCCGGAGCCTCCTTGCCCTCTTCGTCGATTTCGACGACATCCTGCGGCCGCGGACTCGCCGCGATGGCGATGACATCGTCCGGCTGCGCGAGACCCTTGGTCTTGTTGCGGATCGATTCGAGCAGGGATTCGAGTTCGTCCTTTGTGTAAAGGTCGGACTTATTGAGGGTAATGACGACCGGCCTGCCCTGCGACAACAGGGTCTTGAGTGCTTGCAGCTCACTGTCGGTGATGTCGCTGTCGAGGACGAAGATAACGAGGTCGGAACGATTCGCAACTTCTTTCGCCATCTCCTCGCGCGCTTCGCCGCCCGCCTCGTCCAGCCCGGGCGTATCGATCAGGAACACACCGGCCGCCTGGATTTCCGACCATTGCTCCATCGAGGATTTCTTGGTCTCGCCGTGCAGCGGGCTGACCGTGAATTTTTGTTCGCCGATGAGCGCATTCAGCAAGGACGACTTGCCGGTGCTAACGCGACCGAACACGGCGATGTGCAGGTGACCGTGCTGCAGTTTGTCCAGCATGGATTGCACGGCTTCATAGTCGTGCGCAAGGGAATCGCGGACGCCGGGAGGCAAGCGCGTGTCTTCGATGAGGTCTTTTAAGCTTTCCCGGGCGAGATTGAGGTGAGCTTCGCCGCCGTCATCATAAGTATCAGTCTTTGTCTTTGGCCTGATCCAGGGCCATCCGGGCAACCTGTCGAACACCCGCTTCAATATGCTCACTGATTCCGTCCTCAAATTCTTTGGCGGCTGCTTCGGGGTCCAGTTGGCCGTGCGTTTTCAGGGTGGCGACGAGGCTTCGGCCCAGTGCGTCGAATATCAGGCCGTAGGCTACCGCATGCACGAGCCCGCCGGCGACCGTTCCGGCGCCCGGGAACGCCTTGAGACCGTTGCCGGCGACGGCAAGCGTCAACGGCACCGCCTTGCCGGCGCGACTCTGGCTGAGATTGAGAAACTCCTCGATGTCGATGTCGCGCGGTGCCGCGTCGAAAAGCGCACATAACTCGCGGGTCATCGCCGAGCCGATGTATCCCTGGATGATGATGTCGGTGCCGGGACTGACGGCGGCCAATGCCCCGATGACGGCCTTGCGGGTCGAGCTGCGGATAATCTGCTCGGCGCGTTGCTGGCGGTATTCGAGTTCCGCCTGTTTAAGCTTGCCGGCGGCCAGCCGGAACACGGCGCGGTCGCGTTTCAGGTCGAGCGAGTTTGCATCCTGCGCGAGCAGGCGGTTGATCGCCACCACAAGTACGCCGATATCGGCAGGACGCTGGCGCCTGACAGTCGTTTCCGTTCCATCGGATGCGCGTTCGATGACGTCGACCTCACCGCCTGCCGACACCGCAACGACTTCTTCCCTGGAAAATTCGCTGCCAAGTTCGCTGACGTGATCAAGCAGGTGCTCCATCAGCATCGATTGCTCCTCGCGCGAATAGCGATCCGATTTGTTCAGCACGAGAATCAGCGGTTTTTCCAATGCGAGCAGACGTTTTACCGCATCGCTTTCGGCGCGTGTGAGATCGCCGTCGCAGACGAACAGCACCAGATGTGAGCGCAGCGCTTCTTGTTCGGCAATCTTGTCGAGCTCGCCGTCGAGGCCCCCCGCGCCCGGCACGTCGGTAAGCAGAATCTGTCGACCATCGTTATCGCGCCAGCGATAGTGACGAATATCGACGGTCGAGCCGCCGACGGCACTGACAGCGACATCCGCTTCGGGAATCAGCGCCTTGATAAGGGAACTCTTGCCGGTGCTGATCTCGCCGAAAAAACACAGGTGTATCGAACCGCTTTCCTGCCGCGCGGCAAGTTCCTGGAGTTCCGCCTGAGCCTGGTCGACGCTGACCCCGGCTTTTTCGGCCTCCCGCAGCCGTTCCCTGATGTCCTGTTGTCGCAACGGTTGCGTGGACGACTTTTGTTCCCGGCTTTTGCGCCTGACGAGCAGTCGCACGATCAGCCAGACCGCTGCAGCGAATAATGCGGCAATGGCGGCGAAGTAGCCGTACAGCAGGAACCTCGGGCCCTGCACGAGCCGGTCCCAGACGTTGAGTGCGGATTCGGTCACGAACAGCATCGCGGCGATCGCGATGATAAAAACCAGCAGTATCAGCAGGCCGACCGCAAGACGGATAAAGCGATCCAGCTTCATGGGCGGCAAGACTGCACGGGATTCACAGGGTTTGCAAAGAAGCGACAAGAGCGCTTTCGCGCATGGCGGGATCTTGGGATACTTACCGACCGGTCCTGGAATCCGAGCGGAACCTGCCTTGCGTCCCCGACCCCTCTATAAGCTGTTGAATTGGCTGCCGTTGCTCGCTGTAACGGCGGGCAGCCTCGGTGCCTGCTCGCATTCCGCGATTACCCCCGGGGCCAGCGACATCAGCCTGCCGGAGGGCTGGGCCCGGGGTGGCGAGGCAGGCAGTGTCGAGCTCGACTGGCTCGAGGGTTTCGACGATCCGCAGCTCACCGGCCTGGTCGGCGAGGCCATCGCGAACAATTACCTGCTCGAGCAGGAGCGCGCGCGGCTTTACGAGGCAGAGCAAATTGTGGTCGTCATTCGTGCCAACCGCTTTCCGGAGCTCGATGTGTCGCTCGATGCAGCGCGTCGTGGCGCCAGGGATTCCGCAGGTCAGCGCATCACCACGGAAACCTACGGCGCCGAGGTCGGCGCGTTCTGGGAAATCGACCTGTGGGGACGGCTCTCAAAGCAGCAGCAGGCAGCACAACTCGCGTTCGGCGCACAGGATGCACGCTACGAATCCGCGCAGCGCAATCTTGCGGCCACGACCGCATCCTCTTACTACCGGGTCATCGAAGCGAAACAGTTGCTCGAGGTCGCGGAGCGCCGCTTGCAAAACGTCGTCGAAAGTCACGACATCGTCGCCAGCGGTTACCGCCAGGGACTGAACGATGCACTCGACTTGTACCTGGCGCGTAACCAGGTCGAGCGCCAGCAGGCGAATTACGCGCAGCAGGAACAATCCGTTTTCGAAGCCATCGCCGACTTGCAGCTGTCACTCGCGCGCTATCCTGACGGGCGCATGGAAATGCCGGACACGTTGCCGGTGGTGACCGATCCGATACCGACCGGCTTGCCCTCGGAACTGATTACCCGCCGTCCCGATCTGCGCGAAGCATGGCTCGACTTGCTCGCTGCGGATGCCGATCTTGCCGCTGCGCACAAGGCGCGGTTTCCGAGTCTGTCGCTCGTCGGCAGCGCCGGTGTGACGTCCGCAGAATTTTCCGACCTGCTGGATACCGATCTGTCGGTTTGGTCGATCGCCGGCAGCGCGACGCAGCCGCTTTTCAATGCAGGGCGGCTTGAGGCGCTGGAGGAACAGGCGGCGGCGAGGGTACGGCAGGCGGAACAACAATACCTGGACCGGGTATTCAGGGCGTTCGCGGACGTGGAGAATGCCATCTCGCGTTCGGTATCGCTGCGCGAGCGCTATGAATCGTTTGTCGATGCCGAAGCCAACTCGCGCGCGGCACTGGAGCTTGCGCTTGAACAATACCAGCGTGGGCTGGTCCCATACACGACCGTCCTCGAATCGCAGCGCCAGGCGTTCGACGCCGAGGCGACCGTGGTGGAACTGACCAACCTGCTTCTCCAGAATCGAATTGCCCTGTATCTCGCCCTGGGCGGTGAGTTCGCGACCGAATACTGATGATCGATCTCAAAAAGCACAGAAAATTTTTACCGCTGGCCATATTCGGCGGTGCCTTGCTGATTGCCATCATCATCCGCTTGAACCCGCCGGAGTCGGAGCAGCGCCAGCCTTTTTCCGGACCGATGATGACTGTTGAAACGCGGGTCGTGGCCGAGACCGACTACCCCGTCATGCTGGAAAGTTACGGGACGGTGCAGCCGCGCACACGCAGCATCCTCGTCGCACAGGTCGGCGGACAAATCGTTTCAGTCAACGAAAACGTACGCAACGGCGGTTTCTTCGAGGAAGGCGACGTGCTGGCGAAAATCGATCCGCGAGACTACGAAGCGGACGTGCGGATTGCCGAGGCGACGCTGATGGATGCGCGGCAGGCGCTGGCCGAAGCCGAGGCGCGGACCAACCAGGCGAAGGAAGACTGGGCGCGGCTCGGCAATACCGGTGAGGCACCGGAACTCGTATTGCGCATTCCGCAGCTCGAGGCGGCAAAGGCCAAAGTGATCTCGGCAGAATCCGCGCTTAGAAAAGCGCAGCTCGATCTCGAGCGCACCAATATCGTCGCGCCGTTTGCCGGCCGTGTGCTGAGAAAGCTGGTCGATGTGGGCCAGGTCGTGTCGCCAAACACGCAACTCGCGGAAATCTATGCGACGGACTATGTCGAGATTCGCTTGCCGCTCAGAAATCGCGACCTACCGTTTATAAACCTGCCGGAATCCTATCGCTTCGCCGAGGTGTCACGGGCCAACCAGAACCAGGTCGATATTCGCTCGGATCTCGGGGGGGAGGAGTCCTGGGACGCAGTGCTGGTCCGCACGGAAGGCGCGATCGACGAAACCGCTCGGCAACTGCACGTCATCGCGCAGATCGACGACCCGTTTGGCCGCCGCAACGAAGACCAGACGCCCATCAAGATTGGCCAGTACGTGACCGCGAGACTCGAGGGCAAGACCATCGCGGACGCACTGGTGATTCCGAACAATACGATTTACCAGGGCAGCTATGTGTATATCGTCGAGGACGGCATCCTGCGGCGGCGTGACATCGAGATCGCATGGCAGAACGACGTCGAGGCAATCATCAGTGCCGGTCTCGAAGCAGGTGACATGCTGGTGCTGACGCCGCTCGGCCAGGTGACCTCCGGTATTCGCGTTTCAGTCGTGGGTGAACGTGGCGACCGCCGCATCAGCCGCAATCTCCCCGAGGCCGACGAATGATCTCCTGGTTCGCCAGGAACTCGGTCGCAGCCAACCTGCTGATGGTGAGCATCATGGCGGGAGGGCTGCTTGCGCTTAACGACGGCATCAGGCTGGAGATCTTCCCGTTTTCCGACCCGGACACGGTGACCGTGTCAGTGCCGCTGCGTGGCGCAACCCCGGAAGACGTCGAGCTCGGCGTCGCTGTGCGCATCGAGGAAGCCGTACAAGACCTCGAGGGCATCGACAAGATTCGTTCGATCTCCGTCGAAGGCAGCACGCGCGTGTGGATCGAGATCGACGCCGATTACGACCCGCGCGAGTTGCTGGACGACATCAAGAGTCGCGTCGACGCCATCAACGTGTTTCCCGCGGATACGGAAAAGCCCGTCATCAGCCTGGCGCAGCGTTCCTGGCCGGTTATCAGCGTCGTCATCGCCGGCGACTACAGCGAGGACGAGATCCGGCTTTACGCCGAACGCGTGCGCGATGACCTGCTGCGCGTCGACGGCATCACCAAGGTCAGCCTGGGATCGGTCCGACGTTACGAGATTGCGGTCGAGGCCTCTGCCGACCGCCTGCGGGAATACAACCTGACACTCGCCGACATCGCACGCGCGATTCGCGACAGCTCGTTGGATATTTCCGCTGGCAACGTGCGCACCGAAGGCGGCGACGTGTTGATCCGCTCCAAGGGCCAGGCATACCGGCGCGGCGAGTTCGAGGAAATCGTCGTCAAGACCAACCCGGATGGCAGCATCGTCCGCGTGTCCGATGTCGCACAGGTCATCGACGGCTTCGAGGAAGAATCGCTGCGTACGCGCTTCAACGGCAAGTTCGCGGCTTTCGTCGATGTAGAACGCGTTGGAGACCAGAGCGCGATCGAGATCTCCGAGACCGTCAGGAATTACATCGCCTCGAAACAGGACAGCCTGCCGGTCGGCATGGAGCTCTCCTACTGGGACGACGATTCGTCGCGCCTGAAAGACCGCCTCGGAATCATGACCAACAGCGCGGTGCAGGGCAGCGTCCTGGTGATCCTGTTGTTGTCGCTGTTTTTGCGTCCCGCAGTCGCCATCTGGGTGTTCCTGGGCATCCCGATCAGTTTTCTCGGGGCTTTTATCGTCCTGTATTTCTTCGATATCAGCCTGAACCTGATGAGTGCGTTCGGCTTCATCATCGTGCTCGGCATCGTGGTGGACGACGCGATTGTCACTGGCGAGAACGTGTACTCGCACATGCGCCAGGGGGATACCGGGTTATCCGCGGCGATACAGGGCACCAAGGAGGTCGCCATACCGGTGACCTTCGGCATTCTTACGACGATTGCCGCGTTCATGCCACTCGCTTTCATCGAAGGCCGCATGGGCGAAGTCTTCGCGCCGATCCCCGCCGTCGTCATCCCGGTGTTGTTGTTCTCGCTGGTCGAGTCCAAATTGATTCTGCCCGCGCATCTCAAGCACATACACCTGCACGAACACGATCAGAAAGCGACCGGCTTCCAGGCCTGGCAAAGCCGTTTTGCGGACCGCTTCGAGGAACTGATCGTCAAGTATTACGACCCGGCACTGAAGTTCTGCCTGCGCCATCGCTATTCCACGGTTGCAACGTTTGCCGGGGTGTTGATTATTCTCGTGATGCTGATCGTCAGCGGCTGGACGCGATTTGTCATGTTCGAACGCGTCGAGGGAGAAACGGCAACCGCGACATTGACCATGCCGGTCGGTACACCGTTTTCCGTAACCAGTCGGCACGCGGAAAAGCTGGTGGAAGCGGCGCAGGAACTGCAGGAGAAATACACCGACCCCGAAACCGGTCAGAGCATGCTCACCAATATCCTGTCGAGTGTCGGCTCCGGCGGCCGCAGCAACGGCTCGCATCTTGCACGCGTACAGATCGAGACCGTGCCGCGCCAGGATCGTACCATCCCCTTCTCGGTTGCCAGAATGAACGACGAATGGCGGGACCTGGCCGGACCGATCCCCGGCGCCGAGAACCTGAATTTCCGCGCCTCGTTCTTCCGCGCCGGCGATCCCATCGATGTGCAATTCAGCGGTAATTCGCTGGAGACGCTGAACACCATCGGCGAGGAGACCAAAAAGTTCCTCGCCACGATCCCGGGCGTCTTCGAAATTGCCGACAGCCTTTCGGACGGCAAGGAGGAATTGCAGATCGAGTTGAGCCCACAGGGACATCTCCTCGGGTTGACGCGCAACGATATCGTCAACCAGGTCGGTCAGGCATTCAAAGGACTGCAGGCGCAGCGCATCCAGCGCGGCCGCGACGACATTCGCGTGCTGGTTCGTTATCCCATCGACGAGCGGCGCACGATTGCTTCCCTCAATGAAATGCTGATCACCGCGCCGAACGGGCGGCTGGTGCCGCTTGCCAACGTCGCAACCATCGAGCCCGGTCGCGGCCCGTCACAGATCTCGCGCATCGACGGTTACAGGGTTCTGAACGTTACCGCCGACGTCGACAAGGACAACACCAACATGGTGGTGCTCTTGAATGACCTGGAAGCATTTCTCGCGCAGCTCCTGGTGAAATACCCGTCGGTGTCCTACACGCTCGAAGGCGAGCAGGCACGGCAAGCGGAGACCTTCGGCAGCCTGCAACTTGGCGTGGTTGTCGTACTGTTCGCGATTTACTGCATGCTCGCCCTGCCACTCAAGTCCTACGTGCAACCGCTGATCGTCATGTCGGTCATTCCGTTCGGTATCATCGGGGCCGTCATCGGGCACTGGATCATGGGCGTCACGTTGACGATTCTCAGTATTCTCGGTCTGTTGGCACTGATCGGCGTCGTCGTCAACGACAGTCTCGTGCTCGTCGATTTTGTCAATCAGCGCCACCGGAGCGCGGGTGAAAGTCTGCGCTCGGCTGTCGAACGCGCCGGCGTCGTCAGGTTCCGCCCGGTCATGCTGACCTCGATTACGACCTTCTTCGGCTTGACGCCGCTGTTGATGGACCAATCGTCGTCGGCGCAATTCCTGATACCGATGGCGATTTCACTGGGCTTCGGCATCCTGTTCGCGACGATGATCACGCTGATCCTGGTGCCGACAAACCTGGTGATCGCCGACGATATCGCGCGTTACTTCAAGGCCAAGATGAGCGACATCCGCGGTGCCATCACCGCGGATTAGGGTCAGAGCCGGCTCTGACCCCGACTGCCGAGGTAGGCGATCGTTATCGCCGCAACGAATGGCAGGATGCGCTCTGCAAAGTCGCCGGGCATATCCGGCAACCACGAAATCAGCACCGTCAGGCCAAACCCGGTCACCATGGCGATGAGCGTGCTTTTCTCCGATACAGAACGACCGAGGAGACGCATGATCAGGATCGGGCCAAATGCCGAACCCGCGGCGGACCAGGCGAACAGGACACGCGAGAAAATATCGGCGCGCCACACGAGCGCGAGAATCGCCGCGAGAATCAGGACAACGATCAGCGTCGTACGCGATTCTGTCAGACCGGTCTTTTCGCGATGGGAAGCGATCTGCCAGTCGTAGGAGATCGCCGAGGACGCGACCAGCAACTGGCTGTCCGCCGTCGACATGATGGCGGACAGCACGGCAGCGAGCATGACGCCCGCGATGACGGCCGGCAGTAATACGCCGGCGGCATGAAACAGTACCTGTTCGGAGTCACCGAGATTCGAGAACAGCACGCGACCGCATAAACCAAGTAACAGCATGCCGGCAAACACCAGCACCGCCCAGGTCAGGGCGATGATGCGCCCCTGGCGAAGGCTGCGTTCGTCTTTCAGCGCCATGAAGCGATTGACCACGTGCGGTTGTCCCGGGTAGTTGATGCCGATGCCGAACAGCCCGAGGACGAAGAACACGCCGGTCAGGACACCGAATGCACCGCCGCCGAGCGGCGATCCGGCGGAACCGATTTCCCTCAAGCCATCGGCCAGCGGGCCGAAGCCGCCGACAGCGAACAGCGCAGCCAGCGGCAACACGATGCCGGCCACCGACATCAGCAACCCCTGGATGGTATCGGTTACGCTCACCGCCCAGAAGCCACCGAGTAAGGTGTAAACGAGCACGATGCCCGCACCGATCAGGATACTGGTCTGTTTCGGCAGGCCGAACACTGACTCGAATGCCTTGCCCGCCGCCTCGAACTGAGACGCGATGTAAAACACGAAACAAAAGACGATGATGATCGCCGCACCGCGCAGGATCAGTTGCCGCAGGTTGCCGAACGTCGCAGGCGCGATGACCTCGCTCAGGGTGACCGAACCTTCTTGCCGCGACAATTTCTGCAACCGCGGCGCAACCCACAGCCAGTTGATGACAAATCCGCCAACGGTCGACGGGAAGATCCACAACGCCGGCAACCCCCAGGCATAGGCGGCGCCGCTGACGCCCAACAGCGTCCAGGCGGACGAGGAACTCGCCGACGCGCTGATCGCCGCCACCCACGGCCCGAGCCCGCGACCGGCGAGGAAGTAGTCCGCGACATCCCTGTTGCGGCCCCTGGCCCAGAGTCCGACGCCGATCAGCGCGAGATTGTAGACGACGAGCGTCGCCAGTACGGCGCCGGTATTCTCCACCTCAGCGAGTTTCCCGGAGCCGGTTGTACTTGCGTAATGCAGCGCGCAACGCCTCGTGATCGACGCCCTCGATCTTTGTGCCGCGATGTCCGGTCATCGTCTCCGCCGCAACCAGCGAATTGACGATGGCTTCCTCGGTCGCCAGCACCGTTGCCGTGAAAATCGGCGTGATGTGCTGGTTACCGAGAAGTCGGACCGTCAGGTTGGTCCCGGCACGCAGCTCCTTCGGATTGGCGGTCGAGAAAGCAATGAAGATGTCGCCGGAGCCGTTGCTCGCCATACCGCCGACCCTGGCGATTCCCAAGCTCGCGCGGGTGGCGACACGTTTCAGCTGATGCGGCAACAGCGGGGCGTCGGTCGCAATCACGACGATGATCGATCCAAATCTGTCATCTAAGCGATCAGCATTTTTCGCAGCGGTTTCAAGCGGAATTTCCCGCCCGACCGGTACCCCGGCAATCATCAAAGTGTCGCGCCAGCCGTAATTCGCCTGCACGAGCACGCCCACGGTGAATTCCCCGTCCTCGGTTTCGACGACGCGCGACGCCGTGCCTATGCCGCATTTGAAGTCGTAACAGATCATGCCGGTGCCACCGCCGACATTGCCTTCGGCGACGGGGCCGGTCTTCGCCGTTTCGATGGCTTCGATCACATGCTGCGGCCGTACGTAAAAGCCGTTTTCATCGTTGAGATCGCCGCCCCAGGTTTCGGCGACCACCGGATCGGGCCAGGCATAATCCGTAACGTCCGGCGGCGCCCTGTTGACCCGCCACCATGTCGTCGCCTCGAATACCGTACCAACGCTCTGCGTCGAAGTCAGCATGACCGGCCCTTCGAGGAACCCGGATGCCTCGACCCAGATCGTTCCTGTCATCTCGCCCGCGCCGTTCAGCACGGCGGTGCCGGCGAACACCGGCAGCGTCACCGATTCCATGCCGCGCGGCAGAATCGCCGTCACGCCGGTGCGTGCAGCGCTGCCGTTGTCGAAGTCCTCGATGATGGTCGAATGCCCGACAGTAACCCCGTTCACGTCGGTGATCGCATTCAACGGTCCCGGGGTGCCGTCGAACGGCACACCCAGATCACGGGCGCGCGGCCGTTCGTCCGCGAACGCCGCTAAAGGAAGCAAACACAAAATGAGAATAAACTTTTTCAATTGTCGTGCCCGTGATCGACGGTGAGCGGACTCAGGTAATGCGGCTCGGTGAGGCCGCGCTT
This sequence comes from Woeseiaceae bacterium, assembly GCA_033720315.1. Lineage (GTDB taxonomy): Bacteria > Pseudomonadota > Gammaproteobacteria > Steroidobacterales > Woeseiaceae > SZUA-117. The sequence goes on along the minus strand of JAWWCT010000095.1, from coordinate 204 downwards.
GCGCATTGCGATGCCGGTCAGGCATTCCTGCAAAATCCGGTCCGCATTCTGCGCCGACGTGTAGCCCGGATCGACCAGCGGATTGAGCTCCACGAGTTCAAAACCGACGACGTTTTTCTCCGCGCACAGCCTGCGCACGATGGGAAATGCCTCGCGTGTCGTCAATCCGCCCGGCTCCGGCGTACCGGTGCCCGGCATGTAGGC
>JAWWCT010000094.1:0-11925 GCA_033720315.1 Woeseiaceae bacterium | reverse complement strand
GCGGGCCTGGTTTCCGCAATTCATGCAACATTAACCGTAAGAACTGCAACCGGCGCAGTGGCATGGGCCGTGTCCCTCGTTTCCTTTCCATTTGTCGCCGTGCCGGGATACGTCGTATTCGGACGTAACAAATTCGAGGGCATGGCCGAGGCCTTCAAGGAGCGGCACGAGGAGATTGAAGAACTGCTACACGGATTCGAGAAGAACCTTGATTCGTGGGAGATTGCGCCGGGTGAGGCCCCATCCTGGTATCGAGCAATTCATGAACTCACCGGGTTCGATATCGTCCAGGGTAACGAAGTGGAATTGCTCATCAATGGTGATGCAACGTTTGCAAGCATTCTCGACGGAATTGCGCAAGCCGAAAAATACATTCTGTTCCAGTTTTATATGATCCGTGATGATGACCTCGGGCAGCGGGTAAAATCAGCATTGGTTGAGCGTGCGCGGGCCGGGTTGGACGTGTACGTGCTGTACGACGAGATCGGCAGCTCGGGGCTGCCCTCGAAGTATGTGGACGAAATGCATGCCGCCGGCATCGAGGTCAGCGCGTTCCGACCGACTCAGGGTTTGCGCAACCGGTTTCAGCTGAATTTTCGCAACCACCGAAAAATGGTCGTTGTCGATGGAACTGTCGCCTGGGTTGGCGGCCACAATGTAGGCGATGAATACCTTGGGCTCGACCCGGACTTCAGCCCGTGGCGAGACACCCACGTACGCATCGAAGGGCCGGCGACATTGCAAGTGCAGCTGACCATCCTCGCAGACTGGTATTGGGCGACACGCGAGATTCCGCAAGCGAACTGGGTACCGAAGCCGGCCGCGGACCACGATCAAAGGGTAATCATTATTCCGACAGCACCAACCGGGCACCTGGAAACCGCCAGTCTTTTCTTCGTCTCGGCATTGAGTGCGGCCCGGGAACGCATCTGGCTGTCAGCGCCGTACTTTGTCCCGGACGAGGCCGTCGTGAAAGCGCTGCAGCTCGCGGCCCTGAGAGGCGTGGATGTTCGCATCATCACCACGGGCAAGGGCGACAGCCTGCCCGTCTATCTCGCGGCATTTCACTATATTCACGAACTGCGCGACCTTGGCATTCGTTTTTACGCCTACGAGCCGGGCTTTCTGCACGAGAAAGTCATGCTGGTCGACGATCAGGTATCTGCGGTGGGCACTCACAATTTCGACAATCGCTCGTTCCGCCTGAATTTCGAAGTCACTGCGGTCATCCTGGACGAGGCATTCGCACAGCAAATGCAAGCCATGTTCGAGGATGATTTCGCACGCTCCAAACGGATCGATACAGACGCTCTGAACCGAAAGCCGATCTGGTGGAAGATCGGCGCACGGCTGTCCCGACTGGCGGCGCCGATACTGTAGCCAGTCAGCACTGCGGCTGGCAAAGTGCGACGGTGTGGACAGCTGCTGTCCTGTTATTGAACGACACCCGCATTTTCAGGTTTTAGCTCAGCAAAGGCAGGACCAGACTTGCGAAGCTGAGCAGCAAGAAGAATCCGCACATGTCAGTCGCCGTCGTCAGGAGCGGGCCGGAGGCGACCGCGGGATCCAGTTTCAGCCGGCGAAGAACCAGTGGTACCGTGCCCCCAATTGAGACGGCGACGACAGTATTTGCAGCGAGTGCGCCGCCGACGACCAGGCCTAATACAGGATTGCCTTTCCAGGCCCAGGCCGCAATGCCCAGTAGCGCGCCCAGCGCCACGCCGTTTATCATGCCGACAATCACTTCCTTGCGCCAGACACGCATAACGTCTTCCGGCAGTGCTGCGCCCAACGTTAACTCGCGCATGCTCACCGCTACTGCCTGGTTTCCCGAGCAGCCGCTCATATCGGAGACGATTGGTAAGAACACGGCCAGGGCAATGACGGCTGTCAAAGTATCTTCGTATGCGGCGATTACACTTGCCGCAAGGATATTCAGGCCGATGTTAATGCTAAGCCAGGCAAGGCGGCGACGCGATCGAACGATCACCGGCATACTGCGAAGCTCATCGCCACCGATAATACCTGCGGCTTTCAAATTGTCGGCCTCGGCTCGCTCTGTCAGTGCTTCCAGCACGGCCCGTCGACGGACGATCCCGAGCAGCATGCCCTTGTCGTCGATGACCGGGACGGCAGCTATATCGTGCTCGTCGAAGAATTCCTCGAGTACGTCAAGGGGCGTATCAGGGCTGACCGAGAGCGCCGGCGTTGCAATACTTCCGATCGTCTGATTCTTGTCCGCGAAAACCAGATCGCGTAATCGAATGACACCTTTCAGCTTTCTTTTCTTGACGACGACGTAGATGTAATGGACGGTCAAAAACTCGTAGTCGACCGTGTCCGCAGTGAGGTCGGCAACCACATCACGCACGGTCGACCCCATTGGGTAGGACGCGAATTCGGTCATCATCAATCCACCGGCCAGATCGGGTGGGTAGTTGATCAATTCGCGAACCTCACTCGCCTCCTCTTCGTCGAGCTCTGCGATAATCGCCTCGGCGTCCTCCGAATCGAGTTCAGCGAGAACGTCCACACGATGGTCGCTGGCCATTTCCTCCACGATTGGTGCCGCTTCTTTCGCGGCCATTTCCTCTATGAGGTCGGCGACGTGCGAATCAGGCAAGTCTTCTACCAGGGATGCCGCCTTCTCCGGATCGAGAACTGCGAGCAAGGCGCGTTGATCGTCCGGAGCGAGTGTAAACACTGCATGTAGCAACTCGGTTGGCTCCATCTCGTCCAAAAAAGTCTGGATTTCGCTAACCGGGTCACTCCTCTCCAGCATTGTGCGAATCTCATCCCACGGCCTTTCTTTTGCGTTCGCCATCACCTTGCCCCTGCGGTATCCGAAGGTATCTTGTTGCTGCAAACGGCCAAGTTGCGACTAATTTGTATGCCCGTCAACACATTTCGGAGAGGCGTGATTTTGCAGAAGTACGCACCTGCGCAGATTCGGTAGCCACGATCTTTCGTTCGAGTGAAGCCCGGTCGCAAGCTAATTGGAGGAATGAAATCTGGGGATACCGAATTGGTTAGGAAACAATATTTCGTTTCCTGGTAGAACCGTTCCCCTATCGATATAGCTCGCCGAATCCCGTTTGACGGGAGGGCCATCCTGAATGCCGAGGCGAAGTCTGACTCAGTCGTAACGTTCCTGCGGAAGCGACCACTCAACCCCATCGACTTCTGGAAGTTCACGTCCGTCGTCGACGCCGATTTCCGCGGCGATGACCGATTCGAGCTTGGCGCTCATCGCAAGCACGAGTTCGCCGTTCGAGTCCCGGTCCGCAGCCAGATTCGTGATTTCGCCGGCATCATTCTCGCGATCGTAGAGTTCGAGGTCATTGTATTGATAGAGTTCGTCGAGGCTCCCGGGTTTGTGGTGCTCGGTCGGCGAAAAATAGCGCGAGAACGTATACCGACCGTCCGTAACCGAGCGCACGGAACCGCGTTTTTTCAGATTCGGGCGGAAGCCGGTAGCTGCCATCTCGGCCTTCGGGTCTTTGCCGGCGGCCATGGCATTGGCGATGAACGCCATCAAGTCTCCGTCATTTGACGCCAAACCGCTGTAAGTAAAGAGTGCGGCGTCGCGTACCGCATTGACGGCGGCGCCGCGCGGATCGTTAAGGAGGGACGCAAAGTCCTTGCCCGGCAGTTCGCGTCCGGCAAACTCAGCTGCTTGTGTATGATCCGCGCCAGCCAGTGCCAGAAGTGACGGCGCGATGTCGATATGTGACGTCAGCGCACCGCAGTTCTGTCCGCCACGTACGTCCGGATGCACGACGTACATGGGGACGTGGAATGTCTCCTGGTAGGCAAACGGCCCTTTGCCCCGCAGCCCATGAGCGCCGGCAGCCTCACCGTGATCGGCCGTGTAAATGATAATCGTGTTGTCCGTCATGCCGAGCGCATCCATCTCGCCGAGAATGTTCGCGAGCTGGGTGTCGACGGCGCGAATGCTGTTGATATAGAAATTGTTGAAACGGCGCCAACGCTCTTCTTCCGGTGGAATATGCCCGAGCACGTAGTCCCACGCGCGGCCGAACTCGCCATGCGCGGCCGGTCGGCCAGGCTCATCGAAAGCTTGCGTGAGACTCCCGGGTATCGGCATGTCCCATTCGGCGGCATATGCCGTGTTCGTCGGCGCCGGCGCAGCGTGACTCAGCAACTGCCCGGTATCCTGGACCGTTTGACCCGGGCTATCCGTGTTGAAATACATGATGTCGTGCGGGTTCACCAGGCCCACCGTCAGCGCCCAGGGCCTGCCTTCGTCACTTAGCGGACGAGCGACGCGCCGCAACCAGGAAATCGCGCTGCCGGCAATCAGATGGTCGAACGAATAACCGCCGAGCGTGTGGCCGACGACATCTCCCGGCGACACATAATCGGCGAATCCGTAGACCTCCATCTCCCGCGTGAATAGTCGCTCGGGTGGGAATTGCTGGTCGAACGCACGCGTCAGGTGCCACTTCCCTTTGTACGCGGTGTAGTAACCGGCTTTGCGCAGCATGTGACCGATCGTGGGTACATCCGGGGACAGATCCTGCACCCACGGCACATCGAGATTCTCGTACATGCCATTTGCCGCGGTCTGCAGGCCGGTCATCATGATCGACCGCGACGATGTGCACATCGTCGCGCCGATGTGATGCTGCCCGAAATAGGTGCCTGTGCGCGCCAGGCGCTCGTGCCCTGGCAGATCGAGGCGCCTGGGCCAGCGTGAGAAGTGACGCTCCTGGTCGGTGAAAATGAACAGTATGTTGTGCCCCGTCTTGACCGGCCCGCGCGTTCGAACACGCTCCTGTGCGGCACCGGTCCCCCCGGGTCCTGACAGATCGGCCCCCAGCAGCGCTGTTGCGGCAAGACCTGCCGAGGTATTGATGATCAAATCCCGCCTTGAAATACCGCCCTTCTGTTTCATACTTTCCTCACATATTCCCGGTCAGCCAAACCGCATGGCGCCTCGCAACGACCACCTGCGAATCGTGCTGAAGATGGCATATTTCCAGGGAATGCACCACGAGAATTTCGCGGCCTTTACGACCGGCACAAGAGTTGCCAGCGGGCAGGTAATGCTGACGCCGCCCGCGGCGAATCATTTCTATAATCCGATTGTAAGAGATACAAGATTCCGACCTGTCAGCGAGGTGGCACGCCTGCTGCGACGTATGCCGTAAACCGCATAGTCACGCGCATTTCAGGCGCGGATGAACTTCTGGCATAGCCATTGCATGGGAAATTGATGAGTGCAACAAAAACGAGTGTGTTGCCAATATGATATTTGCAAGAAAGACGATTGAACGGGCCCTCGGAATCACGCTTTCGGACCTTGCAGCAATTTCCCTGTGCTCGGGGTGTGTACCGCTTGCCGAAAAACCGGACCCGTACACGATGGCGGATAAGACCTGGATAACGATCAGCGGAACGGTCGATTCGATACGCCGGGACAATTTCACGCTGGACTACGGTGACGGTGCCGTTGTTGTCGAAATGGTCGATGGTGACCGCGATGCAGACGCTTACAAGCGGATGCCCGGCGATGAACTAACCGTTTCCGGCCGGATCGATGACGAATCGTTCGATACCTGGACGGCTGCCGAGCCGCTCGAAATCTCCGAAGTCATCATTTACGGAACTGTACTCGAGGGGGACACCGCATGAAACTCGAACTGGGGTCCCATACGGTCGAGACTTCAAACGACGGCAAAGTCTTGTTCCCGGACTCGGGTATCACGAAGGGCGACGTGATCGAGTATTACAGAGATATTGCCGAACTCATGCTGCCGCATCTCAAAGGCCGCTGCCTCACGATCCAGCGCTTTCCCGATGGCCTTGGCGAAGATGGATTCTTCCAGCAAAACCGGTCCGATTACTTTCCCGACTACGTCGGCTCCAAGACGCTCGCGATGGCCGGCGGTGACAAGAACATGGAACACATCGTCATCGACCACACCGCAGGCCTCGTTTATCTCGCCAATCAGGCAGCCATCACGTTTCACGGCTGGTTGTCGATAGTGGACTCGCCGCAGCACCCGGACCGGATCGTCTTCGACCTCGATCCGTCGAGCGATGACTTTCAATCGGTCATCGACTGCGCCCGATTGTTGCGCGAGGTGCTGGATGTGGCGGGCCTTATCCCATTCGTGATGACGACCGGATCGCGTGGTCTGCACGTCATTGCGCCACTCTCGGGGGAGATTACCTTCGACGAAGCCAGGGATTTCGCCAAATCAGTAGCCGCAGCGACAGCAGCCCGTGACCGGTCGCGGTTTACGACCAGGCAGAGAAAAGAAGCGCGCCACGGCAGGCTTTACATAGACGTCGGGCGCAACGCGTATGGCCAGACATCCGTATTGCCTTATTCGTTGCGCGCAATCGAAGGCGCTCCGGTCGCGACGCCGCTGGACTGGGATGAACTGGCGCGCAGCAAGCTGTCGCCGCGCAGCTACGATATCGGCAACCTGCGCAGACGAATGGCGCAGAAGACAGACCCTTTGGCCGACTTTTTCAGACAGAAACGCAAACTGGCCGGTAGTCGCGATAAGCTCGACGACTGGCCGACCTCGGTTTAGACAAAAAACAAGGAGATCATCGTCATGATAACCGTCGACAGACTCGGTCCCAAAGCACTCGAAGTCGGACTCGTCGGCACGCTCGAGAAGCGGGATTACGAGTTATTCAGGCCGTACGCCGAAGCAACCATCGATGAACACGGCGAGCTGGATCTCCTCGTGCATATTCCCGACAAACCGCGCTTCACGCCGGCTGCGCTCTGGGAAGACCTCAAGTTCGATGTGGCGCATTTCAGTGATGTCGGACGAGTGGCATTCGTCAGTAAGGATTCCTCGAAGGAGTGGCTGGCGACGATTTCGAAGCCATTTACGAAAGCCGAAGTCCGGTTCTTCGAGGTGCACAAGATCGATGCTGCGCGGGCCTGGGTTTCCGGGGACGGCAATGAATGACCAGTTTCTGAATGGAGAACTGGATGTTTTACTACGAAATGTTTTTCGCGCTGGCGATACCTCCGGGGCCTGCGCGGAACGATGAACCGGACACCCTCGATGCGTGGACAACAGCGAGGCTGGATCAGCAGCGGCAATCATTGGCACCCTGACAAACGTCCGAACTTGATGGACAGCCGTTAAGCCATACCGTCCGGATTCTGGCATAGCGCACCGATTCTCGTATGATACGGAGCATCGTGACTGCCAACGCTCACCCCGCCATGTCGATTGGGCCAATTGCGGACGTGAAGACCCTCATGTTCACCGACCTGGTGGACAGTACCCGAATGGTGGAGGCGCTCGGTGGCGAGAAAAGCGTCGACGTGCTGGCGCGGCACGACCGCATGGCCAGGGATCTGCTGCGGGATTTCGGCGGCACGGAGGTCAAGAAGTCGGACGGCTTTTTGCTGACTTTCGACAAGCCGCTGAACGCGGTGCGCTACGCGCTTTCCTATCATGCCGCGCTGGTCGAACTGGCCAAGTCACTGGGCGTGCCCATCAAGTGCCGGGTCGGCATACATGTCGGCGAGGTGTTCGTGCGGCAAAACACGCGGGAGGACATCGATCTCGGGGCGCACCCGACGGAGTTCGAAGGGCTGTCGATTGCGATTACCGGCCGCCTCATGTCCCTTGCAGACGGCAACCAGACCTTGCTGAGTGCGTCCGCGTTCGAATCCGTGCAGGACGAAATTGCATACCTGAAGGACAAAGTGCCGGTGCGCTGGGTCGATCACGGGCACTACCTGTTAAAAGGGCTGGAGAACCCGCTGGCCGTGTTCGAGGTCGGGCATGACGGTATTGCGCCGCTCAGGCCGCCTCCGGAAACGGAAAAAGTGCGTCGCGTCGGCTCGGGGCTGCCGACCATCCTGGTGCTGCCCTTCGAGAACAAGCTTACGGGATCGAGTCACGATTATTTTTGCGAAGGACTCACGGACGAGATCATCACCGACCTGTCGTACATCGATACGCTGCGCGTGATCTCGCGATCCGCGGCCATGCAGCTCAAAGACAAAGTGCCGGATCCCGACGAGATCCGCAGAAGGCTCGGTGCACAATTCATGCTGGCGGGCACCGCGCGTGCCTCGCATGATTCGATACGAGTCCATGTCGAACTGACGAATACCGCCTCGAACGAGCTGGTTTGGGCCGACCGATTCCAGGGACCTGTCGAGAACATATTCGAAATCCAGGAAGACATCGCTCGCAATATTGCTGCGGCAATGAAGATCAAGCTGAGTCCGGCTGAAGACAAGAAACTGGCCGAGGTCGCCATCCCGAATCTCGAGGCCTACCAGTACTACCTGCGAGCTCGGCAGGAGATCTTCAAGTTCACCAGCGCGGGCCTCGATAAGGCGCTCGAGTACCTGGCGCATGGTGCTGAAATTGTCGGCGACAACATTTTCATCGTGTCCGCCATCGGCTACGTGAACTGGCAGTATTTCAACATCGGCGCCAGCACGGATGCCGCGAAACTCGACAAGGCGATCGAGTGTGCCGAAAAATGCCTCGAGCTGGATGCGTCTGCGCCCGACGGCCATCGGCTGATGGGCCTGGTCAACGCCTTTCTCGGCGACTCGCGACAAACCTTCGTGCACCTGCACCGGGCACTCGAGCGCAACGGTAACGACACGGATTCCCTGTTCTGGTTGATCCTGCTGAGCGGCCTGGTCGGCAAGACTCAGGTCGCGCCGCCGTTGATCGAGCGCTTGCTGCGAATCGATCCACTGACCCCGCTGTACCAGTTTATTGCCGGCTGGGTGCCGCTATTCGAAGGCAGGTTTTCCGACGCACAAGAAATCATGGCTCCTGCGCACGATGCCGACACCGAGAATCCGATCATTACCCTCGTCTACGGCCAGGCGCTGGCGATGAACGGCGAAACCGATCGTGCGAGTGTTGTTTTCGAGGAACTGGAAGCCGCCGCGAGCGACAGCTATTTCGCAAAGCTGGGCAAGTTCCTGCGCCATGCACTCGCAGGTAGTAATGACGGGGCGATCGCGGTTGTCGACAAGGAACTCGAGGAATTTGCAATCAGCGACATGGAATGGTCCTGGACTCTCGCGCAGGGCTATGCCCTGATCGGGGCCACTGACGAAGCGATGCGCTGGCTGTCCGCGGCCGTGGATGCGGGCTTCATCAACTACCCGTTCTTTTCCGAGCTCGACCCTCTGCTCGGCAACGTGAGGAATCACAAGCGCTTTCCATTACTGATGAGTAAGGTGCGCCAGCGCTGGCGGGCGTTCGACGCCTAAACCTGCTTACGGGCCAGCCCCCGGAAGACCTCGGCCAGCTGGCCGATCACCTGCAGGGCATTGAAGCCCAGCTTTTCCTCGAACGCCGGTGTCAGCGGCAGCTCGTCGATCAGCTGAAAAAGCTCGCGGCCATGTTCGACGTCCGTCTTTGCGTGGTAGATCAGCGTTCGCAGGCCCTCGGCGGGAATGCCGGCCGCACTCGCGTAATTCTCCAGGGCCTCGGCCGGCATCGGGTCACCCTCGAGAACGACGAGGTAGGCAAGCAGCACGGCGGGATGAACGTGGTGAATCCAGTAGTACTGGGTACCGATGAGTGCCGCTACCGTGGTCGGTGGCGTGCGCTCGCTGATCGCCGCTCGATCGGCTCCCAGCGCGAGCATGTCATCGAGCAACCAGTTTGCGTGCTCCCGCTCTTCCTCGGCATGCAGGGCGAAGTAATCGACGACGCCGGCGGCTAGCGGATCCTCGCCGGCCATATCCGCCGCAGTATCGCGTGCAGCAGTAATCAGCGACACGGAGGCGCGCATTGCAGAAAACAAATGAAACAGGTATTCCGGAAAACGCATCCCCAGTTCGGGGTGTGTCCAGAATGCCCTGCTCGCGTCGGCCAGCGCCGACCTGCCGAGTCCGATCTTGAATCGCAGCGCGGCGCTCGCAGTCAACGAACGCTGCACCCTTTTAGCCCCTGTCAAACAGGAAACGGTCCGTAAGGATCGTCCTTATGGGCGATCTTGCTGCCGAGTTCGATAATCTTGTCGACTTCCTCTCGCGAAAGTTTGTTGATGGCCTGTTTCTTTTCTTCGGGTACGGTGTCCGGATCGACCCCAAGTGCCTGCGCGAGCCTTTCGACATTACTCATGATAGTCCGCCCCCTATCGTTGGTTGGCGTTGTTATTTGACCGGATGGTATGCCAGAACCGCGAACCTTACAAACCTGTCGGCTCGCTGGTCGGCAAACCATCCGGCACCTGAATACGAGCCCCGCTATTGAAAACTTGCTCGCGCCGTTGCCGTTGCAAGTCAAGCATGAGTTGGGGTTCGCAAAGCGCCAGTGATACCGGTTTGCCCTCTAGCACGATGGCGCATTTTCTTTCCAGCGCCCATTGCCTTGCGTCGTCCGAAGTCGACGCGGAAATACACAACGCGGCAATGGCCTGTTCCTGGGTAATGAATTCCAACGGTTCGTGTTTCGTCACTGCGCGCGTGTCGACCAGCACACAATTGTCATTCGCTAGTGACTGGACCAGCAGCTTCGGCCGTTTGGCTGGCTCTTTATTCCAGCGAGCGGCCCACTCCTCGATTCCGGCAGCAATTTGCTCAACCAGGTCGGGACGTTCCCTCGAAGCTGCGTCGTAGTCGCCTTCGAAATGGTAGGCGATCTTGCCCAGCTCGGCGCTTTCGGGCAGCAGGCGTCGATACATCGCGGCCGGCCTCAGGTTCGAAATGCCGTAACGTTCCGGACCTTCGAAGTAAGGGCTGAAGCGGTCGATTGAAAGCGGCACGATACCTTGCGGCGGCTCGAGGTGTGTCAGAAGGCCGACGAGTTCCAGCGTCTGTTCGTAGTCGCTCACCAGGTCGCCGGGAAAATGACAGAGGATATTCCATCGCACGTCCAGGCCGATCATGCGGCAGTAGCGGAGCAGATCGATGTTCTTCGCCGCGGTAACGCCTTTACCCATGCGCCGCAACAGTGACGACGACAACGCTTCGATCCCCGGCTGGATCTTTTTCACCCCTGCCTCGTGCAGAAGCATCACTTTCTCGAGCGTGAGGTTGGGTTTGATTTCGTAGTGAATATTGAGGCCCGGCCGTTGTTCGGCGAGTTGCGGCAGCAAGCTTTTGAAATAGCCGTTCGGCATGATGTTGTCGGTCGTCATGATGTTTCGGGTCGGCGCTGCCGCCAGGAACTCATCGAGCTCGCGGATGACCTTGTCGGGTGACTTCTGGCGGAACGCCATGCCCCCGCCGTTCAGTCCGCAAAACGTACAATGTGACTTTTCGCCCCACCAGCAACCGCGGCTGGTCTCGTAAGAGATCCAAATCGAACCGCTTTCGATGACCCCGGGCAGGTTGGTTTCGAGTTGCTCGAAGTACTCATCGTAATGCGGCGTCGGCAAGGCATCGAGGAAATGACAGGGCGTACCCGCGATGATTTTTTCCTTTGGCAACTCTCCGTGCATTGCCTGCCTGAGGAACAGCGGAAAAGTCGTATCGCTTTCCCCGGAGAACACGTAGTCGACATGACTGCCGAGTGAAAGGATGCCGTCGGCCATCTCACCCTCGCAGTTCGAGCCGCCGAGCATCGTAATCGTGTCGGGCGAAAGTCGCTTGACGGCATTCAGTAGCGCGACACTGGACGTGGTCTGCTGAAACGAGCTGCTGCAGCCGACAAGCCTGAAGCCGAGGTCGACGATCCCGGCTGCGACGCGGTTGATCCAGGTATCGATGCCGGCCTCGAGGTCCGCAAGTTGCCGGGCAGTGAAATCGTACTGCGACTGGTGTGTCGTGATACCCCACCAGTCGTGACCCATCTCTCCGTCACCGTTGCGATAGCCAAAGCGCTCGTCGCCGAACGGCGCGCTGCCGTAAGCGGCGCGCGCGAACAGGCGCTCTCCGATCAGCTGGTGATAATCGAGTGACATTGCCTTGTAGGCTTCAAGGCCGATGATGCG
>JAWWCT010000093.1:0-12015 GCA_033720315.1 Woeseiaceae bacterium | reverse complement strand
TTGCCTATTAAAATCGATCGCAGGGTCGAGTCCACGGTTCTACCCGGCCAAAACAAAAAAGGGGTTCCCTCTGGGAACCCCTTTTTTGTTTTAGTGGCGGAGTGGACGGGACTCGAACCCGCGACCCCCGGCGTGACAGGCCGGTATTCTAACCAGCTGAACTACCACTCCGTAGCCTGGTGGGTGCTGACGGGATCGAACCGCCGACCCTCGCCTTGTAAGGGCGATGCTCTACCAGCTGAGCTAAGCACCCAGATACTCGGGATTGCCGTGCGGCCTGGCCCGTTTTCCGGAAGCGCTTGCCGCTTAAGGGCCTGACCCTCAGATCTGCGGAGCGATTTTCCGTCCCCTCCCTGCGAAGGGCGCGCTAGTTTACGGCATCCTTTAAGGCTTTGCCAGCCTTGAATCCCGGCACTTTGCTCGCTTGGATCTGGATCGCTTCGCCCGTTCTCGGATTGCGACCCATACGTGCTGCACGGTGCTTGACCGTGAAAGTGCCGAAGCCGACCAGCGATACGGAACCACCGCCTGCCAGTGTTCGGGTCACGCTGTCGAGCACTGCGTCCACTGCCTTGGTTGCATCCGCACGCGACATGCCTGCCCCTGCTGATACCGACTCAATAAGTTCACCCTTGTTCATGCATTCACCCTTGCCGATTGATATTCAAACACAATGCGGAATGCCAAAGGCTTTCCCGCATCTCCGTTAACGTTTCGAAAGGAAACGCCGCTACCCTTGAACGTTGACGACAAACCCAAGCCGTCGCCAACGCCGCGCCAGACCTGGCGTCCAGCCAAGCTGGCACGCGTAGCTTATACCAAGCGTCCAAAACACCGTCAACAAACCAGTGTTTTAGCGGCTTTTGGATTTAATGCGGTCGCACTTCGCCGGTTGATTTTTGCCGTTTGGAGCGGCTTATCGACGACGCTTTTTTGCCTTTGGATTTGCTCTTGGGAACCGGCATGTGTTGTAAAGCGTGCTCCAGTACCTCGTCGATCCACTTCACCGGAAGAATATCCAGTTTGTCCTTGATGTTCTTCGGAATTTCTGCGAGATCCTTTTCGTTTTCGTGCGGTATCAGGACCGTCTCGATGCCGCCTCTGTGGGCTGCAAGCAACTTCTCTTTGAGGCCGCCGATCGGCAGTACTTCGCCACGCAAAGTGATCTCTCCGGTCATCGCAACATCACTCCTGACCGGTATGTCTGTTAATGCCGACACGAGTGCCGTACACATGCCAACTCCCGCACTCGGACCGTCCTTGGGCGTCGCGCCTTCCGGCACGTGTACGTGCACATCGAAGGTCTGGTGGAAGTCCTCGTCCACGCCCAGGATGTCGGCGCGGCTCCTCACAACCGTCATCGCGGCCTGGATCGATTCGGTCATGACATCGCCCAGCTGGCCGGTATGCGTAAGCTTGCCCTTGCCCGGAACGACAGCCGATTCGATCGTAAGCAATTCGCCGCCGACCTCGGTCCACGCGAGCCCCGTGACCTGGCCGACCTGCGCTTTTTGTTCGGCTTTGCCGAACCGGTAGCGACGAACGCCGAGGTATTTTTCCAGGCTCTTGGAGGTAACACGAATCGAATGATCCTTGGCTTTCAGCAACAGCGACTTGACGACCTTGCGACAGATCTTGGAGATCTCGCGTTCCAGGTTACGCACACCCGCCTCGCGCGTGTAATGCCGGATGATGTCGATTACCGCGGGTTTGGTTATCGCCAATTCGGATTCCTCGAGACCGTTTTCCTTCATCTGTTTTGGAATCAGGTAACGCGTGGCGATGTTGAGCTTCTCGTCTTCGGTGTATCCCGGAATACGAATGACCTCCATGCGATCGAGCAGCGGCGGCGGAATGTTGAGCGTATTGGCCGTGCACACGAACATGACATCGGAAAGATCGAAGTCGACCTCGAGATAATGATCGTTGAAGCTCGAATTCTGCTCGGGGTCTAAAACCTCGAGCAACGCGGACGAGGGATCGCCGCGAAAATCCATTGCCATCTTGTCGACTTCGTCGAGCAGAAACAGCGGATTGCGAACTTTGGTTTTCGCCAGATTCTGTATGATCTTGCCCGGCATCGAGCCGATATAGGTTCGACGGTGGCCACGAATTTCCGCTTCGTCGCGGACGCCGCCGAGCGACATGCGGACGAATTCACGATTGGTCGCGCGTGCAATACTCTGGCCGAGTGAGGTCTTGCCGACACCAGGCGGACCGACCAGGCACAGGATCGGCCCTTTGAGGCGTTTCACCCGCAACTGCACCGCCAGGTATTCGAGAATGCGCTCCTTGACCTTTTCGAGTCCGTAGTGATCTTCCTCGAGCACCTCTTCGGCGCGATTGAGATCCTTGAGCACCTTGCTGCGCTTTTTCCACGGTGCCTTGAGCAACCAGTCGATGTAGTTGCGGACAACCGTGGCTTCTGCCGACATCGGCGACATCAGCTTTAACTTGTTCAATTCCGAGGTCGCCTTTTCCTTGGCTTCCTTGCTCATGCCGGCTTTTTCGATCCTGGCCTCGAGATCGGCGAGTTCGTTGGGCGCATCTTCCATCTCGCCGAGCTCTTTCTGGATCGCTTTCATCTGCTCGTTGAGGTAGTACTCGCGCTGGCTCTTCTCCATCTGCTGCTTGACGCGACCGCGAATGCGCTTCTCGATCTGCAGGACGTCGATTTCGCCCTCGATGATGCCGAGCACCTGTTCCAGGCGCAGCTTGACATCGCGAAGTTCCAGAATCCTCTGCTTTTCCGCGAGCTTCAATGCCATGTGCGCGGCAACGGTGTCCGCCAGCCGGCCGGCTTCGTCGATGCCGGACAAGGAGGTAAGAATCTCCGGCGGCACCTTCTTGTTGAGCTTCACGTATTGCTCGAACTGGGCAATGATCGACCTCACCAGTACGTCGACCTCGCGTTCGTCGTGACGGTTTTCCTCGGTGAGAATCGTTATGTCGGCAGAAAAATGATCGCCAACGTTGATGCGTTCGACCGAAGCGCGCTCACCGCCTTCGACCAGCACTTTGACGGTGCCGTCGGGAAGTTTGAGTAACTGCAAAATGGTCGCCAGCGTGCCGACATCGTAAAGGTCTTCGGGCTGCGGATCGTCGAGATCCGCCTTCTTCTGCGCGATTAACAGAATTTTTTTGCCGCTGTTCATCGCACGATCGAGCGCAACGATGGATCGCTCCCTGCCGACGAACAACGGAATCACCATGTGCGGATAAACGACCACGTCACGCAATGGCAGCACCGGGGTCCCACTCAGGTTGTCCGGTGTATCGCCCAATTCCATTTCTACAGTGAGATCGTTTTCTGACACAGGTTGTTCCTCGATTCAAAAACGCCGGGTATTCGCTCAGGGTCCGGGATATGCGGCGGATTCGGCCGATTTCAAGCTGGATCCTTGCCGGCGCAGTCTACTGGCACGCGCCGGCAGCGCACAATCACGGTCTTGACGCCTTGCCCGGACCTGTCCTGTCTACCCAAGCGAAAACCGACAGTCCGGCAGGATCGAGGGTCAGAGCCCTCTCTCCAAAACTTACATTCAAGGACCTGCAACCAGTGGCTCTGACCCCTGGCTAACGATCGGAGCCCGTGGGTCGCCGCTCACGCTCCATGTTGACGGTGGGCGGTTCATCGGACTCGTGGATGACATACGGCTTGGTCTCTCCCACCACAACCGCTTCATCCAGAACGACTTTCTTGGCGCTGGCCGACGACGGCAAATCGTACATCGTGTCCAGCAGGACGGACTCGAGGATGGTTCTCAGGCCCCGGGCTCCCGTCTTGCGCTTCATCGCCCGATGCGCGACGGCCCGCAAGGCATCGTCACGAAATTCGAGCTCCACGCCTTCCATGTCAAACAGTTTGCGATACTGTTTGGTCAGCGCATTCTTCGGTTCGATCAGGATATTGACAAGGGCGTCCTCGTCGAGCTCTTCCAGGGTGGCGACCACCGGCAGGCGGCCGACGAATTCCGGAATCAATCCGTACTTGATCAGGTCCTCGGGCTCGACGTCCTGCAACAGCTCGCCGATATTCTGCTCGTCTTCGCCGGATTTCACATCGGCGACAAAGCCGATGCCGCTCTTCGACGAGCGATCGATGATGATCTTTTCCAGCCCGGCAAAGGCACCACCGCAGATGAACAGGATATTGCCGGTATCGACCTGCAGAAACTCCTGCTGCGGATGCTTCCTGCCGCCTTGTGGCGGCACCGAGGCGATGGTGCCCTCGATCAGTTTCAGAAGTGCCTGCTGTACGCCCTCACCGGATACGTCGCGGGTGATCGACGGGTTGTCGGACTTGCGGGAAATCTTGTCGATCTCGTCGATATACACGATGCCGGTCTGTGCCTTATCGACGTCGTAGTCACACTTCTGCAATAACTTCTGGATGATGTTCTCGACGTCCTCGCCGACGTATCCGGCTTCGGTCAGGGTCGTCGCATCGGCAATCGTGAACGGCACGTTCAAAAGCCTTGCAAGCGTTTCGGCAAGCAATGTCTTGCCGCAGCCCGTTGGCCCGATCAGCAGGATGTTGCTCTTGGCGAGTTCGACATCGTCCTTATTGCGATCGCCACTGCGATCTTCGAGGCGCTTGTAATGGTTGTAGACGGCAACCGACAGCACCTTCTTTGCCCGCTGCTGGCCGATGACGTATTCGTCCAGCACGGCCTTGATTTCCTGGGGTTTGGGTAATGCGTCCTGCCCCTGGTCGCCGGCGTCCTCGAGCTCCTCGCGAATAATGTCGTTGCAGAGCTCGACGCATTCGTCGCAGATGAATACCGAGGGTCCCGCGATCAGCTTGCGTACTTCGTGCTGACTCTTGCCGCAGAATGAGCAATACAGGAGCTTGCCGTCCTCATTCTTGCCGCGGGAATCATCGCTCATCGGGTTGCTGCCTCGGTTTATTAAAAATCAAAATGTTACGGCTGACTGTTTATATAGCACGCGATTTCCGGGCGTGCAAAGCGCCACGTCTCATAAGCGCCCATTGCCACCTTAAGTCTCTGATTTTAATCAGAATCACTCGATTTCTGACTCGCTATTTCGGTACGTCGCTCGAGCACGGTGTCGATCAGCCCATAATCGACCGCCGCCTCGGCACTCATGAAACGGTCTCGCTCCAGGTCTTGCTCGATCGTCTCGATGTTTTGACCCGTATGACGCGACATAATTTCATTGAGCCTGCGTTTCATCTCCAGTGTCTCGCGCGCGTGAATGTCGATGTCGGTCGCCTGGCCCTGAAAGCCTGCGCTCGGCTGATGCACCATGACTCGCGAATGCGGCAACGCGTAGCGTTTACCCTTGGTGCCCCCGGCAAGCAGCAGCGCACCCATGCTTGCCGCCTGGCCGATGCATATCGTCGAAACGTCGCAGTTGACGAATTGCATGGTGTCGTAGATCGACAAGCCCGAACTCACGTGGCCGCCGGGCGAGTTGATATACAGCTGGATATCCTTGTCGGGGTTCTCCGATTCGAGATACAAAAGCTGCGCTACCACGAGGTTGGCCATCTGGTCTTCCACCGACCCAACGATGAAAACCAGGCGTTCTTTTAACAAGCGCGAATAAATATCGTACGCGCGCTCTCCCCGGGCCGTTTGTTCGACCACCATCGGAACCAGATTCAGAGCTTTTACGGTCATTGCTACACCAGATTTATAGATTCAGCTTGATTGCATTGGAGTTTACGTTCACGGCTTCATGTATTCCTTGAAGCCGATCGGCTTTTTCTTTTCCTTGCCATGTTCGATGATCCAATCGACGGCTTGTTCCTCCAGCACCATCGGTTCGATTCTCGACATCACCTGCGGGTTGCCGAGGTAATGGGCAACCATCTCTTCGGAATTCTCATAGCCCGCACAGATCTGCTCGACGCGTTCCCGCAATCGACCGCGATCCAGCTCGATGTTGTTGTCGCTGACCAGTTTCTGGACCAGCAGGCTCAGCCGCACCCGGTTCTCGGCACCGTCATGGAATTCTGAGACGGGCGGCGCCTTGTCGCGATCCTCGATGCCGAGTTGCCGCATCGCTTCCTCCTGCATGCGATGGGCCTCCTGGTGCACCAGGGAACTCGGAACCTCGATGGGATTGGCCTTAAGGATGCCCGACATCGCCTGGTCACGGAGGTCGTTACGCACCTTTTGATCCGATTCCCGCTTCATGTTGTCGACCACATCTTCACGCAATTTCTCGAGTCCGCCTTCTTCGATCCCGTACAGCTCGGCCAGGCTGTCATCGAGCGGCGGCAGCTCCTGTTCCTGCACCTCGTGCACCTTGACCTCGAATTCCACCGTTTTGCCGCCCAGCTCCTCGCTGTGGTAATCCTTCGGAAATTTGACCTTGAAAGTCTTTTCGTCACCGGCACTTACGCCGATCAACGCCTTTTCGAAATCCGCCAGCATCTGGCCCTGGCCGACGACCACCGGCACTTCTTTGCCCTTGCCGCCGTCGACCGGCTTGCCCTTGAGCTTGCCGTCGAAATCGACGATCACCCGGTCACCGTCTTTGGATGCGCGGTCCACGCTCTTCCACTCGGCCTTTTGCCGGCGAAGATTGTCGATCATGTCGTCGCAGTCGGCGTCCGAAATCTCCACCTCGGGACGCGTCACCTCGATCTTGTCCAGGTCCTCTAACTGGAACTCCGGCAGTACCTCGAAGGTGGCGACGAACGCGAAACTTTCGCCCTTGTCCGACAGCTCGGGTTCGATTTTCGGATGGGCGACCGGACTCAGGTTCTCCTGCGCCACCGCGTCGCGATAGCTTTGCCCCATGAGGTCAGCCAGCACTTCCTGGCGTACCTGCAGGCCATAGCGTTGTCGCACGACCTTGGCCGGCACCTTGCCCGGCCGGAATCCCTTGATCTTTGCAGTTTTGCCGACGCGTTTGAGTCGTGCCTCGACTTCCTTTTCCACGCGTTCAGCGGGCAACTCGACTCGCATACGCCGCTCGAGGGTTCCCGTCGATTCGACCGTGACCTGCATTACTGTCCCTTGCCTCCTGCCCCGGTGCCTCCCCGAGCGCGTGAAAATGCTCGATTATTCCCGGTTATTCAATACGTTAGAGTGCCCAGTGAATCCTGGTGCGAAAGGAGAGACTCGAACTCTCACGGGTTGCCCCACTGGCACCTAAAGCCAGCGCGTCTACCAATTCCGCCACTTTCGCGTATGAGCCCGACTCCCTCAGCGCGCGTAGTATACCGCGAAATAATTGGGCAAAAATCGAGAATTTCCAGGAGCTGGCGACCGCAAACGGCTCGTCTCCGATGCCGCAGCCGAACGGAGAAAGGCGCAGTCGACCGGTATGAACGACCCGGCCGACCGCGCCCGCCCTGGCTACTTCAGGGACTGTTCAATGCGACGGGTCGGTCAGGCGGAATTTCATCTGCAGGAAGAACACGCCCTTGACCTCGGGATCGAGGATCTTTGCATTCGCGATGTCGCGCACCACGAACTTCGGCACATAGGAAACGTTGAAGCCGATATTTTTCATGCCGAAAGAAACCGTCGGCAACACGCCGGGAAACGGCAGGTAATCATTGAAGTCCTGACGCGACATGACGAAGGCGGCCAGCCCGGCATCGAAGTAATAACCGGCCGGGCGCTGCGACTGGAACAGGCGACGCTTGAGGCCGCCGCCGACCATGTACGACATGTGGTCCTGGCTGTCGATAAAGGCGTTGCCGTAGACCGACCAGATCCAGCGCGAGCGGCGGTCGAACTCGTATTCGAGCCCTACGCCGAAATTGTTTTCGTTCCAGTCATAGTCGGAGTTGACGTGGTAAGAGCGCCCGTTGACGACAAAATCGAACTGTCCTGCCAGCGCACTGCCGGCAGGCAAGCATGAACAGATTGCCAGGGCCCAAATCTTTGAGCGAATTGAAGTAGCCATGCCTATCCAAAAGCACAAACCATGCCAGCTTTTTAATTCTTTGAAATCAGCTATTTGCAAGGCAGACCTAGATAAGCGTCAAGACTTCCGACGCCCCTCCACTAACGACTGAGACCCTGCTCACAGAAATTCCGCCGAACAGCGGATCGCCGGGGATTTGGTCCGGGAATTGGCCGCCAATCGATGGCGGTAAAACCTCAAGCTGTAAGAAATTCCGACAACGACTCCTTATCGACGGAAAATTGTGACCTGTGCACATACATTAAGTGAAATTTTTGCCATTGCGAAGCGGTCTAATGAATCACTGGCATCCGCCCTCTCTATTCTGAGAGGTGCATCAGCGGAATCGGGGAGTTGTTTAGCTAGGGTGGAAAACACCCTGGTTTGCACCGTATTTGTGGAGACAGTTGGTGACATCAAAGTGGGCATGGTTTGCAGCCGGCGCAGTATCGACAGGTACTGTATGGGCTGTCGCCTGGCTCGCATTCGGTCCCAATGCCGTCATTCAACCACGCGCCGCCAGTTCGGATTTCTTAAAGGCTTTCGCGATACACGGACCGCTCGAGAACGACTGGAACCGCGTACACCAGGTAGGCAAGCTCGACGTCTGGAGTGACACCGAGAATTCCGCTCTCGCCATCACGCAGAATGGCAAAGCCGTGCAGATGATTACCATCGACGATGTTTGCTGCACCTTCGAGATATTCGACGAAGGCGAATACAAGGCGACTTTGAAGTACGGCAACTACGACGATCGCCTGATGTCACAGGGCATCGACCCGAGTGGGACCGTGTGGACTTACGTCGACATGGGCATCAACGGAACCATAGACTTCCGCTATATCGACGGCATATCCGATTCGTCACAACAAGTCGTCATGACACAGTTCGCCGGTGAGAAGGTTCAGGGTACGCGACTTGCCGATCATGATGCGGATTCGGGCTGGTAAAAAAAATAGCCAGCTGATTTGACAATCAGTGCACGGAAGCGACTAACTCTCCGTTGTCTTTCGAATAGACCAATGTCGTTTCACCGATTCGAATCACGTCACCGTTATTCAAAACCATCGGTTCGATGTCGTCGGAAACAAGTTGCTCGTTGATGTGCAAACCGTTGACACCCAGCACCGTCAACTTGTGACATTTCTTGGTCGCGTCCCAGTCGAACGCACAGTGACGCGGCGCAGCAAAATCATCGAAAACCTTTATGTCGGATCCACGCGCATTGGAACGCCCGACAATTCGTCGGGTAAACGGAAGGCGATAATGAAGTATGCCCTCGATTCCAGGGCCACTGATCTGCAATACGAATGGCGACTCGAGCACTTGGTCTACTCATTCCACCCGGGACAATTAATAGCATAAGTTTGCCAGCTTCGCAGAATTTCTGAATTTCTCAGGAAAACCCAAGGCCTGGTGTTGATCCTCGCGGTATAACGAAAAACAAAAATATAAAGGTCCTAGGCTTCGCGCCCAGGGACTTCCGACCAGGGGACATATAATGCTCCCGAGCGCCAGCCGTGCACTACTTGAAGTCATTGCAAAGGCCCTCTACCTGCACAATCTCCTCCGGACTCAGCTCGGACTGCCACGCACCCACCCGGCCCCGGCGAAATACACCGGGGATCGGAATACCTTTCCCATCTGCCGCTGCGTGGACAATCTGATCGACTGCCTCTGTCTCGAGTCCTAGCGCGTCTAATAGCTTGTACAGTGGCTCGCTAGGATTTCTACTAAGTTCCTCGTATGTGACCGTAAACGGACTGTGCTGTTGCCGCACACGCTGCGCCTCCTTTGCATAAAGACGCCAAAGCTTGATTGCGTCGCGAACATTGTCTGGTGCGCCCTTCCACCAAGAATTCGGATCGCGGCCAACGCATACCAAAGAATGGACGATGTCACGTGGGTCACGGTCAACGAGAACGAAAGCTGCCTCGGGAAATACTTCTCGAATTCGGTCAGCGAATAGCAGATGAATTGGTGTTTTCTCCACAATTACGCGCTCAGAATTTTGAAGAGACAGGCAATGGAATCGCCGCCGGATTTGCGCGTCGGTAAACGGTCTATCTTCATTGAAAATATTTGTCTCGAGAGTGGCTCTCTCCTTGGTATCGATGCCCAAGTTTGTTTCCGTTGCCGCGATTACCCGGGGGTGTTCGCTTAGTAATCTCAACACCCATGTGGTTCCGGAACGTGGCGGTCCAAAAATAAATACAAGATTTTCTCCGCGGTACGCCGCCTCCTGATCGCTTGCGGAGCGCCGTCGTAGCCCTGGCGGCTTAATCACGCGTGACGCCTTGCGTTCGATCGTGAGTGGGCTCAAAACGGCCGATCCAGCCTTCGAGATACGTAGCGCAATCCGTACTCGAGACGCTTGGGCATGTGTCGTGACGTGAATTCGATTTTTGCCGGCGTGGAGCTTTCGACTAATATGCTGTAATCGCTTTCCGTCGGTATCGTATTCGATCCACCACAGCTGTATTACGATATCTCCTTCGACGCCGGTTATGTAACAGGACAGCGCAAAATGCATGTCCGGCGAAATCTTTTTGGCGCCGGATGCTGCCCGCCCAAAGGGCTCCTTGCCCATCTTCACGTAAACTTTGTCCAATTGCTCCAGAGTCGATTGCAATTTTAGAAAACCATCGGCCAGATGTTCCCATTTAATGCCAACGCCTGGGCCCGCGCCGTTCCAGATCGAGTTATTCCATGGCGGTGCTATTCCAGGTTCATTTACCCAAATTTCTCCATGGTCGGTCGTGCGTGGTCCGGCAGATTGAACAAGAGAATACAACTTCAGCATTCGCTCATCTGCATCGGATTGATCGAAGAACGCGGCCACTAAATGTCTACTGAGATCGCCCAACCGTTTTAATTCACTTCGGTTGTAGATCACGCGATCAAGATCGAGAAACAGGGCTTGGCCCGCTTCCTTTAGATTTTGACCTGTCCCACCAAAGTTTGAATAGGTGCCAGCAAAAAATGTCTGCGTATCAATGAGTCCGACATATCCTTTGCTGCCGAGGGCTATGGTTGCAGTGCCGCTAGCCATTGCCTCAAGGGCACACCTCCCGGGTGCAATGCACAAGTCTGCTTCGGCGTATGCTGCCGGTAACTCGTCCTCGGTTAGCCATCCGAGAAATCGCACGAGTGGCATTCCGGCAGATCCTTCCATTTCATCTGCCGCTTGTTCCAGTCGCGTCCGCTCGGTACCGTCGCCCGCAATCGTCCATTCGATGTCGAACGCGCGACATTTTGCCAATTGAGCCCAGGTATTACATAAAGCATCGACAATGAAGGTTTTGTCGCGATCAAGTCGAGAAGCGACCAAAACTTTTCTTTTCTCCATCGCGGGCTTTCGTTTTCCTTGCGGTGTGAATCGAGCCGTATCGACGCCATTTGGAATAGTCACAATTCGTTCTGGACCGATCGCCTTCTCCCGCAAGAGTCGATCGCGAATTGCATTGCTCACCGTAATTACGCCATCTACGCGATCCGCGTACTTGCGCAGTCCGTCGCTGTACAATGAATGCAGTGTTAGCAGGAAAGGAACACCGATGCGCCTTGCAACGTCAAGGCCGACTTGTCGGGCCCGGAATGGATGTGCGTGCACCAGATCGAATGGTTCCCTGGCTTCGGCGATAACACGCTCCGCCTCCTCGTGAATCGGCGCATCGGAGAAGGATATAAAGCGCCCTCCCTCGGACAAAACCAGATCTGCAAACGGTCCTGACGGCGCCATCACAGTGACCTTGCCTCCTGCGCGGCGGATCGCGCGAAGCTGAGCGATTACGTGTGCTTGTAATCCCCCTAGTGGCGCGT
The DNA here is from genome assembly GCA_033720315.1 of Woeseiaceae bacterium. Classification (GTDB taxonomy): domain Bacteria; phylum Pseudomonadota; class Gammaproteobacteria; order Steroidobacterales; family Woeseiaceae; genus SZUA-117. The sequence goes on along the minus strand of JAWWCT010000093.1, from coordinate 300 downwards.
GAAAGTGAACCGGGATGAATACATGCATGTCGTTACGTTAGCATAGTCGCATAACTAACTAAGGATCCTGGAATAATGGTGGGCCCCCGGGGAATCGAACCCCGAACCTGCGGATTAAGAGTCCGTTGCTCTGCCTAATTGAGCTAGAGGCCCTCTGAGTCGGATTGACGGATTTGCAGCAATCTTTTTGCTAAGCACTAACCAATGTGAACTAGCCACTCGCGCTTCAATTTGCCCGACAGGGTAAATTGGGGTGGACGATGGGACTCGAACCCACGACGACCAGATCCACAATCTGGG
>JAWWCT010000092.1:0-12125 GCA_033720315.1 Woeseiaceae bacterium | reverse complement strand
GGCTGCCTGACGGAACCAGGTCGCGGCTAAAGCCGCTCCCACAGCCAGCCGCTAGGCGGCTTCGACTTCCTTCATGCTGAGGCGCACCCTGCCCTGGCGGTCGACTTCGAGCACTTTCACTTTCACGACATCGCCTTCGGCGAGCTTGTCCGAGACTTTCTCGACACGCTCGTTGGAGATCTGCGAGATGTGCACGAGACCGTCCCTGCCGGGCAGGATGGTCACAAACGCTCCGAAATCCATCAAGCGGGCAACCTTGCCTTCGTAAACACGGCCCACTTCGACATCGGCGGTAATCAGGTCGATGCGGCGCTTGGCTTCACGGCCGGATTCGCCGTCGACCGATGCGATACGCACGGTACCGTCGTTTTCGATGTCGACGGTGGCACCGGTTTCCTCGGTGATCGAGCGGATCACGCTGCCGCCCTTGCCGATAACGTCACGAATTTTTTCCGGGTCGATCTTGAATGAGACGATCGTCGGTGCCCACTCGGACATCTGTTCACGCGGCGCCGCAATGACTTTCGCCATCTCCTCGAGGATGTGCAGCCGGGCGTCTTTTGCCTGTGCCAGTGCCGTCTGCATGATTTCTTTGGTGATCCCCTGGATCTTGATATCCATCTGCAGTGCAGTAATGCCCTGGTCGGAGCCGGCCACCTTGAAGTCCATGTCGCCGAGGTGATCCTCGTCGCCGAGAATGTCGGTCAGCACGGCGAACTTGTCGCCTTCCTTGACCAGGCCCATGGCGACGCCCGCAACCGGCGCCTTGGTCGGCACGCCGGCGTCCATCAGGGACAGGCTGGAACCGCAAACGGAAGCCATCGAGCTCGAGCCGTTCGACTCGGTGATCTCCGAGACGACGCGCACGATGTACGGGAAGTTTTCCATGTTCGGCAGCACGGCCTCGATACCGCGACGCGCCAGCTTGCCGTGGCCGATCTCGCGGCGCTTGGGTGAGCCGATGAATCCGGTCTCGCCGACGCAGTACGGCGGGAAGTTGTAGTGCAGCATGAACGGTTCTTTGCGTTCGCCTTCGATCGCATCGATGATCTGCGCATCGCGTCCCGTGCCGAGGGTGGTCGCGACGATTGCCTGGGTTTCACCGCGGGTAAATATGGCGGAGCCGTGTGCGCGCGGCAGCACGCCGACCTTGATGTCGATCGGCCGCACGGTCGTCGTGTCCCGCCCGTCGATGCGTGGCTCGCCGGCAATCACGCGGTTGCGGACGATACGCTTCTCGAGCTTGCTGAGCGCGCCGTAGATCTCCTCTTCCGACCATTTGGCATCGTCGCCGCCGCCGAGTGATTCGACGGCCGCCTGTTTCGCTGCGCCGACCGCCGCCTGCCGTTCGACCTTGTCGGTCACGCGGTAGGCGTCCGCGAGCGCACTCTCTGCAGCCTTGGCGACAGCCGACTCGAGCTCCTCATCCGCGGCCGGTGCCTCCAGCTCCCAGGCCGGCTTGCCGACTTCCTGGGCCAGTTCGTTGATCACGTTGATGGCAGTCTGCATCTGCTCGTGACCGAACATCACCGCGCCCAGCATGACGTCTTCGGGCAGGATCTTGGCTTCGGATTCGACCATCAACACGGCATCCGCCGTTCCGGCAACCACCAGTTCCAGTTGCGAGTCGGCCAGCGCCGAAACGCCGGGATTGAGAATGTAGTTGCCCGACTTGTAACCGACTTTCGCTGCGCCGATGGGGCCGGCGAACGGCATCCCGGAAATCGCCAGCGCGGCGGAGGCACCGATCAGCGACGGGATGTCCGGATCCACGTCCGGGTTCAGCGACATGACGGTGGCAATCACCTGCACTTCGTTGGTGAAGCCCTTGGGAAACAGCGGGCGGATGGGCCGGTCGATGAGACGCGAGGTCAGCGTCTCCTTTTCGCTGGGCCGTCCTTCACGCTTGAAAAAGCCGCCCGGAATCTTGCCGGCGGCGTAAGTCTTTTCCTGGTAGTTGACGGTCAGCGGGAAGAAGTCGCGGCCCGGATCGGCGGTTTTTCTGCCGACCGCGGTAACCAGCACCACCGTCTCGGCCATATTGACCAGCACGGCTCCGTCGGCCTGACGGGCAACGGCGCCTGTTTCGATGGAGACTTCATGCTCCCCGTATTGAAACGATTTTTTTGTCACTTTCACTTGAATACTCGATTAGTTGATTGCTCACGCATGCGGCCGATTCGTACCCGTTTAAGGGCCGATCGTGTTATGCGTTCATTGTCGGATGCGCCGAAAGACGTCAGCGGCGAAGGCCGAGCCGGGAAATCAGCTCGCGATACCGGTCCTGGTCCTTTTTCTTCAGATAGTCGAGCAACTTGCGTCGCCGGTTGACCATTTTCAAAAGACCCTGCCGGGAATGATGATCCTTTTTGTGCTCGCTGAAGTGCTCAGTGAGCTCTGAAATCTGTTTCGACAACAGCGCCACCTGGACTTCAGGCGACCCCGTGTCGTCTTTACCGCGGGCATATTCCGCGATGATGCTGCTTTTGCTCTCACTTGACAGTGGCATTTTCAAGAAACTCCAATCGTTCTCTCTATCTTCTGGCCCCTATTTTTCAGCGCGCTATTCTAGCCATAGTTGCGCCGGGTTAGAAGCCTTCCAGACCAAAACATCAGGCTATTTCTGCCTGATTCCTTATATAAGTCCGCAAACGGACCCCATCGCCGCCTCAGCCGGCCTGGCGAAAGATTCGTCGCGGCACCAGCCGCTGGTCACGGACCATCTGGCCGACGCCGATAAAGCGCGTGGCGCCTGCATAGACCCGCACCAGGCCCTCTGGCAGCCCGCCGCCGACCTTGACGGCCTGGCCGCTGCAGAATCGTTCTGCCGCGGCCTCGTCAATGTGGCAGTCGGGCCAGCCGGCCAGCGCCACGTCCGCCGGCAGCAATTTGTCCCGCAATGCCTGCGGACCGGCCGCGGCGATCTGTTCGGCGCCGGGCAAATCCAGCATCTCCTCGGCGCGAAAGTCGCCGACGGACTCACGATGCAGCCGCGCCGTGTGGCCGACGGTACCCGCCGCCCGGGCGATGTCCTCGACCAGCGTGCGTACATAGGTTCCCTTGGAACAGTGCACGCGGAACACCAGTCGCTTGCCGCGAATCTCCAGGAGCTTGAGGTCGTGTATCCGTACCCGCCGTGGCTCGCGCTCGACCACCTGTCCTTTTCGGGCCAGCTCGTAAAGCCGCTTGCCGTCCTTGCGCAGGGCCGAGTACATCGGCGGGATCTGCTCGATTTCGCCGGTAAACCGCTCGAATATGGCCTCCCACTGAGCTCGCTCCAGCTCCGGCACCGGCGCCGTCTCGCTGACCTCGCCGTCGGCGTCGCCGGTCGTCGTCGCCTCACCGAGAGACGCCGTCACCCGGTAGGTCTTGTCCGCTTCCAGCAGGTAAGCACAGACCTTGGTGGCCTCACCGAAGCACAGCGGCAGCATGCCGGTCGCAGCGGGATCCAGCGCACCGGTATGACCGGCCTTTTTTGCGCCGAGTAAGCGCTTCACCTTCTGCAACGCCTGGTTCGAGGTGATGCCTGCCGGTTTGTCGAGCAGCAGCAAGCCATTGACCGGCGCCGGATCCGGCCGCGCGCCTTTGCTGTCCGTCATCACCGGATTACCCGCTGCTGTCCGCGTTGCTCGCATTCTCGATCAGCCGGCTGATCTCGACGCCGTGGGCGACGCTGTCGTCGTGGGCAAATCGCAATTCCGGTATGTGCCGGACGTTCAATTCGCTGCCCAGACGCTTGCGCAGGAATCCCGCGGCACGGCCCAGCGCTTCGTTCGCCGGTTGCGGATCGTCATCCGGATTCAGCAGGCTGAAGTAGACCCGGGCAATACTCAGGTCTTTCGAAAGTTCGACGGTCGTCAGGGACACGCCGGAAAGTCCCGGGTCCTTGGTTTCGAAACGAATCAGCTCGCTCAGGGCACGTAAGATCTGTGCGCCGAGCCTCTGGCTGCGTGAAAATTCTCGTGGCATGTCAATCGCAAATGGGGCAGAGCCTGGCTCTGACCCCGCTGGTATCAGTCTATGGTACGTGCTACTTCCACTCGTTCGTAGCACTCGATCTGATCACCGACCTTGACATCGTTGTAGTTCTTGACGCCGATGCCGCACTCGGTACCCGAGCGCACTTCATTGACGTCGTCCTTGAAACGCCGCAGTGACTCGAGCTCGCCCTCGTAGATGACGACGTTGTCGCGCAGTACGCGGATCGGGTTCGAACGCTTGACGTAGCCTTCGGTGACGATGCAACCGGCGATGTCGCCGAATTTCGGCGAGCTGAATACTTCCTTGACTTCCGCCAGTCCGACGATCTTTTCGCGAATCTCCGGCGCCAGCATGCCGCTGATGGCCGCCTTCACATCGTCGATCGCCTCGTAGATGATGCTGTAGTAACGCACGTCGACGTTCGATTCCTTGATGGACGCCCTCGCGGCGCCGTCTGCGCGCACGTTAAAGCCAATGATCACTGCATTCGATGCGGCCGCCAGGGTCGCGTCGGATTCCGTGATGCCGCCCACGCCGGATGAGATGACGTTGACCTTCACCTCGTCGGTCGACAACTTCTCTAACGCGTCGCGCAGTGCCTCCGAGCTGCCGTGCACGTCGGACTTGATCAGCAATCGGACGACCTTTTCCTCCGATTCGGTCATCTGGCTGAACATGTCCTCGAGTTTCGAGGCCTGCTGTTGCGCAAGCTTGGTCTCGCGCGCCTTGGTCTGGCGGAATTCGGCCACTTCTCGCGCTTTGCGTTCGCTGCTGACCACCAGGAAATCGTCGCCCGCGTTCGGCGTATTCGACAAGCCGAGAATGACGGCGGGCGTCGACGGGCCTGCAGAGGTTATCGAGCGGTGCGCTTCGTCGAACATGTTTCTGACGCGCCCGAACTCTTCGCCGGCAATGATCATGTCGCCCTGCTTGAGCGTACCCGCCTGAACCAGCACGGTCGCTACCGCACCGCGGCCTTTTTCGAGACTGGATTCGATGACGATACCCTGTGCCGGGCCGTCCGCCACCGCCTTCAGGTCCATCACCTCCGCCTGCAGCAGGATCGACTCCAGGAGTGCATCGACGCCCTCGCCCGTCTGTGCGGAGACGTTGACGAACAAGTGCTCGCCGCCCCAGTCCTCGGAAATGACTTCGTGTTGCGACAGCTCGTTCTTGACCCTTTCGATATCGATGTTGTCCTTGTCGATCTTGTTGATGGCAACGACGATTGGTACTTCGGCTGCCTTCGCGTGCTGGATCGCTTCAATGGTTTGCGGTTTTACGCCGTCGTCGGCCGCCACCACCAGGATGACGATATCGGTCGCCTGGGCGCCGCGGGCGCGCATCGCAGTGAATGCCGCGTGACCCGGCGTATCCAGGAACGTGATCTTGCCCTTGCCGGTTTCGACGGCATAGGCGCCGATGTGCTGGGTGATGCCACCCGCTTCGCCGGCGGCAACCTTGGTGCGGCGAATGTAATCGAGCAAGGTGGTTTTACCGTGGTCGACGTGTCCCATGATGGTGACGACCGGGGCCCTGGAAACTTCTTCGCCGACGGCACCTTCGTCCGCGAGCAGGGTCTCGTCGATGTCGGTGCCGCTGACCGGCTTGGCGACGTGACCGAGTTCTTCGACCACGAGAATGGCGGTGTCCTGGTCGATGACCTGGTTGATGGTCACCATCGCGCCCATGTTGAACAGCACCTTGACCACTTCGTTGCCCTTGACGGCCATTTTCTGTGCCAGCTCGGAGACGGCGATGCTGTCGGGAATCTCGACCTCGCGCACCACCGGCGCGGTCGGCTTCTCGAAGCCGTGCTGGCCGTCGGTGCTGATGTTGACCGGACGCCGGCGTATCGGCGTCTTGCGTTTGCGCCGTCCGCTCTTGTCGCCCGCGACGTGCAATTCCTTGCGCCCGTAGCGCGTTTCGGTCGGCTTGGCTTTCTTCTTGTCCTTTTCCTTGGCGCGCCGATCGCGTGCATCCTGTTCCGCTTTCTCGATGCGTTCGCGTTCTTCGGCTGCAGCCTGTGCGGCTTTTTCGGCAGCTTCGCGCGCTTCCGACTCGGCCAGTTGCTTGGCCTCTGCCTCGCGCCGCTTGTCCTCTTCGGCCTGGCGCGCCGCTTCCTCTTTCTCCGCCTTGCGCCGCTCGATCTCGCGTTGCTCGGCATCCTTGCGTTCCTGTTCCTCGCGGCGTCGCGCATCGAGCGCTTCCTGCTCTTTTTGCGCCTGCTTTTCGAGCACGTCACGCTTGATGTAAGTACGTTTGCGACGTACTTCGACGTTGACGGTCCTCGAACGGCCCTGCGCCCCGGACAATTTCAGTTCCGACTGCGATTTGCGACGCAAGGTTATGCGGCGTGGCGCAGCGGCAGACGCACCGGTGTCGTCGCTGCCGTGGCTGCGTCTCAGGTGCGTGAGCAACTCGAGTTTCGCGTCTTCGCTGATCGTGTCTTCGGATCCACTGACCTTGATACCCGCTTCGTCGAGCTGCGCCAAAAGCTTCTCGACGGGTACCTTCAGTACGTCCGCGAATTGTGCAACTGTGACATCAGCCATGTATTACTCCAGTTCCGCTGTTTTTCGAGTAAGCGAACCAAGATCCGTGTATCTGTGCCATGAACCTGTTCAACGCTGCCGACCAACTAGGCCGACTGCTCCGTCTGCGCTTCCGCCTCGTTTTCTGCTTCGAACCAATGCTCGCGCGCCTTCATGATCAGGGCAGCAGCCTGCTCCTGGTCCATGTCATTGATTTCGAGCAAATCGTCGGTTGCCAGCTCTGCCAGGTCTTCGCGCGTCACCACGCCTTCGCTGGCGAGCTTGAAGGCGAGGCCCTTGTCCATGCCCTCGAGATTCAGCAGATCCTCGGCGGGTTCCGCCTCGTCGATCTTCTCTTCCTGCACGATCGCCTGGGTCAGCAGGACGTCGCGCGCCCTGTTGCGCAGTTCGGTGACGATATCCTCGTCAAACTCCTCGATTTCGATCAGCTCGGAGGTGGGTACGTAGGCCACCTCTTCGATGGTCGAGAAGCCTTCCTGCACCAGGATCAGACCAATTTCCTCGTCCACGTCGAGTTGCGAGGAAAACAGCTCGATCAGCTCGCGCATCTCGGCCTCGCTCTTCTGCTCGGCATCGGACTCCGTCATCACGTTGAGTTCCCAGCCGGTCAGCTCGCTGGCGAGTCGGATATTCTGTCCGCCGCGGCCGATCGCCTGTGACAGCTTGTCTTCGTCGACCGCGATGTCCATGGCTTGTGCATCTTCGTCGACGACGATCGACAGGACTTCGGCCGGTGACATCGCGTTGACCACGAATTGCGCCGGGTTTTCGTCCCACAGGATGATGTCGACGCGTTCGCCGGCCAGTTCATTGGAAACCGCCTGTACGCGCGATCCGCGCATGCCGACGCAGGCGCCCACCGGGTCGATGCGCGGGTCGTTGCTTTTCACGGCGATCTTGGCACGCAGCCCTGGATCGCGTGCCGCACCCAGTATTTCGATGAGTCCCTGGCCGACTTCCGGCACCTCGATCTTGAACAGCTCGACGAGGAACTGCGGCGAGGTCCGGGTCATGAACAATTGCGGCCCGCGCTGCTCAGAGCGCACTTCCGTCAACAGCGCCTTCATCCGGTCCTGCGGCCGCACCGGCTCGCGCGGAACCATCTGGTCACGCGGCACGAAGCCTTCGGCATTGCCGCCGAGATCGATGTAAACGCCGTTGCGGTCGACGCGCTTGACCAGGCCCGACAGCAATTCGCCCTCGCGGTCCTTGTACTCCTCGACCACCTGCTCGCGTTCCGCTTCGCGGACTTTCTGCACGATGACCTGCTTCGCCGTTTGCGCGGCGATGCGACCGAATTCGACCGATTCCATCGGCACCTCGACATAGCCGCCCGGCTCGGCGTTCTCGTCTATGTCCACGGCGTCGATCATGCGCAGCTCGCGATCCGGAAACTCGAGTTCGTCGGATTCGTCCTCGAACACGAGCCAGCGGCGGAACGTTTCGTACTCGCCGGTTTCACGATCGATCGCCACCCTGACGTCGATATCTTCGCCGTGCCGCCGGCGTGTCGCGGATGCCAGCGCCGCTTCGATGGCCTCGAAGATAATGTCTTTGTCGACGCCCTTCTCGTTCGATACGGCATCGACCACCATCAAAATCTCTTTACTCATTCAATCATGCTCCCGTCGGCCAGGTGCTCAATACGAAGGCACCAGGCGGGCCGATTCGATCATCGCGATCTCCAGGCTGTAGGTTTCGCCATCGACCTCGACGGCAATCGTCTTCTCGTCCGCGGCGCTCAGCGTGCCGCGAAAATTACGCCTGCCCGAGACCGGAAAGCGCAGTTTCACGCGTACCGTCTCGCCCACGTACCGCTGGAAATGCTCCGGCTTGGTCAGCTTGCGATCGAGGCCCGGCGACGACACCTCGAGGGTGTAATGACCCGGCAACGGGTCTTCGACGTCCAGCACCGCCGACAGCTGTTTGCTGACAAGCTCGCAGTCGGTCAGATCCACCCCCTCCGGCTTGTCGATGAATACCCGGACGACACCGTCACGGCCGCCGAGCTTCAGCTCGAGGTCGGACAGCTCGTAGCCCAGGTTCACCACCGTCGGCTCGATGAGGTTTACCAGCTCCGTCTTCATTTCCAGAAAGTACTTTAAAAATCTTTCCTAACTCATTAATCCAATAATAAAAAATGGGCATATAGCCCATTCTTATTCTGCGATTTTCCGGTCCCGCAATTTCTGCCGGGCAACAAAAAACCCCATAGCGGGGCTTCATCTACCTCAGTAGCCAGGGTGCGACTGCGTCTCTATATCGAAATATAAAGTCCCGCTAATGGCCTATCCCGCACCCCTAACGCAGGGCGCGGATTATACGGCATATTTTCCGGCCCGTGCAATGGCCGGTCCTGCGATTTCAGGCATTTCCGCCGCTCGGCGTGTTATCCGCATGGCCTGTCCAAAACGCATCGTTTTCGAGGCTCTCCAGCATGCAGCGCTTGCCTGCGTCGTTCATCCAGGTGGCCTGCACGCCATTTCGGATCAACCCGCGGATCTCCTCCCGCGAAAAGCCGCAATCCCGCTCCAGCAGTCGATATTCCTCGGCCAGGCTGTTGCCGAACATCTTGGGGTCATCGGTGTTCACGGTAACCAGGCAGCCACGATCGTGCAGTTGCCGCACCGGGTGCAATGAGAGCGACGCCACGACGCCTGTGCGGACATTGGAGATCGGGCAAACTTCGAGCGGGATGCGGCGTGCGGCGAGTTCCGCCAGCAGGCATTCGTCTTCGATGGCACGAACCCCGTGGCCAATACGTTCTACCTGCAAGTCGTCAATCGCCGAACGCACGCTTTCGGCGCCGGCGCCTTCTCCGGCGTGTGCGGTCGTGCGGAATCCCAGCTCGCGGGCGGCCTCGAACGCGTCGACAAACAGCTTTGCCGGGAACTGGTGCTCTGCGCCACCGAGGCCGATGCCGATTACGCCGGCCTCCTTTACCTCGTTGACTTCGTTGAGCGTACGTTGCGCCTGCTCCGGACCGTAATTGCGAACGAGGTCGGCGATCAACGCAACCTCGACCCCCTCGACCTCGTCCAGGCCGGCGCGGATCGCTTTCGCGATTTGCTGCGTTTCGAGGCCGTGTTGCGTGAAATCCGACGGCGAAAAATGCGCTTCGGCATAGCGAATATTCTGTTTCGCAAGATCGCGAGCAACGCCCTCGGCGATCCATGCAAAGTCGGCGTACTCGCGCAGATAGCCGTTCATCCAGGTCCAGGTTTCGAGGAAATGCGGAAAGTCGCGATACTCGAATTTCGCCCGCAAATCCTCGAGCGATGGAACGGATGGGTCACCGCCGTACTTTTGTACCAGCTCCCACAATACAGCGTGCGGAATCGCGCCCTCGAGGTGCAAATGAATTTCGGTCTTGGGGACTTTGTCAAACCAGTCCATGTGGTCGCAATTCATTCATTCTTAATAAGCTCGTTGACAAGCATTATCGAGTCGAAATCGTCCTAATGACAATTTCCTCGACGTTCCCGGCCCACCTGAACGCGAAAACCGATTGCCGAAAATTCGAACGAACCGGCGAATATTGGCCACAGCGCCGATTTCGTGTGCCAAAATAAATGTCAGGCGGCATTTATCTTTTTATCCCGACCACTGCCGGAGAGTCTCCGTGAGCGAAGAAAATCAGAATAAAGCCAGTGATGCGCCAGCCGATGAACCTGCCGAAGAGCAGCCGTCAAAGGAATCGAGCCAAAGCGGACCGACGTTCAACGAGTCACCCGACCCGCTGGCCGGCCTTAAGAAAACCACGAGCGACATGATGGCCAGCATGGAAGGTAAAACCGTGTCCATGAAAACCTATGTCGGTACGATCATCGCTGTCATCGTGCTGATGCTGCTGGCCCGCTGCGGCGGATAGGACAAACGATGTCGGCGACTCGCCGGCTGCTGCGTGCAACGGTACTGATCGGCCTGGCGGTGCTGGTTTTCGTGCTGTTCGACCATGTCGACCAGCGTCGCGAGGCACGGCAGTGGCGAGTCGACGCCCGACCGCCGGTGGCAAACCCGCCGGTCGAGCCGGACCGCCCCGACCTGTTCGAGGAACCCAGGGTTCCTGAGCAGCCGGATTACCAGTAAATTTAACGTTTCATAAATTGGGTTGGCAGCCATATAAAGGAGACGACAATGCGATCCTTGATTATCGGCGCTGTATTGTTTTTAGGCGCATGTTCGGAGTCCGGCAACATGGACACGATGCAAGACGAGTCCGCGCAATTCATGGATTCACTGGTGAGTGTCGAGTGGCTGAATGAGCACCTGGGCGACCCGGACCTGGTGGTGCTCGACTGCAGCGTGATGCTGGAACAGGACGAATCCGGCGGAATACGCAGCATCAGCGGCCGGGCCGCCTACGAGGCCGGGCACATTCCGACCGCAGGTTTTGCCGACCTGACCGGTGAGCTGTCCGATGCCGACAGCCCGATCCGCTATGCCGTGCCGGCGCCGGAGCAATTCGCCGCGGCAATGGAGAAGCTGGGTGTCGGCGACGACACGCGCGTGGTGCTATACGATTCCAGTGGTTCCATGTGGGCCGCTCGCGTGTGGTGGATGCTGCGCTGGATAGGCTTCGATCGCGCCGCACTGCTCGACGGCGGCCTCAATGCCTGGACCTCCGCCGGACATGCACTTTCAACGGACGTAACAGTCCGTGATCCGGGGTCGCTGACGGTCAATCTGCGACCGCAGCTGATTGCCGACCGGGATGAAGTATTCGCAGCGATTGACAACGCAGACGTCGAACTGATCGATGCACTCCCCGAAGCCCACTATCGCGGCGAGATGGCCATGTACGAGCGTCCCGGGCACATCCCGACGGCATCGAACGTACCGGTGTTTTCGTTGCTGGACGAAAACGGCCAGTTCAGGCAGGAAGACGAACTGCGCGGGCTGTTCGAGAGCAATCCGGACGATCGCACGATTACCTACTGCGGCGGTGGCATTGCGGCTTCGGCTGATGCCTTTATTCTCACCCGACTGGGCTATGAAGACGTAGCCGTGTACACCGCTTCCCTGCAGGAATGGGCCGCCGATCCGGCCAATCCACTCGAAACTGCATCAGGCGTCGAAGAAGCCGAGCGATAGGATCCTGAAGATGGCCTTTCAACAAAAAACAAAAAGCATCCTCGTCGGCGTGGGAGTGGCGGTCACCCTGGTCGCGCTCGGTATCGCCCAGTCGGTTCTCGACGAAGCGGCAGTCGCGCGTGGCAAGGGCATCGAAGCACCAGTGTTCGAGGTCGACCCGTTCTGGCCGAAACCCCTGCCGAACCACTGGGTCATCGGCTCAGCTGTCGGCATTACGGTGGACTCGCGCGATCACGTGTTCATCATCCACCGCCAGCAAAGTCTCAATCCGAGCATCGAGATCAGTGCGGGGACCAACCCGCCGACGGCTCCATATTGCTGCGTCGCGGCGCCGCCCGTGCTGGAGTTCGATCCGCAAGGAAACCTCGTCGGCCACTGGGGCGGACCGGGTGAAGGCTATGAATGGCCGGAGTCGAACCACGGAATCACGATCGATCCGAAGGACAACATCTGGATCGGCGGCAACGGACAAAGTGACTCACACCTGCTCAAGTT
>JAWWCT010000091.1:0-12156 GCA_033720315.1 Woeseiaceae bacterium | reverse complement strand
GCGCATTCCCCAGCAATCGACCGGCGCGTTGCACCGCCGCATGCGCAATCATGCCGGGCTCTGCTTCGTCGACTGCCAGGTCCGGGTCGGCATAAAAAACGTCCGCATCGCCCGGCGACAGGCTGCCGATGTCGACGTTTTCCTGCTCGAGGAGCCTCTCGGCGCCTGCCTTGAGTTCGGCCAGGTTCGGCGCGCGCATGCCGATGGACCAGGTCATGCAGAAATCACGCGCGAGACCCCAGTGAGGAACAGCGGGCGGCAGGTACAGAACGTCGCCCGGATGCGCCAGGTACGGGTGCTCATCCGCGAAGGGCAGAAGCAGCGACAATTGATTGTTTGACGGGTCCGGCTCGCATTCGCCGGCGCTGCCGAGACGCCACTCGCGCTGTCCGGCGCACTGGTAAAGAAAGACGTCATAGGTGTCCAGGTGCGGACCGACGCCGCCACCGGGCGCGGCGTAGCTGATCATGAGGTCGTCGATTCGCCAGTCAGGAATGAAATCGACGGCGGCAAAGAGTGCGCGAAAATCCGGCAGGTGCTTTTCCACGTCCTGAACGATCAGTGTCCAGTTTGTCGCCGGCAACTGACCGAGAAAGTGCTCATCGAACGGTCCGTCTTCGACCTCGTAGCTTGTCGAGGTGCCATCGACATGAGTGAATACGATGCGCGACTCGACGTCATGCTGCGTGGCAAGCCACGCCAACTCGTCGGCGTCCAGCTCAGGGTGCGAAAACTCGATTGCCTTCGGCATGAACAGAGGGCGCTTCTGCCAGCTGCCGGACAGGAAAGAAGCAGGGGTTATGCCAGCCGGGAATCGCAATCGTGCGGAGGGCTAGCGCAGATTCGCGGCAAGAAATTCCGCAAGCCCGGTATAGGTCGACGGGGTGAGATCGAGCAAGCGCTTTTTAGCCTCGTCCGGAATCTCCAGCGACTCGATCAACTCGTGCATCAGCTCACGGTCGACAACCTTGCCGCGGGTCATCTCCTTGAGTTTTTCGTAGGGCTCGGGAATACCGTAGCGCCGCATGACAGTCTGCACGGCTTCACCGAGCACTTCCCAACTCTCGCCGATATCCCTGGCGATTGCATCGGGGTCGGCTTGCAACTTTCCGAGGCCGCGAATCACCGACTGGATAGCGATCACCATGTGTGCCAGTGCAACGCCGAAATTCCGTTGCACCGTGGAATCGCTCAGGTCGCGTTGCCAGCGGGATATCGGCAACTTGTTCGCGAAATGATCGAACAGTGCGTTGGCGATGCCCAGGTTACCTTCGGCATTTTCGAAATCGATGGGATTGACCTTGTGCGGCATCGTCGACGAACCGACTTCGTCCTTCTGTGCACGCTGGCGAAAATATCCGAGCGACACATAGCCCCAGACATCGCGGCAAAAATCGATAAGCACCGTGTTGTAGCGAATCAAGGCGTGGGCATAAGCTGCCGTCCAGTCATGCGGCTCGATCTGGGTCGTGTACTGGTTCGCCATCAGCCCCAGCGACTCGACGAAACGCTGCGAAACGGCGGGCCAGTCCACGTCCGGATAGGCCGCCACGTGCGCGTTGAAATTGCCGACGGCACCATTGAACTTGCCGAGAATGTTGACGGCCGCAAGCTGATCGCGCGCCGCCGCAAGCCGCGCGACGACGTTCGCCAGTTCCTTGCCGAGCGTAGTCGGGCTGGCGGCTTGCCCATGCGTCCGTGACAGCATCGCAAGCGCGGCATAGTCTGCGGTCATCGCGCGCAATTTGCTCGACAGCTCACGCATTTGCGGCAACAGCACGTCGTCACGTGCCGTACGCAAGGTCAGTGCGTAAGCCAGGTTGTTGATGTCCTCCGAGGTGCAGGCGAAGTGTATGAAATCGCCGATCTTGCGTGCGTCCGCACCGTTGCCAAGGCGTTCGCGAATAAAGTATTCGACGGCTTTGACGTCGTGATTGGTCGTCGCCTCGATTTTCTTGATGCGTTGTGCATCGTCTGCGTCGAATTCGTCGATGACCTGGTTCAGCATGTCCTTCATGACGGGAGACAGTGGCGGCAATTCGCCGATGGCCGGTTCATCGGCCAGCGTCTGCAGCCAGCGAATTTCGACCAGCACCCGATAACGAATGAGACCGTATTCACTGAGGATTTCCCGCAGGGAACCGACTTTGTCCGCATAACGGCCGTCGGCGGGCGACAGTGCTTTCAGGCGGGAGTGTTCCATCCTTTCGGGCTAGACTTAGGCGGGCAAAGCGCGAATCATACACTATAGGTGCTGCATTCATCAGGCGTTGAATTCAGGTAAAACGCCCGGAGATCAATCTCGTATGAGCAAGAAATCGTCACGCACGGTCAGCGACAGCATGGGCAAACTCGAGGTGCCGGCGGATGCGCTATGGGGCGCCCAGACGCAGCGAGCCGTGGATAATTTTCCGATCAGCGGCATGCCCATGCCGAGACGATTCATTGCTGCGCTCGGACTGGTGAAATGGGCCGCTGCAGGCGCCAATGGCGAGCTCGGCCTGATCACCAGCGACGAGGCCGTCGCCATACAGAAAGCGGCACTGGCGGTCGCCAACGGTGAACACGACGCACAGTTCCCGATCGACGTGTTCCAGACGGGCTCCGGCACCAGTTCGAACATGAACGCCAATGAGGTTATTGCCAGGCTCGCCAGCGACAAGCTCGGCGCGGAGATTCATCCGAACGATCACGTCAACATGAGCCAGAGTTCCAACGATGTCATCCCGACCTGCGTGCACGTCAGCGCGGCGATTGCCATACAAAAGGAACTGATGCCCGCGCTCAAGCACCTGTCCGACTGCCTCGCCAACAAAGCGGATGAGGTTCGTGACATCGTCAAAACCGGTCGTACCCACCTGATGGATGCGATGCCGGTAACCCTGGGGCAGGAACTCGATGGCTGGCGCTCGCAAATCGAGCATGCGGACGAACGGCTCGGCGATACCATGAAACGACTGACGGCATTGGCGCAGGGCGGTACCGCTGTCGGTACCGGAATCAACGCCCACCCGAGGTTCGGCGACAAGGTGGCCACGTTGCTTGCCGAGCACACCGGCGTTGCGTTCCACCAGGCGGATTCGCTGTTCGAGGGACTCTCAAGCCAGGACACCGCGGTGGAAACGTCCGGGCAGCTGCGGGTGCTCGCGGTCAGCCTGATGAAAATCGCCAACGACCTGCGCTGGATGAATTCGGGCCCGCTTGCGGGAATCGGCGAGATCGAATTGCCCGCGCTGCAACCGGGCTCGAGCATCATGCCCGGCAAGGTCAACCCGGTGATTCCCGAGGCGGTCGCCATGGTATGCGCACAGGTCATGGGCAACGACGCGACGATCGCCATCGCCGGCCAGTCGGGCAACTTCCAGCTCAACGTCATGCTGCCGGTGGTGGCGCACAACCTGTTGCAAAGCATCGAAATCCTCACGACCGCCTGCATCGCGCTCGCCGACAGGGCGATTGCCGGCTTTACCGTCAACGAGGACAACCTGAATCGCGCGCTCGATCGCAACCCGATCCTGGTAACCGCGCTGAACCCCGTCATCGGCTACGAAAAAGGCGCCGCAATCGCCAAGAAAGCCTATGCCGAAGGCCGTCCGGTCAAGGACGTTGCGCGTGAGATGACCGACCTGACCGACGAGGAACTCGACCGCCTGCTGGATCCTGCTGCGCTGACCGAGGGCGGCATCAAGCACTGATGTCGAAATCACGCCTCAACCTGACAGCGAGCGATATCAAGGAGCGGCTCGCCGGCACGATAATGCCGGACGATCCGCTCGACGTCGTGCCGCCCGCGCGCTGGCCGCGCAGGGCGCAGCGCCAGATCAGCAACAAGCTGATCCCCGCCGCGGTGCTGATTCCGCTGATTCCCCGCCAGGGCGCGCTGTCCGTGTTGTTGACGGAGCGTTCGCCGGACTTGACGCATCACGCGGGGCAAATCAGTTTCCCGGGCGGCAGGATGGACCCGGGCGACAGCGACATCGTCGAAACCGCGCTGCGGGAAACCCGGGAGGAAGTCGGGATCGAGCCGGCCGACATCGAAATCGTCGGCTACCTGGACCCGAACCCGACCGTCACCGGTTACGCCGTGACCCCGGTGGTGGGCCTGGTGGAGATGCGCCGCGAACTGGTCATCGACCCGATCGAGGTCAAATCGGCGTTCGAAGTGCCGCTGCCATTCCTGCTGGACGAGGCCAACCAGCGATCCTCGGAGCGCGAATTTGCCGGCGTCAAGGTGCCGATCACGGAATTCGTGTACGGCGAGTACCGCATCTGGGGAGCCACCGCTGCCATGCTGGTCGAGTTCCGGCGAATTCTATTTAATATTTAATTAAATTAATTAGTTATGCGTTCTATCGAGAAATTACTTGAAATCATGCAGGCGCTGCGAAATCCCGATGGCGGCTGCCCCTGGGACCTGCAACAGGATTTTTCGACGATCGCGCCCTATACGGTGGAAGAGGCCTACGAAGTGGCCGACGCGATTGCCCGGCAGGATCTCGACGGGCTGCGCGACGAGCTCGGCGACCTGCTGTTCCAGGTGGTGTTTCATGCGCGCATGGCCGAGGAACAGGGGGCGTTCGATTTCGAGGATGTCGCCAGGACCATTTGCGACAAGATGTTGAGGCGTCACCCGCACGTGTTCGGCTCGGCGGAAGAACGCCGCAAGGGGATGCAAAAAGGCGCCTGGCACCGTATCAAGGCCGACGAACGCTCGGCCGCAAACGGCGAAACCAGCGCACTGGACGGCGTTGCCGCTGCCCTTCCGGCCCTGAAGCGGGCCGAGAAACTGGGCAAACGCGCCGCCAGCGTCGGCTTCGACTGGCCTGACCGCTCCGGCCCGCGAGACAAGATCGACGAGGAGCTTGCCGAACTCGCCGACGCGGTGGAATCCGGTACCCCGACGGAGGCCGCCGAGGAGCTCGGCGACCTGCTGTTTGCCGTCACCAACCTCGCACGGCACCTGAAAATCGACCCGGAGGCGGCGCTCGCTGCCGCCAATCGCAAGTTCGAGCAGCGTTTTCGCGCCATGGAAGAGGCCATTGCCGCCGCCGATCAGGCGATCCGGGACCTGGACATTGAAACTCTCGAATCCTACTGGCAAACGACCAAGTAACCGGGGTCAGAGCCGGCTCTGACCGGGGTTCACCTGGCGTTCAGTTTTTTCCTGAAAATACGCCGTTTGCGTTCAGCCTCGGTTCATTGCTGCGCCGCTAATCTTGGTCGCAGGCTCGGGGATTTACCGGGTCGCGTATCTGGAAACGGAGAGGGAACATGAAACTGAAATCCTGGATTACGACCCTATCGAGCATGGCGATCGCGTCGCTGGTCCTGGTTGTTAGCCCGGCTAACGCAGGACACAACAAAGCGGTCTATGACTATGCCCGTGTAGTGAGCGTCGAGCCGGTCATTCGATACGTGACCGTCCAGACGCCGGTCAGGGAGTGCTGGGAAGACGTGCACACGTACACCACCAGTCATTACAACGGCAACAAGGCCGGCAAGACGCTGTTCGGCGCCATCGTCGGCGGCGTTATCGGCCATCAGTTCGGTAGCGGCCGCGGTAATGACGCCGCGACCGTCGCCGGAGCCTTGATCGGTGCCGGTGTCGCCAACAGTCGATCGAGGCACGAGCCGGATTACTACACCACCCGGCATTCGCAGCCGGTGCGACGTTGCCATACGACTTACGAGACGCACGAGGAAGAGCGGATCGACGGCTACCACGTGATCTATGCCTACCACGGCAGGAAGTACGCCACGCGTACGCCCTACGATCCGGGTAAAAAAATCAGAATCCGGGTCGACGTAAGGCCTGCGCCTTATACAAGGTGACCATCAACCACCGGGCCGACTTGTGACGAGCCCCGTTGCATTCGGCCCGGTGACATACCACACTTGCCCGCATATGCGCCTATTGACGACAGTTTTACTGCTAGCCCTGGCCGCCAGCGGTCCGGGCTTTGCGATGCAGTCGGAAAGCGAAGAACGACCAGAGATTAGCCTGCCGTCGCAGTCCGTCATGCAAAGCGATGGACCGGATCTCAGCCAGGCTGTCGAGCAGGTTCGCCGCCGCTGCAACGGCCGCATCGTCGACGCACAAACGGTACGAAACGGCAAGCGGGAAACCCACGTCATCAAGTGCCTGACAGAAGACGGCACCGTCAGGACATTTCGCATTCCCGGCAAGCGCAGCGGCCGGGTATAGGGCAAAAACCATGCGCCTGCTGGTTATCGAAGATGACGCGACGCTGCGCGATTCACTCTGCCGGCAACTCAAGGAGCTGGGCTTCGGCATCGAACAGGCCGCAGATGGCAAGGAGGGACTGTATTTCGCCCTCGAATATCCTGTCGACCTGGCCATCGTCGATTTGGGGTTACCGGAAATGTCGGGCATCGATGTGATCAAGGAAGCCCGCGCCAAGGGCAAGACTTACCCGATACTCATCCTGACGGCGCGCGATCGCTGGCAGGACAAGGTGGACGGGCTCAGTGCCGGCGCCGACGATTACGTGGTCAAGCCGTTTCATTTCGAGGAATTGTCGGCACGTGTCAATGCCTTGCTGCGACGCAGCGGCGGCTGGGCTTCGTCGCTGCTCAGCGCCGGGCCGGTCGAGCTCGATACCGCACGCCAGGAACTCAAGGTCGACGGTTCGCCGATCGAACTGACGAGTTTCGAATATCGCATCATCGAGCATTTGATGATTCGCGCCGGTGAAGTGATATCGAAAACGGAATTGACCGACCGCCTCTACGACCAGGATTACGAACGCGACAGCAACGTTATTGAAGTGTTCATCGGTCGCCTGCGCAAGAAAATCGATCCCGACAACAGCCTCAAACCGATTGAAACGCTGCGCGGCCGCGGCTATCGCTTCGCCCTGGAACGCAACCAAGAGTCATGACCAGTCCGAGCTAGCGCTGATGTCTTCATTAAGCGCACGCCTCCTAATCTCCGTCACCCTGCTGCTAGTCCTGTTTTTCGGCGCCACTATCGTCGTCCTCGATTCCGCGTTTCGCGAAGCGGGCGAGCAGGCGCAGGAAGACATTCTCGACGGCATGCTGATGGCATTGATCGCCGAAGCCGAGCCAAACGAGAAGGGTGAACTCGAAATGCCGGCCGAGCTGCGTGAACCTCGGTTTGGCAACCTGGGTTCCGGGCTTTACGGCGCGCTGCATGACGATTCCGGAAACCCGGTCTGGACATCGAGATCGTCGCTCGGACTCAATGTACCTTACGGGCCTGCGCCGCAACCCGGCACCAACCGTTTCTCACGCCTGCGACTCGAGGACGGGACACCGCTCATGTCACTGAGCCTGGCCGTGCAGTGGGAGTTGAATGACGGCGAACTCAAACCCTACACCTTCAACGTTGCACAAAGCCTCGACTCGTTCAACGCACAGGTTGCCCGCTTCAGGCAGCAGCTCTTTACGTGGTTTGCCGCGGTGGCAGTGATCATGCTGACATCGATTTCATTCGTGGTGCGCGGCCTGTTGCGGCCGCTACGACAGATCGAATCCGAGATCAGCGAAGTGGAAGAGGGCAGGCGGCAAACCCTGTCCGACGATTATCCGACCGAACTGACGGCAGTCGCCCGCAACATGAATGTGTTGATCGGCAGCGAACGGGCGCGCGCCGAACGTTACCGCAATACCCTGGACAACCTGGCGCACAGCCTCAAGACGCCGCTTGCCGCAATTCGTGCGGTGTTGTCGGAACGCCAGGCAGACGAATTGACCTCACGTGTGGAGTCACAAATCGAACGCATGGACGATATCGTTCGCTACCAGCTGCGCAAGCCGGCGACAATTCACTCGGAGACGGTCGGCGTTGCATCGTTCCCGGTCGAGCGCGAACTCACGCGCCTGGTCGAGGGGCTGCAAAAAGTCTACAAGGAGAAAAACCCACAGATCGACCTCGAAGTGACTCAGGGTATGCGGTTTCACGGCGAAACCGGTGACTTCCTCGAGGTTTCGGGAAACCTGCTGGACAACGCATGCAAGTGGTGCAAGCAGCAGGTCCGGTTGACGATACGTCCGCTACAGCCGAACAATAACGACAGCGGCGGCATGCTCATGATCGTCGAAGATGACGGTCCGGGAATTCCGGTCGAAGCGGTTGACGCATTGATGCAGCGAGGCACAAGACTCGATGAAACGGCCCCGGGTCACGGCATCGGACTTGCCGTGGTCAAGGACATTGCCGCATCCTACGGCGGCACGGTCGAGATCAGCGAATCGGCGCTCGGCGGCGCCAAAATCAGCGTCACCCTCGCTCCCAATTAAATAGTCGCAGGAGCGGCTTCAGCCGCGATTCGTGCCGCTCTCACTATATTCAATCCTTGCTGCTCGAGTCGCTGCCTTCCAGCAACGGCCGGATCAGGTCGAGCGGCAGCGGGAACAAAATGGTATTGGTCTTGTCGCCGGCGACTTCCTTCATCGTCTGCAGGTAGCGCAACTGCAACGCCTGTTTCTGCGACGACAACATTTGTGCGGCTTCGACCAGCATGTTGGCGGCCTGCTTCTCGCCCTCGGCGTTAATCACCTTGGCGCGACGTGAGCGTTCGGCCTCTGCCTGCTGCGCGATAGCGCGAATCATGCTTTCGTCGAGATCGACATGCTTGATCTCGACGTTGGCGACCTTGATGCCCCAGTTGTCGGTACGCTGGTCGAGAATCGTCTGGATATCTGCATTCAGCTTGTCACGCTCCGACAGCATGTCATCGAGCTCGTGTTGTCCGAGCACCGACCGCAACGTGGTTTGTGACAACTGGCTGGTCGCTTCGAAAACGTTTGCGACCTGGATGACGGCTTTTTCCGGATCGACGATGCGGAAATAGATGACGGCGTTGACCTTGACGGACACGTTATCGCGGGAAATGACGTCCTGCGTCGGTACATCCATTACGATGACGCGAAGATCGACTTTGGTCATCGTCTGGATAAACGGAATCAGGATGATCAATCCGGGGCCTTTTACCCTGTAGAAACGCCCGAGGAAGAAGATGACGCCACGTTCATATTCCTTCAGGATCTTGATCGTGTTGACGGCGATGATTATGACGATCGCGAGGATCAGGCCAAGTGTTGCTAGTCCCATTGCTATTCCTTTGGTAAATCAGGTTTGCAGTTGTGCACTGGTTTCATCGGTTTCGCTGACCGGCTCAACCTCGAGTGTCAGGCCGACAAGGTCGAGGACCAGCACTTTCTGATCTTTTTCCACGGGGCTCTTGCTTTTCGCGGACCAGGCTTCGCCCTCGAGCCAGACCTTGCCTTCCCCGGTGAATGATTCCATCGCCACGCCGTGGCCGCCGACGATCCGGTCGCGGCCACTGACCGCACCCTGTCTGCGCGCCTTCACCAGGTAGCTGACCAGCCACAGCAACAACAAGCCGGCAACGAGTGCCAGCCCGATGACAAAAGTGACTGAAATTCCGAAACCCGGGATGCCGCTGTCAAACATCATGATCGATCCGAATATTATTGCGGCGAGGCCGCCGATGCCGAGCGCACCGAAACTCGGCACGAAAGCTTCTGCTGTTATCAGGGCGATACCGACGAGAATCAAGGCCAGGCCGGCATAATTGACCGGCAGTACCTGCAGGGCATAAGCGGCCAGCAGCAGGCAGATAACGCCGACCACGCCCGGAATGATCGCCCCGGGGTTATAGCCTTCGAACAGCAGCCCGTACATCCCGACCATGAGCAACAGGATTGCGATTTCCGGCTTGGCGATGGTGCCGAGAACTTTGAGACGCCAACCCGGTTCGATCACTTCGATAACGAGCGCCTCGGCATCGACCGTGTAGTCTGCATTGTTGACCTTGACGACCCGCCCGTTGACCGCCTCCAGCAGATCGGCCTGGCTGGCGGCGATCAGGTCGATAACGTTCAGCTCCAATGCTTCCGTCGCAGTCAGCGTTGCTGCTTCGGTCACGGCCGTTTCCGCCCAGTCGGCATTTCTGCCGTGCGCCTCCGCCAGCCCGCGGATATACGAGATCGCATCGTTCATGACCTTGCGATCCATCGCGCTGCCGGGTGGAGCTACCTCGGGCTGTTTTTCGTCCTCGGCATCGCCCGGGTCTTTTTCATCGGTCGCTTCGGTGTCTTTCTCTTCGGGCGCTGGCGGCGCGAACGGATTGCCGGGTTTCGAATCGTCACTGCCGTCATCGCCGATCAGTTGCACTGGTGTCGCCGCGCCCAGGTGCGTCGTCGGCGCCATGGCCGCAATGTGGCTGGCAAGGAGTATGAAAGTGCCGGCACTGTCGGCGCGTGCACCGCCGGGAGAAACCCAGGTCGCGACCGGCACACTGGACGCCAGGATCGCCTGGACGATGTCACGCATGGGCTCCATGAGACCGCCCGGCGTATCCATGCGCAGAATGATCAGCTTCGCGCCCTGAGCCTGCGCGTCCTCGATTCCCTTGACGACGTATTCCGCCGTTGCGACACCGAGGGCACCTTTAATGTCGAGCAGCACGGCCTTACCGTCTGCCATTGCAGAACTGCTGAACGACAGGCCGCAGAGTGCCAGCAAAACCGTGGCGCGCCTGATCCAACTTGCAATCCGAGAGGGGGCTAGAGTCATACGATTATAATAGCAGGGCGAACCCGGCTTTGAGTCACCAAATGTTTATCAGATTTGTAACTACCGGCGGTACGATCGACAAAGTCTATTTCGACGATCTGAGTCAATTCGAGGTTGGCGAATCGCCTTTGAAACATATCCTGACCGAAGGCCTGGTTCACTTTGACTATGACATCGTCGCGATGTTCCGCAAAGACAGTCTTGATATCACGGCCGACGATCGCACCCGGTTGAAAGCCTTCATCGAGGGCGACGATGCCGAGCGATACGTCATCAGTCACGGAACCGATACGATGGTCGAAACGGCCGAGGTATTAAAAGAGTTGCAGGGAAAAACCATCGTCCTGACGGGCGCCCTGAGTCCCGCGCGGTTCAAGTCGAGCGACGCAGTATTCAATGTCGGCATGGCGGTGGCGGCCGTGCAGACCCTGTCAGCCGGCGTTTACCTGGCCATGAGCGGCCAGGTATTCGAGGCCGGCAAGGTCAGGAAAAACCGTGAAAAGAACTGTTTCGAAGCCATTCGCGATTGATCGCGACTTTGTACGTGCCGCTTTGTCGGAGCGGCTTGTGGGAGCGGCTTGTGGGAGCGGCTTTAGCCGCGATTCCATACCTTCGCTACAGGTCAAAATTAATCCCCTGGGCTAAAGGCAAGTCCTGTCCATAATTAATGGTGTTCGTCTGCCGGCGCATGTACGCCTTCCACGAATCGGAGCCCGCTTCGCGGCCGCCGCCGGTTTCCTTCTCGCCGCCGAAGGCGCCGCCGATTTCCGCGCCCGAGGTACCGATATTGACGTTGGCGATGCCGCAATCCGAGCCGGCGTTCGACAGGAAATACTCTGCCCGTTGCAGGTTGTCGGTGAAAATCGCCGATGACAGTCCCTGTGCCACACCGTTATGCATGGCGATGGCCTCGTCAAGGTCCTTGCAGGAAATCAGGTAAAGGATTGGCGCAAACGTTTCCGTTTGCACGATTTCCCAGTCGTTCTCGGCAACGGCGATGACCGGTTCCACGAAATTGCCGGGACCGTCGAGCCGCTTGCCGCCGCAAAGAATCTCGCCGCCCGCTTTCTTTACCGCGGCGATCGCCGCATCGAGACGGTCCATGGCCGATTCGTCGATCAACGGACCCATCAGTGTGTCACTGTCGAGCGGATCGCCGATACGCACCTGTGCATACGCCGCAACGAGTCGCTCTCGCAACTCTTCGAATCGGGACTCGTGACAAATGATGCGGCGCGTCGTCGTGCAGCGCTGGCCGGCCGTGCCGACCGATCCGAACACGATGCCCGGTACCGCGATGTCGAGATTGGCAAACTCGTCGACGATGATCGCGTTGTTGCCGCCCAATTCGAGCAACACTTTACCCATGCGCCCGGCGACACGCTCGCCGACCTGCTTGCCGACTGCACAGGAGCCGGTAAAGGAAACCAGGTCGATGCGTTGGTCATCGACGAAGCTCGCGGCGAGCTCGTTGCTGCCGTCATTGAACAGGTAAAAGATTTCCGGATAGCCGGCATCTTGCAACGCACGATTGCAGATCTTTTGTACCGCCACGCTGCAAAGCGGTGTCT
>JAWWCT010000090.1:0-12333 GCA_033720315.1 Woeseiaceae bacterium | reverse complement strand
TACGTCGTTACCGGGCGGCCGGCCTGGTCACGATGGGTCGCACCAACACGCCCGAGTTCGGGCTCAATGCCTCTACCGAATCCGTGTTGTTCGGACCCTGCCGCAATCCCTGGGACCTGTCCCGCTCGAGCGGCGGTTCGAGCGGCGGCGCGGCTGCCGCGGTGGCGGCAAGAATCGTCCCGATCGCGCATGCCAGCGATGGCGGCGGCTCGATTCGCATCCCGAGCTCGTGTTGCGGTGTATTCGGGCTCAAGCCATCGCGGGGTCGAATACCCAATGGGCCGGATGCCGGCGAACAATGGGAGGGCTTTGCCACCAAACATGCGGTGTCGATCTCGGTCCGGGACAACGCGGCACTCCTCGATGCGACTTCGGCGCCGGAAGTCGGCGCGCCTTACGGCATTCCTGCGCCGGCGAGACCGTTTTTGGACGAAGTCAGGACAAACCCCGGGAAACTGCGGATCGCCATGTTTACCAAAGGCGCGGCAGAGAAGACCCACCCGGATTGTGTCGCGGCGGTGCAGGACGTTGCGAAACTCTGCGAGGAACTCGGTCATGACGTCATCGAAGACGCACCCGCGCTCGACTACGAGGCGACAAAAACCGCCTTCAGCCTGATTGTCGAATCACACACCGCTGCCATGCTGGATCGTTTTATTGAACGCCATGGCCGCAACCGCACGCGGGAACTGGTCGAGCCGACGACCTGGGGATGGGCCGAAGGTGGCTGGAAAGCATCGGCCGCCGACTTTGCAAATACCAAGACCGTGGTCAACGATACGACGCGGAGAGTCGCCGAATTCCTGACCTGGTACGACGTTATCCTGACGCCGACACTCGGCTCAACGCCGCCCGAGCTCGGTTACCTGGATACCGTCAATCTGCCGTTCAAGGAGTTTCAGCAGCGCCTGTTCGACTTTCTGCCGTTTACCTGGCTGCACAATCTGACCGGGCTGCCGGCAATGTCGGTGCCCTTGCACTGGAATGACGATGGGCTGCCTATCGGCGTGCAGTTCGCGGGCCGTTACGCCGACGAGGCAACGCTGTACCGGCTTGCAGGCCAACTCGAACAAGCAAGGCCCTGGCGAAACAGGATTCCGGAGATCGCGGTCTAGCTGACCAGCGTGCGCCACGCCGTCCAGGCAAAAAATCCGAGAATGATGAGCAGCACGGTGTCGGTGCTGCGTTTGTTGCGAAACTCTTGACCGACCCAGTCGGCACGGCTGTTCATGATCAGCAGACCGAGCGTTATCAGTGGAATGAAGGCTGCACCGAACACGGCATAGATTTTCTGGATCTCCCGGAAACTGACGACGAGCCCCAGCATCGGCACGATACCGATCGCGAACAGGTAAACGCGATACGGCAACGCTTTGGTGTCGACAAAGTTATCTGCCATCGGTTCGCCGTTTGCTGCGTCGCGGCGCCTGAGCAAGGTCCACGCATCCGCGAAGATGTATGGCGTCGCCTGCCAAACGCCGAGCAGGCTCGAGAAGACCGCACCGGCAGCACCCACTAAGAACAACCACTTGCCGGTCGGACCGAGCGGCCCTTCCAGCTGCTCCGACAGGTTGACGACGAGCGTCGCTCCGCCACCCTCGATTTCGATGTTTTTGCCAATGATGATCATGGCCACGCCGAAGATCGCCGTCATGGCGTAGGCCACGCCGAGGTCGATGCGGCAATTGCGCAGGTGCCCGATACCGGAGCGGCCTTCCTCGCGAATCCAGTAGCCGTAACACAAGATGGTCACGGTGCCGCCAATGCCGCCGATCAGCGCCACCGTCCAGGTCAGTCCGGCGCCGCCGAGGTCGGGAATGGCCGGGATCAACAGCCCGCGCAGGACTTCGGATGTGCCCGGCCATAACAGGGCGGCCGTCAGCACGACGGTGACGAACATGATGCCGATGCACACACTCATCACCTTTTCAAACAGCGAAAAACCACCGATGTAAACCAGCGTCATGCCGACAATGCTCGACACAATGCCGAAGAAAATCCTGCCGTGGTTCGGGTCCTCAAAGATCGGAAACATCGCGTGAAAGGTCACGCCGTTGCCGCTCATCAGCGCCGATGCGACGAAAAACGACCAGATCAGCAAATACGGCAGGAACAGCCAGCCGAACACGCGGCCGAATTTTTCCACCGCGCCTTCGATGATGGTGGTACCCGTGGCGAGTTGCCAGCGCGCCAGGCCTTCATTGACGACAAATTTGAGAAAGGCCCCGAGCACGGCGGCCCAGAGAATGCCATTGCCGAGCAGGTTGCCGGCAAAACTCGCAGTCGCCAGATCCCCGGCACCGACGCCGGTGGCCGCCACCAGCAAGCCGGGCAGGATCAGCGCGAAAAAGCTCAGCTTGTGCGTGTGCGGCCGGTTTTCGCTCATTGGACCCGGATTGCTTTGCCGGCTCGCACCTCCGGCAGGAGTTCGCCATCGACCACCACCGGCACGCCGTTAACGAGCACGTGCTGAATGCCCTCCGAGGGCAAGGTCGGATTGCGGTAAGTCGCTCGGTCGATCACGGTCGTTGCATCGAATATCGTGATGTCGGCATCCGCGCCGACCTGTAAGCGGCCCTTCGAACGCATTGCGGGTACGTAGTTTTCCAGGCGACGTGCGGGGCGGATGGTCATCTTGCCCAGCGCATCCATGAGCGTCAGGACACCGTCCTCACGAACGAACTTGCCGAGCACTTTCGAAAAGGTTCCGCTGGTCCGCGGATGACCGCGACCGTCGCTGATGAGTCCGTCGCTTGCAATCATGGTCAGCGGGCTTGCGATCGCCGTGCGCGTCATCTCCTCGGTGCGGCTATGCATGATGACGAATCCGCCCTGCTCCCGGTATCGGGTAAAGCTCGGCCGGGTGAGCATTTCACCGGTTTCGGGCCATTGCAGGGTGCGAAATTCGTCGTCGTCCCAGGACTCCCAGCCGTCGAACAGCGCCGACTGGATTGACGTCATGCCGGCCTCGTACGGATAGGCTTCGGTCGTGATATCGAGGCCCAGGGTTCTTGCGGTATCGATCTTTTCCAGGAACTCGGCCGTCTCGGCGCCGCCGGAGGAATTGGCATGTACGACGTGCATCGAGGCAGCCGTAATCGCCGCGCTGTCGATCGCGTCCTGCAAGCCATCCAGGCCCTCCGCGACGTGTATGTGCGCGCTGGTACCGTGGTCGGCGACCACCCGCAGCATCGTCTCGAATTCGGAGGTCGTGGCGGCCGGCGTATAGGCGAGGCCGAAGCCGACCGCGACCGCACCCTCGCGAAGCCCCTGCTCGAGCAGGCCCTTCATTTCGTTGACCTGGTCAAGGGTGGCATGCCCGGTGATGGCCGGGCCGCTCGGCAACAATCCGCCCTGGTCGGCGAACACTTTCATTCGCACCGGAATATGACCGGAGGAAACGCCGTAATTGATGACCTGGCCGCCGGCCCGCTCGGAATACCAGCCGGCAACGTCAGCGCTGCCCACCTCGAGCTCGAAGCCGCTGGTGACGCCGTCCTGCACCATCAGCCGGTAATTCTCTTCGGTCTGTCCGTGCGCATGCAGGTCAATGAATCCGGGCGCAACGATCAGTCCTCGCGCGTCGATCTCCAGCGCGCCGTTCATCCTGCCGCTGCCTATCGCCACAATCTTGCCGTCGACAATGCCGATGTTTCGCGCCGCGTCGAGCCCGGAGTCCGGGTCCATGAGGTGACCGCGCTCGATCACGACGTCGTACTGCTCGGACGGACCACAGGCCGACACGCTTATTATTGCCATGCCGGTGATCCAGAAAGGCATCGCCCTTTTCATGAATGCATCCCGTTGTGGAAGGTCTTGAAAGACCGGATTGCTTTTTGTTGTTCTGATTCTTGCCCGCCACAACCTTAGCACTTGTCCGCCTGCAATTGTCGGCCCGTCTTCCGGGCAATCGCAGCGACGTCAGGAGGCGCTGTCGGGTTTCTGCATGCAGATAAAAAATAACATTAAAAATATATCTTATATAATTGATTTTTAATGTAATTATTTGAACAAAAGAGCCCGTACCGGTGGCCAGCCGGCACGGGTTTTGTGCGCCTCGATACGGCTACTTTTTGTTCGCGGCTGCGCCGAAACGGATATTGGCGCGATTCATTTCCACGGTGCGCTCGCCGATTCCCTTGACCAGGGTCAGGTCGTCATGCGTCTTGAACGGCCCATGGGTGCGACGGTAGTCGACGATTGCCTGCGCCTTGCTCAGCCCGATGCCCTTCAGTTCCGCTGAAATGGTTGCGGCATCCGCGGTATTGATGTCCACCGGACCGGCAGCGCTCACCAGCGGCCAGGCGGCCGCCAGCACCAGGACAAGCACACTTTTCCTGAAAATATTCATCAGTCACTCCTTTTTGTCGATGATTGTCCGGGCATCCCTTGCGAGACATCCCAGGATCAACGCGGAGCATAGAACGGGCACGGTACGGCTACCGCTCGCAAATGTGCGCAATACGAACTGAAATGGCGGTGATGCTTATGGAGTCGGGGTGCTTCGCTGCAGAACCGAATCGAAACGAACGCTGGTGAACGGGCGCTGCGTTTCCCAGTCCTTGCAACTGGGGCATTGCCACAACAGCTGTTGACTGGAAAACCCGCATTCCTTGCACTGGTAGCGGGGCGTGGTCGATGCCAGTTTACTGAGTGCCTTGCGCACTTTTTTGACCGCGGACGCCCTGTGTTGACCATTGGCATCGTCGACGGCCTGCAGGTCGATGAAATCGGTCAACGTCGGCTCGTTCAGCATGTACTCCTCGACGCAGTCGTCTATGACTTCCACACCATCGATTTCATTAACGATGGCGGTGTAGGCAACGTCGTTGCGGATCTCCGGATGCTTGTCGAGCAACGAGCGCAAACTGCGCTCCAGCTTGTCGGTCGAATTGTCACGCTCGTAGATTTCGACCAGCTGCGGCAAAGCCTCGGTGATCAGGTAATTGCTCTCGTCGATGATGCGATGGTAGAGGCGCAATGCGGTCTTGGTATCGTTGGTGTCGCGGGCAATGCTGGCCCTTGTCAGCGCACCACGCATGGTGCGCTGTCGCCCGCTTTGCGACTTTTTGACGAACGCACGCGCCGCCGTGTAGTCCTTGTTGGCAATGGCCTGCTCGGCAAGCTCGCAATAGTAGTGCGCGATTTCGAGCTCGAGTGAGCGGCCGCTCAGCTGCTCCAGCTTCTGCCCCGCATCGATGGCTTTTTGCCACTCGTGCTCGAGTTCGTAAATGCGGCACAGCTGCTCGAGCGCCTCGACCTGGTAACGAGAACCCTCCGCCAGGCGGATGCAGACGTTTTCCGCGCGATCCAGCAAACCCGCTCGAAGGTAGTCCTTGGCGAGCGAGTACAGCGCCTGGTCTTTCTGCTCGGCCGGCAGGTCCGGCCGCGCAATGATGTTCTGGTGAATGCGAATAGCACGATCGACCTCGCCACGACGGCGGAACAGGCTGCCCAGCGCGAAGTGCGTCTCGATGGTCTTGTCATCGACGCGCACCATTTTCAGGAAATGCTCGAGGGCCTGGTCCGTTTGCTCGTTGAGCAGGAAGTTCAGGCCTTTCAGGTAATCGACGTTGAGCGGCGGTGGCGGGTTCTCCTCGTCGTCCCGTTCACCGAACCTGCCGAGTGCCCAGCCCGCTGCAGCCAGCAGCAGGAATAGCCCGGCCAGGAAAAATGTCGACTCAGTTGGCATCCGCCAGCGGCAGGTTTCTGAGGCTGGAAACCTCGGATTCGGAATTGCGCAGCGCACGCCGCAGGCGGCGACGCTCGTTGGTCAGGCGCACGATGACGAAGCTGGTACACAGGAGCCCGAACAACCAGCCGAGGACGAAGGTGGTGGCAAACGCCTGTGGAATCGAGGGTTCCACGGTGTCGAAGGCGAGATCCAGTGTGATCACGCCGGGATTCATGTCCGTGAACCACAGCATGAGCAGGAATATCAGCAGTACCAGGACGCCAATGCCAATACGCTTCAGCATGGGGCAACTCCGTCGGTTAAGCGCTTTTGCGACACGCGCAGTGTATGCCTTTCATGGGGAAATGATAAAGCGCTGCTACAGGCAGCGACGTGATGGTAAGACAGGGTCCAGGCAGGCGTTTAGTTGTTGATGGGGAGGTCGCGGCTGGCGTTGACCCGCTCCCGCAAATCCTTGCCGGGCTTGAAATGCGGCACGTATTTGCCCGACAGGGCCACGGCTTCGCCGGTTTTCGGGTTACGGCCGATGCGTGGCGGGCGAAAATGCAGCGAGAAACTGCCGAATCCGCGGATCTCGATCCGCTCGCCCCGCGCCAGGGAATCGCTCATCAGGTCCAGTAGGTGCTTCACCGCAAGTTCGACGTCCTTTGCCGGCAGATGCTTCTGCTTTCTCGCGATCACTTCGATGAGTTCAGATTTGGTCATGGCTTGCTTCGCTTATTGTTCGAGCGGTTCCCGCTAAGCTAAGGATTTTGAAGGGATTATAGCCCGGACCTCACGGTCCGGGCTAGCTTTTTTTCTACGAACCGCCGGAAATCTTCTCCTTCAGCAATTCGCCCAGGGTCGTGCCGCTCGGTGTCTTGTCGGCATCGGACTTGTAGCTGGACAAAGCTTCGGCCTCCTCGTGCACTTCCTTGGCCTTGATCGACAGGGCCACGGTGCGGTTCTTGCGATCCACGTTGACGAACTTGGCCTCGACCTCCTCGCCGACCTTGATCATGGTGCGGGCGTCCTCGACCCGGCCGCGGGCCAGTTCAGACGCTTTGAGCGTGCCCATGACACCGTCGCCCAAGTCGACCGTGGCGCCGCGTGCGTCGACTTCGGTAACCGTACCCTTGACCACGGAGTTCTTCGGATGCTCCGCGAGCCAGGCCGAGAACGGGTCCTTGTCGAGCTGCTTGATACCGAGCGAGATGCGCTCGCGTTCGGCATCGATCGCCAGCACCGAGGCCTCGATCTCCTGGCCCTTCTTGTAATTTCGCACGGCTTCCTCGCCCGGGACATCCCAGGAGATGTCCGACAGGTGCACCAGGCCGTCGATGCCGCCGTCCAGGCCGATAAATATGCCGAAATCGGTGATCGACTTGATCTGGCCGGTGACTTTGTCGCCACGGTTGACGTTCGCCGAGAACTCGGCCCAGGGGTTGGGCTTGCACTGCTTGATGCCGAGCGAGATGCGCCGGCGCTCCTCGTCGATCTCGATGACCATGACCTCGACTTCCTCGCCGATCTGCACGATCTTTGCCGGGTTGACGTTCTTGTTGGTCCAGTCCATCTCGGACACGTGAACCAGCCCCTCGACGCCGGCCTCGATTTCCACGAAGCAGCCGTAATCGGCAATGTTGGTGATCTTGCCGAACAGGCGGGTACCCGGGGTGTAGCGACGTGCCAGGTCGTGCCAGGGATCGTCGCCGAGCTGCTTTATCCCTAACGAAACGCGCTGGCGTTCGCGATCGAATTTGAGGATTTTGACCTCGATTTCATCGCCGACATTGACCACTTCGGAGGGGTGCTTGACCCGCTTCCAGGCCATGTCGGTAATGTGCAGCAGCCCGTCGATGCCACCCAGGTCTACGAACGCGCCGTAGTCTGTGAGGTTCTTGACGATGCCCTTGACGGAATTGCCTTCCTGCAGATTTTCTAGCAACTGCTCGCGCTCGGCGCTGTATTCCTGCTCGACCACGGCACGCCGCGATACGACCACGTTGTTACGCCGCTGATCGAGCTTGATGACCTTGAATTCCAGTTCCTTGCCTTCCAGGTAGGCCGGATCGCGCACGGGCCGCACATCGACCAGCGATCCCGGGAGGAACGCCCGGACGTTGTCGATCTCGACGGTAAAACCGCCTTTTACCCGGCCGTTGATGATTCCGCTGACGACTTCGCCCTTCTCAAATGCCCGCTCGAGCTCGGTCCAGGTGCGGGCGCGCACGGCTTTCTCGCGGGACAGCTTGGTCTCGCCGAAGCCATCCTCGACGGCGTCGAGGGCAACCTCGAATTCGTCGCCGATGGAAACATCGACTTCGCCCTTTTCGTTCTTGAACTGCTCGATGGGAATGACGGCCTCGGACTTGAGGCCTGCGCTGATGATGACGACATCATCGTTTACCGCGACAACCGTGCCCTTGATGATGGCACCGGGTTTTATTTGTTGACTGGCAAAACTCTCTTCAAATAACTCTGCAAAACTTTCTGACATTAGATTTAAACCAAGAGAACCTTTTAGGGCTCTCAACCCAGACGTCTACTCGCTTCCTGCAAGAGACGGTTAACAAAAAAAATCTGACCCTCCTGGCCGATTTACCGAAATCAGTTCGCGTTGATTGCCTCGTGCGCCCAATTAAGGACAGTCTGCGTGACCTCGTCGATCGTCAGGTCACTGGAATCCAGCAACCGTGCGTCGTCTGCGGCCCGCAAAGGCGCCACCGTGCGTTCCGAATCCCGCCGGTCACGCTCTTCGATGTCCCGCGAAAGGGCCGGAAGGCTAACATCCATCCCCTTGTCTTTCAACTGCTTATGACGCCTTTTGGCCCGCTCCTCGGCGCTCGCCGTAAGGTAGACCTTGAGCGCCGCATCGGGGAATACGGCGGTGCCCATATCCCGCCCGTCGGCCACCAGCCCCGGCGGCTCGCGAAAGCTGCGTTGCAGCCCGAGCAACGCGCCGCGAACCATGGGCTGGGCGGCGACGTGTGACGCCAGGCGGCCACATTCCTCGGTGCGCAGCTCATCGCTGACTTCCGCTTCGCCGAGCCAGACCTGCACCTCGCCGCCGCTGTCGAAATCGAACCGGACGTCGAGGCCCGCCGCAATCGCCGCCAGGATTTCCTCGTCGGCATCGGCCTGCCCCTGCCTGTCAGCCGCCAGCGCGACCAGCCGGTAGAGAGCGCCACTGTCGAGGAGATGCCAGTCGAGCGCTTGTGCGACGCGCCGTGCAATCGTGCCCTTGCCGGAACCGACAGGGCCGTCGATGGCAATCACCGGCACGTCTTTCACGAGGCGGGATGTTCCTCGCGACTCGCGATGCTGATGCCCTGCCTCTTCAGGCACTCCACGAAGCCGGGAAACGACGTCGCCACCAGGCCGGCATCGTCTATGCGCACCGGGGACGTGGCGACCGTAGCCGCCACCGCAAACGCCATGGCAATGCGGTGATCGCCGTGGCTGCTGACCTTGCCGCCGCCGAGCGTCCCGCCGTGCACGCTGGCGCCGTCGTCGGACTCCTCGACCTTTATGCCAAGCCGCTGCAAGCCCTTGCACATAACGGAGATGCGATCGCTCTCCTTGACCCGCAGTTCGCCGATACCGGAAAACGTCGTCTTGCCGCGCGCGCAGGCGGCGGCGACGAACAACATCGGGAACTCGTCGATGGCGGTCGAAACCCTGGTCTTGTCGACATAGGTGCCGTTTAGCTTGCTGGAGCGCACGGTAATGTCGGCGACCGGTTCTTCGCCGAGCAGCCGCACGTTGTCTATACCAATGTCAGCGCCCATTTCACGCAGGATGTCCAGCGCGCCGGTTCGCGTCGCATTGACGCCGACGTTTTCGATCGTCAGTTCACAATCGCGTGAGATCAGCGCCGCGAGGATCAGGAAGGCCGCCGACGACAGGTCCCCCGGAATCTCGATATCGATGCCTTGCAAGACCTGCTTGCCGCGCATGATGATCTGCCGCTCGCCGAGGGTCATGTCGATGCCCATGGCGCGCATCATGCGTTCGGTGTGGTCGCGGGTCGTCGCAGATTCCACAATCGACGTTTCGCCACTGGCGTACATCCCGGCCAGCAGCACGGCCGATTTCACCTGGGCACTGGCAACGTCGGGACGAAACAGGATGCCGCGCAACGACTGTCCGCCCTTGATTTCGAGCGGTGGCCAACCGTCGGCGGAATAGATCTTCGCGCCCATGTCGGTGAGCGGCTTGATGACCCGGTTCATGGGACGCTGATTCAGGGAGCTGTCGCCGACCAGCTTGCTGTCGAAGGTTTGTGCCGACAACAGGCCGGCAAGCAGGCGCATTGCGGTGCCCGAGTTACCCAGGTCGAGCGGCCCGGTCGGCTGCCCGAGCCCGGACGGTCCACCGCCTTCGACGAGAATCGCGGTTTCGGTCCGCTGCTCGATGTGCACGCCCATGTCGCGCAGCGCCTCCATGGTCGCGAGACAGTCGTCACCATTGAGAAAACCGCGAATCCGCGTCTGCCCTTCGGCAATGGCGCCGAGTATGAGTGCGCGATGAGAAATGGACTTGTCGCCGGGTACGGTGATCTGGCCGCTGTGCAAAACAGATGGCTCGACAGTCAGATACATTTACAAGTCGACCGGTTAATTTACCGCTTTCGGATAGGCGCCAATGATACGGAAAAGCGAGCTTTTTTCCTCGAGTTCCGCGAGCGCTTTCTTGACCGCGTCGTCCTCGGCGTGTCCTTCGAGATCAATGAAAAAAACGTAGTCCCAGTTCTGCCGGCGCGACGGCCGGGACTCGATGCGGGTCATGCTGACCCCGTAATCGGCCAGCGGCAGCAACAGCGCATGCAGCACGCCCGCGCCTTCCGTACCCGACGCAGACACCAGGATGGTGGTCTTGTCGTCACCGCTGGCGGTCAGCAGCTCGCGCCCGATGACCAGGAATCGGGTGGTATTGTCGGGGCGATCCTCGATGTTATTGACCAGGACCTCGAGATCGTAAACTTCGGCGGCCGCCTCGCCGCCGATCGCTGCCGTGCCCTCCTCGTCGCGCGCCCGTCGCGCCCCGGTCGCATTGCTGCTGACCCCGACCAGCTCGACGTGCGGCAGGTATTCGCGCAACCAGCCGCGGCACTGCGCAAGCGACTGCTCATGAGCGCAGATCCGCTTGATGTTTTCCAGTCCCGGATTCGCCGCGAGCAGATGCTGCTCGATGCGCAGCTCGACCTCGCCACCGATTTTCAACGGCGAGGTCAGGAACATGTCCAGCGTGTGATTCACGGTGCCTTCCGTCGAGTTCTCGATCGGCACCACGCCGAAATCCGCGGCGCCGCTTTCCACTTCCTGGAAGACCTCGTCGATGGTCGAGAACGGCAAGCCCCTCACCGAGTGCCCGAAATGCTTGTACACCGCCGTTTGCGTGAAAGTCCCTTCCGGCCCGAGGTAAGCAACCTTCAATGGGTCCTGCTGCGCAAGGCAGGCCGACATGATCTCCCGGAACAGCCGCAGAATCTCTTCGTCGCGTAACGGGCCCTGGTTGCGTTCCAGGACCCCGCGCAGCACTTCGGCCTCGCGCTCGGGACGGTAGTAGTCGACGGCAGCCGCGAGCTCGCCTTTCGACAGGCCCACCTGCTGGGCATAGCGGGCTCGCTCGCTGATCAGTTCCTGGATCTTGCGATCGACCTCGTCAATGCGGTCGCGAATGCTCGCGAGATCGGCAACCGTTGGGGTCTTTTTTTTCGCTGCCTTGGCCAAGCTAATACCTCTGTAATCCCCTTTATTTCCGGCACTTAGGATATAGACTTACCAAGATTTCGCAACGTCAGAACGCCCTCGATCGAGCGCATCGCGTCGAGTGTCGCCTGCGGCACCTCGCCGTCGAGGTCCACGACCGTGTAGGCAAGGTCGCCGCGCGACTTGTTGAGCAGGTCCTCGATGTTCAGTCCGGCGTCGCCGAGCAGGCTGGTGATCTGACCGACCATGTTCGGCACGTTGGCGTTGGCAATCGTGATGCGGTAGTTACCGTTGCGCGGCATGATGGCATCCGGAAAGTTCACCGAAAAGCGGATATTGCCGTTCTCCAGGAAGTCCCTGACGTTTTCGGCGACCATGATGGCGCAGTTTTCCTCGGCTTCCGATGTCGACGCGCCCAGGTGCGGCAGCGCAATCACTTTCGGGTGATTGATGAGTTCGGCAGTCGGAAAGTCGGTAACGAACGCGTGCAGCTTGCCGCTGTCCAGGGCGTCCATCAACGCCTGGCGTTTGACGATGCCGCGACGCGAAAAATTGATGAGAATGCTGCCATCGTGCATGCGGTCCAGTTTTGCCGCATCGATGATTCCCTTGGTGCTCTCGACCAGTGGTACGTGGGCGGAGATGATATCGGCGCCATTGAACAACTGGTCCAGCGATTCGACCTGCTGTACGCCGGACGACAATTGCCAGGCGCGCTCGACGGTAATTGCCGGATCGAAGCCGACGACCTTCATGCCGAGCGCCAGCGCCACATTGGCGACCTGGACACCGACGGCACCGAGGCCGATGACGCCGAGCGTGCGTCCCGGCAGTTCGAAGCCGACGAACTGCTTCTTGCCGGCCTCCACCGCCTTATCCAGCGCATCGCCATCCTTGTCGAGCGAGCGCACGTAATCGTGGGCCGCAAATATGTTCCTCGCTGCG
>JAWWCT010000089.1:0-12581 GCA_033720315.1 Woeseiaceae bacterium | reverse complement strand
TCGTTTTCGTCTGCTTCGAGCTTGCCGCGCAGGTAAAACGAGTCCGCGTCGCAGGTCTGCGTCATCGACATGCGCACGGTGATGCGCCAGTCGCCGCGCGTCAGCGTCGCGCGCTGGGTGATGATTTCGGTCGCCGATAACGGCTCGTCCTCGTCGATCTCGAAACACTTGCTGAGCGTGTAGCCGACCCTGAGATCGATGTCCTCGAAATACACCAGGCTCGCATCGTTGAACTCGCTGCCGTTGAGTTCGTAGTGGAAACGGTTGGTCGTCAAATCGATGCCGAGCTTGCGGCTGAACTGGTGATGGCGCACGCGTTTCACGGGAACTGCCGCTGCACTGTCCGGTTCGTCGAACGCTCTAAGGTCCGCGTCGGATTTTTTCGGCTTGCGAACCGGCAACTCGAGCACGCTGTCACCGGTCGTGATGTGCACGCAGGCATTGTCGACGCTCGGCCAGACGATCGGCCAGTACGCGGTCGAAACGGCGACGCGGATACGGTGCCCTTCGGGAAAAGCGTGCGCGATGTCGTTGAGCTGAACTGTAATCGTATATTTTTCGCCAGGCACGAGCGCTTGCGGCGCGGCATGCCCGTCGCGGTGCGTGAGGTTGAGGACACCGTAACTGACGCGCAGCGACGAACCGTCCGGGGCAATGTCGCACAGCCTGACGACCAGGTTCGCCGTCGGGCAATCGGAATGCAATGTCAGGCGCACGACCGGCGCGCCGAAAATCTCCAGCCGCTCTTTCAGACGCCGCGTATCGAAAGTCATCGAAAAGCCGTCGTCGGGACGCTGGTCACGCGGCATTTCGCCATCCGAGCCGAAGGCGCACCACTCGCCGCCGCGTATGCCGCAGGTCTGCGGCGACGACAGGATCTGTTGTTCCGGGTCCTCGGGATCGCGGGTACAGCCGCTCGCAGTCAGGTACATCGTCATCGTTTCGATGTCGGGGCTCGGCCAGCTCGTCTCGGCCACCCAGCGTCCCGGTATCGATGCGTATTGCGGCGCAGGCTTGACCGCTTCCTGCATCCACGCACGCATCACCGGCTCCTTATCGATGCCGTTGTCGATGCCTTTGAGCCACCGGTCCCACCAGCGCAGCGCTTCCTGCAGGAAACCGATCGCGGGTCCCGGAATGCCGTTGTGCGGGAACACGTGGGCCCAGGGTCCGATCAGCCCCTTGCACGGCACCTTCAATGTCGCCAGCAGCCGCGGCACGGCGTTCGTGTAGGCGTCGGCCCAGCCGCCGATCGCATACACCGGCACCGCGATGCGCTCGATGTGGTCGCGCACGGAACCCGCCTGCCAGTACTCGCCGCGCCACGGTTGCTCGAGCCACTGCGCGGGGAAGTTCGGCAGCTTGTCCAGCCGTTCGCGCCACTGCTCGCGCCAGCGCTCGCCGACGATTTCCGGGTCGGGCGGCAATGCCTGGTTCATCATGAAGATCGCGCCCCATTGCATGTTCTCTGTCAGCAGACAGCCGCCCATGTAATGCGCGTCGTCGGTATAACGGTCGTCCGCAGCGCACAAGGCCATGATCGCTTTCAACGCGGGCGGGCGGCGCGCCGCGATCTGCAGCGAATTGAAGCCACCCCAGGAGATGCCGAACATGCCGACCTGTCCGCTGCACCACGGCTGTGCCGCGAGCCAGGCGATCAGTTCGACGCCGTCGTCGTGTTCCTGCGCCGAGTACTCGTCGAACAAGAGTCCATCCGAATCGCCGGAACCGCGCAGGTCGACGCGCACGCTCGCATAGCCGTGCTGCGCGAAATACCGGTGCATCGGTTCGTCGCGAAAGCGCATGAAATCGCGTTTGCGATAAGGCAGGTATTCGAGCAGCACGGGAACCGGGTTGTCGTGCGCGTCTTCGGGACGCCAGATGCGCGCGGCGAGGCGGCAGCCGTCCGACATCGGGATCCAGACATTCTCGATGTCCTCTACGCCGTCGTTCACGCGCGTTTGCGCCCGCGGCCTTTCAATAGCTGCTGTGTCGACCAGAAGCTGAGTGCCAGGTCCTCGCGAACGCGTCGGCCGATGTCCAGGTCATGGGTGTTGACGATGGCGAGCCTGAAGCCGCCCGGCGGCATCGAGTGACTCGCGGGCGGGCGGTCTTCGTGAAACGTGATCTGGATGCTGGATACGCCTTCGGTCGCCCGCAAGCGGTCGACCAGTTCGGCGGGCGGATGCCGGTACTGTACGCCATGCGTGCCGAAAAGCACGACGCTGTATCCCGTCTGCCGGTCGTTGTCCTCGAACTCCCAGCGCCCTTCGGCATACAGCCTCACCAGCGCATCGACCCAACCTTTGCCGTAGAGATCCGGCCACTGGTCGGCGAATCGCATATGCACCTCGATGATTCGCTCGCCGATCGTTTCGACATTCAGCATGCCGGTATAGTCGGGCATGTGCGCGCGCACCCAGTTTGCGAGGTAGTCGCCGACGGCGGGCCGCTTGTCGGCGAGCACGGTCCAGTAATCGAACATGCCGCCCTCGAGCGGCTTGCCCTGGGTGTGACGCAACCACTTCACTTCGCCACTGACGACTGCCGCATCCGTGCTCAGGTGTTCGCCGTCGAGCAGTGTCATCCACATGTGTCCGGCCCGTTGCCGGTACTTGTATTCCTTCAGCGTGCGATAAATGCCGCTGCCGGCGCCCATGCCGCGCATATTGAATATGGGTTTGCTGAAGACCGGAAAGGTATCGGGATCGATGCCGTGCGGGGCGCACTCGAGCCCCTGGCTCTCGGCCACCGCGAGTTTGTTGTAGACCCACTTGTATTCAGGATACCAACGCCACGCATCGCCATCCTCGGTCGGGATATTGACGTCGTCGGGACAGGACACGCCCTCGAAATACTGCTGGCGCCAGGGGTCGGCTTCGCAAATCGGCATTGATTACTCCGCTAGGCCGGCATTGTCCGGCATGAGCCGGTGCCCAGGCAATGGAATTTGTGGTCAGGCATCCTGTTCATGCCGAGAGCACCTTGCTGCGAGGAAATGACATCTGCCTGTTACCCTGCGTCCACCAGTGCCCGAAACGAACGCAGTTCGTTGCAGGGTCGATTCCATGCAGTCGAAAAACTTTGCGGCTGCCGCGAGTTCGTCGTCATGTCAGTAATTTCTTCGGGTTGCGATACTGATCAGACGACGGGTCCGCCGCCAGCTGCCACATTATTTTTTTCAGTTCGAATCGCATCGTGCCGCGTCAGTCGGCATACAGGGTTACGGAGCTTGATCAGCCCTGAGATCGAGCATGCTTTGCTGCGAGACCTCGATCAGGCCGCGGCGCGGTCGATCGAGATCGATGATGATAAACACCAGGAAGGTAATCAAAAGGACCAGGATGTAGGTCGGGAAGGTCGCCCGGTGTCCGGAGACGCCTGACGAATAGCCGACCAGGCAGGCGGTGAGGGCAAAGGTACCGAACAGCAGGAACAGCACGATTTCGGGTACGTGCCGATTGAGTGCTGCGATACGCTTGGAGTAAGCGTCGATCATGTCGTTTAGTGCCTGTGCGAAAAACCGGGCGTTAGGCGCGCCGGATACGTCGCGTGCCGCTTCTGCGGCAACCGCCCAGACCGACGCCTGCTGCGCCAGGGTCGACGCCAGCATCTGCTCCCGCTCCGCCAATCGATCGAGCGATATCGTTCCGCCTTCGATTCTGAGGTCGATGTACTCGTTCAGTTGGGTGTGGGCCCGCTGGCGGGTCGAGTCAGGCAGCACATCGCTGCGTAACAACGCCGTACCGATCGCGTTCGCCTCGTCGACGACGGCGGCGCTGCGTGAATCGAAACGCTGCAGCGCCAGCGAAAACGTGAAGCCCAGTAATAATGCCAGCACGCCAAGCAACGAGGCCTGGATCGCACCGATCTGGGTTTTTGTTGCATCGGTGGTAGTCTCGCCGAAGTGGCGGCCCAACCGGTAACCGATCTCGATAGCCAACAGCAGGGCGACAAGAAGCAAGCTGACAATCAGCAGGCTGTTATGGTTGTACATGACCTCTCTCACGATCGAACTCCGGTCATTGTATGGTTATTTTCGTACCGACTGTCAAAAGTACCATCGGGTGTTCGCGATGCCACGCGTACCTGTCGGTCCGTTGTTGTTCGGCTTGCCCGCTGCAGAAAATCGAGGTCGCAGGTCTTTTTTCCACACAGAGCCTACGCCGGGCACGTTGCCACAGTCTCTCATACGGCCGTCCCGGGGCGAAGGAAACCAGCAACTTCGCTCCGGCGGCATCATCACACTCACTCCGGTATGCGCTCGGCGTCCCAGGCGAACACGCCGCCCGAGTCGTCCGCGGTGAGGCCGTCGATGACCTCGAGCAAATAGTCGACCGATTGCGCCGGTGAAAACAGTTTTTCGTCGGGCACGCGGCTGCTGAAGGGATCGGAGAGTGGTGTTTGCACGGTACCCGGGTGCAGGCCGGCGATCACCGAATCGGGGAAACGGCGCGCATGTTCGATCGCCAGCGTGCGCAAGGTCATGTTCAGCGCCGCCTTGGAAGCGCGGTAGGAAACCCAGCCGCCCAGCCGGTTGTCGCCGATGCTGCCGACGCGCGCCGAGAGGGCGGCGAACACCGTTTTGTGCTCGCGTCTCAGTATGGGCAGGAAGTGCTTGGCGACCAGGGCGGGGCCAATCGTGTTGATGGCCAGCACGTCGCGCATGTTGCCGGCGGAAATGTCGCGCATTGCTTTCTCGGGTTGCAGGGAATCGCCGTCGTGCAGGATGCCGGTGGCTACGATGACGAGGTCAAGTTCGCCGTCGACGAGCCTGGCTGCTTTCTCGATGGACGATTCGTCCCCGAGCTCGAGTGCTGCGGTGACCAGCTTGTCGTGAGAGGAATCGACGGGTGTGCGGGAAAACGCAA
This sequence comes from Woeseiaceae bacterium, assembly GCA_033720315.1. GTDB lineage: Bacteria > Pseudomonadota > Gammaproteobacteria > Steroidobacterales > Woeseiaceae > SZUA-117. The sequence continues at coordinate 7,710 of JAWWCT010000089.1, read as the reverse complement.
ACACCTGTGATGCGGCCGGGTCGGCGGCGAGTCGTTCGGTGAAGGCGCGCCCGATGCCGCCCGAGGCGCCGATGACGGCGGCGCGATAGGGTTGCTTTAAGGATTCGAGCATTGAAAAGGGGGCTGCGGCGGCAGGTGCCGCCGCAGCAGATTGCATCAGTTCGGCAGGATTACCGTGTCGATGACGTGGATGACACCGTTGCTGGCGTCGACGTCGGCCGCGATGACCGTTGCATCGTTGATGCGCACGTTGCCATCGGCGACTCTGATCGCGATATTCGAGCCATTGACCGTTTTCGCTTCGCTGATGTTAACGACCTGTTTCGACGTGACCTTACCCGGCACCACGTGATAGGTGAGGATAGCGACGAGCTGGTCGCGGTTTTCCGGCTTCAGGAGCGACTCGACGGTACCGTCCGGCAGTTTCGCGAACGCTGCGTCAGTCGGTGCGAACACCGTGAACGGGCCTTCGCCCTTCAGGGTCGATACGAGATCGGCTGCCTCGAGCGCTGCCGCCAGGGTGTTGAACTGGCCAGCGGCCACGGCGGTGTCGACGATGTCGCCTTTTTTCATTTTCGAACCGTGATTGTCTGCATAGACCGCGGTCGAGCTGATGACGGCGAAAAACATTGCGCTGACGAAGGCCAGCAACTTGTTACTGCGGGTGTGAACCATTACGTACTCCTAAATGTGAAGGGGACTGTCTAACGTCGGGGAGTACGATAGTGGTGGCAGCGAGCGTGTGGGTCTCTGAACTGTTTGCGTTTGTATCAGAACGTAACGACGGCCGGTCTATTTCGTATGTTCGTCGAGAAACGCTTCGGCCGCCTCGAAGATGCGGCTGCGCCGCTCGTCGTCGAGCCGGTCGAGGGCGCTCGGCATCAGGGCCAGCCTGGGGTTGGACTTGAAGAAGTCGCGGTGCCGGTCGATGAAGCGCCAGTAGAGGCCGTCGACGACGTCGCACCAGTCGGCGCGACGGTAGTCGCTCATCTTCAGCAGGTAATTGGAGCCGCAGATGTAGGGTTTGGTGGCGAAGATGCCGCCGTCGCTGAAGATGCCCATGCCGTAGACGTTCGGACCCATGACCCACTCGGAAGAATCGACGTACATTTCCATGAACCAGCGATGCACGCTCTGCGGGAGGATCTCGCACAAAGTCATCATGTTGGCGATTACCATCAAGCGCGGGATGTGATGCGTCCAGCCGAGTCGCAGCGCCGTCCTGATGCAGTCGTCGAGGACCGGGATGCCGGTGTCGCCGGTGTACCAGGCATCGGTCAGCTCACGTTCGTGCTCCCAGAAATTGGCGCTCTCCTGCTCGTCGCTGAACTCGCGGTAGATGCCGCGCACGAATTCGCGCCAGCCGATGAGTTGCCGGATGAAGCCCTCGAGGCTCTGCAGCGGCACGTCGTTGGCGTCTGCGAACTCGAGCGCCCGCTCGACAACCTCGGCGGGCGTTAACAATCCGATGTTGATCAATGGACTGAGCAGGCTGTGAAAGACGCTGTCGCTGCGCTGCGTGATGGCATCCTCGTAAGGGCCGAAGTCGGCAAAGCGGTTCTCGAGGAAATCCCCGAGCCAGTCAACGGCTGCTTTCCTGCCGGTCGGCCAGGCGAAATCTTCGGCATCGCCGGGGTGATCGGGGAAGTTCTTGCACACGAGGTCGATGACATCGGCGGTGTACGGTCCTCGCTCGGCCTTTGCCAGCTCCGGCACCGAGACGTCCTTCGGCAGCTTCTTGCGGTTGTCCTCGTCGAAACTCCACTGTCCGCCGGTCGGCTTGTCGTCGTCCTCGACCAGGATGTCGAGGCGACGGCGTTCGTTTTTGTAGAAGTCGGCCATGCGCAACGGGCGTTCGCCGTCGGCGAACTCCGCAAAACGCTCGCGGCTGCAGAGGAACATTGGCGATTCACATTCGACGCGCTCTATGTCCGAGGACTCGGCGAACTCGATGATGCGCTGTTCCATCGGCTTGTCTTCGATCTCGAAATGCCTGAGCTCGCCGAATTCTCCGTCGTCGATTGTCGCTTGCAGTTTCGCGATGTAGTCGCGATCGTCATCCGGGTCGAGTTTCGTGTAGTGCACGGTGTAACCGGCATCGCGAAGTTCGTCGGCATACTCGCGCATCGCGGCGAGGAACAGCACGATTTTTTGTTGGTGATGCCGCTCGTAAGTGCAGAGCCCCAGGTCCTCGGCCATGAAAACCTCGATCCTGGCGGGCGATTCCAGGTGATCCGGAGAGAAAAGCTGGTTGCCGAGCACGAGTTGCAGTGCTTTGCTGTCTTTTTTTGGCATGGTTCAGACCCTGCCTGCCGCGGACAAAAGCCGCAAGGCGCGGCTCGGTAAAGCTTGCATGGCGTGATGCATCAGCGGTTGTCGCGCAGGAACTCGCCGAGCAATTCGAACTCCGCGACCCTTGCGCTGCCTTTGCGCCAGGCGAGGCCGATGGTCCGGTAGCTACGCGCGCCGACGGGCTGCATCTTGACGCGGGTGTTCTTGAGCAGGGCCGAATCGCGTGCCATCTCCGGCAGGAACGTGATGCCGAGGTCCGCATCCACCATTTCGATCAGGGTGAGCAGGCTGCTGGCGGCAAAACGGCTGACTTTTGCCGTGTCGCGAATCCGGCAGGCCTCGAGCGCATGATCGCGCAGGCAATGGCCGTCTTCGAGCAACAACACGGAATCCGCGTTGAGCCGGTTGACGCGATACGCCTCGGGATTGACCAGCTCGGTCTTGTCGCGATGCGCCAGGCAGAAGTGGTCCTTGAACAAGGGCATGGTCTCGACACTCTTCAGGTCGTAGGGCAGGGCGAGCAACAGGACGTCGAGTTTGCCCTCGAGCAGCTCCTCGTGGATGCGCTCGGTCTGGTCTTCGTAGAGATAGGGCTTCAGCTTCGGATAGGCGCGCCGCAGCTTCGGCAGCAAGGTCGGCAGCAGGAACGGCGCGATCGTGGGGATGACGCCGAGGCGCAACGGGCCGGTCAGCGGTTCGTGCCGGTGCCCGGCCATCTCGACCAGGGACTCGATGTCGCTCAGGCAGAGCCTGGCCTGGGTCGCCACCTCCTCGCCCAGCGCGGTGATGGTCACCTTGCGGTTGGTGCGGTCGACGAGCTGCACCTCGAGCAGGCTCTCGAGCTCCTGGATGGCGGCGCTGAACGCCGATTGCGAGACGAAGCAGGCTTTGGCCGCCTCGCCGAAGTGCCTGGTCTCGGTCAGGGCCACGAAGTAGCGGAGCTGTTTGACGGTCGGATATCTAATCATCGAGAAAACCGATTATAGCAAACTAAATAATCAATTTTATTAATTAATGCGTATCGCTCATAATCAAGTTCGATTCAAGGAAAAGTGGAGAACAAAATGAAAGTGAATATTGGCATCGACGACAAGTCGCGCCAGGAGATTGCCGGGCAGCTCTCTAAGCTGCTGGCCGACAGCTACACGCTGTATCTCAAGACACACAATTATCACTGGAACGTCACCGGCCCGCAATTCAACACGCTGCACCTGATGTTCGAGGACCAGTACAACGAGCTGGCGGCAGCCGTGGACGAGATCGCTGAGCGAATCCGTGCCCTCGGCGTGGTGGCGCCGGGATCTTACCGCGAATTTACGGAACTCGCGTCGGTGAAAGAGGCGAAGGGTGGCGAAACCGCGGAAGACATGATCCGCGAGCTCGTCATCGGCCAGGAAACCGTTGCCAAGACGGCACGGGAGGCATTTCCCGCCGCCGACAAGTCCAACGACGAGCCGACGGCAGACCTGCTGACACAGCGCATGCAGATCCACGAGAAGAACGCGTGGATGCTGCGCAGCATGCTCGACAGCTGAGCGCCGGCAGTTACGAATTCATTTTTTGACAGAGGAAATTTACATGTTGCAAAACCGCGAAGGAAAAAAGGTACCGAAGGTCACCTTTCGTACCCGGCAGGACCATGAATGGGTCGAGCGGACGACCGACGATATCTTCGCCGGCAAGACGGTGATCGTCTTCTCGCTGCCCGGCGCGTTCACGCCGACCTGCTCGTCGTCGCACGTGCCGAGGTTCAATCAACTGGCGCCGGTGTTCAAGGCGCATGGGGTGGACGAAATCGTTTGCGTATCCGTCAACGACGCTTTCGTCATGAACGAGTGGCAGCGCAGCCAGAAAGCCGACCAGATCACCTTCCTGCCCGACGGTAATGCTGAGTTCACCGACGGCATGAAGATGCTTGTCGGCAAGGAAGACCTGGGCTTCGGCAAGCGCTCGTGGCGCTATTCGATGCTGGTGAAAGACGGCGTGATCGAGAAGATGTTCGTCGAGAACCAGGAGCCCGGTGACCCGTACGCCGTATCCGACGCCGACACGATGCTCGAATACATCGCGCCCGATGTGCCGAAGCCGCTCGACGTGACCGTATTCACGAGGAACGGCTGCCCGTTCTGCGCCCGGGCCAAGGGCCTGTTGCGCGATGCCGGCATACATTTCGAAGAGCTGGTCCTGAACAAGGACTATTCCGAGCGGACGCTGCGTGCCGTCGCCGATGCGACGTCGTTCCCGCAGGTGTTCATCAACGGCAAGTTGATCGGCGGCGCGGACGATCTCGCGCAGTGGCTGGATGCGGCCAAGCTCGACGAGCTCACCTTGCAGGCGAGGTCCGCGGCCTGACGAAAAGATTCCCCCAATCTTCTGGCTTATAGCTTGAGCGGCGTGTCGACATTGTCGACACGCCGTTTTTTTTAAAGCTCCTTGAAGGCGTCGAGCGCTCGCTCACGCGAGGCCTTGAGCTCGACGATCGGCTCGGGATAAGTGTCGCCGAGACTGACCTTTGACTTGTCCAGCACCTCGTCCGGTGCTTCCCAGGGACTGTGCAGGTACTTGTCCGGCAAAGCCGCGATCTCGGGGACGTACTTGCGCACGTAGTCGCCGTTGGGATCGAACTTGTTGCCCTGGGTCACCGGGTTGAAGATGCGAAAGTAGGGTGCGGCATCCGCGCCGCTGCCGGCAACCCACTGCCAGCTTGCGCTGTTATTGGCGAGATCGGCATCGACCAGCGTGTCCCAGAACCAGTCCTCGCCCTGGTGCCAGTGCAGCAGCAGGTTCTTGACCAGGAAGGATGCGACGATCATGCGCACCCGGTTGTGCATGTAGCCGGACTGCCAGAGTTCGCGCATGCCGGCGTCGACGATGGGATAGCCGGTCTGGCCTTTCTGCCAGCGCTCCAGGGATTTCTTGTCGCTGCGCCACGGGAAGCGATTGAACTTGCGCTGCAGGTTGTCTCGCGGCAAGTCGGGAAAGTGGTACAGGATGTAATAGGAAAACTCGCGCCATCCCAGTTCGCTGAGGAAGTGCTCGACATTCTTTTTCAGTGCTCTGTTCTGCACGCGTTCTTTGGCCGCGTACCACACGGTATGGGGAGAGATTTCACCGAAGTGCAGGTGTGGCGAGAGCCGTGAGACGTATTGCTTGTCCGGCCGGTCGCGGCCTTCCTTGTAGTCGACGATGCCGTCTTTCAGGAATTTCCTGAGTCGCCGGCGCGCACTTTGCTCGCCGGGCGTCCAGGCGGCGGCGATGCTCTCATACCACGGGATATCCGGCATCAAGCCGAGGTCGTCGAGATCCATGCCCTGGCCTGCTTTGCTGTAGGCCTTGATGGGCGTGGCGCGCTTCGGCTCGCGCGGCGGCGGGCTGTTCTCGAGGCAGCCGTTCTTGTAAAACGGCGTGAACACGCGATACGGCGTGCCGTCGTCCTTGGTCACACTCTGCGGCTCGAACAGCAGCGAGCCATTGCGGCTCTCGGCGTCGATGCCTCGTTCGTCCAGCGCCGACTTGATGTCCTTGTCGCGACGGATGCGCCACGGCTCGTAACAGCGGTTCCAGTACACGCCAGAGGCGTCGGTCTCCTGCACCAGCTTGTCGATGATCTCGTCCGCTTTGCCGCAGTAGAACTGCAGGTGCCCGTCGAGGGATGCGTCGAGCGAGGCGAGACTTTGATGCAGCCACCAGCGGCTGGCGGCGCCCATCGCCCATTCCCCGGCGTGCTCGTCGTCGAGGATATAGATCGGTAACAGCGGCGCGCCGCTGGCGATGGCCGCGGCAAGGCCGGGATTGTCCGCCAGGCGAAGATCCTGGCGAAACCAGAAGATGACGGGACGCGTTCGGGACATGGTTTTCAGGAATTTAACGTGCGTACGGTCGTCACGTTAAAGCATTTCATCGCGAAAATCGTCAGGCCCGATGCCATCGATACGAATGGTTACAAATTGCCGGACAATGCAGTCGCTTCCCGCCCATGCTTGCGGTGAATGAGGCAAACGGCGACAGCGTCGTCGCTACAGCGACGGTCACTGACTATTCGTCAGCGGTGTGTTGCCCGCTGGCGTCGCGATGTTGCGCGAGTCGCAAGACGTCCTGCTGCAGGATCGGGAGGCCATGGCCATCGTGGATCTGCGGTTCGCCGTCGTATTCCAGGTGCACCCGGCCGGTGAGATCCTCGATGAGGGTAAGACCGGCGCGCATCTGCCGCCGGGTAAAGCTGCGAACGATCATTCCCGGCAACAGGCCGCCGAATGACGCATCGAAATAGCCGATGACGAGCGTCTTGCCGTCGCCCAACTCGGCAAGCGTCCAGGCACCGCGGTTAGCGGGCAGGTAAACGGCATTTTCCAGGTCCTTTTCGGACAGGCCGTCGATGCGTCCGTCGGCGTGCGCGTCCCGCAGCAATTGCGGGCCGTCCTGGTGCAGGGTCCAGCGGTGCTGCCAGATACCTCCGTTGCTGGCGTTTGCGAGGTCGAGGTTCTTTTCACACAGGATGACCCAGTGGCGATCGCGCACCGGCCACGGCAGGTTAATGTGCTGGTAGCGAACGTAGGCGCCCTTTTCCAGCCTCGAGATATAGGCCCGGGTCAGCCGGACATGCGGTTCGCTGGCCGCGCCCATCACCGTCGACCAGACGAGCAGCCGCGGCGCGTCCACGATCTTCAGTCCGAAGATGCCAAATGCGCTGACCTCGTCGTCGGATTCGCTGCCGGTGGCCTGGGGCACTTTGATGACCGGCTCACCCGTTTGCAGCAGCTCGAACTCGTCCGGCGAGAGTGGCGGTAACGCGGCGGAGTACTCGTCGGTCGCAAGCTGGTCGAGCACGAACGCAACATCAACAGGCTGCGCCGATTGCCTGTCGTCGGCAATTGCGGTGGCAGACAGGCCGGCAAGGACGAGGCCGGCGAGGATGATCGAGGTCGCGTGCCGGATTGTTTTCTCCATTGCCGGGGTGGCGCTGAACTTGCGGTGCATTGTGTTGCGGCGGTGTGACATTGGCGTTACGCGCGTTGCCTGGTGATCGATACGGCTGACGAGAGCAGGCCGAAACCCGCATCTTAATCGCAATGCAGCGATCAGCGGAACCGGGTGGCGACAGCAAGCTCGGCATAGAAACGAACAGATACAATTTTTTCGGCGTTTGCCGCCGCCAATGGCGGATAATGACGGGCAATCAACTGGATTATTCGGCACATGCTGAGACCGTCGACAACTCGCGCTTTTTCCGTTTTTGCATCGGCTTTTCTGTCCGCGTGCACTGGCCTGCCGGAAGGCACCAGTGCGGTCACCGGTTTCGAACTCGATCGCTACCTGGGAACCTGGTACGAGATAGCGCGCCTCGATCACCGCTTCGAACGGGGCCTGACGAACGTGACTGCAAACTACTCGATGCGCAGCGACGACGGGGTCCGGGTG
>JAWWCT010000088.1:0-13031 GCA_033720315.1 Woeseiaceae bacterium | reverse complement strand
CGATCGATGACGTCGAGCACGTGCCTGACATGCACATCCAGCATCGGCGGCATGCTGTCCTCGTCCTCGTAGGTTCCGTACCGGGTTTGTGTCACCTTGTTCTCCCAGGCGGTGAGCTTTTCCACGGCGGACACGCCAGCCGCCTGCAGGCCTTCCGTATCGGGAAATTCCTTAAGCAATGCTTCGACCTGCGATCGTGCACGCCGTACGTCGGCAAGGCTGTCCAGCAGGTCATTGAGCAGAACCGTGACCTCCACCAGCCGCGCTTCCAAAAACTCGTAGTCCGCCGGGGTTGCCTGGACTCTCGAATCCGCCAGCACGGTGAATTCCGCCTCGCTGTAGGCATCGCCCAGAATGACCCGCGCCCGATAGGTGCCCGGGATCACGCTGGCGCCGCCGAAGCCGGCGAACAGCTTGACGTCCTCGATGCAGTTCAGGCCATCATGGCGCATGTCCCAGGTCCATTGGTTCAGGCCTTGCTCGAGGGTCGGGTATTCGAGCTCGTACGCCAGGCGTTGATCCATGTTGGCAAGCACACAACGTTCAAAGTCACGCTCGTCGCTGGAGTAGCTGCGTACCACGCGACCCGCCTGGTCGAGGATTTCAATCTCCAGCGGGCCCTCGGTATTTTCCCCGGCGATGTAATACGACAGGGTCACGCCGCGCGGCGGGTTGTTGCCCTCATTCGCGCTGCTTCGCGATCGACCGGCATGTATCAACGGCGTCGCCGCCGGTGTGAACAGGTGCACCGCGCGCCCGGCCAGCGCATCGTCTGCCTGACGGACGACGTGCAGATCATCGAGCACCCAGAAGCCGCGTCCCTGGGTCGCCGCGACCAGGTCGCCGTGGCGAATCGTCAGGTCGGTGATCGGCACCGGCGGCAGGTTCAGGTCCAACGACTGCCAGTTCGCGCCGTCATCGAAAGAGACGAACATACCGCCTTCGGTGCCGGCATATAGCAATCCTTTTCTGCCCGGGTCCTCGCGCACCACGCGCACGAACTGGTCCGCCGGCAGGTCGCGGTCGATGCGCCGCCAGCGGGCGCCGAATTCCGTGCCTTTATAGATGTACGGCCGGAAATCATTGAGCTTGTAACCGGTTACCGCGATGTAAAACGTGCCGGCGTCGTGCGGACTGAATTCGATGGCGTTGATCTGCGCGCCGCGAAGATCCGTCGGTGTCACGTTCTGCCAGTTTTCTCCGTGATCGCGTGTCAGGTGTAACAGGCCGTCGTCGCTGCCGACCAGGATGGTGCCGGCCTCGTGCGGCGATTCCGTGACATAAAAAATCGTGCCGTAGAATTCTGCGCCGACGTTTTCAGGGGTTAGTGGCCCGCCATTCAGTCCCTGCTTGTCCTTTTCGTTCCTGGTGAGATCGGGACTGATCTCCTCCCACGTTACGCCCCGATCATTGCTCCTCAGCAACAACTGCGTGCCGTAATAAAGAATGCGCGGGTCGTGCGGCGAGGATGCCACCGGCGCGTTCCAGTTGGTACGGTATTTCAGGTCTTTCGATTGCTGGCCGAACACGTACTCGGGATACGGTTTGATCGGCCGAACACGCTTGTTCTGATGATCGTATTCGGTCAGCGTGCCGTTGATCGTCGTCGCGTAGATCAAGCGCGGATTGTCTTCATCGAACGCAATGTGCGCGCTTTCCCCGCCGCCGACCGGATAATAATCGTCATGACCGATACCGTTATCGAAAGTTTCGCTGGCAATCGATACCGTCGAGTTGTCCTGTTGCCCGCCGTAAATACGGTAAGGCACCTGGTTGTCGGTGATCACCCGGTAAAACTGTGCCGTCGGCTGATTCATGATGCTGGACCACGATTCGCCGCCGTCGAAGGTGACGGTGGCGCCACCGTCATTGGCATTGATGAAATTGTCACTGTCGTGCGGGTTGAACCACTGGTCGTGATGATCGCCATGCGGCGTCGACTTTTTTTCGAAGGTTTTGCCGCCGTCGATCGACTTCATGAACGGGGCATTGAGGACGTACACCGTATTTTCATCGAGCGGATCGGCTTTGATGTGACAGTAATACCAGGCGCGCGACCACAAGATGCGATCGCCGTTGAGCAGCTCCCAGGTTTCGCCGCCGTCGTCGGTCCGGTACAGGCCTCCCTTGTCGAGTTCCGCTTCGACGATTGCATAGACTCGATCTGGCTTGCTCGCCGAGACGTCGAGGCCGATTTTGCCGATCAATTCCGGCAGACCGCCGCCAAGTTTTTCCCAGGTATCCCCGCCATTCGTGGTCTTGAATATGCCGCCGGCGGTGCCGCCGGATTTGATGAACCAGGGCTTGCGTCCGTGTTCCCACATCGCCGCGTAGATAATCCGCGGATTGGTCGGGTCCATGGAAAGGTCGGTTGCGCCGGTTTCGGCATCGACCTTAAGCACCGCTTCCCAGGTCGCGCCGCCGTCCTTGCTTCGATAGACGCCGCGCTCCTCGGTCGGTCCCCAGATCTGTCCCTGCACGGCCACATAAACGAGCTCCGGGTTGCGCGGATGCACGATAACCCGGGCGATTTGCCCTGCTCCTGGCAAGCCGATGTGCTCCCAGGTAGCACCGGCATCTGTCGACTTGTACATGCCGTCGCCGTGGCTCGTGGTGACACCACGAATCGGGGCTTCGCCCGTGCCAACGTAAATTACGTTCGGATCTGAATCCGCCACGCCGATCGCGCCGACCGTGCCGACCGCGAAATAATCATCGGAGATGTTCTCCCAGGAGATACCGGCATTCTCGGTTTTCCACAGCCCGCCGCCGGCTGCGCCCATGTAGTACAGGCGGTCGTTGCCCGGCACGCCACTGACGGCCGTGACCCGTCCGCCACGCCACGGACCGATCTCTCGCCATTCGAGACCCGAAATCAGATCGGGATCGACCGTGTCCGTCGCATTAACAGATTCCGCTGAAAGCAAGCTCATCGTCAGCGCGACGAAGGCGGCGCCTTTCCTGGTTAGCATTTATTGTGTCCCCCGGTTTCGACTCGAGCAGAAATTGGTTTTCGTTTTCTTGATGTGGTGCCGGCAGAGAGACTCGAACTCCCGACCTGAGGTTTACAAAACCCCTGCTCTACCAACTGAGCTATACCGGCACATTTCCAGTCTGTCATGCCATCCCTGGCTCGGCACCGCAATACTGCCGACACCGGCCGCGTCATCCTGACGCGGCGTTCGCCGGGCCGAAGCAATGCTTCGGCTATGCCGGCTCACCCAACTGAGCAATACCGGCAGTTTGCGGACAGTTTACTTAATTGTATCGGACAAAGTTCGGTCGAAATTTTCGCAGTGCCTGATCGTCGGATCCCGACAATTAAGCAAACCTTCCCCAATCAGTTGTTCCTGGGGCAGGTCGCCTTTTCCCTCATCAACACCCGCTCTTCGCCGAACTGCTCGATAATCGTTCCGGCACCGCGTCCAGGTGGCAGGCCGACGTCCACGTAGTAGACCGTGGCATCGCGCATGCGGGGTGTGATGTCGGCCGGCAAGCCGAGCGACTTCGCCTGCAATTCGATCTTTTCCGCGCGGCCCATGTCGCCGAACAGCCCGAGCGAAATCTTGTACCTGCCGCTTTCGTCATCCATCAGGTAGGCGTCGGATATGCCGCCCGACTGGAGCTTTTCGACCATGCTGGCGCCCGTTTTCAGATCCGGTATGTTGCGAATTTGCACCCAGTTGCCGACGAACACCTGGCCCTGGGTGCTGCGCAGGCCGGTCAGCATACCGTCCCGTTCGAGTGCCTTCATTGCGCTGTCTGCTTCAGAGTTGGTCTTGAAGAAGATGCTCACGCAGGAGCGGCCGACAACGGCGGCGAGGTCGGACGGCTGGCCCGATCCCAGTACCGCACCCACGCTGGTTGCCGCCTGCGCCATGGTGTTTTTCTTGATCGCCAGCGGCGGTCCGAGATCGGTTTCGTCGACGACTGCCACACCGGTTTCCTCCGGCTCGGAAACGAACCGTTCCCAGAGGAAATAAAGCACGTTCGCCAGTATCAGGAGAAAGATGAGGTTTCTCATGCCTTGTCTTGCACCATGCGCGCCAGTCCTTGCAGAACCAGATGAGGACGATGCAGTATTTTGCCATCAAGCCGCTTTAGAATGCGTGACGCATCTCCCCCCGTCAACACGATCCTGGGACGCAGCCCCGCCGACCGCAGCGCGGCTGCGGAGCGCTCGATGGCGCCGCAAATGGCGCTGATCGCACCATTTTGCACCGCTTCGCCGGTACTCCGGCCGAACGGCTCAATGCCCTGCCGGGACCCCGGGCCGCGACGGCGCGGCAGCCGGATGCCATGGGTATTTGTGCTGAGAGCGCTGGGCATCATATTCCATCCCGGAATAATCAACCCGCCGAGGTGCTGTCCTTTATTGTCCATGGCATCGATCGTGACTGCCGTTCCCGCATCGACGATGCACACCGCACTTCGCGTCTCGGCGCGTGCGCCGACCAGCGCAACCCAGCGGTCGACGCCGAGACGCCTCGGTTGACGATACGCATTGGTCACGCCGTAGCCTTTTGCTTCTGCGCGCGCGAAGTGCACATCCGTGCCGCAGTGAATGCCGATTACGCCGGACAGGCGGGTAGCGAACGCCGGTCCCGCGACGTTGCATGCCAGGATGTAATCGACCTTCGCGGGAACGCGACGGGTTAACGCGGTAAACCCGCGGTCCTTCAGGACCGAGTGATCGATATGACCGTGGCGTGCGATTTGCCCGCCTTCCAGGACTGCCCATTTCAATCGAGTGTTGCCGATGTCGAACAGCAACGCTCGTGGTTCTTTCACGGCTGCATACCTGGATTTTCCAAAACAGCCACACTACCCGAGGTAATGCGCCGGATCTGCCCGTCCTCGTTCAGCAACAGGGCGCCGTCGGTATCCACGCCGTCGGCAATGCCGGCATTGGTCGTCGCGTTCCTTTCTACGGCTACCTGGCGGCCGCGCAGCCAGTCATAACGTCGCCATGTTTCGTGGAAATTCGAAAATCCCTCTGTTTCGAAACGCTGCAAGGCGTCGATGAGAGCTGCGATGACACCCGCGGCGAGTTTCGATCGGCTCGGCATAACCTCACAGCAGGATGCGAGGTCGACCGCCTTGCCGAGACTCGATTGAATCGCCGGTCCGCCATTGCCGAAATCGAGATTCAATCCGACACCGACGACGATGGTCAGCCCGGCTCCGCGCAAGGTGTGGACTTCCGACAGGATGCCGCCGAGCTTGCCATTCCTGGCGACGATGTCGTTTGGCCATTTAACGCCGACGTCGTTCGTGCCGATTTTCTCAAGATACCGCGCGATGCCGACACCCGCCGCGAGCGACAGGCTGGGCAGGTCCCGCGGCACGGCGGCAAAACTGAAGGCGAGCGACAGGTACAGGCCGGACGACGGCGGCGAGACCCAAACGCGACCCCGGCGACCGCGGCCCCTGGTCTGGCGTTCGGCAATGGCCACACGCCAGCGTCCGGCTGCCGGGCGCGGTTGCTGCAGCAGGTAGCTGTTCGTCGAATCGAGTTCGCCGAATACCTCGAGCTGCAGAAGCCCGTCAAGCCATCGCAGGTCGATGAGTTCCCGAACAGACTCGGGCGTCATCGCAGTCATTTTGTCGGTTCGCGCCGAAACAACATGATGCCGGATTGCCGCGATTCGCTGCCGTCACGCATACGGCGAATATTCGAGCGATGACTGAAAACCAGGTACATCGCCATCGCCGTACAATAGATGAAAAGCGGCTGGTCATCCGGAAGCCGGGTAGCGGCCAGGTACAGCGGTGCGGATATGCCCGCGATGATCGTCGCAAGACCTACGAAGCCGGTCGCCGTCAATACAACCGCCCAGACGAGCAATACCGGCAAAACCAGGAGCGGCGCAAGCACGAGCAGCGTGCCGACCAGGGTTGCTGCCCCTTTGCCGCCACGGAAATTGTGCCAGACCGGCCAGACGTGCCCGATGACCGCAGCCGCCGCACAGCAAAGCGTCAGCCATTCCCTGGCGAGCGATGGATCTGTCGCTACGAATGGAATGTCGAGATTTGGCACCAGTCCGGCGCCCAGTGCCCCCTTACCCATGTCGATGAGCAAAACGCCGAGTGCAAATATCCAGCCCTGGGTGCGTAACGCATTGGTCGCACCTGCATTGGCACTCCCCATGGTCCTGATATCCACGCCACCGTGCAGGCGGCCGACGACGATTGACCCCATGACGGAACCGAAAAAATAACTGAGCAGAAACTTGACACTGAGTTCTAGCATTCGTTGTCTTTGATTTTTGTGCCAAAGGGGCGTGCATTGTAGCATCAGCTGATTTGGGCGATTCCACGATGACGCAGCGCCCCATCCCCCTGTTTGTCAACCCGACCGCCGGCCGGGGCCGTGCGGCGCAGCGCGTCGAGAGCATCCGCCGCCTGCTCCTCGAGGCCGGCATCGACGTCGAGGAGATCCATAGCGCGAGCGTCGGTGATCTCGAGTACAAGGTACTTGCGGCGGCATCCACCGGGGCCGATAGCGTCATCGTCGCCGGCGGAGACGGCAGCGTGCATGAAGCCGTCAATGGCATCCTGCGCTGTGGTTCGCAGACCGCGCTCGGCGTCATTCCTGTGGGCACCGGGAATGATTTTGCCAAGGCCTGTTCGATTCCCCTGGACTGGGAACAGGCGACACGGCAGCTCGCTGATCGCATACGCGCCAACAAACCGCCGCGATATATCGATGCCGGTCGCGTCAACGACCGCTACTTTTCGAACGGAGCGGGTTTCGGCTTCGATGCCAAAATCAATCACATCGCACGCGGAAACCGAATGCCCATCGGCGATCTTGTATACCTGCTTGCAGTTTTCCAGGGCGTACGCGACGGCGTCATTACGCCCGAGGTAGAAATGCGCTATGACACAGCTGTCCACGAAGGCCCGGTGACACTGATCGAGGTATGCAACGGACCGTCGGTCGGTGGCATGTTCAGGATCGCACCGATGGCCAGTAATGACGATGGCGTGTTGGACCTGGTCTTCGTACAACCGGTCGGACGGCTGAGAATATTTGCGCTGTTGCCGCGGCTGATGCGGGGCACACATATCGATGCACCGGAGGTCAGCTGTGCCACCGTCAGCTCGGTCCAGATTCGCGCCGGCGAAGCCATTCCCTCGCACCTCGATGGCGAAGTCCAGCCTTTGCAGTCCGATTTCGAGATCCGGATTCTGAGGGCGGCACTGGCGATCATTTAGCGGCTCTCACCAGGCGACGTGTAGAAACGGAGAAAATCCCCATGAGTACCAGTCGCGCGAATATTATTTGCCTGTTGATGATTACCGCAGTGATCGTTCTGACCGTGATTCTCTATCCAGGACTACCTGAACAAATTCCGACGCATTGGAATTTCGAGGGCCAGGTAGACGGCTACATGCCGAAGCCGTGGGGAGTGATCGTCCTGCCGCTGGCAGCATTATTTTCATTCGCCGTCATGCGCCTGGTTCCGGTGATTTCGCCGAAAGGGTTTCGCACTGACAAGTTTATCGACGTCATAAATATTTTTACCGTCGCGATTGTCGGATTCATGTCCGGTGTCGCACTGCTGGTGCTGCTCGAAGCGGCTGGACTGAACGTTCGAATAAACCAGATGATCTATGCCGGCCTGGGCCTGCTGTTCATCGTGCTCGGCATGTACATGGGAAAAGTTGGAAAAAATTTCTTTATCGGCATACGCACTCCCTGGACCCTGGCCAGTGACGAGGTATGGAACCGGACACATCGAGTAGCCGGGAAAGTTCTCGTCGCCGTCGGCTTGGTCTTTTTGCTGAGTGCGTTCGTCCGAATTTCGCCGGCTATCGTGATTGCGGCGGTCGTTGTCCTGATCCTGGTACCGGTCGTCTATTCGTTTGTGATCTATCGCCGACTGGAAGGATTCGGGCCGGACGACAAGAATTCTGACGGGGATGTTGACCGGTAACGCAGATTTACTGGCCAAGCCAGGCCTCGCGCAGCTTCTTCGAGCCGGCATCGGCCTTGTCGTCAAAAGCGAGATAGCAGGTATCTTCCGGCGGCGCAGCCAGTTTGACGGCGAACTTCATGAGATGCTCGTCGCGAAATGCCGAGACTGTCACGGTATCACCGACGTGGTGTTCGCGTAACCGAAGGTCAACATTGTCTGTACCCAGGCGCAGATCGTCGAGTGCAACGGCAATATCGCCCGGCGCAAGGCCCGCTTTTTCCGCCGGGCTTCCTGTGTGCACCAGTGCCACCGTGCTTTTGCCTTCTCGCTCTTCGAATTGAGCGCCGATCCACGGCGGCGGCGGCGCATCGTTGGCAGACGGCTTGCCGCCAACGTCGTCGCTGTTGCCAGCGGGCCGCATATGCAGGTTGATGCCGAAATCCCTCAACAGGCCTTGCAGCGGCAACTCCGTGGTACCCCTGACGAAGCGTTCGAAAAAATCGGCGAGCTCGAGACCGGAAACGGAACGCGCAACGGCTTCGAATCCGCGCTCCGGCATTCCCTTCCCCGTTTCACCGTACAACGACCAGCATTTGCGTATTACGTCGTCCAGCGACTTTTCGCCTTGCGTATCCTTGCGAATGGTCAGATCGAGCGCGAGTGCGACCAGTGAGCCCTTCGTGTAGTAACTGACGGTCGCATTGCTCGCATTGACAGACGCTTGGTAAAAATGCGTCCACGAATCGAAGCTTGCCTGTTCGAGCGTTTGGCGCAGCCGGCCACGGGAACGGTTCAGCCGGGTTATCGCCCGGCCGAGGTGTTCCAGGTAACGCTCCCTGCTAACCAGGCCGGCACGAACCAGTGTTAGGTGGTCGTAATAAGATGTGACGCCCTCGAATACCCACAGCAGGCCCGTATGCACTTCCCTGCTGAGATCAAACAATTCGAATTTTTCCGGCTTGATTCGCTTCACGTTCCACAGGTGAAAATACTCGTGGCTGCAAAGTCCGAGGAACTTCTGATACCTGGCACTAACGCCCGACTCCCCGCGACCGGGCAGGTCGCGCCTGCTGCAGGCGAGGCTAGAAGACCATCGATGTTCGAGGCCGCCATACGCTTTCTCCTGTACGTAAAGGAGAAATACATAACGGTCGAAGCCTTTGGGCTTGCCCATCAACTGCAATTGATACGTACAAACGGTCGCCAGGTCGTGACAGACGCGCGCAATGTCGAAATGCACATGGCCACGCACGGCGAAGATATGCGGAATGTCAGAGACTTCGAACTCGGCGATCTGCAGTTTGCCCATTTCAACCGGATGGTCGATCAGCTCGGCATAGTCTTCCGCCGTGAATTTTCCGAAACCGTATTTTTCGGCAGTGCGCGAACGCATGGACGTGACAACTCGCCAGTCGTCATCCGCAGGCGGCGGGCGAATTTCCAGTTCGCAGGGCAAATCTTGCTGCCCGGAAACCGCGGGGAATACACAGGCCCCGTCGAAAAACCCGTGTGTCGTATCGAGGTGTGCGCCGCGCACGTTAAGGTCGTAGGCAAAAATTTCGGCGGTCAAAGTGATCGCCGACTTGCTCGCTTCGGTCCGCCAGCTGCTTTTGTCGATTTTCTCGAGTCCGATGTCTGCACCGTTCGCCTGCGCGCGAATGCTGACGACGTGGCGGGCAAGGTCTCGAATCATGTAGCTGCCCGGAACCCAGGCCGGCATCGAGAACACCTGGCCATTCGGATCCGGTTTTTCGACCGTCACCGTTACCTCGAATATATGCGCGCCGGGGTCTTTCGGGGTAATTTTATAATAGTGGGCCTTGGCCATTCTTCTTATTCTCTGTCGCCGAGATTCACTTCTTGAGCGGCTCCACAAGTTTCAGCGTCAGGCATTTCGCAGACCCGCCGGCTTTCAGAAATTCTGACAGCGTCACTTCCTGCACCTTGAACCCGGCCAACATCAGGCGGGCTTTCAACGGCTCCGATGCCTGATGCAATATGACCGTATCGCCGATGTTGACTGCATTGCAGGCAAAGTTGCCGGCATCCAGTGTATCGACGACGATTCTTTTGTGCGGCGGAATACGGGATTCGATCGCAATACGCGAATCGAAGTCGAATGCGGGCGGATGATACATCAGGAAGCCGCCGGTCAATGGGCAGAAGCAGGTATCGATGTGATAAAAACGCGCGTCGGTCAGCTTGATCGATACGAGATCGACATCCCAGAATTTGCGGATCGCGTCGTGCGCCTCGATTTCTGTGCGATAGCCGTAGCCGGCCCACAGCCAGGGGCCGCCCCTGTCGAACAATGCATCGCCGGCGCCCTCGAAACCGATTTTCGGATCCAGGTCCAGCAGCTCGAAGCCGTTGTCCTTGAACCATCGCTTGTAGTGTACTTCTTCGGGCCGCCGCTCGTGCGGCATGAAATGACTCGCGACCGCCTTGTTACCGTAAACGGCCCCGGCATTGGCCGTAAATACCAGGTCCGGTAATCCCGGTTGCGGAACCATCTCGGCGATATCGGCATGTTCCGCAATGGTGTCGCGAAGCGTTTGCCATTGTGACATCGCCAGGTCGGGATCGAGCGAACTTTCATGTCCGGCCATCCATGGATTGATTACGTAGTCGACGGTAAAAAAATCCGGCGGGCACATGAGGATCTTGTCGCGATGATTGCTCATAAACTTCATCGAGTCGAATTCTGAAACTGGACTAGTCTGCCACGTTCGCCCGTGGAAGATGAATTTCCGCCAGCATGCAACGTACGCTGCCACCGGCAGAACTCTCGATGTTGTCGATAGATGAGCTGAGGATGTGTGCGTATGCCGAGATTTTTTCGAGTTGCGATGCGTCGAGCGAATCGTGCGCCTGCTGCGACATGGCAACGACACGTTCACCCGATGCTGACCTCAGTTCGAGCATGTTGCCTGCAAACGCGTGCATCTGATCGAACGTCAGCGCGATGACCTCGTGCCCGGTACTTTCCAGGCTGCGTAGGACGGCTTGCCGTTGGTCCTCACGCGGTATCGCCTCGAGGCAAATCACCGCGATCTCCTCGCCGACGTTCATCAACACATTGGTGTGATAAATCGGTGCCCCGTCTTTGTCGACCGCGTTGAATGCGATTACCTCATAGTCGAGCCGCTGGGAAAAATCACCGATCGCTTCGAGGTGCGTACGTGACGACAAACAGGCGTAGGCAATCCGGTTGCTGCGATCGAGCACGAGACTGCCCGTGCCTTCGAGATAATGCCCGACTTGCTCGTGTTGCGTCAGATCGACGATATCGCGAACCAGGAAACCATGGTCATCGGCCAGGGACTCGATGATGTCCCGGCGCCGCTCGGTGCGTCGATTCTCTGCTTCCATGGGATACAGCACGACGGTACCGTCGGCGTGAAAACTGACCCAGTTGTTCGGGAATATCGCGTCGGGGGTATGCGGATCCTCGGTATCGTCAAATTGCACGACCGTGATTCCGTCCGCTTCGAGTGCAGCAACCAGCCGATTGAATTCGGCCTCGGCGTCGAGCTGTTGCTGTTCCGGCGACGACGGGTTGCGTCCCTGGAAACGATTGGATTCAGCCGTCAGCGGATTGCTTTGGAAGCGCACAGGCCTGATCATCAATACCGCCGATGCCAGTTGAGATTCTGTTTGCGACGCCATATCGTTATTTACACCCGGTCATCGGTCCTGCTGTGGCCGTTTGGAAAACTTGATAGATAAGAATTATGCCCGTGAAGTACGCATCACGGAAACGCATTGTGGATATAGTCCGCAATCCCGCCTGGGTTTGTTTCGCCTGGTTCGGCATGACTGCCGGTGTCTCCCTGCTGGCGACCCCGGTGCGCTTTACCGCGGAAACCATCACTCGAACGGTGGCGCTGGACGTCGGGCAGGTCGTCTTTGCTGCTCTCAATAAAGCGGAGTTTGTCGCATTGATCCTGCTGTTGGTGCTGGTCAGGGTATCGGGATTGGCGAGACGCCTGTGGGCCGAAAGTGCCGGGTTGGCGCTGATTCTGGTCGCGCAGTCGCTGTGGCTGTTGCCTGAACTGACGGCGCGGACGCAATTGATTATTGCCGGTGGCGAACCGGCGCCGTCACATATACATGCAAGCTACTCGGTGCTCGAACTATTAAAGCTGATTCTGTTGCTGTACCTGGGATTTCGTTCCTCGAGACTGCTGGTAGAGGCGCAGGACGCTGCGACCGCCGCGAACTGATCATCGATGATTTATGCCGGCGTCATTTACCTGTTGCAGATTGCATTGATTCTGCACGTCCTGCGTACCGGCAGGAACATGTACTGGGTATTCATCCTGATCATTGCGCCGGGTATCGGCGGCCTCGCCTATGTCATCGTGGAGCTGTTACCCGCTTTGCAGAACGACTGGCGCGCGCGGCGCGCCCTCAGGAACGTGCGTAGCGTGCTGGATCCGGACGCCGATCTCAGGCGGCACAAGAAGCAGCATCGCCTGTCGGGCAGCGTCGATGCCACGCGGCACCTGGCTGCCGAACTGGTAGCCAGCGGCCGTTACGCCGAGGCGATCGAGCATTACCAGGGCGCGCTCAAAGGACTGTACGAGCACGACCCGGACCTGATGCTCGGGCTGGCCACGGCACAGTTCGGCAATGAGCAGTTCCAGGACGCACGGCAAACGCTCGAATTACTCAGGGAGAAGAATCCCGATTACAAGTCCCAGGAAGGCCACCTGCTGTATGCGAGGGCGATCGAAGCCTGTGGCGACGATCAAGCGGCCCTCGAGGAGTACCAGGCCATCGCCGGCTATTTCGCCGGCGCCGAGGCAAGGCTGCGCTATGGACAGATCCTGGAACGCAGCGGCGAGACGGATGCCGCGCGCGCACAGTACCAGGAGATCATCGACACCGCCGAGCTTGCGCCGCGGCACTATCGAAAAGCGCAGCGGGAGTGGATAAACCTGGCAAAAGAAGGGATCAAGCGGACTTCCGGCCAATAGGCAATCCCGGCATAGCAGCAGTCGCGGGGGGGGGGGGGCGGCCCAAAAACACACCAACAAGTGTAGGGCGGTGTGGAGGGGAGGGGCCAAAGGAGGGGAGGGGGGGGGGGGGGGGCGGCCGGGG
>JAWWCT010000087.1:0-13299 GCA_033720315.1 Woeseiaceae bacterium | reverse complement strand
GGGGGGGGGGGTGGGGTGGGTTTTTTGGGGGGTGGTTTTTTGGGGTTTTTTTTTTTTGTGTGGTGGTTAAATTTTTCTTTTTTTTGCGTGGTGGGGGGGTGGGGTTTTCGCCGCGATCAGGGGTTTCAACCCCATCTGCGAAGTTATTGATGTTAAGCGACGGCGCGGGTGACGCGCTTCGGCTCGGAAACGCCGTAGCCCTGCGCGTAATCGATGCCCATGCCTTTCAGCATGGTGATGATTTCCTCGTTCTCCGCGAACTCGGCGATGGTCCGCTTGCCGGTCAGGTGGCCGATCTCGTTGATCGAGCGCACCATCTCGCGGTCGATCGGATCGTGCAGGATCTCCTTGACGAAACTGCCGTCGATCTTGAGGAAGTCCACCGGGAAGTGTTTCAGGTAGCCGAATGACGACAGCCCGGTGCCGAAATCGTCCAGCGCGAACTTGCAGCCGAGCTCTTTCAAGGCATTGATAAAGCGATTGGCCTGCGAGTAACTCGCGATCGCCGCGGTTTCGGTGATCTCGAAGCAGATCTTGGTCGCGTCGAGCCCGCTCATCTGGAACTGTTCGACGACGAACGGCAGGAACTTGTCGTCGCCCAGGCTTTGCCCGGACAGGTTGATCGAACATAGTGCAAGGCGCTCGCGCTCATCCGCTTCCGAGACCAGCCAGCGAAACGCGTTCTTGATCACCCAGCGATCGATACTCGGGGTGATGCTGTACCGTTCGGCGGCCTCGATGAACAGGCCCGGGGCGATGACGCCGCCGGTCTCGTCGCGCATGCGCAGCAGGATTTCGTAATGTGCACCGTCTTCCGCCTCCTGCAATGGCTGGATGGTCTGGCGGAACAACTCGAAACGGTTTTCCTCGAGCGCATTGTTGATGCGCGCGGCCCATTGCATTTCGCGGCGCCTGCGCATCAGGTCGATGTCGTTTTCCTGGAAGCTGTGGATGCGGTTGCGGCCGGCTTCCTTGGCGGCGGCACAGGCACTGTCCGCGGCGCTGAGCAGCGCTGCCACGTCTTCGTTGTCGGCCGTAATGGGCACCACGCCGATACTCACGCCGAGCCGGAAGCTGCGGTCGTCCCACATGAACTTGAACTCGCCGATGGCCTCGCGCAACACCTCGGCAGTCTTCATCGCCTCGTCCAGGCTGCAGCTTTCCAGGAGCACCCCGAACTCGTCGCCGCCGAGGCGGGCGAGCGTGTCGCGCCAGCGGATCTTCGACTTGAGCAGTGCGCCGAGCTGCCCGAGCAGCGCGTCGCCGGCGCTGTGACCGCAGGAATCGTTGACGATCTTGAACTGGTCGAGATCGAGGTAACACAGCGCATACGAGGCTTCCCGGGCCTTGGCGCTTTTCAGTGCCCGTTCGAGCCGGGATTCGAATTCCGCGCGATTGACCAACCCGGTCAGGATGTCATGGCTGGCGTGATAGCTGAGGCGCCGGTTGAGCTCGCGGGACTCGCTGACGTCATGGAAAACCAGGACGCCGCCGGTCACCTCGCCTTTGCCATCGCGAATCGGCGAGGCGGTGCTTTCGATGTACAGCTCGTTGCCGTCGCGGCGGATTAACAAGGTCGGCCGCACCGACTTGATCGAGCGGCTGCGGCGAATGGCGACGGCCAGCGGGTTTTCCAGCGGTTCGCAGGTCTCCTCGTGGAAGCCGCGAAAAATTTCGTCGATCGGTCGGCCGCTCGCATCGTCGACCTTCCAGCCGGTGAGTTCCTCTGCAACCGGGTTGATGTACTCGACGTTGCATTCGGCATCCGTGGTAATGACACCGTCACCGATCGAGCGCAAGGTAATCTGCGCACTTTCTTTTTCACGGAACAATGCTTCCTCGTACAACTTGCGTTCCGTGATGTCGACTTCGACGCCGAGCAAGCGAATCAGGCGGCCCTTTTCGTCCTGCCGTGCTTTCGCGCGGCTGGTCATCCAGCGCCACTCGCCGTTCTGGTGCTTCATGCGATGCACCGACTCGAAGAATTCGGTCTTGCCTTCCAGGTGTTCGCGCATCTTCGCCTGTACCCGCGCCATATCGTCGGGGTGTACCAGGCGGTACCAGTCCGGCAGCACGTCTTCCTGGTTTTCCGGGTAACCGAGCATCGCCTTCCAGCGCCGCGACAGGCGAATGCGTTTGGACTTGCCGTCGAAATCCCAGATGCCGTCGTTCGCGGTCAGGTTGACCAGCGAGTTGCGTTCCTCCATTTCCTCGAGCAAATCGATGGTGCGCATGCGTTCGAGGCCGGACGCCAGCGACGCGCCGATCAGTTTCATCAGCAGGTGCAGGTTGACGTCCCACTTCTCGACCGGGCGCTCACTCGCGAGTGCCAGGAAACCGGCAACCTCGTCGCGAACCGTAAATCCTATGATCAGTGCGGCGCCGATATTCAGTTCAGAAAGTCGCGCCAGTTCGCTTAAGGCTTCCTGCGGACCGTTGTCGGTGTCGGTGATTTCGATGACCCGCAGATGACCGAGCCGATTGCTGAGCCAGGGCCAGTCTTCGAGCGATTCACCGGTCAGGGCATCCGGATTGCAGGAAGCGAACCCGGAACTGGACGACAACACCGTTTCGATGCTGCCGAGGTCGCCGCCGAGCAGCGCGAGAAACGCCGCGTCGCAGCCGGTTGCATCCGGCAATTCGGCAATGTTGTCGCTGAGCTGATCCTGGAAGCAGACGGGATCCAGGTTTTGCACATTGACGGCGATTTTTGTTTGCAGGGCATCGACGGCGCCGCGATTGCGCTCGCCCGGTGGTGGACGACGCCGCCGAACCCGCGCCGTTCCGGGTGTTTTGCTTTCGGACGGTGCGCTCACAGAGTCACCTGTTGCCGCCGGCAAGTCATCGTTTCAAAACTCGATCGTCCCGCATGGCCCGGGTTTTGAGGTATTCCTGTAACTCAGGTCGGGCCCTGGCCGAACATTTTGACACGATACCCTAAGAATACAAGATAAGTCACTGTATTTTTTGCGTTCTTGCTCGCCCCATTCCGGTTCCCTGCGGCCCCTCTCGGCGCGGCCCGTCAACCTCCTCGCCGCTGCCGCGTTAATCCCGTAACAGACTTGGGTAAAGGAAATCAGGAGAAAACGATGAACGTTTCCAACAACCGCCTGCCGGGCGGCGTCAGCAAATCGACAATGTGGCTGTCGCTGACGGTGATGATCGTGGTACTGGCGCTTACCGCCTGTGGCGGCGGCACGAGTAGCGAGTTTGCCGCGGAAACACCGCTTGCCGAAAGCTGCAATCCCGCGGATCCGGCAACTGCCGGCGAATGCGGCACGCTGCTGGTCGGCCTGACCGACGCCGACGGCGACTTTCTGAGTTACAGCGTCGACGTTCTGTCGCTGGAACTCGAGAAAGCCGACGGCACGATCGTCGAAACCCTGCCGCAAAGCACGCGCATCGATTTCGCGCAATATGTCGACCTGACCGAGTTTGTCAGCGTCGCGACCGTGCCGCCGGGCACCTACGTTGCCGGCACCATTCGTCTCGACTACTCGAACGCAGAGGTGTTCGTCGAAGCGGGCGATGCCGCCAAAGACGCCACCGTAGTCGATTCGCAAGGCAATCCGCTCGGCCAGACGGCACTGACGATAAGGCTCGCGGATCGCAATCAGCTGTTCATCAATCGCGCCACGACGTCGTTGCTGACGGTCGATTTCGACCTCGATGCCTCGCACACGGTCGACATCGCGCCGACACCGGCAATCGCGACCGCCGAACCGTTCGTCGTGGCAGAACTCGATCCCGTCGACAGCAAGGA
The DNA here is from genome assembly GCA_033720315.1 of Woeseiaceae bacterium. Taxonomy (GTDB): domain Bacteria; phylum Pseudomonadota; class Gammaproteobacteria; order Steroidobacterales; family Woeseiaceae; genus SZUA-117. Next base: position 9,536 of record JAWWCT010000087.1, on the reverse strand, counting down.
AATCCGCGTGCGCGGCCTGTTCGTCGAGGCGAACGAAGCGGAGATGTATTACGTCGTCGCCGTGCGACCGTTTTACGACCGGGTCGGTGATTTCGGCCGATTGCGAGTTTACGTCGCCGACGATACCGACTGCGAAGTCAACGAAGCCGAATTCTCAGGCGTCGAGTGCCTGCGTGCGCTCGAAGCAGCCGGCCAGGGCACCCTGACGGTAGCCCAGGGCACACTGAACGTTGGCGACCGCCAGTTCACCGCGAACATGATCCTGGCCGGCTCCAGCGTGCCGGGCAATGGCCTCGATGCCGCCAAAGGCAGTGTCATCTCGCGCATGGACAACGAACTCACGGTCCGCGGCGGCACCGTCATCCTCAGTGACGCCGCCGGCTCGTTCTTCCGCGACGACGTCACGGTAACGATCGGTCCCGACACCAAGGTGTACAAGACCTTCCGGTTCGATCGGCCGGATGTGGCCATTGCCGACCGGCTGCTGGACATCAGCGCCATCTCGGTCGGCCAGAATGTCACCGTGCGCGGACAAGTCACCGCGAACGACGAGCTCGGCGTACACATCGACGCAACCGAAGGCGCCGTGATCCTGCATGTCACCAGGCTCACCGGCATCGTCAACGCCATCATGCAGGGACAGGTGGACATCGATCTGCATTCGCTCGGCGGCCGCCGACCCGGGATCTTCGATTTCTTCTGCACCGGCGGCTGCGAACCGTCGACTGATGCCGATCCGGACAACTACGAAGTCGCGACGGGTAATCTTACACTGGATGCCGCGGGCGTCGGGCGGCCTGTTGCAGCCTGGGGCTTCGTCAACGAATGGATGAGCGCGCCGCACGATTTCGACGGCCACACGGTCATCGACTATTCCGACGTGCGCAGTGCGCTTGGCATCGGCTGGACCGGAGCCGGCACGACGGCCCCGTTCCTGATGATGGATGAAACCGGCTTGTTGCTCGACAACATGAACGAGCAAATCGGCGAGCGGCACTTCATCAAGCAGGGGCCGTTGTTGATCGACCTGACCGCACTGAACTCGAACACTTTGATCGCACCGCGTGAGTCGGGCCGCATGGTGTTCGTCGTGAAGACCAGCGACAGCCTGCAGCTTTACGCGGACTGGAATGACTTCGTCAATGCGCTGACTTTGTCTCTCAACGGCGTCAACACGGCCAAGTCCATGTTCGCCCGGGGACACTACAACGCGGACACCAACGTGTTTATCGCGTACAAAGTCTTCGTCTACATTTTAGAGCCGTGAAGAAGGTGTCTTTACCACTTGAATCCGTAGCCGGGTAAGTTCATTCCCCCGCTAGCCCGGCCAGACTGGCTCCGCCCCCGCACCGTGCGGGGGTATTTTTTTTCCAATTACCAAATACCCTACCAAACGGTCACCGTTCGACTAAACTTCCAATGTCCGCCTTGCGCGGCATAACAATCAAAATAACCTGGGGAAATTCATGAAGATACTAAAAACGCTGGCAACAGCGGCCGCTCTGGGCGTGTTTACGCTGAGCTGCATGGCACAGGAAGACGAGCCGCCTCCACTTTATATTTATTCGTCATACTTCTATTGCGGAGGGGGTCCGCTGAGCCGGGTTGACGAAATCACGGCGGAAACCGCACCAATTATGGACGGGCTCGTCGAAGATGGCACGATCAGCGGCTGGGGTTGGTATGCACATCATACGGGCGGCGGCTGGCAACGCCTGAGTTATCATACTGCCAGTTCTATGGAACAGTTGATCGACGGCAGCGACGCGATTCAGGCGGCATTGCAGGCCGCGGCCGACGACGATGACGACGCCGACGATGACCAGATGGGTTTCGGGCAGATCTGTTATCGGCACGACGACTACATTTGGGAAGGTGTGATCGGTTCCGGCGCCAACGATCAAGAATCAAATGCCGGCTTTTCGACTTACCACGTCTGTGATTTGGCAAAAGAAGAGCGTGCGGATGAAATAATCAAGGAACACGCTGCCCCAATACTCAATAAGCTGGTGGAGGAAGGCAAGCTGACCTCCTGGGGCTGGTCGTCTCATTCCGTTGGTGGCCGCTTCCGCAAACTGCAAACGATGACAGCATCCGATCACAAGACATTGCTTGCGGCGCGTGAGGAAGCGATCGAAGCGATTTATGCTGGAGACAGTGGCGTCGGTGAAGAACTGTCGAACATCTGCGGCAGTCATGTCGATTACATGTGGGACATCGTTCACTAGACCGCGATTAACACGTATCCCAGCAATCCTGGCTCGACTCCCGCGCAGAAATGCGCGGGGTTTTTTTCAAGAACAATCACCGACGCCGCAACTATTGGCACAGGCCGATGTCGCATTAACGAACTTCTCTTAATTTAGTGGGGATAAGGGGGAGAAGAACGTGGACCGCAGAAAATTTCTCTCGATATCGTCCTCCACCGCGGTCGCTGCCGGTCTCGGGCTGGTTCCAAATGTCGAAGCCCGCAATATTGCGCCGGGAGCAGCGTTGCCAGCTGACGCCAGCGGCCGATTGGGCTGGGACGAATTCATCGAACAAACCATTGCCGCGACATCGACGCTGGTTACCGACAGGAGCCAATCCGGACAGGATGCATACCTGTACACCATGGCCGCCCTGGCCTCGCGCCTCGGCGAGTTGCCGGCGGTCGAATTGCGTGACTTCGGCGGGCTCGATCCGGCCTACGAGCTGGACCTCATCTTCCGCCGTGAGGGTGCCCCTTTCATCATTCTCTACTGGAAGATGGAACCGAACGCGGTATTGCCGGCGCACTGCCATCCCGGTGCAAACGTTTGTACCCTTTGCACCCGCGGCGATGTCATCCTGAGGAATTACGACACCGCACCCGGATCGCCGGAATGCTGGTCCGGGTCCGCCGATGAATTCGAGGTCATCGAAACGAATACGGAACTGTTGCGCGCCGGTGCCGTGAATATCGTCAGCGAGTTTCGCAACAACATCCACCGTTTCGAGGCCGGCCCGGCCGGTGCCGAGGGTATCGATATCACCACGGGATACGACGAGTCGCCCAAGCCGTTTTCCTTTTTGCGGCTCTGGCAGCCCGGCAAAAGTGTCAGTGGTGCGAGTACCTACCGGGGTCAGTGGGTCGGCAAGGATATCCAGCGCGCCGTGTAGTTATTCGCGAGGCGCCCTGCACTACGCGCTCCAATCCGCCCACCCCGCCAGAATGAAACGAGTCGGTCGGCGCGGATTGATCTTCAGTGACTCGCGTGGAAGCGCGAAACTGACGAATCACTAAAGGTAAATCCTCACCGACCGAGAGTATTGCTGCCCTGGCACGAGGGAGGATTTGGTGCCGGAACGCAGACTCGAACTGCGGACCCCAATCCGCCCGCTGTCTCGATGTTGCCGCTCATGGCAGGCGCGGATTGATCTTTAGTGACATGTAAAGACATGAGGCGAGGCAAGCCCACGAATGATGTGCTCTACCCTGCGCTGCGCGCCCCGCTATTCCTGGAAAGCGGTTCTTCGTGGGGTGGTGCCGGTACTCGGATTCGAACCAAGGACTTCCTCATTACGAATGAGGCGCTCTACCAACTGAGCTATACCGGCAATCTCGGTAGATTTTGCGGGCCGGAGTATAGCGTTGCGTGGCGGTGGCTGCTAGGCGCGTTTCTCGCGCACCCGGATCAGGACCTCGACGCCCTCCTGCTCCGTGCCGTTCGGCAACGGCGGCAGGCTGCTGATCGATACCTGGTCGCCCGGGATGTCGGACAGCTCGCCGCTGTCGACATTATAGAAGTGGTGATGCGAGTGCGTGGTCGAGTCGTAGAACTTGCGAGTCGAGTCGACGTTCAGCTCCTTCACGAGGCCCTTTTCGCTGAACAGCTTCAGCGTGTTGTACACCGTGGCCTTGGACACCCGGCTGCCACGCCGTTTCAGCCTGTCGATGATCTGGTCCGCCGACAGGTGCTGCGGCCGCGCCAGCAGTATCGAGGCAACCTCGATGCGCTGTGCGGTCGGTAACACGTCGTGCTGTTTGAGTTTTTTCAGTATGTCCTTGCGTACCATGCGCTGCCCGCTCGGAAAGGTTTTTGATGTGCCGAGTATAGACCAATTCCAGACTGGATTACTCAATCTACTGATTTTGCCCGGATTTGCGGGCAGTCCGCCTGCGTCAGACAGGCTAGGCTCAGGCTATCGAACAGGGAGGTTCGACATGCCCGACAGGACCCCTCGCGGCTACAGCCTGTACGAACTCATCGGCACGATTGCGATCGCCTCGCTGGTCCTGTCGCTCGGCATCCCGTCATTCGGGCGGGTGGTTGCCGAACATCGCCTGAAAGTCGACGTCGATGCACTGTTCCATGCAATTCACCTGGCCCGGAAGGAGTCCGTCATGCGGCGCCGCGAGGTGACCCTCTGCCCCTCCGCCAACGGTCGGGATTGCCTCCCCGTATCCGACTGGTCCACGGGCTGGATCATGTTCGTCAATCTCGACCGCGACTCGCCCGCCCATCGGGACACGGGCGAGGCGGTGCTGAAGCAACATGCGGCCGGTTTACATAATCTCATCCAGGCCAATCGCCGCAGTTTCTCCTTCCGCACCACACAGTACCGCGCCACCAACGGCACTTTTACCCTGTGCGACAAGGCCGGGCGTGCGCCGGCACGGCGACTCATCGTGAGCTACACCGGAAGGCCGCGGGTGCGTCTTGCCGAGGCGCGGACCTGCCCGGTTATGTCCAATTAGGGTGAGGAATTTTGCCGCCCATCCGCACATTCGTGCCGCCGGTCGCCTGGCTGCGTGCCGCGGCATCGAGCCGTGTACGCTGCCGATACAGCGGCAATTCACCGAGCGATATCAGTCGCTTCGCCCGCCCGGGGCGCTCGCCGAGCCGTCAGGACGGCAAGCGTTTCAGGCACGTTCTGGCGACCAACGAGGCCTTTGCGGAGCCCGCGGGCACACAGGGGTTATGTTAAATTAACCCGCCCTGCCCGACCGCTTGTCGGAGCCAGTTTGCCGCTTATCGGATACTTTCAAAATGCCTTCTAATGCCCTGTATATTCGCCGAATGAGCAATTCCAGACAGCGCGGGTTCACGATCTACGAGCTGCTGATCACGATGCTGATTATCGGCATCATCCTGACGATCGGCGTGCCGAGTATGACCTCTTTTTCGCGTAACAGCCGTATCACCGGCACCGCGAATGACCTTCATTCGAGCTTTCAGCTGGCACGCTCCGAAGCCGCCCGCTCGAAGACCAACATCACCATCTGCGCCAGCGCCAATTCGATGGACGCGGACGCAAATTGCAGCGGTACCTTCGACGACGGCTGGATCATCTTTTTCGACCTGAACGGCGATATCGATCGTGCGGGCCCCGACGAGAACATCATCCGCTCGCATCCGGCGCCCTCCGATCTGCTCGACATCACGACCAATGCGGGCGCCACTTACTTCAGTTACGCGCCGTCGGGCCTGGGTCGCGGCGACGTCGGCGGCGATCCTGCCGTGCAGACTGCGATTATTTGTGACGAGCGCGGCAACGTCGTTGCCGCCGGCGGCAGTTCCGCGGCGCGGGTGCTGGTGGTAACCCCGATCGGTCGCGCGACAGTGCTGCGCGACGTGACGCAAATTGCCAGCCACGGCGGTTGTCCGTAAACACCAATCATTCAGCATTTCATGGATAGAACGAACATGCGAGCGAAACAAAACACACAGATCAGAAAGAGCAGCGGCTTCACGCTGGTCGAGGTCCTGGTGGCACTGATCGTCCTGTCGGTCGGCATGCTGGGCATTGCAGGACTGTACGTCCACAGCATGCAGGCAGGGCGCACCTCGATGTTCAGGCATCATGCAGTGACCCTCGCTGGCGACGTTGGCGACCGCATCCGGGCCAACCCGCGCGCCGGACCGGCTTACGCGCTGGCAGGCTCGGACAACAGCTGTGCCCCTCCCACCTCCAACGATTGCTCGCCGGCCGAGATGGCTGCGAACGACATTTTCCTGTGGGACCAGCAGGCTGCGGACACCTTGCCGAACGGCACGGTCACCGTGGTTTACGACAACGCCGTCTCGCCGCCGACTTACACAATCACGGTCGCCTGGACCGAGCCGGGCGAAAACCTCAATTACACGATAACCATTCCGGTACTTGGGATCTGAATGTCATGAGCGTTCCTTTCGCAAAACGAATTTCGCTGGCGAACGAGTCCGGCATGACCATGGTCGAGTTGCTGGTGGCACTCGCCATCGGCTCGTTCCTGATGATCGGCGCGGTGCAGGTGTATAACCAGAGCCGCCAGTCCTTCGTCATCAACGAATCGATCGCCCGTGTGCAGGAAACGGCACAGTTCGCGATGGATACCATCGAGGCGGACATACGCATGGCCAGCAATTGGGGCCGGACCAGCCGCGGCTCGTCGATCAACGGTCGTTACGACGTCGCCGATCCGGATCCGCTCAACCTGACGCCGCCGACCGACTGCGGCGCAGACTGGGTGCTCGATCTCAGCAACCCGCTGGTCGGCACCAACAATACCTATACCCTGCCCTGCACGGCGACCGGCGGCGCGCAGGCCAACTCGGACGTGTTCACCGCGCGGCGCGCCACGGTTGCGGCATCGCCGCTCGAGGCCGGCCGCCTGCAGATCCAGTCGACCCGGCTGCAGGGAACGCTGTTTAATGACGGCAACCTGCCCACGGGCTTCGACCCGATCACCTCGGAAACCCACAACCTGCTGGTCAACTCCTATTACGTTGCGGCCAGCTCGACCCTGATTCCGGGCGTTCCGACCTTGCGGCGCAAGACCCTCGTTGGCGGGGCGATCGTCGACCAGGAGGTGGCACCCGGGGTGGAAAACATGCAATTGCAACTCGGCGTCGACGTCGACGAGGACAACACGGTCGATCGTTACGTGAATCCCGGGGACCCGATTTTCATTCCGGGTAATCCCGCTTTCATTCCCATGGCACGCGTGTTGACCGCGCGGGTGTGGCTGGTGGTTCGCGGCATCAACCCGGAAATCGGCATCGAGGACACGGCAGCTTACCAGCCGGGCGATGTCAACCTCGGCACTTATGCCGACGACTTCCGCCGCATGCAGGTATCGAAAACGATCCTGTTGCGCAACGCGAGAACGTAACAGGCAGAGACAGGACGATGAATTCAAATAACTACAGGTTTCCCGGAAAACAAGACGGCGCGGCGCTGGTCGTCGGGCTGATCCTGATGGTGATCATCACCGTGCTGGCGATTTCCGGCATGAACACGGCGACCACCGAACTGGCCATGGCGCGCAACGACCAGAGTTACGAGAATGCCTTCCAGGCGGCCGAGACCGGCCTCGAAATGGCGCTCGCGCAGGGCCGCTTCAATACCCTGGTGAACGTCAACCTTGCGCAGACGGTTAATGCCTACGACTCGGTCACGGCGGTCATCAATTTCGAGGACACCACGCTGGTGCCGGACCGCGCGTTCAGCATGGGCGTCGGCAGCGGCATCGCCGCCTACCATTTCAACGCCGTCTCGACGGCGGAATCCAAATTCGATCCGGGTGGGACCGACAGGGACGCATCCGCGGTACACACCCAGGCATTTTATATCGTAGGGCCCGAGGCCGGGTCGCTTTGACCGGCAGCCAGGCATCCACGGACACGGAGCAGGAAACATGAACATTCAACGATTGCTGGTCTTGACGATTTTCGCGCTGCTGAGCTTCTCGTCCAGCGCGGACTTTCGCACCGTCATGGAAGTGCACGAGGTCGAACTCGTGTACCTGACCTTGCCGGCGAGCGTGAACGGCACGCTGACATTCAGCGACTGCAACGAATGTGAGCAGACGTCGATACGCGCGACGGTCGGCACGCGATATGCCGTCAATGGCCGCAACGTGTCGCTCGCCGATTTCAGGCGCGCGGTGGCAGGCATCACCAATCGCAGCCAGCAGATCATCGACGTGTTTCACGATCTCGAGTCGGACACCGTGATCGCGGTCGAAGTGAAACTTTGACCGGAGCAGGAAAGAGTTTTTGAGGGAACGACTATGAAGGTTTTCAAGCGCAATATCACATGGATCAGTGCCGGGCTCCTGCTGGCGATGACGTCGGGTGCGCCCGTTTACGCGGACGATACCGAGCTGCTGCTGGCGCCGCCGCCGTTAAGCAGTGCGACCAAGCCGAGGATCATGTTCATCATCGATACCTCGACCAGCATGAAATCCGAAGAGGAAACGGCGGTCCCTTACGACCCGAACACGACGTACGGCGGCGACTGCGACTCCGACGCGATCTACTGGGAAACGGTAGCCGGCGTCACCCCGGACTGCGCCGGCGGCACCGACCGGTTCGTCGACAAGAGCAACTGGTTATGCGCCAAGTCGACCAACCGGTTGAACGGTCTCGGCAGTTACTCCGGCGTCCTGGCGCAGTACCGCGACGGCGGCAAAGACGGCACCGGCTCCGGTCCCAAGAAATGGCAGTTCCTGGCGGCCGGCTACAACAGCGAAGACGTGGAGTGCGAAGCCGACTCGGGCTTCCATGGCGATGGCCGGCCGACCTTCCTGTGGCCGAAGGCAGGCTCCGACCTCGCCGACTGGTTCACCGACGTCGAGGGCGAAGCGGCCAAGTTCAACGGCGCGCCGCGAAACCAGGAATACACCGTTTATGACGGCAACTGGCTGAACTGGGACGCCAACCCCAGCACGATCGACGAATCGCGAATCGACATCGTCAAGCAGGTGCTGACGACAATTTTCTCCGCGGTCGACGGTGTCTTCGTCGGCGTCGAGCGTTTCAACGACTCCGAGGGCGGCACCATCATCCAGGGCCTGGTCGACATCGACGTGCCGGCCAACCGCACCGCCGCCCTGGCGGCGGTCGACAGCCTGTCCCCGAACGACCATACGACGATCGCCGAATCCGCTTACGAATCGGCGCTTTACTGGCTCGGACAGCCGGCGGAGTTCGGCGAAGTCGACGGCGACAACGAGAACTTTACCGATCACGCCATCCTCGTCGACCCGACGGCGGGCGCCGGCAGCCAGGAGTACATCCAGCCGGAGCTGAGCGCCTGCGCCAAGAACTACAACGTGTTGTTGTCCGACGGCCGCGCCGGCGGTAACGACGACAAGACCGAGGGCCTGACGCCGACCTTACCCGGATACCAGGCAGCGACCGGGCGTACCGTCTGTGACGATGTCGTGACCTCGGAAGACGATGGCATCTGCATCGACGACATCGCCGAGTACCTGTTCAAAACCGATATCTCTCCGGATGCGACCGGCGGCCTGCCGGGCGACCAGAACGTCATCATGCATACTGTAGGCTTCGCCATCGATACCGAAAACCTGCAGAGTGCGGCGGAACGCGGCGGCGGTACCTACTACCAGGCGGATGACGGTCCGCAGCTTGCGGCCGCTTTCCTCGAGATCGTCAACACGATCGCCGACAGGGACCTGTCGTTCGTCGCACCGGCGGTTTCCGTCAATGCCTTTAATCGTACACAGAACCTGAACGACCTCTACATGTCGGTGTTGAAGCCACGCAACCGCGTCCACAGGCCAG
>JAWWCT010000086.1:0-13667 GCA_033720315.1 Woeseiaceae bacterium | reverse complement strand
GCATGGTAAGAACCAAGGCATTCGATCCCGGCGACGCCCTGTCCAAGGTGGTGGAGCTATTCAGCGCCAGGGGTTATTCGGAAACCTCGATGGACGATATCGTGCGGGCGACCGGGGTGAGCCGCTACGGACTCTACGGCACCTTCGGCAACAAGCGCGAACTCTTCGAAGAGGCGCTCGAGAAGTATGCCGACAGCATGGGCAAGGACTCCTACCTGAGACTGTTGGAGCCGGATGCCTCACTGGCGCATATTCGCAAGATCTTCGATGAGCGTATCGAGGCGATGTGTGAGACGGGTGAGAAGCGTGGTTGCATGCTCTGTCATACCGCCATGGAACTGGCGCCGCACGACGAGGAAATCAAAGGCGTTTTGCAAAAGTTCCTGAAACGTATGTCCAAGGCGTTTTCCATCGGCCTGGAATCGGCGAAGCAGCGAGGCGAGGTGAAGCGAGATCTGGACGTCAAGGCTGCCGGCGAGTTTCTGACCGGTGCGGTTTTCGGCCTGGCGGTCCTGGCGCGGTCAGGATTTCCGCGCAAGACGCTCAAGGGTTTCGTGGACAATACGTTTGCCAGTCTGACCGGCTAGGCATTTTTTTTGATATGAACAGAACGTCCATTCTGGAATTGGCTGCAAGGGTGCATGACCGGTTTTTTGTCGCCATATACAGAACGAACATTCTGTTTTATTCGGCCATAGGCCAACAACCTGGAGAGGAGAAACCACAATGTTCAAGCGAGTATTGCTGGGTAGTGCAGTTTTGTTAACGCTGCTTGCGGGGGCAGCAAAGGCGTCCGAAGACGGCAAGCCTGGCTTTGCCCGGGAAATCGATTCCTGCATTGCCGAAATCAATCATCGCGCAGACTACGATAACGCGACTCGAGTGCGCCACACGGTGGTCGAAGTCAAGAATACCTTTGCCGGCTACGTGCTGGCGATTTCGACGGATGTTTTCAGCAAAGCGCAAGAGAACGCAATTCGCGAATATCGATCGTATTGCGTCGCGAAGGGCACCGCGAAGCCGAAAAAATTCAGCATCGACCGTGTCGATGGATAAGGATCGGCTGCAAGCGACAGGGTGGCAGGGATAAGAGCCTGCCACCCTGTTAACCATCGGTGTCGCCAGGGCTCAGAACTCGAACCTGAATATCGTGGCAGGCTTGGTTTTTTCCCAGGAAAGGTCCTGCAACGCGGTGTCGTTGCGCATCCGGTATTCGTCGCGGGGGTCGTAGCCCCACCTGATTCTCGATGAGGGGTCAGTTTCTGCAGCATCGCGCCAGGCGTATTCCTCGTCGAGTTCCTGCATCCGGTAAAACTCCTTCAGGAGTTTTGCCTTGACAGGATCTTCATAATCTTCGTCGAGGCTTCGGCGGCTGCCGGGCCTGGGCGAAATGACCACGATTTCTTCCATTGCCGCAGGCTCCGCTGCCTCCGTAGCCTCGGCCGCCTCGTTGACCACGGTTTCTTCACCGGGCGGCGTTTCCTCCTCCTGGGCGTAGCCGACGGGTACGCCAACGAGGAGAGACGCCACGGTCACCGCAAATGCTGCGACTGACGCCCGGTACGACATCAGTCCCGCATTCCGGGCAGCCACTCGATGGTGTTGAACCAGTATTCGCGCGTCGTCGCCAACCATTTGTCGGTCTGTCTCGCCACCACCCAGGCATTGAGAAAATTCAGCAGTTCCTGCTCGCCTTTTCTGACGGCCAGCCCCTCACTGGAAGCCACCAGTGGCTCGCGGATGGGCACGTCGATCTTTTTGGCATTGCGTAGCGCCAGGAAATTGATTTCCGGCACGCTGGCGAGGTACGCGTGAGCCCGGCTATTGAGTACGTCATCTTCAGCCTGATCGCTGCTGGGATATGCCCGGATGCTTGCCTCGTCGAAAAAAGCGCGGGCAACGCTTTGCGCCATGGTGTCCGAGACGACCGTAATGATGACGCGATCGTCGTTGAGGTCGTCCAGCGAGTCGATATTTCTCGTCTTTTCCATGTTGGTTGCCAGGCTGATGCCCGACTGCCCAAGCGGCATGGTGAAATTGACCTGCAGTGCGGCTTGCGGCGTGATTGCCATACCGGCTGCAATCACGTCGATTTCGCCCTGGTTCAGGGCAGGTACCATTTTTTCCCACTCGTAAACCTTGAACTCCGGCGTGACGTTCATATCCGCGGCGATTTTTCGGGCAACGTCGATCTCGAAACCGACCAGCTCACCCGATTGGGTGCGCATCGTCCAGGGAACGAATTCCGCAACGCCGACCCGAATCGTTCCTCTTTCGAGGATGTCGTCGAGCGCATCGGCTTGGACAAGGGGCGCAATGGCGAAGATGACGACCGACAGCGCAAAGCGCAGGATTCCTGATTTCAGCATGGGTTGATTACTCTTTATATTGGGACAGTTGTGATCCGGTTTTGCCGCACATTCTTATGAAGCTTGGGCGGATTGTCCAGAAGTGCTTTTCAACCGGGCCAGTGCGCTCTCGCGGCAGGCGCAGAGAGGCCCTAGTCGAGAATGGAGCTCGTCGCCGGCCGACCGGGCTCATCGGCGGGCGCGCTTGTGTGCGTTTGCCAGCCTGGCTCCCACGATTCCAGCTCGTAGCGATCGGACATCGGGAATCGGGGCGGCCGGCGGTTTTCAAGCCTCTGATCGAATTGAATTTTCGTCGCGAACCTCGGCTCGGTCGCCGACAGGGTGCCGGCGGTCAGGCTGCCATAGATATGCAGCAGGGCGGTTCCGCGAGAGCGGAATCTCCTGACACTGAAGCGGCGTTTCGCGTAGATTGCCGCCTGTAACAGGATATCGCCCGGCCCGGTGACCTCGGGTGGCGCGATGTCCACGTACTTCTCCGATACGAGGCCAAGAAGATCGTCGGCCTGGTCATCGGCCGCCGGGTCGGCGGCGTAGATGAGGTTACCCTCGATCACGATCCTTTGCGGTGAATAGACGAGTACCTTGCCGTTGACTGTGCCACTGACGTGCAGGGTTGCGTCCTCGCCGGCAAGCAAGAAATGCGTGCCGTCGGAAAGAGGCACGACGCGCTCACTTTCACCGGACTCGAGCGCATACCAGCCGAAGCTGCCATTTTCGAAAAACCGGATTCGCGTATCCCGATCGAATTGCTGAACGGCTTCGATGGCCACGCCTTCCTCGGACGCAAATGGGGCGTAGTGCCTGGGCAAACGGATGGCTTTGACACCGGTCTGTAATCCCCCGAGAAAAATCTTGTCGCGGGGAACGTGTCCACGCCGCTGCGAAAAACTCACACTGCGCGCAGAGGTTGTAACCTGCCCGAGGAATTGCGGCATGATCTTGCGACTGTATGAAAGAAATATCCTGGAATTGGAATGAAATCTCCCGTCCAGTTCGTCGTCGTGAATCTGCACATTCTTGTCCCAGCGATTCACAAACTGAGCATAGTTCGAAAATGCCAGCCGCTTCAGATTGATTTTGGTCGACAGAGACTGACCATTGTCTTCGGTACTGATGGTGACCGTGACGCGTTCGATGGAAGTATCGTCGTACAGGTCATGCCGGGCGAATTCCGCTCGATACTGCCGGTCGTCGAAATTCCATATTTCGCTGTGCAAGCCTGATTTTTGCAGGTTTTCGCTCCAGTCCCTGATTTTGCGCCTGAGCATTTTCTCCTGGCGTCGGGACATCGCGGCAGTCGCAAATGTCGGCGGCCGGTTATGCGACACCCCGGCCAATGCAATCGGCGAGCGCCTTGCGGGAGAGGTCACGACCTCGGGACGGCTAACGCCTGAGTCCTGGCTGAGCGACATTTTCGCGGTCCGCGCGCTGGCAAGCCGCAACCCGTCGGCGGGTCTGCGGTCCGACTTCGCCGACGGCTGTACTGCCGCGTCACTTTCGGCATCGGCGATATCCTGCGGGATGTTTTTTATCGCTGCGACTCGCTGCATGGATTTGGTCGGGGCGCGATTTTCCGTATTCTCGTTGGTGCCCGAAAATTCCTCGTTCAGCGAATGAATACTGATAACAGGAGCTTGTGCAGCAATGTCCGGTGTTGCAGGAGTGTCGAGAGCCAGGTCGAGGAGCACGAATAGCGCGATGTGGATCGCGACGGATGCGAGCATTGCGATGTGTATCGGTTTTCGCATTCGACCCCTGTGTAGCAAGGCCCAGATTACGTGTTTGCCCCTGCCGCTAGCAAGCCGATCGGCAGGGTCAGACTGACTCCGACCCATGGTAATCTAGCCCGGTGAGCGAATTGTCTTTCCGGCGTGCCCAATCCAGAGACCTTCCCGCGATCGTCGCCATGCTTGCCGACGATGCACTCGGACGGCAACGGGAAGACCCGGCGATGCCGCTCGATAACAGGTATCTCGCCGCGTTCGATGCGATCGATGCGGACCCGAACCAGCTGCTGGTGGTGGCCGAGCGCGCGGGAACGCCGGTTGGCTGCCTGCAAATATCGTTTTTGCCGGGTCTGTCCCGGCTCGGGACCTGGCGGGGACAGATCGAGAGTGTGCGTATTGCGGCGGATGAACGGGGGGAGGGCTGCGGCCGGCAGATGTTCGAGTGGGCGATCCAGCAGTGTCGGCAACGAGGTTGCGGGCTTGTGCAACTGACCACCGACAAAAGTCGCGGTGACGTGCGGCAGTTTTACGAGGCGCTGGGTTTCACGTCGAGTCACGAGGGAATGAAGTTGCAGCTGGACAGCGAGGACGGCAAATGACACGCAGTAATCCCCCGTTCAGGGCCGAACACGTCGGCAGCCTGTTGCGCCCGCGGAGACTGAAGGATGCGGCCAAGGGCGTCAAAACGGGAGACACCACTGAATCCGGCTACCAGCAGGTACTCGATGAGGAGGTCGAGCGAGTCGTCAAGCTGCAGGAGTCGGTCGGCCTGCATTCGATTACGGACGGAGAATTCAGCAAGTCGTCGTGGTTCGGCTTTTTCGTCGAGCGGCTGGATGGTTTTACCTTCGAACCGGCTTTGTTTCGATTCCACGACGACAGCGGCCACGACCACGAGTGGCTGACCTGTTACACAAACGGAAAAATGCGTCGCAAGCAGCCGATTTGCGTACATGATTTCGAGCGTTTGCAGACGTTTACTCGTGAAACCCCAAAGGCAAATATGCCCAGCCCGAGCGCACTGCATTTTTTCCGGGGAGCACAATGTCGCGACGACGCGGTTTATCCAGACATCGAGGAATGGTGGTCCGATCTGCTGAATATCTACAAAGCCGAAATCGGCGCGCTTTACGACGCGGGCTGCCGGTATATCCAGCTCGATGAAGTGCCGCTCGCGATGCTGTGCGACAGCGACGTACGGCAGCAGATCAGCGGTGCCGGGGAGAATCCGGACGAACTGACCCGGCGCTATATCGCGGTAACCAATGCCGTGCTTGCCGACAGAGCGGAAGACCTGACGGTCGGTATGCACTTGTGCCGTGGCAATTTTCGCTCGCGCTGGATGGCACAGGGCGGTTACGAACCTGTGGCGGAGCGGCTATTCAATGACCTCGATATCGACGCGTTTTTCCTGGAGTACGATTCTCCCAGGGCAGGCGATTTCGGGCCGCTGCGCCATATGGGGCAAGACAAGACCGTGGTGCTCGGACTGGTAACCAGCAAGACGGCGGCCCTGGAAAATCCGGACGATCTGAAACGCCGGATTGAGGATGCCTCGCAGTACGTGCCGCTGGAACGGCTTGCCATCAGCCCGCAATGCGGCTTCGCGAGTGTGGCTGGCGGCAATGAGCTCGACGAAGGCGAGCAAATGGCCAAGCTCGAGTTGATCGTGAATGTTGCGCGCGACGTCTGGGGAGACGCTTGAAAGCCCCCGTCCCTCAATAGCCGGTTAATGATTCGACCAGCGCCTCGAGGTTGCGTGCATAGTTTCGCCATTCGTCGGAACTGCCCCGATACATTTCCTGGCGCACCTGCGCTGCGGAAGCAGTCAGCACCTCTCGCCGCGTATCGAAGTAAGCGAGGCACTGTTCCTCCCACGGCAGGCCGATGTGATCCAGGAGCTTGCGGGTCTCGGGCTGCTGCTGCTCAGTGAGAGCCTCGTAATTCAGGTCGTAAATGCGGGCCGGGAATGTTGCGTGCCAGAACGCCATCAGGTCCGCATATAACTTGTAGTATTCCGCGATCTCGCCGAGGTCCCAGGCATAGCCGCTGTCCTGGTCGGAAAAATACTGCTTGAATATCGACCAGCAGACGGCACGGGCATCCCGGGTTACGTGAATGATGCTCGCTTCCGGCAACGCTGTCGCGATAAAGCCTATCCAGTAGAAATTCGCAGGCATCTTGTCCGTGATCCAGGGGGCGTCCGTTTCGATACGAGCCAGTGCCAGCAGGTACGCATTGCGCACGAATTGCAATAGCTGGGCAGACAGGGGATTTGCGGGCCAGCCAGCACTGTTGATCGCCTGGCCTAACGAAACCAGTTCGCCGGCAGCGTGTACCCGGGAATGGCTGGCAAGGATCTGCTCGACCAGCGTCGTGCCCGAGCGTGGCATGCCGACCACGAAAACAGGCCGACATTCATTGTTGCCCGTGGAGAGTGTAGCCGCGTCGAGGTCCGACCGGTCTATCGAGAATGCCGATTTGATTCTCGCAAAAGAAGCGGCAACCGGCCCAAGATCGAATGTTATTTCCTTGCGCCGCAGTTCGTTGCCCCGGGCATAGCAGTCAAACGACTGCTCGAACTCGCCGATGTCCCGGTACGCTTTCGCAAGCGCGAAGTTCAGTTGAATCCGGTCGGTGTTCGACAGGCTGGACTGTTTAATCAGCTGCTGCAGCTTCTGAATTCGAGGATCGCCTTGCCGGAATCGTGTGACCTCGCTCAGGGAATAGAGCGCTGCCGGATTGTCGGGATCCACGGTAAGCGCGTTCTCGAAACATTGACTTGCCTCGGCCGGCATCCCGGATTCGAAATATGCGCCTCCAAGCCCGATGTGGGCGCGCACGAGCTGTGGTTTGATCCTGATTGCCTGTCGATAATGATCGATTGCCGCTTTGAAATGGCCGATGTTTCTCAGCACGTCGCCAAGGTCATTGTGTGCTTCTGCGAAATCCGGCTTAAGCTGAAGTGCTCTCGCAAATTCAGCAATGGCCTGCTCCGGATGACCGAGGGCCACGTGAGCGGCCGCGTGCAGGTAGGCGATGATGGGTGATTGCGGAAATTGCTGTACGCGTTCTTCGGCAATTCGCAGGACCGACTGATAATTGCGCTGCTGGTAAAGCGCGGTCAGCTCGAACAGTTGTTGCGGGGTGGGTTCGCTCGTATTCGACATCGCTTGTTCGAATAAGCTTACGGATAATACCTAACCGCTGCCGCGAGTACGCGTCTTGCCTTTTTTCGCGTTCTTCTCGATAAATTCGATGACCATGCCGGCAACATCGCGTCCGGTCGCAGTTTCGATGCCCTCGAGTCCGGGGCTTGAGTTGACTTCCATGACCACCGGGCCGTGATTCGAGCGCAGCAGATCGACACCCGCAACGTTCAGTCCCATGACTTTCGCCGACCTGACTGCCGTGGAACGCTCTTCAGGCGTGATCTTGATCAGGCTGGCCTTGCCGCCGCGGTGCAGGTTGGAGCGAAATTCGCCTTCCTTGCCCTGGCGCATCATTGAAGCAACGACTTTGTCACCGATAACAAAGCAGCGAATGTCGGAACCGCCCGCTTCTTTGATGAATTCCTGCACCATGAATTCTGCCTGCAGGCCGCGAAATGCTTCGATGACGCTTTCCGCCGCTTTCTTGGTTTCGGCCAGCACCACGCCAACGCCCTGCGTTCCTTCCAGCAATTTGATGACGACCGGTGCGCCACCGACAAACTCGATCAGGTCGTCCGTATTGTCCGGTGAATTCGCAAATCCGGTGACTGGCAGGCCTATCCCCTTGCGCGACAACAGCTGCAAGGCACGCAACTTGTCCCTGGACCGGGTAATTGCCACCGATTCGTTGATCGAGTACACGCCCATCATCTCGAACTGGCGTACGACCGCGGTTCCATAAAAAGATATGGATGCGCCAATGCGAGGAATGATTGCGTCGACATCTTCTATCGCTTTGCCGTCAATATGTATCTGCGGGTTATGGCTCGTTATATTCATGTAGCAGCGTTTGTGATTGATAACGCGCATTTGGTGACCGCGCTCGACTCCTGCTTCGACGAGCCTCTTCGTCGAATACAAGTTTCTATTTCTGGACAAAATGCCAATTTTCATCTTGTTAACCTCTTTCCTAACGACACTGCTGGACGAACGGTGTTAATCATCCTGAAATTCGGGGTCGTGCTCGGCGGAAAACTCCGTCACCAGCGATTCAGCCTCGGTTACGTCTTTGAATGCTGCCAGGTTGAACAGCGCTTCGCCTTCATAGGCCAGTGGCAGGTTGCTGCGGCCAATGACCAGGCCGGCGAAAGGGGCTACCACGTCACATTCGTCATTGCCCAGGGGGTCGCTGATGGTCGCGAGTCGCTGGCCTTTGGCAACGCTGCTGCCCAATTTTGCCTTACCACTGACGATGCCGCTGTCGGGCGAACGAATCCATCGCGTGTATCGTGCCAATAAAGGTTCTGTATTTCTTCGGGACTCGGATTTTTTCAGCATACCGATACTTCGCATGACATTCAGCACGCCGCGAATGCCGGCACGTATGCTGACCTCATCGAAACGCAATGCTTCGCCTGCCTCGTATATCAACATCGGCATACCGGTCTCCGCCGCGCAGGCCCGCAGAGACCCGTCACGAATGTTGGAATTCAGCATGACCGGCGTGCCAAAAGCCCTGGCCATCTCGAGTGTTCGCGGGTCGTCGAGATTGGCGCGAATCTGCGGCAGATTGGCGCGATCGATCGCACCCGTGTGCAGGTCTATGCCGTAGTCGGCCTTGGACACGATTTGTTCGATGAACGTGTTGGCGATTCGCGAGGCGATCGAGCCTTTCGGGCTGCCGGGAAACGATCGATTGAGATCGCGGCGGTCCGGAAGATAACGGGACTGGTTGATGAAGCCGTGCACATTGACGATCGGCGCAGCCAGCAGTGTTCCCTTGATGGAATTCAGAAGCTTTCGTTTCAGTAACCGCCGAATGATTTCGACGCCGTTCAATTCATCGCCGTGAACGGCCGCGGATACGAACAAGACCGGGCCGGGGCGCCGCCCGCACACGATTTGCAATGGCATGAAAAGCGATGTGGCCGTGTACAAATCCGCGATCGGCAGATTCACATTGACGCGCTCGCCCGGAGAAATTTCGATGTCGCTAATTTTTATGGAGTTGTTTTTCTGTGCCATGGATGATCAAGCTTTTTTCTTTTTGCGTTTCCTTTTTCCAACGAGATAGGAGCGGGCAGGATCTACCGTTGCCCGCCCAACCAGGGCAGTGCGCCCGAGCAACATGCGAAAACGCATGTCGTCGCGGGCCGTCAGCGTGGCCTCGATCGGCCAGGAATGCGGCCCAATGACTATCGGCGTAATGATGACGAACCGTTGTTCCTTGTGGCCGCCGGAATCGGTGACCGGTCTCTCGTCGATGATCTCGGTGTTGCACACGACGACGGTGTCCTTGTCGTGCTGTTTCGGGTGGATTTTGAATTCGACGAATGGCGCGCCTGCCTCGGTGTAGGAGCGGATCTCGAAGGCGTGCAAGGCCGAGGTGCGCGCACCCGTGTCGACCTTGGCCTTGATCCGGTCTATGCCGAATTCGGGCAATGCCAGCCACTCACGCCAGCCTAAAACCAGCATGTCCGGGGTGTTCTCAGACATAGCGATGCAGCTGCACCTCGGGCATAAAGTTACCAGTTGGACAATATTAATCGGGCCCGCCGGACAATCCGGGTCTGGCGTGCGTTTTTGTTTTGAGTCCACACAGTATGAAGGAAAAGGGACCGATTTCGCGAGTTTTTGTGGACCCGCTCGCGGCCGCTTCGACAATGCGCCGCAGACGCAACAACAAGGTAGTTTGCAGAGGTCGATTCAGGCCATAATTTGAAAATTCAACCCGCAACCCTTCAAGCAACGGTCTTTTCATGCCAGCCAGTTTCGTCGAGTTCTGGAATTTCGTCCTGTTTACCTTGCCGAACGGGCAATCGCTCACCATCGGTAAATTCCTGGCGGTCATCGTGCTGTTGTTTGGCGGCTATTTCGCCAGCCGCTTCATCGGCTTTCTGCTGGGGCAGAAACTGGCAACCACCCGGCTGCGGCCCGATGTCGTTCACATCTTAAAACGTATCGTCTTTTTCACCATCCTGATTCTCGTCGTGCTGACGGCACTCAGCTTGCTGGGTGTGCCCTTGACCGCATTCGCGTTTGCGACCGGCGCGTTTGCCATCGGCGTCGGCTTCGGCGCGCAGAACATTATCAACAACTTCATCAGCGGCTGGATCCTGATGGCGGAACGCCCCATCCGCATCGACGATTTCATCGAACTCGACCAGCACATGGGCACGGTCGAGCATATCGGCAACCGCTCGACGCGCATCCGGCGAACCGACGGCGTACACCTGCTGGTTCCCAACAGCCAGTTGCTGGAGCGCACGGTCGTCAACTGGACGCTGATCAATATGGAGATACGCACGACAGTACGCGTCGGCGTCGAATACGGTTCGCCGGTGCGGCTGGTAAGCGAGCTGATAATGCAGGCGGTTAAGGAACATCCCCAGGTGAAAGATAAACCACCCGTGTCCGTGGTATTCGAAGACTATGGCGACAACGCGCTGATTTTCGACGCCTATTTCTGGAGCGACGTCGGTGGCGAAAGGATGTTACGCGAGGTTCGCAGTGATATTCGCTACAGGATAAGCGAATTGTTCGAACAAAACGGCATTGTTGTCGCCTTCCCGCAACGCGATGTTCACCTCGACAGCAAAGGCCCGCTGCCGATTCAGCTGATCGCTGCGGACGAAAAAACCAAGCGGAAAGGCAGAAACAAATAACTGGATCCATCGCCAACGGCGCGCGAGCAATTCGTTCACACGCCCTGGATGCGGTATATCGCGTAGCCGAAATAGACGATTAACAGGAACGCGCCGGCACGCCGCCCGAGGTAGGCTCTGCCGAAGACAAAAAGCGGGATCAACGAGGCGACCAACAACCACGATATCAGCAGGTCTCCGACACCGCCGGACGGCACGGAAATTTCTGCAATCGCGCCACTCACCGGTAAGACAATCAGTGAATTGAAGATATTCGATCCGATCACGTTGCCCAGCGCAAGGTCGGGTTGGCCACGCATCGCAGCGATAATCGACGTGGCGAGTTCCGGCATGCTGGTGCCGATGGCCACGACGAATAAGCCGATGATCGCCGGTGAAACGCCCATCTGGGTGGCAAAGGCGACACCGTAGCGAATGGTCAATTCCCCGCCAACGAATAACAGGGCGAATCCTCCAAGGGCCAGCAACCATCGATACCGTCCGCTACCGGACGCGAAGCTCGCCGGGCCCTTCACAATACCGTTAAGCAGCGGATCCTGCTTTTGAACACGCAGGAAATCCAGGGCCGTGATGTAGATAACGATGCAAAACATCAACAACAACACGATTGCTTCAGTCCGGCGAATGGCCGGCGGCAGGTTCTCGAGAGGCCTGTCGAGCGACATGACCATCATCATCGTGGTCGCCAGCAGGAGGAGCGGCACTTCCCTGCGAACGATCTGGCCGCGGATAGCGATAGGACTCATAATTGCGGCAGCGCCCAGAACCAGGCCGAGATTGCCGATATTCGAACCGACCACGTTTCCGAATGCCAGCCCCGTTGCGCCACTCAGCGCGCCGAATATATTGACGACGAGTTCCGGCGCGCTGGTGCCGAATGCGACGACGGTCAATCCGATGACCATCGGCGAAATACCAAACCGGGCGGCGATTTCAGACGCGCCGCGAACCAGCGCGGTGCCGCCTGCGATAAGAATCACGACGCCGAGAACGATGCCAAAGAAACTAATCATTGTGAGATCATAGCCGAGTCGCACATTCGGGATAAGAAAGAATGGCTGGCAACGAGCCGCAATTCCTGTACAGCTTCCTTCTCGACGGCCGGGGAGGCGGCAAATCGCTGGATTTTTCCGCGATATCGAACTGGTCACCGGCACACGGCAAGATCTGGTTGCATTTTGACGTGAGCGAGCCCAACGCCTGCCGCTGGCTGGAACAGGACAGCGGTTTGCCGCTGGACGCCATCGATACGCTGCTGGCAGGCGAGACTCGCCCGCGATCGTCGATAACGCCAAGCGGCTTGCTGGTGGTATTGCGCGGCGTCAATACCAACCCCGGCGAGGATCCCGAAGATATGGTGTCCGTCCGCCTTTGGGTGGACGGTGATCGTGTGATCAGTTCCCGGCGCCGGCGGCTGCTTTCGGTGACCGACATCAACGAGGCGATTCTGGCCGGCAACGGTCCCGAAACGCCGGGTCAGCTACTGGCGATGCTTACCGAACGACTTGCCGACCGCATCGGCAATTTCGTCGACTCGATCGAAGATCGGCTCGATTCGGCTGAAGACGAAATCGGCACAGGCGATCTTTCAATGTTCCGACCCAAACTGTCGGCTCTACGCAGGCAGGTAGCGTCCGTACGCAGATTCCTGGCGCCGCAGCGCGACGCGCTCGATCGACTCAATCGACAACCGGTCGCCGCGCTCGATGAAGAAGATGCGCACCATTTAAGACAGGAAGCGGACCGCATTACCCGTTACCTTGAGGACCTCGACCTCGCGCGTGAGCGGGCAATCGTTTTACAGGAGGAACTCCTTAGCCAGATCGCGCAGCAACAGAATGCAAGAATGTATGTACTGTCCGTGGTCGCCGCCGTGTTCTTGCCACTGACGTTCGTCACCGGTCTGCTCGGCATGAATGTCGGCGGGCTCCCGGGACTCGAAAGCCCCTGGGGGTTTTACGGCTCGGTGGCGATCATGGGGATCGTTACTGCTGTGCTGGTGGTCTACTTCCGCTGGAAGAAATGGTTGTGACGGGGCGATGGCACAGCGAATAGGGCAGAGCGACCGGCTTCTGAATGTCTTGCGATCTTTTTGCACTCGGAGGCCGCCGCAGCAGCGTCGCAAAATCGCAGCCCAACTTAGCGTTTGCTATCCATGCGCATCAGGCAGTGAGGTAAAGAATCAGTATCGTATAGCCGGTGAAGACGACCGACAGCCACGTAAACCACTGCGACCTGACGATCATCAGGAGCACCAGGGCGCCGCCAAGAACCGGAAACGCGTACGACGGCAGCGCAGGATTGTCGAACATCGTTATATTCACGTATGGACCGACCGCAAAATAGCCAAGCATTGACGATGCCGACACCCGTCCGAGTGTGCGGCTGTGGGAAAGAAAATCCAGTTCGGTATCGTCCGTTAGATCGAAGTCCTCGGTCGGCAGTGCGAGTTCCGCGGCGCCGTAGACGAACAGCGCGCCGATGACGAGCGCGAAGAAATCGATGATGGACCAGTCCGTGACCTGGCGCAGCTCCCAGCCGACCCACCAAAGTTGCAGAATATAGATAAAGATGCAGCCTCCCCAAAGCGCCGTAGCAAAGTGATAGGTCACACGTTTGTGAGCGCGAACCAGCAATGCGGCGGTGTGCAGCAGGCGTGCCATAGCCAGGCCGAGAATGATCGAAATGGCTATAAAAATGTATTCGTGCTGGGTCATTGGCGAAACATGCCTGCCTTAACGTGAAAATTCAATT
>JAWWCT010000085.1:0-13822 GCA_033720315.1 Woeseiaceae bacterium | reverse complement strand
CCCACCCCCCCTCACCTGGTTTGGGTATGTCGGGGCTCACCCCCCCCCCACTTTTATAAAATCCCCCCCAACAACAAACCTTTTGGGGGGGGGCCTCCCCCCGCGATCCTCGACGGGCAGGCGCAGCCGACCGGGGTCAGAGCCGGCTCTGACCCCGGTTCGCGGATTCAGAAGGTGGTCAATGCGCGGTAGATCTGTCGCGTCATGCGTTCGGTCGTGATGAATCCCCAGTTCCAGGTTTCCCCGTATCCGGCGAGCGGATTTTCCGCGACCACTTCGTCGGCAGTCTTGCCCTGCACCACCAGCTCCCAGACCAGTTCCCGGCATGCCTCCAGCATGTCGACCGACGCCTGCAAATCCGCCTTGCTGGCGAGCGGGCCGTGTCCCGGAATGATCTTGGTCGCGTCATTGGCCATCGCAATAATTTGCTTTTGTGCCGCAATGTAACCACCGAGACTGCCGCCGGAGTCCATGTCGATGAACGGGAACAGCCCGTTGAACATAGCGTCACCGGTGTGAATGACGTTGACTTCCGGGAAATGAATGATGGAATCGCCGTCCGTGTGCGCGCTGGATACGTGCATCACTTCTGCGGTGTAACCGTTCAGGTGGAAAGTGACCGAGTCCGTGTAGGTCAGCTCGGGCAGCGCGTCTCGCGCGGCATCGTCGCGGGCCATCTGCCGGCGCAGGTTTTCGTGAGCGACCACGGTCGCTCCTTGGTTATGTAAAGTCGCATTGGCGCCAACGTGATCCCCGTGGGCATGGGTGTTGATCACGAAGTCGACCGGGGCGCCCGTCAGCGACTCGACGGCTGCAACCGTCATCGCAGTGAGCGGCTCGAGGCCGTCGTCGATCAGCACGGTGCCGTCGTCACCGGTCAAAAGGCCGAGATTGCCGCCGGCAAATCCGCCCTGGCCCTCGAGCATGTAGAGACCCGGCGCGATTTCTGTCGACTTCCAGGAAACGTCGCCCTCCTGGGCATTGGCTGGCAATACAAAAATCAGCGCACAGAGCGCCGGCATGAATCTGGATTTCATAGAGAGTTCCCCCGGACAGCGTTTCGAAAAACGATACAACAGATCGGCAACCGCGTCACCAGAGGGCAGCAACTGTCTCAAATTGCCGACATTTCCATTGAAATCAGCCAGTTGAGAATCCGATCACAGTCGGCAAGCGAACATTCCGTTACTTTTGTCCTGTCCATGCACGCCAAAACCAACAACGTCATCGAGTTTCCGATCGAGCGACGGCGCGAGATTGCCGGCTGCCCGCAGTGCGGTGCGAGCAGTGAGTTCTGGCAAATCGGCCGGCTGCTCTGGGGATATTGCGAGGACCACGAATTGCGTTGGGTCGTTGCCAACCATTCGGGCATTACGCGTGCCACGATCAACCGCCGCGAACTCCGTCGTGGCCTCGAGTTTCTCTCCTCATTCGTCGAAGTGACCCGCTGACGCCGGCTAACGCTCCCGGCTTGTCCCACGCCAAAAACAAATTATGATTCGGGGGTCCAGGGTCACCGAGCGTTGTGCGATGTCTCTCGAAAATTTGCAGACCATCAATTGGGATGCTGTCGAACTCGAAACCGTCAACCCGTCCATGAAGCGCCGCATCGTGACCGGCGACAAAATGACGGTGGCGCGAATCTACCTGAAAGACGGTTTCCTGGTGCCGATGCACAGCCACGTGCACGAGCAAATCACGCAAATCATCTCCGGGCGCATGCGCTTTACGTTTGGTGAAGATCGCGCCAAGGTCGCGGAGTACGGGCCGGGCGATGTCATCGTCATTCCCTCGAACCTGCCTCACGAAGCACTCAGCATCGGCGACGTCGAGGAGATGGACATGTGGACGCCGCGACGCGACGACTGGCTTGACGGCAGCGACGACTACCTGCGGCAATAACCTCACCCACACTGGATTGCCGGCATTCTCTGTGGGAGCGGCTTCAGCCGCGATTTCTGACTGCTAAATGGCCGGTGCAAGTGGCTTCAGCGCAGGTTCATTTTTATTTCAGTCGCCGTTAAGCGTGTGTTTCGTATTCTTAAGGCGAACACTGGGAATGCCCGGCAGACGGCTTGAGGACAGCCGGGTAGAAAAGGAGGTTCGCCATGGATATCGTTTATGCGGCAGAGAAACCGAGCATTGCCAAGGTCCTGAGTGACCACGTAAAGCGCGAGGTGCAGCCCGGAGAAATCCAGGTAGAAGACAACCCGGACGAAACGGGCAGTTTCTTCATTCGGTGGCGATTTGCCCGTTATGTCATGTCGCCTAACGGGGCCGTCGCGTCGACCTTGCACGAATGCACTGAATAGAACCCATCCCGAACCCGGCCGGACGGCGGCGTGCAAGCCGCCGTCCGGGGGGTCACGAATCCGTTTCACATCGGCGAACTCGATCCGGTTATTATCTGCACAGGTTTCGGATACCGGTAATTTCGTCTTGCATACCCAGCAACAGGCAGACCTGGACCAGTGCCCCGTCGCAGATTCCCGTGAGTTTGGCGCCTCGGTGCCGGTCATCGATATCTCGGCTATCGTCAGGGATGCCGAGTCGGCCGCCGCATCGCAGGCAGTGCAGCAAATCGCGAAAGCCTGCCGCGACTGGGGCTTTTTCCAGGTCGTCAATCACGGCATTGAGGAGTCGCTGATCGATTCCGTCTGGAATAGGACGCGGGCATTTTTCGCCGCGCCCCGCGAGACCAAAAACGCCATCATGAGGACCCGGGAAAACCCCTGGGGTTATTACAACAACGAGCTGACCAAGAACCAGCGAGACAAGAAGGAAGTCTTCGACTTCACAACGGATGGCACGGACCCGATTTACGGTTCGCAAAATCGATGGCCGGACATCGGTGACGAGTTTCGCGACACGATGCGAGACTATCTCGCCAGTTGCACACAGTTGTCACTGAATCTCCTCCAGGCATTTTGTGTCGGTCTCGACCTGCCGGCCGATTTCATGCGGCAGGATTTCGTGGAAAACCACACCGGGTTCATGCGGCTTAACTATTATCCGGTCGCCGATCCATTGAGCGGCGTGACGTCCCTGCCGGCGGCCGACATGGGTGTGCACCACCATACCGATGCCGGTGCATTAACGGTCCTGCTGCAGGATGACGTCGGTGGCTTGCAGGTATACCGCGACGGTTATTGGCACGACATTCCGTCGATTACCGGTGCGCTGGTTATCAACACCGGCGACATGATGCAGGTCTGGTCGAACGATATATACCAGGCGGCCATTCATCGCGTACTCGCGATGGTCGATCGCGATCGCTACAGCATTCCGTTCTTTTTCAACCCGGCGGCAGCCACCGAGATCAGCCCGCTGCCGAGCGTGGTTAGCGACGAGCGGCCTTGTCGTTACCGGGCGATCAACTGGTCGGAGTTTCGCGCCAGGCGCACCGACGGCGATTACGCAGACTACGGCCCGGAGGTGCAAATCGCGCAATACCGGATCGAAACGTCGCCCGGTGTTTGACAGACT
Source organism: Woeseiaceae bacterium (assembly GCA_033720315.1). GTDB lineage: Bacteria > Pseudomonadota > Gammaproteobacteria > Steroidobacterales > Woeseiaceae > SZUA-117. The sequence continues at coordinate 10,336 of JAWWCT010000085.1, read as the reverse complement.
TCGTTCAGGCTTCGTTGCAGCCATCTTGCTGGTGGCCGCCTGTCAGCCCGCGCCGCCGTTTCTCGCGGAATACGGGCACATCGACCTGCTGATCGAAAACGGCGAGGTGCTGGACGGACGGGGCGGCGAGCCCTTCGCGGCAGACGTGGTCATTGTCGGAGAGCGCATTGCCTACGTCGGAGAAACCGGCTTTTCCGCCGAGGACCGTGCAACTCGCATCGCGCGCACAATCGATGCCGCGGGCAAGGTCGTGTCACCGGGATTCATCGACCTGCACGCGCATGGCGACCCACTCGAAACGCCGGACATGGAGAATTTCCTGGCCATGGGAGTGACGACGATCAGCCTCGGACAGGACGGCTCGAGCCCGGACGTCGCGCCGTTGTCGGACTGGCTCGCGGAGGTCGCAAGTAACGGCATTGGCACCAACCTGGCGATGTTCGTCGGCCACGGTACCTTGCGCAACCAGGCCGGCATCGGCCTTGCCGACGTCCCGGAACCCGAGGCGATGCTGGCCATGCTCGAGGCGCTCGATAATACGCTGGCCTATACCTTCGGTCTAAGTACCGGTCTCGAATACAACCCGGGGCTGAATGCGGGTACGGAAGAGCTCAAAGCACTCGCACGGGTCGTTGGTAACAACGACCGCATGATCATGAGCCACATGCGAAACGAGGACGACGATCAACTCGATGCCTCGATCGCCGAGTTACTCGAGCAGGGCGAGTTTGCGCGCGTGCACATCTCGCACCTGAAGTCGGTCTATGGCAAGGGTGCTGCGCGTGCCGAGGAAATTCTCGGTGTGCTGGCAGCGGCGCGTGACAGCGGCATCGAGATCACCGCCGATATCTACCCGTATAGCGCAAGCTACACCGGAATCGACATCCTGTTCCCGGTGTGGGCGAAGACCATGGAGCAGTTCGAACGCGCCAGGAGCGAACGACGCGATGAGCTTGCAGAGTACCTGCGCAATCGCGTCGAGCGACGCAATGGGCCGGAGGCAACCCTGCTGGGTACCGATCCGTACACCGGCAAGACGCTGGCCGAACTTGCGCACGACATGGAGTTGCCCTTCGAGGACGTGCTTATCGATGTGATCGGGCCCGATGGCGCGTCCGGTGCGTATTTCGTGATGAACGACGAGCTGCAGGCGAGACTCCTGCGCGATCCGTACGTCGGCGTCTGTTCCGACGGCAGTCCCACGGGATTCCATCCGCGGGGACATGGCACGTTTGCCCGGATCATCGAAAAGTATGTGGTGCAGGAGGAATTGCTGACGCTCGGCGAGGCCGTGCGCAAGCTCACGTCGTTCCCGGCAGGGTTGCTGCGCATTGCCGACCGCGGCACCCTCGAGGCCGGCATGATCGCGGACATCCTGGTTTTCGATCCGGCCAGGGTGCACGAAAACGCGACCTATCCCGATCCATTCCAGCTCGCGGAGGGCTTCGACGTGGTCGTCGTCAATGGCCGGATCGCCAGGCAAAACGAGCAGCGCGTTGACGGTCATTTCGGCCGTGTTTTGCAACCCGATGCAAGTCACTGACCCTGCGCCGATCATCGAGACCGACGGGCGCGCCATCGTGCTCGACCTGAGCACCGGCAGCAAGCTCTGCGGCGAGCCGGTTGCCGGCCTCGATGTCCACCGGTTCGGCGAGCTGATCGACGAGACGCTGGCAGCGGCAAACACCGGCTTTGGCTTCGGCCGCTATGCGGAACCGCGCGAGTTGTACACGAGCGAACAATTTGCCGAGGGCGCGGAACCGCGGACCGTGCACATGGGCATCGACCTGTTTTGCAGGGCCGGCACGCCGTTGTGTGCGCCTCTCGACGGCCGGGTCGAACTGGTTGCCAACAATGCAAAAGAGCTGGACTACGGACCGATGCTGGTGCTGCGTCACGCTGCGGCTGGCAAGCCGTTCTACTCCCTGTACGGGCACCTCGGTCCCGAGGTACTGGATGCAATGGCGCCGGGGCAGCTCATTCGTGCCGGACAGCGCATTGCCACGGTGGGCGCTCCCCCCGGCAACGGCAACTGGCCGCCGCACCTGCACTTTCAGGTGATACGGGACCTCGTGAACCTGGGCGCGGATTTTCCGGGCGTAAGCAGCGAGAAGGACAAGGACTACTGGCTAGGCCTGTCGCCGAGTCCGGCGGCGTTCTTTCCGGAGTATGATGCGGAAATGCTGGAGTACTCGTAAATGCAGCTGATCGGCATGCTCGACTCACCGTTCGTCCGGCGCGTTGCCGTGACGGCGCGCATGCTGGGCATTGCGTACGAGCACAATCCGCTGTCGATTTTTCGCAGCTATGACGAATTCCGGACAATCAACCCGCTGGTCAAGGTGCCGACGCTCATTTGCGATGACGGCACGATTCTCGTCGATTCCACGTTGATCATCGATTACCTGGAAACCTGCTGTGCGAAAGGTCGCAGCCTGATGCCCGATGCCGGCGAGTCGAGAACGAGGGCGCTGCAAATCATCGGCGTGGCGCTCGTCGCCATGGAAAAGGTTGCGCAAATCGTCTACGAACGCACACAGCGGCCGAAGGATTTGCAGCACAAGCCGTGGCTCGACCGCTTGACGCAACAGCTCTGCGCAGCTGTCGAGCAGATGGAGACGTTCGTCGGTGATGGCTCGGAGTGGCTGCTCGGGCCGGACGTCACGCAGGCCGATATCGCGGTTGCCATTGCGTGGCGTTTCACACAACATTCGGTGCCAAGACGTGTATCCGCCGAAGAGTTTCCCGGGCTCGTTGCATTTTCTGAGCGTGCGGAAGCATTGCCGGAATTCATCGACTGTCCGATCGAATAAAAAGAGTGAAAATGAAAAAAATGATCCGCAATATCTTTTGCGTCGCGTTAGTGGTTGCGGCCGGATGTACGTCCGAACAGCCGGCACAGGTGCAGCCACAGGTGTCGCCGCCCCTGCCTGGCGGCATGCGTCCGGACATCGTCGCCACCAATGCGTTTTATTACTATCGCGACGTCGACGACGCGTGGGACTTCTACCGGGATACGCTGGGGCTCGAAACCGTCGTTGATTATGGCTTTGCGAAGATCATGCGCCTTGCGGATTCGTCATACGTGACCCTCGTTGAGGCGGCCGAGGGTATGCATTCCGCCGACGAACCCAAACTCGTGACTTTGCACCTGGTGACGGATACGTTGAATCTCTGGCACAGCCGGTTCTTGCGGCTCGGGGTGGATATCGAATACGGCGGCGCCGGGCCGGCTGAAGGGATTCCCGACAGTTTCACCGTGCGCGATACGGACGGCTACGCCTTGCGCTTCGTCCGCTATAACCCGCATCCCAACAGCGAGACATACGTGGATGCCTTCGCCTATGCGCCCCCGGTAATGAGTGCCGCGAAGGAAGATGGCGAGTTGTCGATCCGCGCGACGGCCTTTTCCATCTATTACAACGATGTCGGCGAAGTGCGCTCGTTCTTCGAGGGTTTGTTCGATACCGAGCCGGTTGCATTGCTTGACGGCTCGCCGCTGTATCAGCTTGCAGGCAGTGGTTTTGTGAGCCTGGAAAATTACCAGGGGCCGGGCACCATTGAGCGCGGCAAGACCGGCATGACGCTGTCCCTGTTTACCAACGAGGTCGACGCCTGGTTTGCCCGGGCATCCGCCTGGCCGGGGATGGAATTGCGGACCGATAAAGTGGTCGACGAAAGCGGGCGAGTCAGGGTTTTCGTCGGCTATGATCCCGCAGGCGTGTTCTTCGAGTGGGACACCTTTCTCGACCTGCCGGATAACCGCGCGCTGGTCGCCTACCTCGAAACGTCCGACGTCTACTGACACTCCGCGCGCAACGTGTCCAATGCGCTCGCCAGGCCGCGCAAATCGTATTGCACGGTAACCGGCGGCTCCGAGTAAGGTGAAACCTCAACCAGTAACTCGCTGCCCCCGGAAAGGTGGTCGATGAGCGCCTGCGCGTCGCTTGCGGATTTGCTCAAGGTTATGTTGTTCGACTGGTCGACACCCCATTTGAGCCACAGGAATTTACCGCCGTCGACCCTGAAACCCACTTCGGTGTTGAACGAGGAAATAAAACGCCGCCAGTCGATTCTTGCGGTGATCTCGGGATTGCCGGGAATGCATCGAAGCTCGAGCTGCGGCGTGACATCCTTGCGGCCGTACTCGTCCTTGATGGTATTGGCCGCATCCTGCTGCAAGGCTGCGACAACTTCGTAGCTCGACGGATCTTCGCCGATCGCCAGCAGCCAATTTCCGTCGAGTTGGGTTGTCTGTGCGACAACGGCAGCTGTTGTCAGGACCAGAACGGCAGCCGCGAGTCTTCGGGGATCGTACAGCATCGTCGCAAACTAGCGCGCCTGCGCGCCTTTGATCGCGCCTTCGATCAGGTTGAGCGCCGCCTGGCGGCTGACGCCGTCGGGATCGTCGTTGAAGGACGGCGTCGAGGCGATGCCGAGCGCTACGGTTTTCGGATTCTGGAACATCACGCCGATCGCCCTCGCCAGCGCCTCGCTGCTCGGGCCGTCCGGTACGTTCAGATCGTGGCCGGGAACCTCGTCCGGTTCGAGCACGTCCATGTCGACGTGCACGTAAACCACGTCAACCTCGTCGGCGAGTGCATTGAACTGCTTCCTGAAGTTGTCGGAGATTTGGCGAATGTCATTGACCGATACCTGGCGGACCTCGTATTCACGAAAACGGTCGGCCTCCAGCGGATCCAGGTCGCGGACGCCGCCCCACATGATGTGGCTCATCGGCAGCGGTTCGATCAGACCGGTGGTCCGGCGCAGGTTGTGTAAAGCGTGGCCGGCGGCAATCGCCACCGGCATGCCGCCGAGCATGCCGGACAAAGTCGTCTCCGGTACGTTGAAGTCGCCGTGCGAGTCGTAAAAAACCAGGCCGACGCGGCGCGCATTGCCGTCGGAGTCGTATTTGAGGCCGGATAGCATGCCCAGCAGGTCGTTGCAATTTGCCTCGAGGCCGACGGTGATCAGGTTGTCCTGCAAACCCTCGCGCACCTTTTCCGCAAAATTCGCATTCGCCAACGCCATGCGGTTCCATGAACCGTACTGCCTGTCCTGTTCATCCGTGAGGCGAATGTCCTGCACCGGTCTGATCAGATCGCCGCCCCATTCGGCGATCAAGCGTTCGAGCCCTGCGGCGTGAATGTAATCCGGGTTGGTCGACAGTTCAGGAACGTTACGCGAGCCACCGTAAGGATTCTTGATCACGTCGACCTTGACCTGGGCCGAGGCCGGCGACGCCAACATCAGGATTGGCAGCAGCGTTGCGATGGAGAGACGTGTGCGTCGATTCACGTTAAAAACCTCATTGTGTCAGTCTGCATCCGGATCCTCGAGTTGTGGGTAGTCGATACCGAGTTGCTCGAGATAGGTATCGTACTTTGACGGGTCGTAATAATACTTTTCGAGTTCCGGCTTGAACTCGCGCATGATACCGACGTTTTTCTCGATTGCCGGATCGTCATCTTCGCTGATGAACGGCGAGTAAGTTTCATTGGCAGTCTGTTCCTCGCGGAAGTATTTCCATGCATCGTCGACCAGCGCATCGTCCTGGATCAGGTCCAGCATGGTTGCCGCCAGCACTTTGGCGCCGGCCGTTGCCCCCTTGTGCGCGATCGGTGTAGCCATGGCAATCGCACTCGACCAGTGATGGCCGGTGCGGCCGTCGATGTTCGAGGGAAAGCGCAAGGTCACCGTGGGAACGTTCCAGGAGACGTCACCGATATCGTCGGAACCGCCGGACTCCGGTTTCTCGAGCGGTTCCTCGACCGGACTGACTTCGGTACGCAGGCCGGTGACCTCGTCCGCCTGCATGAACTCCTGGAACGCGCGCGCAAACGTCTGGTCGTCTTCGGACCATTCCGGCATGCCGACTGCCCGGATGTTGTCGTGCATCGCAAGCGCAATCGGCTTGTTGAAATGCCGCGGATAAGCAGCGCCCACGATGCGTCTCGAAACGCTGGTGTCCGTCATCATCGCCGCACCTTCCGCAATGCGCTGCAAGGTCGCAAAATTCTCGCGGATATTGTCGGCGGTCATTTCGCGGATGAAATACCACACGGTTGCTTTCGACGGCACGACGTTCGGCTGGTCCCCGCCATCGACGATCACGTAGTGCGAGCGCTGCAGGGGGTGCAGATGTTCGCGACGATAGTTCCAGGCGATGTTCATGAGTTCCACGGCATCGAGCGCACTGCGGCCCTTCCACGGGTCGCCGGCGCCGTGTGCCGCCGTGCCTTCAAAGGTGTATTCGACCGATACCAGCCCTGTGCCTCGCGGTTGTCCCCAGCTCACCACCAGTTCGTCGTCCACGTGGGTAAACAACACCGCGTCCACGCCGTCGTAACGTCCGTCACGCGCAAACCAGGCCTTTGTCGCAACCAGTTCCTCGGCAATGCCCGGCCACAGCACGATCGTCCCGGGTAGGTTTTCCCGCTGCATGATTTCCTTCACCGCGAGCGCGGCCGTAATGTTCACTGCCTGTCCCGAGTTGTGACCTTCGCCGTGTCCGGGTGCGCCTTCCACCATCGGCTTGCGATAGGCGACGCCGGGCATTTGCGAGGATTTCGGGATGCCGTCGACGTCGGAGCCGAGTGCGATCACCGGTTTGCCGCTGCCCCAGGTGGCCCACCAGGAACTCGGAATACCGGAGACGCCCTGTTCCACGGTGAAGCCGTTGTCTTCCAGGATTTGCGTCAGGTAGCGCTGTGTCTCGAACTCCTGGAAGCCGAGCTCCGAAAATGAGAACAGGCTGTCGACGATTTCCTGAGTGAGTTTTCGTTTATCACCGACGATCTGTACCGCCTCGGCTTTCAAGCCGCTCAACTGCGGCGGCGGGCCCTCGACCTCGATGGCCTCGTCCTGGCCGGCTGCGGCAATGCCGGCAATCAGCAAAACAATGGCGGGAGCAGCGGACAAGCGCTTCATGGTTTCCCCCTGATTATGGTTGGAAGTACTGGTTTATCTGCAGAATCATACCGCAGCCGGCCGTGAATTGGCGCCAGCGTGCTTTTACTGTCACGTCTGCCGAATCCGCGTGATGTGATAAGTTAGTCGCAAACAACAACAAGCCGGAGCCAGGCGTTGATCCTGCGTACAAGTTTATTACTGGTCGCCATCCAGTTGTCGACGACGGCCGCCGCGCAACTGAACGGCGAGCAATTGTTCGGCGTGCATTGCGCGCGCTGTCACGCGCCCGTCGAGATCGAACGCCGTATCCGCAACGACTGGTCCGGACGCGATGCCAGGGCATTGTTCGAGCGCACCCGCGAAAGCATGCCGGCCCTGGCACCGGGATCGCTGACGGATGCGCAGTATCTCGCGGTGATCGGATACCTGCTGGACATTGCCCGTGTACCGCGTCCCCGCGAACCACTGACGACCGCGATGCTCGCCGGGGTCAGACTGCAGATCGCCGATTCCGCGAAAGGCAAGGACTACCCCTGGCGATACATTCACGGCGAGCTCAACGCCAACCGCTACTCGCCGCTCGACCAGATCAGCGCCGACAATGTGCATGAACTCGAGGTGGCGTGGCGCTGGAAGGCGGGTAATTACGGACCGACGCCGGAAATCCGCAGCGTCAACATGCCGATCATGCATTACGGGCGCCTGTACCTCGGCGCGGGTTCGACGCGCAACGTCGTGGCGCTGGATGCAGCCACTGGTCAAACGCTATGGATGTGGCGACCGGACGAAGGCGAACGCTACGAAAACGCGGCGCGCAAAAGTTCCGGCCACGGTGTCTCGTTCTGGGAAGGCAGCGACGGGCGCCGCCGCGTGATTACCGTGACACCCGGTTATTACCTCGTTTCCCTGAATGCGGCGACCGGGCTGCCCGATCCGGAATTCGGCGCCGGCGGTTGGGTGGATCTCACCGAGGGCTTGCGACGGGCGGAAAATCGCGACCTCGACATCGGTCTCAACGCACCGCCGCTGGTCGTCGGCGACCTCATCGTGGTCGGTGCGGCACATGCGATTGGCACCAGTCCACCCTTAAAGCGCAACGTCAAGGGCGATGTCCGCGGATTCGACGCCCGCACCGGTGAGTTGCTGTGGACGTTTCATACCATTCCCGAAGCGGGCGAACCCGGCTACGAAACCTGGTATGACGGCTCCGCCGATTACACCGGCAACGCCGGCGTCTGGGCGCCGATGTCGGCCGACCCTGAACTCGGGCTGGTGTACCTGCCGGTCGAAGCGCCCACCGGTGATTTTTTCGGCGGCGATCGCCACGGTGCCAACCTGTATGCCAACAGCCTGGTCGCCGTCGAGTTATCGACCGGCAAGCTGCGCTGGTTTTACCAGCTGGTGCACCACGATATCTGGGATCTCGATAACCCGACCGCGCCGATACTCGCCGACCTGCCCGATGGCCGCAAACTCGTGGTGCAGGTCACGAAGCAGAATTTTGCCTATGTCTTCGATCGCGAAACCGGCGAACCGGTTTGGCCGATTGTCGAACGACCGGTGCCGCCCTCGGACGTCCCCGGCGAGTGGACCTCGCCGACGCAACCAATCCCAAGCAAACCGGCGCCGTACGACCGGCAGACACTGACGCGCGATGACCTCATTTCGTACACGCCGGAAATCAGTGCCGCCGTGGATGAGGTGATCGCCGATTACCGCCTGGCATCGAGCCTGTACACGCCGCCGTCGCTGGTCGATGCGCCCGATGGCACCAAAGGCACACTCGGCCTGCCGTTTGCCACCGGCGGCGCCAACTTCGAGGGCAGCGCGTACGACCCCGATACCGGCTACCTGTACGTACCGTCGGCGACTTACGTCATGGTGCATTCGTTGAAACACGACCCGGAGCAATCCGAGATCGATTACGTGGGCGGTGATACCACGACGCCGACCGTGTTCGATCTGTTCATCGTCAAACCGCCGTTCGGCCGCATCACCGCAATCGATCTCGTGAGCGGCGATCACGTGTGGATGATCGCCAACGGCGACACGCCCAGGGCGTACACGGAGAATCCCGCACTTGAAGGCGTCGATCTGCCGCGCACGGGCAAACCGACCCGCGCCGGCATCGTCGTGACCAAAACCCTGCTGTTCGCCGGCGAGGGCTGGGGGACGGTCGGCGACATCCGCGGCGATCCGGTATTTCGTGCGCACGACAAGCTGACCGGCGAGATCGTCGCCGCAATCGACATACCGGCAACGCAGTCGGGACCACCGAGCACTTACATGGTCGACGGCCGGCAATTCATCGTAATGATGGTGACCGACGGCGAGTCACCGGCAGAACTGATCGCGCTCGCGCTGCCGCGGGCCAGCGTCAATCAGGCACAAGGGGAGTACCAATGACAATGAATATCCGCAAGGCAATAATCCTTACAGCATGGCTGCCGTTGTTCGCTACGAGTGCGGTCGCGCAGGAAGACTGGGATTCGGTCGAGATGATCGTGCACCCGGTCGCCGGGAACGTCAGCTACATCGAAGGGCGCGGCGGCAACATCGGCCTGTTCCACGGCGCGGATGGCGTGTTTCTCATCGACGACCAGTACGCGCCACTGACCGACAAGATCGTTGCAGCGGTGCGTACGGTGTCACAGGAACCGATCCGGTTTCTCGTCAATACACACCTGCACCCGGATCACACCGGCGGCAATGAGAACTTCGGCAGGATGGGCACCTTGATTTTCGGCCACGACAACACGCGCAAGCAGATGTTCCTGTCCGATTACGACGAGGAGCCGCCGCTGGTGACGTTCGGCAAGGACATGTCTTTTCACATCAATGGTGAGACCGTGCACGTCTTCAAAACGCCCGATGCACATACCAACGGTGACGTTTACATCAAGTTCGAGGGCTCGAACGTCATTCACACCGGCGACGTGTACCGCACGACATCCTATCCGTACATCGATGTAAACAACGGCGGCAGCTTTCTCGGCACCATAAAAGCGTACGATTTACTCATCGAAAAATCCGATGCCGACACCAGGATCATCCCCGGGCACGGGGTGATCTCGAACGTCGAAGAAGTGCGCGCGTATCGCGACATGATGTTGATCATCCGTGACCGCATCGCGAGTGCGATCCGTGACGGCATGTCGCTGGAGCAGGCCCAGTCCGCTGGCCTGACGAGGGAATACGACCAGCGCTGGGACAGCGGCAGACGCATCGGCAGCGCCGCCGCGCTGATCGAATTTGCCTACGCCGACATGGCCAACTAAGGAATCGCGGGGGGTGCGGCACCCACTGCAGGGAATAATTGTGGGAATCGAATAATAATGTGGGAGCGGCTTTATCCGCGACAGAGGGGCATTTAGTATGATTAGAGGAATTTTATCTGTTGGGATATTAAATGAAATGATAT
>JAWWCT010000084.1:0-14055 GCA_033720315.1 Woeseiaceae bacterium | reverse complement strand
TGTGGCCATTACCTGGTGGGACGACACGGTCAGCAAGGACATGGAAACGCTTGTGAGGGAGCGAGGTGTCAACAGCTTCAAGCATTTCATGGCTTACAAAGGCGCCATCATGGCGGACGACGAGATCCTGGTTAACAGTTTTTCGAAAGCCATCGAGCTCGGCGCAATCGTCACCTGCCACGCGGAAAACGGCGAACTCGTTTTTCGCCTGCAGCAAAAAATATTCGACATGGGCATTACGGGTCCGGAGGGACACCCGTTGTCACGACCACCCGAGGTCGAAGGCGAAGCTGCCAACCGCGCGATTCGCATTGCGGAAGTCCTGGGCGTTCCGATTTACCTGGTACACAACTCCTGCCGGCAGTCGCTGGAGGCCATTACCCGGGCACGCAACGAAGGACAACGGGTCTACGGCGAAGTGCTCGCCGGCCACCTGCTGATCGACGATTCGGTGTATCGCCACAAGGACTTCGAGGTCGCCGCCGCACACGTCATGAGTCCGCCGTTTCGTTCACGCGAGCACCAGGAACTGATGTGGCGTGGCCTGCAGTCCGGCAACCTGCAAACGACGGCCACCGATCATTGCTGTTTCTGTGCTGACCAGAAAGCGGCGGGCAAGGACGATTTCCGGCTGATCCCGAACGGTACCGGCGGCATCGAGAACCGCATGGAGGTATTGTGGCACCACGGTGTCAGCACCGGCCGCCTGACGATGAACGAATACGTCGCCGTTACATCGACCAATGCCGCAAAGATATTCAATATCTTTCCGCGCAAGGGAAGCCTTACAGTCGGGGCGGATGCCGATATCGTCGTTTGGGACCCGCAGGCGACAAAGACGATCTCCGCAAAGACTCATTTCCAGAAAGTGGACTACAACATCTTCGAGGGTATGCAAGTCAAGGGAACCGCATCGCACACGCTCAGCCAGGGCAAAATCGTGTATGCGGACGGCAAGCTGAATGTCGAACGCGGTGCCGGCCGGTACATCGATCGGCCGCCATTCGCCAGCTATTACGACGCCATCAAGAAACGCACGGAAGCGCAGAAGCCGAGTGCGGTCGATCGTGGCAGCAAGTCGAAGCGCGTCGCAATGAAAAAAAAGACGGCCGTCAAAAGATAAGCGATGAGTGAGGCCGACGTACAATCCGGTCGCCTGTCACCGGAGGAAATCTCCCGTAATTTCAGTGAGATGCACCCTCCCTTGACGCGACCTGAAGCGCTCGTCGAGGCCGACCGCTGTTACTTCTGTTACGACGCGCCTTGCACCACGGCATGCCCGACCGAAATCGACATACCTTCGTTCATACAGAAAATTCGCAGCGGCAACATCAAGGGCTCGGCACGCACCATACTCAAGGCGAACATCATGGGTGGCATGTGTGCCCGCGTTTGCCCTACCGAAATATTGTGCGAACAGGCCTGCGTGCGCAACCTGCACGAACACCAGCCAGTGCGGATCGGCTTGTTGCAACGTTTCGCGACCGATCCGGTTTTCGACCACGACCTGGCGCTGTTCGAGCGTGCCGAAACCACCGGCAAGCGAATCGCGGTGGTCGGCGGTGGGCCCGCGGGTCTGTCCTGCGCACACGGTCTCGCCATGCGCGGCCACGACGTCGTCGTGTTCAACCGCGACAGCAAGCTGGGAGGCCTCAACGAGTACGGTATCGCCGCCTACAAAACCGTCAATGACTTTGCCCAGCGTGAGGTCAACTGGATACTCGACATCGGCGGCATTGAAGTCCGCAAGAACCAGGCGCTCGGCGTCGATATCACACTTGCCGAGTTGCGGGAGCAATTCGATGCGGTATTTCTCGGCTTCGGTCTCGGTGGTGTCAACAGGCTGGATCTGAGTAACGAGGATGCGGATGGCGTATGGGATGCCGTCGATTACATTTCCCGCTTGCGCCAGTCGCAAACCAAACACGATTTGCCGGTCGGGCGTCGCGTCGTGGTCATCGGCGGTGGTATGACGGCGATCGATATCGCGGTCCAGAGCAAGTTACTCGGATCGGAAATCGTCGACATCGTTTACCGCCGTGGCCCCGAACATATGGGTGCCAGCCGCTACGAGCAGGATCATGCGCAAAAGGCCGGGGTCACCATCCGCCACTGGGCGACGCCGGTCAAACTCCTGGTCGGCGATTCTGTTGCCGGCGTGGAGTTTGCCCGAACCGAGCTCGACGAGAACGGCAAGCTTCGGACTACCGGGGATACCTGGTCGCTGGATGCCGATATCGTGTTCAAGGCAGTGGGCCAGGCTATCGTGAGCGAGGTGTTCGGCGATGCCGCCGATCAGCTCGATCAGCGTGGCGGTAAGCTGGTTGTCGACGATGACCGCAGGACTTCGCTTGAAAATGTCTGGGCCGGCGGCGATTGTATCCATGGACACGACGACCTTACGGTCACAGCAGTACAGGACGGCAAGGTAGCGGCCGTTGCCATTGATCGCTACCTCGCCTCCGGGGAGTAAGTCATGGCTGACCTGAGTTGTGAATTTCTCGGCGTCCGATCTCCGAATCCGTTTTGGCTGGCTTCGGCGCCACCCACCGACAAGGCATACAACGTCAACCGTGCGTTCGAGGCCGGCTGGGGCGGCGTGGTATGGAAAACGCTCGGTGAAGACCCGCCGATCGTCAACGTCAGTGGGCCGCGTTACGGTGCCCTGCACAGTAACGAACGCCGCGTTATCGGTTTCAACAATATCGAGCTGATCACCGACCGGCCGCTCGAGACCAACCTCGAGGAGATCCGGCAAATCAAGAAAGACTGGCCCGATCGTGCATTGTTCGTCTCCGTCATGTTTCCGATGAACGAGGACACCTGGGCCAAATACGTGCCGATCATCGAGGAAACCGGGGCCGACGGCATGGAACTCAATTTCGGCTGCCCGCACGGCATGTCGGAGCGTGGCATGGGTTCCGCGGTCGGCCAGGTGCCCGAATACATCAAGCTGGCCACCCAATGGGCCAAGAAATTCGCCCGCAAGCCGGTCATCGTCAAGCTCACGCCGAATGTCGGCAACATCCTGCCGCCGGCCCAGGCAGCCTGGGAAGGCGGCGCGGACGCCGTGTCACTGATCAACACCATCAATTCCATTATGCGTGTCGATTACGAGTCTTTGACGATGTACCCGACGACCGACGGCAAGGGCTCGCACGGCGGTTACTGCGGCCAGGCAGTGAAACCGATCGCCCTGCACATGGTGGCCGAGATCGCGCGTCACGAGGAAACCTCGCGGATACCGATATCGGGCATCGGCGGTGTCACGGACTGGCGCGATGCGGTCGACTTTCTCGCACTCGGCGCATCGAACGTCCAGGTGTGCACGGCGGCGATGGTCTACGGCTTCAAAATCATCGACGACCTGACGGACGGGCTCAGCCATTTTCTCGACGACAAGGGCATGTCGACGGTATCCGAGCTGGTCGGTAAAGCCGTGCCGAGCGTTACCGACTGGCAGTATTTGAACCTCAATTACGTCGAGAAAGCCGTCATCGACCAGGACCTGTGCATCAAGTGCGGGCGCTGTCACATCGCCTGCGAGGATGCTTCCCATCAGGCCATTACGCAAACGGTCAACGGTGAACGAAAGTTCGAGGTGATCGACGAGGAATGTGTCGGCTGTAACCTTTGCACCTCGGTTTGCCCGGTGGACGGCTGTATCACCATGCGCCAGCTGACGGACGGCGTCGATCCGCGCACCGGGGCAGCGATCAGCAGCGAGAAACTCGACTGGACCGCGCATCCCAACAATCCGATGTGCAAGGACTCGTGACGTGGACACGCATGCCATGTCGGCAGAGGAGAAGCGCCTGGTCGAGGCTGCCAAAGAGGTGCGAAAGAATGCCTATGCGCCGTACTCGGGGTACCGGGTCGGCGCCGCGCTCCTCGATGACACCGGGGCGCTACACACCGGCTGCAACGTCGAGAACACGGCCTTTCCCGAAGGCGCCTGTGCCGAAGCCAATGTCATCGGCTCGATGGTAGCCGCGGGCGGCAAACGCATCGTCGCCATCGCGGCAGTCGGGGGTGCCGATAAACTCGAAGCGTGCACACCCTGCGGCGGTTGCCGCCAGATCATTCGCGAATTCGCCGACGAGAATACCCGGGTCCTGTTGATCGGCGAAGCCAATCGCATCGACTGTTTTTCGATTGACGAGCTGCTACCCGCCGCCTTCCGTATTCCCGACTGATTTATCGCGGCTAAAGCCGCTCCGCAATCCGCCCGCAAGATATAGACGCAACAGATGGGCGCGGATTGATCTTTAGTCCTTATGATCGGTTGAGTGGAAATGCTACTTCCACTCGCAGCAGCAGTCGCGGCTAAAGCCGCTCCCACGACTCAGTAAAAAGTATTGTAGGAGCGGCTTTAGCCGCGATTCAACAGATCTTGAACTTCAGTTCGTGACGGCAGCGATGGCTGTGCGCCCGGCCTGGTCGCTGCTGCAGCGCCCGCGGCACAGGCAAATTGCAAGGCGTCCGGCGGCGACTGCCCTTCGATTATGGCAACGGTCAGCGCCGCGGTAAAAGCGTCACCGGCACCGGTTGCATCGACCGCCTGCACACGCGGCGGCTTTGCTTGCGCGATGGTTTCTCCTGATTTGTTCAGTATCGCACCACGCGAACCGTAGGTGATCGCCAGCAGTCCCTCGCCTGCCGCAAGCGCATCGCCGTAGTGCGCCGCCTCGGTTTCATTGACCACCACGAGCTGGGCTCTTTGAATCAATTCGCCGGGCACGTTCAGCGCAGGCGCGAGGTTGATGCAAAAAAATCCGTCGAATTCTCGTGCTGCGTGGCTCAGGGTTTCGACCGGTACCTCGAGCTGGCAGATCAGCGCATCGGCAGCGGGCAGCCTCAGCCTGTCCGGCGTCAACTGCCGGTTGGCGCCCGGTGCGACCACGATCTGGTTCTCACCATCAGGGTTGACGGCAATCAGAGCAACGCCGGTTGGCGTTTCGGCAAGCCTCGTGCATCCCGACAATTCAACGCCTCCCGACTGCAGCAAGGCGAGCGCCTCATCGGCCGCAGCATCGTCGCCGACGCAGGCAACCATCCACACGTTCGCTCCCAGTCGTTTTGCGGCCAGTGCCTGGTTAGCACCTTTGCCGCCCGGGAATCTCTGCAACTCGGCACCGGTCACGGTTTCGCCCGCCACCGGCAATCTCGAGACGGTGGCCGCGAGGTCGAGATTCACGGAACCGACAACGACAATGTTCGGATTACCGGTCATCGCTGTACCGTGCAAGCCGCTCGATCAGCAACTCATAAAATCCGTCTGCATCGACAGTGTGCATCCACGTGGCATTTTTCGGCCGCTCCGTCACATGCCAGAAATCGACAGCCGTGTTGCCCATGGTGAGCTCCGACCCGGTCTCCACCGAAACGTTACACAATTTCCCCTCGAAAAGGCCGGGTTCCAGCAACCAGGCGACGGTGCACGGATCGTGCAACGGCGCTCCCATCGAGCCGTATTTCACGGTGTCGTGCCGATTGAAGAAATCCAGCATGCCTGCGGTCGCACGGGCGGCATCGTTGTCGATCGCCCGTATGCGGGCTCGGCGCTCTGGCGTCGCAAGCACCTGGTGGGTGACGTCGAGACCCATCACCGTGATCGGACGGCCGCAGCGAAACACGATGTCGGCAGCGTGCGGGTCGACGAGCATGTTGAATTCCGCGGATGGCGAGTGGTTGCCGCCTTCGCGCATTGCACCGCCCATCAGTACGATTTGCTCGACACTCTCCAGGATCGCGGGTTGCCGCTCGATGGCAGTCGCGATATTGGTGAGCGGACCCATCGGTACCAGGGTTATCGATGCCGGCTCCGCATCGCTCAAAGTCTCGACGATGAAATCCACGGCGTGCTGTTCCTCGAGCGGTAATTTTGGCTCGACGATTTCGATGCCGTCTATGCCGGTTTTGCCGTGTACCTTCTCCGCAGTAATGAGGTCGCGCACCATTGGCTGAGAACAGCCGGCAAAGATGCGCACATCGTCACGGCCCGCGATATCCCGCATTTGCCGTGCGTTTCTTTCGGTCAGCGCGAGCGGCACGTTACCGGCGACCGTCGTCACACCGAGTATGTCGAGCTCATCCGGCGATGCCATGGCGAGTAGCAGACAGATGGCGTCGTCCTGCCCGGGATCGCAGTCGATGATGATTTGGCGTTTGGCCACGACTTGGCCTTAAAAGATCAAAAGAAGTCCGGCGAGCGTCGCGCTCATCAGGTTGGACAACGAGCCGGCGGCCACCGCACGCAAGCCGAAACGCGCGATGAGTTCTTTTTTCTCGGGAACGAGCACACCGAGACCCCCCAACAGGATGGCAATCGACGACAGGTTGGCAAAGCCGCAAAGCGAGAACGTGGTGATCGCCCGCGTGCGCTCGCTCATGCCGGCCAGGTAGTCGTTCATGTTGCTGAACGCGACAAACTCGTTGAGGATGAGCTTCTCGCCGAACAATGCCCCGGCGGCTTCGGCTTCCTGCCAGGGGACGCTCAACAGGAACATCAGCGGCTGGAAGATCTTGCCCAGTATCAACTGGAGCGTAATTCCGTCGATGCCAACCAAGCTAAAAAGACCGCCCACGACGCCGTTGAACAGGGCAATCAGCGCGACGAAAGCGATCAGCATGGCGCCGATATTGACGGCGAGCCGCAGGCCGTCGGCGGATCCGACCGCTGCGGCGAGGATGACGTTGACGTGCTGGCTGTCTTCCATGACGAACGCCTCGCCCGCGTGCTTTTGCAGGTCGGCCGGATCGTCCGGCATGATGATCTTGGCCATCAGCAGCCCACCGGGCGCCGCCATGAAACTCGCGGCCAGCAGATACTTCATTTCCGCACCCATCAGCACGTATGCTGCCAACACGGTGCCAGCCACCGAGGCAACGCCCGATACCATCACCGCAAAGAACTGCGGTTCCGTGAGACCTCGCAGGTACGGCCTCACCACCAGCGGCGCCTCGGTCTGGCCGACGAAGATGTTCGCCGCCGCATTCATCGACTCGATCGGCCCCGAACCGATGATCCTTTGCAGCGCCCCGCCGACACCCTTGACGATCCATTGCATGATTTTCAGGTGATAGAGCACCGACATCAGCGCCGAGAAGAAAATGATGACCGGCAGCACATTGACTGCGAAGATGACGCCTTGGGATGCATTCGCCAGTGGCCCGAACACCATAGCGATTCCTGCGCCGGAAAAATCGATGACGGCCTGCACGCCATTACTGATCGATTCGATCGCACGCTTACCCCAGTCAAAATAGAGCACGAAAGCGGCAATCGCGACCTGCAAGGCGAACGCGGCACCGACGACGCGAAGATTGATGGCCTTGCGATTCAACGAGAACAGGTACGCGGCGCCAAGTATGACCGCGACGCCTGCGAGTCCGATCAGGTTTCCAGACATGGAGGAGCCCCCGAGATGGCCTTTGCCTTGTTGTTCTTTGTTATTCCGCCACTAGGATACCGGCAAAGACAACCGATTGCCCGTCAATCCGCCCCCAAGGTCTTGAAGATAATTGGCCGCTCTGCAGGTGGCGAATCGCTGATCTCGCAGGCTTCCCGGATCATCGCTGCCGCCAGTTGTGCCGTATCGCCGGATGCCGCATGGATAATTGCCAGCGGACGCTCGTTGTCGACCAGGGCGCCGATCGGCGCGACGTCCGTCAGCCCGACCGACAAATCAAGTTTATCTTCCATGACTCTGCGGCCACCGCCCAGCTCGATAATGGCATTGCCAATCTCGAGCGTGTCGACGGCTGTAACGTATCCAGCTTTGGCAGCATGGACCGCGCGGGATATGGGCGCCACCGGCAAGTGTTTCTCGTGTTGATCGATGATGTCGGCTGGACCGCCGAGGTCATAGACCATGCGTGCGAATACCTCTGCTGCCTTGCCCGACGTCACCGCGTCGTCAGCCTTTTGCCGTGCCGCATCGCGAGATTCTTCCAGCCCGGTGGAAATGAGCATCTCTGCACAGAGCGCCAGGACAACTTCATCGAGCCGCGGCTCGCGTTCGACACATTTCAGGAATTCAATGGCCTCCGCGATTTCCACCGCATTGCCCGCCGTCTTTCCCAGGCATTCGTTCATATCGGTAATCAAAGCGTGGGTTGTGAGATTCGCGTTACCAGCCGTTGTAATAATGCTCTTCGCCAGTTCTTCGGCCTTGGCGGCATCCGTCATGAACGCACCGCTGCCGAATTTCACGTCCATCACCAGTGCCTGTAATCCAGCCGCAATCTTCTTGGACAGGATGGATGCCGTGATCAGTGGAACGGACGCCACTGTTGCCGTGACATCCCGAATTGCATACAGCCGCCGGTCGGCAGGAGCCAGGTCCGCCGTCTGCCCGATAATTGCGCAACCTTCTGATTTCACGACCTTTTTGAACAGCTCGAAATTAGGGGCAGCGTTATAACCGGGGATCGATTCGACTTTATCGGCTGTCCCGCCGGTGTGCCCGAGGCCGCGACCGGAAATCATTGGCACGTAGCAACCGCAGGCTGCGGCAATCGGCGCCAGCAGGAAGCTGACCTTGTCGCCGACGCCACCGGTCGAGTGCTTGTCGACAACCGGTCCGTGTAGCCCTTCATCCTGCCAGTCGAGAACCGTTCCCGAGGCGGCCATCGCCAGCGTCAAATGACTAGCTTCCTCCGCCGACATCGAATTGATGTAGATGGCCATCGCCAGTGCCGAAACCTGCTCCGCCGGGATGCTGCCATTGGCAAGCCCGTCAACGAAAAAAGCGATTTCGCCGGGCCTCAATTCTCCGCCGTCACGCTTTTTTCTGATGATGTCCGTAAACAGCAATTCCGACCCCGAAATTAGATAAGTTCTTGCAGCGACAGGAATGTGTCACCGGGCGGTATCTTACCGGTAGTCAAAAATATCCTGCATGTCACGTCCGGATCGAACTCCGGCAACAGGCGAAATACGTCGAGGCAGGCTGTCGATTTGTTTTTGGATTTCACATCGATCGAAAATAGCAGCTAAAGCGGAACATCCTGAAATTACAGGGGCTTATTGTCACATGCTCACAGCATGTTGTCTGCAAAGGAAGCCCGTTTCGTTGACGCAAAAGGCAAAGAGGCGCATTATTTTTTTCAGGGCTTTGTGCTGCCGGGGAGGCGTTAAGAGCGGCACAATAACAGTCAATCCAATGACAAGAACGCACTTCGGGGGTAACAATGACTAACAAAAATCTGGCGCATAGTGCGCTGATTACCTTGATGTTTATCTCGCCTGCGACAATCGCGCAGCAGGCCGACGGGTCGATTTTCGAGGAAATCGTCGTGACTGCGACCAAGCGCGCAGAAAATATCTACGACGTGCCGATGGCAGTTTCGGCATTCTCGGAAGAAACGATATTCAAACAGGGTATCACCGACCTGACTGACGTCGGAAAGTTTGTACCCAATATGACGGTGACCGGCTTTTCAGCTGGCCACGTATCGTCAATCAATGTATTTCTTCGCGGCATCGGATTGCAGGATCACCTGATCACCACGGAACCCGGTGTAGGCGTCTATGTCGACGGCGTCTACCTCGGTCGCCAGGTCGGGCAGAACTGGAGCCTCGCCAATATTGAGCGCGTGGAAGTGCTGCGCGGGCCGCAGGGAACCCTGTACGGGCGAAACTCCATTGGCGGCGCCATCAATATCATCACCCGCAAACCCGGCGACGAGAGCGGGGGACGCGCAACCGTGACAGTGGGGTCGCGCGGCCGACTGAACGGCGACTTCTACTGGAATGCGCGACTGGCCGATACCTTTGCCGCTTCTTTCACCGGGTCCTACATGAGCCGTGATGGTGTTGGCGATTTCATAAATTTCGACGCTGGGGTCGAAGTCGGCGAGCTGGAGGAATGGGCCGGACGGGTCGCAGCGAAATGGGATCCCAGCGAAGACCTGTCGATCCTCGTCACCTATGACAAGAACGACGGTGAAGGGGGATTGCGTCCCTACACCACGCTGATCGACGAGGTTCCCACCGGGCTGTTGTATGGAACCGGCGCACGCAACACTGACCTTGCCGCCGATCCTTACGATAACGCCGGTGCCTTCTACTTCGACTCGAACGGCAACCTGGTCAGCCAGGCCGACGTTACCAACGAGGCCGATGGCTGGTCGATAACGGCTGACTGGGCGATGTCCGAAACGCTGTCCTGGAAGCTCATCTACAGCGATCGCAGCTCCGAATATTCATCGGGCCTCGACGACGACAGCATCGGCTTCATCGGGGGCAGTGCAGATCCCACGGACCCAACGCTGGGCGTCCTGTTCCAATACCCGGAAACCGGTTTCGCCGACCAGATGTCGACCGAACTGCAATTGTTCGGCGATTTCGGCAACTGGGATTTCGTCGCGGGTCTCTACTACTTCGAGGAAGAAGGTGGTAATGACCAGAACCCGAATTTTTTCCTCGGTGGGGAGGGGACACATATCAACCGCCAGGAAGCGGAAAGCAAGGCCATATATGCCAATGTCGGCTTCGAGGCAACGGACAATCTGCGGTTGTCGGTTGGCGCCCGTCACACTCAGGACGAGAAGTTTGCCTTTACCGATCTCATTTTCAGCCTGATCCAGGAAAGCAATTCACGTGAATGGAACGAGACCAGCTGGGAAATCGCGGCAGCCTGGGACATGAACGACCGCATGAACCTGTATGGGACTATCCAGAACGGCTACCAGTCCGGGCAATTCCCGCCGCGGCCGTTCTGCTTGTTCGCCAACCTGGATTTCACGCAGCCCGGAAATGTCAGCACGCCAAACTGTTTTGAGGCCAATGACAATGTCACCGCCATCAATTACGAGGTCGGCCTGAAAGGCAGGCCGGTGGACACCTTGAGTATGTCGGTCGCCTTGTTCTACACCGATTACTCGGACCTGCCCTACCAGGTCAGCGACAATACCGGCGGCGGCTTCAATACCGTGAATATCATCGTCGATCAGACTTCGACGGGGCTTGAATGGGAAAGCAGCTGGGCGCCGACGGATCAGTTCGTGTTACACGCGGCTATTGGTTATATCGACGTCGACATCGACGACCCCAATCCGCGAATTGCGGCGCCGCTGACACCGGAGTTGACGGCTTCGATCAGCCCGGAATTCACGCAACCACTGGCGAATGGCGCAGAAATGGTCTGGCGTCTGGACTACTCCTATCGGGATGAAATGTACGGACAGCCCTTTAACGACGTCCCGATCACAGACATCGACAGCCGCTCTTTGATCAATTTCGATATTGCGTATCACAGTCCTGACGACAGCTGGACACTGGCAGCGTACGGTCGTAACGCGACAGATGAAAAATACGACAATGCGCGGCTGCTGCCTATCGACTACGTGTTGCGGATACTCAACAACGATCGTAGCGAGTTCGGGCTTCGGTTCGTTTACAATTTCGATTGAGGATTGCAACCCAGTTTCCATAAGCTATTGATTTAATTTGGATAATGAGGTTTCACTGCCTCGGTTATCATCGATGGCGAGCGTCTGCGGCCGAATAGCCAGTCGATGACTGGCATCTGCCGGGCCATACGGGAGTTGGCGTGAAGACATTCAGTAAATCGTACGTAATCGAATATCCACTGGAACTGGTATTCGAAAAGTGGGTAGCCCAAGACACCGTTGTTGCACCGGCCGAGCGGATGGAAATCGAGCCGAGAATTGGCGGTGCATACCGTTTGTTCATGCCCGGCGGTGGCAAGATGGAGGGCGAATTTCAGGAATTTGTGGAGAATGAACGAGTGAGATACTCCTGGAACTGGGTCGGCAGCAACGAAACGACCGAGGTGGACGTTACTTTTGACAAGCATCCGGCCGGCACCGAGGTGCAGATCACGCACTCGGGTTTTCACTCCGAGACTTCGTACAACAACCACGCAACCGGCTGGGATAACTACGTCGAAGGCTTTACGGCGCATTTGAAGAACAACGCCGGCTAATTCATCGGAGATCCCCGACATGCAGCTAGAAGGTTCCTGTCATTGCGGGCAGGTGCGCTTTCGCCTCGAGTCCGCGCACCCGTATCCTTTCAACCTGTGTTACTGCTCTATTTGCCGCAAGACGGCCGGGGGTGGCGGCTATGCCATCAATCTCGGCGGCGATTATTCGACACTCGAGATTAGCGGTGAGGAACACACGAACGTATATCGGGCCCGGCTAAACGATCCGCAAACCGGCGATACAGTGGAAAGCCCGGCAGAACGCCACTTCTGCCGGGAATGCGGCAGTGCGCTCTGGGCCTGGGACCCGCGCTGGCCTGAGCTCGTGCATCCATTCGCATCGGCGATCGACAGCGAATTGCCGGTCCCGCCCGAGCGGACGCACCTCATGGTCGCGTCCAAAGCGCCGTGGGTGGAGATTCGAGCGGGCGCCGACGACAAATTTTTCGATGAATACCCGGACGAGTCGATTGCTGAATGGCACGAGCGGCTGGCACTAACCGCGAATTGAGTGCGAGATGATCAATCTTTACAGGATCATCCATCCGGTGGCTGACATCGACAAGGCGGCGCGATTCTTTGCGGCCGTCTTCGGCAACGATGGCGAGCGGGTTTCGCCGGGTCGGCATTACTTCGATTGTGGCGACACGATCCTTGCCTGTTATGACCCTGCTGCCGATGGCGACGAGCTGGCGGGTGGCTGGCGACACCACGAAAACCAGTACATCTACTTCGCCGTCGATAACCTGGATGTTGTAAAGTCTGCCGTTATCGAAGCCGGCGGCGAAATCACGGCCGACATCGAATCGATGCCCTGGGGTGAGCGGCTGTTCTATGCCAGGGATCCGTTCGGTAACCCGATCGCATTCGTAGACGCAGCCACGGTGTTCACCGGATCGTGAGCAAAGCCGAGGTACTGATCGTCGGCGCCGGCATTAACGGCCTGGTTGCCGCAAACTACCTGCAACGTGCCGGTTGCAAAGTGACCATGGTCGAACGCGCGCAGCGTGTCGGTGGCGCTTGTGTCTCCGAGACCGCCGTTGTCGACGGCCTGTCCCAGCAATACGCACTCGGTGCGTCGGTACTCGGCCTCATGCAGGACTTCGTGTTCCAGGACACGGGGCTCGCCGATTGCCTCGACACGTTCGTTCCGGAACATGCGAAGGTGGTGCATTTTCCGGGCGATGCGGAACCAACCTGGATCTATCGCGACCCTGCCGAGCTGGACCGGGAACTGGCCACCAAGTGGGGCGAGCGCGGTGAGGTGCAGGCGTTTCGTGCAGACGAGGCGAGGGTCGTCGACTTCCTGCAGCGCGGCTATCGTAACGCTGCGCCACCGTCACTGGAGGCCGCAGAGCGGGAACTCGGCCCCGAGCTGACCCGCCTGTGGATTTCCGGCTCGGCAAGGGCGCTCCTGGATCATTACCTGACCAGTGAACGCAGCAAGATCTTCATGGCCATGACGGTGACCGAGAGCGGTCCGGTTTCGCTGGACGAGCCCTACTCGGCCTTCACCCTGCCATTGATGGATTCCGGATCGATCTTCGGCGGCTACTACGGCTTCGTCAAAGGCGGCATCTGGCGGCTTACGGAGGAACTCGGCCGGATCAACGCGGAGCTGGGCGTCGAGACCCACCTGTCGAGCAGCGTGACGGGAGTCGACACACGAGCCGGTCGCGTTGCTTTCGTCGCGGATGGCCGTGAACAGCGCCTGGATTTCGATGTCCTGGTCCTGGGCACCGATCCACTGACCGCAGCCCGGCTGGTCGGCACCGGGCAGCAAGTCGAAACGGTCGAAACACAGCGATTCCGCGGCAGCAGCGGCAAGTTGAATCTCATGTTCAGGGAACCGGTACGATGGAAACACGGCTCCGGCGCGGCGGATTCGGACGTTGCGTTTCGATTCCTGTTTTCGGTCGACAGCCTCGACGCGTTCGAGCGGGCGACACTTGGCATTCTCGATAATGAATCGGCATATGTGCCCGGTTACGCGCAAATCTATTGCGAAGGCGCGGCAATGCGGCAACTCGGTCACGACGAACCTTTCGACAGGCTCGCCGTGTTTTTCAAGAACCTGTCGCTTGGCGAGTCCGGCGCCGAT
>JAWWCT010000083.1:0-14181 GCA_033720315.1 Woeseiaceae bacterium | reverse complement strand
TTTGCCGGTGACATGCTGGTCATGCTGTTCATGACCGTGCTCGTCGTCTGGTTATTCTGGCGCATGCCCGACAGCGCGATTGACGCCAGCGCGCGCATTCCGCTGGAGGACGAAAAACCCGATGGCTGAATTGCCTACAGATTTCTGGGCCGGCTGGATTGTCGTCCTCACCCTGGCGAGCCTCGCCGGGCTCGCCTGGCTGGTATTCAGTATCTACTTCGGACCGCGCGTCGAGCACGAAAAGGCCGAGGGACCGGTGTGGGATTCGAATCTTCGCGAGGGCTCGCACCCGGCACCCATGTGGTGGTTCTGGTTGATGCTGGCGCTGCTGGTACTGTCGGTCATCTATCTCATGTTGTATCCGGGGCTCGGTTCCTACCAGGGCGCCCTGCGCTGGTCACAGGGTGGCCGCCTCAACGAGAGCCTCGAGCAATACCAGGATGAATTCGGCGGTATCCGCGCGCTGGTTGCGGAGGCGCAGGTAGCGACGCTGCAGGCGGATCCCGCCATGATGGCTTCGGCACAACGCGTGTTCGACCGCAATTGCGCGGTCTGTCACGGCTACGATGCAGCCGGACAGGCGGGCTATTTTCCCAACCTGATCGATGACGAGTGGCAGTGGGGCAGCAGCGAGATGCAGATCGAGCAAAGCATCCGCGACGGGCGAATCGCCGTCATGGTCGGCTGGGAAGCGG
This sequence comes from Woeseiaceae bacterium, assembly GCA_033720315.1. Classification (GTDB taxonomy): domain Bacteria; phylum Pseudomonadota; class Gammaproteobacteria; order Steroidobacterales; family Woeseiaceae; genus SZUA-117. The sequence goes on along the minus strand of JAWWCT010000083.1, from coordinate 13,486 downwards.
TGCTCGGCCGTGACGGTGTCGAACGCGTGGTCGACTACCTGGGCGTGCTCGGCAGCGATGCAGCGACCGGTCACGCCGGGCAAACGCAGTACAACCAGTTTTGCGTTGCCTGTCACGGCGTTGACGGCAGCGGCAATGCCGCGCTGGGTGCACCGAACCTGGTCGATGATGTCTGGTTGTACGGCAATTCCCGCGAAGCGCTGGTGCACTCGATCGCGGTCGGGCGCAACGGCGTCATGCCGGCGTTCGGCGAACGCCTCGACGATACCCAGATCAAATTGTTGATCGCATTGCTGGCCCGAAGCCGATCGCAGTAATACTGCAGGTGGGAGCGGCGCTGCGCTCGAGCTATCAAAGGACTAAAGATCAATCCGCACCCATCTGAGCCGTAGATATTTTGCATTGCGGGCGGATTGGGGAGCGGCTTTAGCCGCGATAAGCTTGTTGCCGGAAAAATTATCTCCGTAGAGCAGGGACATCTTGCTCGATTGAATGCTTGCTCCTCGTTAGGTCGCAGGCAATTAAGTAAACTGTCCCCTCAATGTGCATGAACAAAGGACGATGATTAGCCGACGCGATTTCCTGAATGGCTGTGCCCTGAGTGTCGCCGCCGGCGTCTCGCCGCTGGAAGCACTGGCCCAGGGTGCACTCAATCCCTATGCCTTGCCCGCGGATTACTACCCGCCGACCCGCCAGGGGCTCCGCGGCAGCCATGAGGGCTCCTTCGAGGTCGCGCACGACCTGCGAAACGGTAAGAAGTGGCAGGCCGTGGATGCGGGCGACCCGGTTTACGACCTCGTCGTCGTTGGCGGCGGGATCAGCGGACTCGCCGCCGCGTATTTTTATCGCAAGCAGCACGGTCCCGGTTCGCGAATCCTGGTTATCGAGAATCACGACGATTTTGGTGGCCACGCCAAGCGCAACGAATTCTGGCACGACGATCGCATGTACCTGGTCAACGGTGGCACCCTGAATGTCGAGGCGCCGTCCCAGTACAGCACCGTGGCCGGCGGACTCCTGTGGGAACTCGGCATCGATCGGACGCGCTATTTTGAAAAGAACCGCGGCATGTTCTCCAATTACCGGGACATGGGGCTCAGCCGCAGCATGTTCTTCGACAAGCAAACCTTCGGCAGCGACAAACTGGTCGTCGGTTGGGGCGATTTGCCAATCAGCGAGACGATCAAGCACGCGCCGCTCGCCGAGCAAGTGAAACGCGATGCCGTCAGGCTGTACGAGAGCAAGGAGAATTACTTCCCGAACCTCGACGCGAAACAAACGCGGGACAGACTGACGCACATGAGTTACCAGGACTACCTGGTCAACATCGCCAAATGCCATCCCGACGTCGTCAAGCTGTTCAACACCAGCCTGATGGGCCTGTTCGTCACGGGCATGGATGCAATCCCGGCAATCTATTGCCGGGAAATGGGCTACCCGGGTTTTGACGGACTGAATCTCGAGGAAATTTCCGAGGATCAGCTGGCGCATGAACCCGGCGGCCAGCACGGGCGGGAAAACCAGCAACGGGCCGATGACGGTGATCCGGACATGTACTTCCCGGACGGCAATGCGACCATTGCCCGTTTGCTGGTGAGATCCCTGGTTCCGGGCGCGGTTCCCGGTACCTCGATGGAGGATGTCATTACAGCGCGCGTTGACTACAGCTTGCTGGACAATGACCAGAACAACGTACGCATTCGACTGAACAGCACCGCGATCAATGTCGGGCACACGGACGGCGGACAGGTACAAAGCAGCTACGTCAATAATGGCAAGGCGTACTTCGTCAGGAGCAAGGGCGCCGTACTTGCCTGCTGGAACTCGGTCATTCCCTATATATGCGACGAGCTTCCACAGGCACAGAAGGAGGCGTTGTCGTACGGCGTCAAGTCACCGCTCGTGTACTCGGGTGTGTTGCTGTCGAACTGGCAATCGTTCGTGAAGGCGGGAATCTCGAGCGTGACGGCTCCGGGAGGCTTCTTTCCCAGCATCGGATTGCAGGCGATGCTCGAGATGGGGAGTTATCGCACGGCGCGCGACCCGGGGCAGCCCATCGTCGTCCGCATGGCCAGCTACTTCGCCGCGCCCGGACTGTCGCGGCGCGAACAACACCGCGCGGGACAACAGCAACTGTTGGCGACGAGCTTCGATACCTTCGAGTTTCACATTCGCGATCAGCTGACGCGCATCCTCGGCCCGAGCGGCTTCGATGACGAACGCGACATTCTCGGCATCACCGTCAACCGCTGGCCGCACGGTTACACTTATTCCTACAACCCGCTCTTCGACCCGGAAGAATGGGCGTATACGACGACGTCGCAGCGTCCGGCCGTGATCGGGCGCCAGGCCATCGGCCGCATTACGATCGCCAACGCCGATGCGGCTGCGAGCCCGCACACCGATGCTGCCATCAACGAAGCGTACCGGGCGGTTGCCGAGCTCGGGGATGGCTGACGCATGAGCCGTTGTTTACCGACACTGTTGCTGTTGTCATTGAGCCTTGCCGCAGGCGCCGACACGGCTGAACGCGACGCGACGCAGATCGTTCGCGACGCGGTCAATCACTGGCGTGGCCTGTCATCGCAGGGCGAGATGACCATGACCATTCATCGACCCGACTGGGAACGCAGCATGTCGATGCGCACCTGGACCCGGGGTGAAGAGCGTTCACTCGTTCGCGTGACGGCGCCGGCCAAGGATCGCGGCAATGGCACCCTGCTCGATGACAACAACATGTGGACGTTCTCGCCGAAGGTGAACAGGGTCATCAAGATCCCGTCATCCATGATGAGTCAAAGCTGGATGGGTTCCGATTTCTCCAACAAGGATATCTCGCGGGCCGACGACATCGTCGACGAGTACGAGCACACGCTGCTCGGGAAAACGGAATCAGGTGATTTCACCGTTTACGAGATCGAATCGGTGCCACACGAAGATGCGGCCGTGGTGTGGGGCAAGGAGGTGCTGGTGGTACGCAGTGACAACGTCTTGCTGGAGCACCGTTTTTACGATCAGGACGGCGAACTCGTGAAAACCCTGCGTACACTGGAAATCGCCGAAATGGGCGGGCGCACCGTCGCCGTGCACCAGCGCATGAGCAAGGTTGAAGCGCCGGAGGAGTGGACGGAGATAATCGTCAGGGATGTCGCATTCGATGTCGAACTCGACGACAACGTATTCACCCTGTCCAACCTCCGAAACCCGCGTGACTGACAATCCTGCATGAACATCGTCTTACGGCTGGCGTGGCGCAATCTGTGGCGGCAGCCACGGCGTACCTGGTTGACCGTCGGTGCCATGGTGTTCTCGAATGCGCTCCTGGTGTTCATGATTTCGATTCAGTTCAGCACCTACGAACTGATGATCGAGAACACGCTCAAGGCGTTTACCGGCCACCTGCAGGTGCAGGCACCCGGCTACAAGGACGAATTGAAGATTCGCCAGGTCGTACCGGACGTACAGGCACTGGCCAGCACCTTGCGTGCGGAATTGGGCAGCGCATCCATTGCAGCCCGGGCAGCGGCTTTCGCACTGGCCTCGAGCGAGGAACGGACCTACGGACTGCAGATCATCGGTGTGGAGACGGATTTCGAAGCCAACGTGTCGACCATTCCGGGTCTCATCCGGGACGGCCGTTACCTGGATGCATCGGACGCGAGCGAAATCGTGGTTGGCGCCGTGCTGGCAAGAAACCTGCGTGTGTCGACCGGCGATGAACTGACCTTGCTGGGGAGCGGCCGTGACGGATCATTTGCCGCGGCGATCGTGACCATCGTCGGCATATTCGATACGGGTATACAGGAAATGGATCGCAGCTTCGCCGAGGTTCCGCTCGAGTTTTTCCAGGACGTGTTCTACATGCAAGGCGCTGGTCACCAGGTCGTCATAGCCGCACCCAACCTGCAGAGCGTCGCCGAGCTCACGACCCGGGTCGAGTCGCTGGTGCCGGCGGGGCTTGCCGTTCACGACTGGGATGCGCTGCAGCCCGGACTTCGCCAGGCGATCCAGGCAGACCTCGGCAGTGCGTTCATCATGTACGCCGTGCTCGTGGTACTCGTCGCTTTCAGCGTCCTGAATACGCAACTGATGTCGGTGCTTGAAAGAACCCACGAGTTCGGTATCACCATGGCATTGGGCATCGCACCCGGCAAACTGGGGCGCATCGTTTTTCTCGAGACGGCATTCATGGGCTTGATCGGACTCGCGCTGGGTGCACTGCTCGGCGGTGTGATCACCGAGTGGTTCGGCCACAGGGGTTTCAGCTATCCGGGCATGGAAGAGATGGCGGCAAACTTCAATTTGCCGGCACGCTTCTACCCGCAAGCGACGCCACTCACCTTGTTCCTCGGACCGACCATCGTTTTTGTCGGCGGCATGTTTGCCGCCATCTATCCTGCGCTGCGGCTGCACTGGTTGCAGCCCGTTCAGGCGATGCGCGCCGCCCCGTAGCTCATGCATACGCTCGCCATCATTTTCATGCTTGCCTGGCGTAACCTGTGGCGCAATCACCGTCGCACCATCGTCATGTTGTCGGCGATCACCATCGGCGTGTGGGCCATGATTTTCATGACGGCACTGATGCGGGGCATGGTCAATGAAATGGTTCGCGACGGGATTCGCGCGCTTCCCGGGCATATCCAGGTGCACCAGCCCGGGTTCCTTGACGATCCGAGCATTGCCAACCTGATTCCCGTTGCCGATTCCGAAATAAGCGCCGCCTTTGCCGGCAGCGACATTTCAACCTGGGCAAGTCGTGTCAAGGTGCCTGCGATCATCTCGAGTGAGTACGACTCGCGCGGCGTGACCTTGCTGGGCGTAGATCCGCAACGCGAACAATCCCTGCGTGCGCTCGGCAGTGAGGTTGTCGAAGGCCGCTACCTCGAAAACGTCGATGATGGCGGCGTCATCATTGGCCGCAAGCTCGCCGAAAAGCTGGACACGGAAATCGGCAAGCGCGTGGTGCTGATGAGCCAGGACCCGGACAACGACATCGCGGACCGCGGCTTCCGGGTAGTCGGGCTGTTCGAAGCCAGTCTCGAGGGGCAGGAAGAAACGTTCGTGTTTGCCGCGAAAGGCACGGTGCAACGCATGCTGCGCATTTCCGACCGGGTCACCGAAATCGCGGTAATGACCGACGATTTTCGGACTTTCGATTCGGAATTGGCGGAAGTCAGGTCGCTCATGGGCGAGCAACTCGAAGTGCTGCCATGGCAGGAACTCGACGATTACCTGGGTAGCATGCTCAAGGTAATGGACGGGTTCGTTCTCGTATGGCTCATAGTGATTTTCCTCGCGTTGTCATTCGGCCTGGTGAACACGCTGGTGATGGCCGTGTTCGAACGGGTGCGGGAGATCGGCCTGATGCTGGCGCTGGGCATGCGGCCGGCCAGCATACTCGGGCAGGTCGTCGTCGAGGCCGTCCTGCTGCTCGCGATCGGACTGGTGCTGGGGAACGTGCTCGCCGTCGTCAGCATCGTGCCGCTGAAAGACGGCATCGACGTTTCGGCGGTTGCAAAGGGCATGGAAATGTTCGGCGCTTCCAGCATTCTGTATCCGGCACAGGAACTCAGAGACACGATCATGGCCAATGTCGTCGTGCTGGTGCTCGGCTTGCTTGCCAGCCTGTCGCCGGCCTGGCGGGCCTCGCGCTACGACCCGATTGAAGCAATCACCAAGGTATAGAAATGAGCTCAGTCCGTTGCATAGACCTGTGCAAGACCTACCACCAGGGCGACCAGCAGATCAAGGCGCTCGATCACGTGAACCTGGAGATCGAAAGTGCCGGCTTCGTTTGCCTGTCCGCGCCATCCGGCGGCGGCAAGACGACACTGCTGAACGCGATCGGCGGTCTCGACACACCGGACAGCGGTGAAGTCTGGATTGCGGACAGGCGTATCGATAATCTCGGCAAAGGCGAGCTGGCGCAGCTGCGTCTCAGGCGCATTGGATTCGTGTTCCAGGCGTACAACCTGATTCCGGTGCTGACGGCGCGGGAAAACGTGGAGTTCGTCATGCAGGTCCAGGGTGTGCCGGCGGACGAAAGGCGCGAGAAGTCGGCCGCGATTCTCGCAGAGGTCGGCCTGCAAGGGCTCGAAGGCCGGCGGCCCGCGGAGATGTCCGGCGGCCAGCAGCAGCGGGTGGCCGTCGCCCGGGCGATCGTCTCGTCCCCGGACCTGGTGCTCGCCGACGAGCCCACGGCGAATCTCGACTCGAAAACCTCCGACGAACTGATGTCGCTGTTCGTGCACCTGAATGAACATCACAACACGACCTTTGTCATCGCCACGCACGACCAGCGGGTCATGGCCTACGCCAAGCGCCTGATCCGCATGCTGGACGGCCGCATCGTCGACGATATCGATCAGCGGGCAGCGTAGCCCGTATGAGTCCGGGTAGTCGTTGCTTCCTGGTCATGTTGGCGTCGTTGCTGTCGTCGACTGTAGGTGCCCAGGAGACCGAATATGAACTCGGCGGGCACCTGAAAGGCCGCCTGCTGGGGCAGGCTTTTCCGGATAACAGCGCATTCCGCCAGGTGGCCGGCGAAACGGCCGGCGACCTGGAGGGTAACTTGCGGCTCAACTTCAGCGCCGGCAAGGGAGCCTGGTCATTCGATGCGGCGTACCAGGCGTTTGCAGGTTACGGCGACCGCATCGCCGATGCCGGTTTGTTGCCGGTCGGCGCCGGTCTGCCAGACGACGATCGCCGTCTGTTCGACCTGAGCAAGTCGATCGACGACGACGGTAAGTTCGTTGCATTGCATCGCCTCGACCGTCTGGCGGTCGGTTATACCAGCAGCACTACCGTCGTTCGCTTCGGACGCCAGGCACTGAGTTGGGGTAACGGGCTGATCTATTCGCCGATGGACCTGGTCAACCCGTTCGATCCGGCAGCCGTCGACACCGAGTACAAGGCCGGTGACGATATGCTGTATGCACAGTTCCTGCGTGATAACGGTGACGACCTCCAGTTTGCCTATGTATTGCGGCGTGCTGTCCCGAGTGGCGACGTCGAATTCGACCAAAGCACCGTGGCGATCAAGTATCACGGCATCGCCGGCAGCGGAGAATTCGATTTGCTGCTCGCCAGCAACTACGGCGATGCGACGCTGGCCTTCGGCGGCAATCTCGGTATTGGCGGCGCCATCTGGCGCGGCGACATCGTCTACGTCGACTCGGACGCCGGCGGTCGTTTCCAGCTCGTCACGAGCTTCAGCTATTCCTGGGTCTGGGGCGGCAAGAACGTCAGCGGACTGGTCGAATTCTTTTTCGACGAGTTCGGTGCCGACGATGACGGCTACGACACCGCGAGCCTGACACAGAACCAGGAGTTGCTGTCACGCCTTGTGCGCGGACAATCTTTCACGATCGGCAGGCAGTATGTCGGTGCTGCGCTGACGATCGAAATGAACCCGTTGTGGCTACTGACGCCGACTCTTTTTGCCAACACCGACGACGGCAGCACGCTGATCCAGCTGGTTTCGCGAAATAACCTGGCCGACAACATGGAATTCATCGGTGCCCTGAATGTTCCCATCGGTCCGGACGGCAGCGAATACGGTGGCATCGAACTCGCGATGTCGGGCGTCTTCCTGTCGACCGACGCCAGCGTATTTGCGCAATTGGCCTGGTATTTCTGAACTGCAGGGTCAGGCGGTGGGATCGTTTCGCTAATCAGCCTCGATTCGTTCCTGTACGCTTTCGAACAAACGCGCAAATTTTTCTTCGACCTGCGGTCCGAATACCGGGTCCGGGGTTTGCAGGAACGTTGCCGCTTCGATCAGTTCATGACCTTCGGCCACCATCTCTTCGACGCGCCGAAACAAATCCAGTTCTTCCCACTGCATGTGCCCGCGCAGGGTGTTGACGTAACGTAAAGCGTCAGAAACGACGGCGTTCTTGGAGATCACGGCGTCGGCATTGACCGATGCGATGTCATCGCGGAGTTTCAGGCCGAGTTCGGCGATATTGCGGTGATCGACCGTTATGCGACTGAAGCCTTTCGTCAGGTCCGGTCGCACGGCTTTGAGCTCTGCATACACCCGGTCTTCTTTCGGATGGTGAACGGCATCCGGATACACGGTCATGTAATTCATGATGTCGTGCAACAGCTCGAAATCGGTGTCCTCACCGTCGAACAGCCGGTTCGATTCCCGTTCCAGCAGGTTCAGCAGGAGGTTCATGTTTCTGTGGTCCTGGCGCAATTCGCCCAGGACGCCGGCGACATTCTTGTTCATGGCGTGGCCTGTAGCAGGGCTTGGCCAGACCATCATCGACCACCGCAAAGCCCTCGCGGTATTCGGACTTTCACCTATAGGGTTTAATAAAATCAGGTAGTTACAGGGATGCTCTCGTAGTCCGCGGCGCTCTCGTTGTCGAGCAGCAGGTCGGCCAGTGACGACAACAGCGACTGGTTCGAATGGTAGAGCTCGCGGTTGACGTTGAGCAGGGTCGAGATCTGCACCTCGCTCAATGCATCCACCGCCACTTCATGGTAGATCTCGGCGTGCATCCGGGAATGCAGCGATTCATTGCGGTTTTTCAGCCCGACGAGCATCTCGAAGCGATGCGAGGGGGTTTCCGCGTTGCGCAGGCTCCGCAGCGCTTCGAAAAACTCCTGGGCAGCGCCGCGGAAGCGTCCGAACCAGGCGTTGAAGCGATCGTCGACGGACTCGCGAAACTGCTCCAGGTCATGATGGGTGTCCTTCAGGCATTTGGCGGCATGCACGGCATTGCGTACCGCCGGGATGATCTGCCCCAGGCGGGCGGATTCCGGTGCGTCCAGCCGTTCCTTTTGCAAGCGCAACGCGTATTCCAGGATCTCTCCTTCGAGCTGCTTGATGCCCGCGTATCCGGCATCGTGTTGCGCGCCCGTCTCGAACACGGCAATCCCCTTCCGGTCGTCGCTGCTTTCGTAAAACGTCACGTCCGGCGGGAGTCCGAAACTGAGCTGATTCAGCGCCACCGCCTGGTCGATCAGGCGGTGTGTTTCCCGGCTCATGTTCTCGACAGCCACCTCCGGCACCGCCAGGTCGGATTGATTGATGTGCCGCAGCAACGATTCAGAGACCTTGCCAAAGCGACGCCCGAGCTGTTCGCTCATGACACCGATCAGCGGAAAGAAAATGACAATGCCGATGAGATTGATGGTGCTGTGGAATCCGACCAGGGCAAACAACGGGTCCCTGAGATTGACGATGTCGGTGACGAAATACAGGATCGGGTTAAGGAAGACGAACGCGATCGCATCGGTGACGACATTGAATATGACGATTGCGATGGCAACCCGTTTCTTGTCGTCCGCGCCGGCCAGCGCACCGAGCAATGCGGTAATCGTGGTGCCGAGATCGGCGCCGATCGCGGCAGCCGCCGCCGACGGCAGCGGTATGACGCCGGCATAGAGCGCGCTCAGCGTGATCATGATCGTTGCCGAGCTCGACTGGATGACCGCGGTGATCATCAAGCCGGTCAACAGGAATACGATCGGCGGATAAGCCGCCAGCTTCTCGGGATCGAACAAGGTGGTCGCGCTGATGGCGCCGCCCTTCATGAACTCGAGACCCATCAGCATCAGGCCGAGTCCGGCGAACAGGTGACTGAAGCCGGCACGCCTGGTGCCCTGCGCCGACCAGACCACGCCGAGGCCGCCGATCGCCACCAGCGGCAATGCGAGCGCCTCGATGTCGAGCTTGAAACCGACGGTTGCAACGATCCAGCCGGTCGCCGTGGTGCCGAGGTTGGAACCGAACACGATGCCGATAGCGCTGGCCAGCGAGATGATGCCGGTGCCGACGAAGGCCAGCACGATGAGGCTGACCACCGAACTCGATTGCAGCGCCGCCGTGGACACGATACCTGCGAGTACGCCCTTAAAGGGGTGCGCCGTATGCTCACGCAAGAATTTTTTGAACGGGCGTCCGGCGAGCAAGGTGAGCGATTGCTCGAGCTGGTGCATGCCGAACAGGAACAGGCCAAGCCCGGCGGCCAGGCGCCAGATGTCGAATTCAGTGTTCAATGCCCGATATCCGCAAATCGCGCATTATAGAGTGTGGTAGCTGCTGTGGGAGCGGCTTCAGCCGCGATTGAACTTTGATTGGTGATCGGCAGTTAATCCCGAAATGCCGCTTTGAGTCCCTGGGAATTCGCGGCTCGTCGCTCTCGCACATCCATGTGCTCCGCGACATCAGTGCATCCATGCACAAAAAGCCGCTCCCACGGTCGAACATTGCTGGCAATTTCTGCGACACTTCCACCAGGATCATTGAGACGAATCGCTATGCCACAAGGCCAGCTTCTGCGAGTGGTGCGGCGCCGCGAGGTGCTGGCGCTCGCGTTCGGTGCCATGATCGGCTGGAGCTGGGTGGCACTGAGCGGCACCTGGATTGCCGAAGCGGGCAGTGTCGGTGCAATGCTGGCGTTCGCGATCGGCGGCATCGCCGTCATACTCGTCGGCCTCACTTACGCAGAACTCGCATCGGCGATGCCGCAAGCCGGCGGTGAACACGTGTACTCGATGCGAGCGCTGGGCAGCACGGCATCGTTTATCTGCACCTGGGCGATATTGCTCGGCTACGTCTCCGTGGTTGCCTTCGAGGCGGTGGCATTACCGACCGTCGTCGATTACCTGTTGCCGGGCTTCAGCCGCGGGCACCTGTGGACCGTCGCCGAGTGGGACGTCGAGCTGACCTGGGTGCTGGTCGGCGTGGTGGCGGCGGTGGCAATGACCCTGGTCAACATCATCGGTATCAAGACAGCCGCCAAGCTGCAATTCCTGGTCACGACACTCGTCATCGTCGTCGGCCTCATGCTGATCGGCGGTGCGGCAGGCGCCGGCTCGACGCAACACATGCAACCCTTGTTCGACAACGGCTTGAAGGGATTGCTTGGCGTCCTGGTCATGGTGCCGTTCATGTTCGTCGGCTTCGACGTGATTCCGCAGTCGGCCGAGGAGGTCGACATTCCGTTTCCGGAGATCGGCCGCACGCTGATGCTGTCGATCCTGATGGCCGTAGCCTGGTACGTACTGATCATCGCGGCGGTGTCGATGGGACTGCCGCAAGCCGAACGTGCCGCGTCCGACCTGCCGACCGCAGACGCGACGGCTGCCGTGTTCGGCGGCAGCTGGGCAGCCAGCTTGCTGGTGCTGGCCGGGATCGGTGGCATCCTGACGAGCTGGAATGCCTTCCTGATCGGCGGCAGCCGCGCCATCTATGCGCTGGCCCGCGCCGGCCAGTTACCGCGGCAACTCGGCGCCTTGCATCCGCGATTCAACACGCCGCACAACGCTGTCTTATTGATCGGCGCGTTGTCGGTGCTGGCACCGTTTTTCGGGCGCCCGGCCCTGGTGTGGCTGGTGAATGCGGGCGGTCTCGGCATCGTGACCGCGTACGCATTTGTCGCCTGGTCGTTTCTCAGGCTGAGAAAATCCGAGCCCGATATGCCGCGGCCGTATGCGGTGCCGCGCGGCCGCATGGTCGGTAGTGCCGCGCTTGTTTTATCATTGGCGATTGCAGTCCTGTACCTGCCATTCAGCCCGGCGGCGCTTGTCTGGCCGTACGAGTGGCTGATCGTCATTGCCTGGGTGCTGCTCGGCACAGTCATGCTGCGCCTGGCAGCCTGATGGTTCGAGGTATTGTTTGTTGATGAAATCATTTGATCGCTTGTTGATAACGCTTTGCCTGCTGACTGCTTTGACGGCCTGCGCGGTCAATCCGGTGACCGGTGAACGCGAGTTCACCATGGTCAGCGAAGCCCAGGAAATCCAGATCGGCGAGGAAAACTACGGCTACATGCAACAGGCCGGCGGCGGTGAATACGACGTTGACCCGCAACTCACTGAATACGTGCGCGGCGTCGGTGAACGGCTGGTGGCCGCGAGTCGGCGGCTGGCGGTCACCGAACGCCAACTGCCGTACGAATTCGTGGTGCTGAACAGCTCGGTACCGAACGCCTGGGCGTTGCCGGGCGGCAAGATCGCAATCAATCGTGGCTTGATGACGGAACTCGGCTCCGAAGCAGAGCTTGCGGCGGTCATTGGTCACGAAATCGTGCACGCGGCCGCGCGGCATACCGCGCAGCGCATGGAACGCGGGACCTGGCTGCAGATCGGTGTCATCGGCACCGCAATCCTGACCGGCAACAGCGGTTATTCCGATCTTGCCGTCGGCGGTGCGAGTGTCGGCGCGCAGCTCCTGAGCCAGTCTTACGGCCGCGGCGCGGAGTTACAGTCCGACGAGTACGGAATGCGCTACATGTCGGACGCCGGTTACGACCCGCAGGGCGCCGTCACCCTGCAGGAGACTTTCGTGCGTTTGAGCGAAGGCCGCGAAAGCGACTGGCTGAGCGGCTTGTTTGCGAGTCACCCGCCGTCGCAGGAACGGGTCGAGGCGAACAAGCGCACGGCGGCCTCGCTGCCGCCGGGCGGCGAACTCGGGGTGGAGCGGTACAAGGCAGCCATGAGCAAAACCCTGCGAGTAAAGCCGGCGTACGATGCCTACGACGAAGGGCGCAAGGCGCTCCGCGAAAAGAATACCAAGCTGGCAATCGAGAAGGCCGCGGCCGCCATCGAGATGTTTCCGGAAGAAGCACACTTCTATTCGCTGCGTGGCGATGCCCGTTACACGGATGAACAATACGAGCAGGCGATTCGCAATTACGATACCGCCATTCGCCGACGCGATGATTTTTTCCAGTATTACCTGCAGCGCGGACTTTCAAACGAGAAACTCGGCAACGACACGACTGCCGTCAACGACCTGGAAAAAAGCAACGAGCTGTTTCCGACGGCGATCGCGCATTACGCGCTCGGCAATATCGCAGCCCGCCACGGTGACAAGGCGAAGGCCATTGAGCACTACACGATGGTTGCCGGCGGCAATGATGAGACCGCCGCTGCTGCCAGGGCGGCGCTGGTCCGACTCGATCTCGAGGACAATCCGGGCAAATACATCCAGGTACGTTGTTTCCAGGACAACAACGGCAATCTCGGCCTGACGATCGGCAACCCGACGCCGCTCGACGTGACCGGCATCCGCTACCTCGTTCAGTATCGGGATTCATTCGGCAACCAGTCGCGCGAGCAGTCGCTGTCCGGGACACTGGCGGCAGGAAGTGCGGCGAACGTCAGTACCGGCATCGGACCCTATCCGGCGGGCTCCAGTTGCCCGGTGCAGATCACCGCGGCCCGGGTCGCAAATTGATTAAGGACAGAAAACTTGGTGTGGGAGCGGCTTCAGCCGCGATTGAAGTTAAATGAATCGGCAAACGGCAAAAATTCTCGTGGGAGCGGCTTTAGCCGCGATCACCTTGTTCCCAACCACTTCACTCGCCGACTCGATGGACGACGAGATCGACTACCTGATCAGCGCGGTCGGCAAGAACGGTTGCCATTTCGTACGCAACGGAAAACGCTATTCAGTGCGCGACGCACGCTCGCATTTGCGTTCCAAGCGTCGGCGCAACGCGCACCTGATCTCGAGCACCGAGGA
>JAWWCT010000082.1:0-14406 GCA_033720315.1 Woeseiaceae bacterium | reverse complement strand
GCGGTGAATATATCGAGGCGGCGCCCGGTGCGTGGCGTGATGCTTTGATCCGTCGGCACATCCTCCGTTTTCAGGAGGCCGTCGGGGGTCAGCTCGTAGACCCAGGAAAATACGGCGACGACAGGCAGGCCGATGACCAGCAGGGCGGCGACCAGGCCGTCGAACCAGGCAGGCAGGTTGAGCGCTTCCTCGAGATTGGTGGACACCTGTAACAGGATCCAGCCGAGCACGATGTAGGCAATGACGGCCCGGAATACATTCCTTCGCTTAAGTTCCTGAAACCAGCTCAAATCCCCCTCCCTGCGTTCACGGGGCAGGCAAAATCTAGCACAAATGAGCCGCGCTAAGGGTCGGAGTCCGCGCTTACCCGAAAATTAGGCAGGCCGGACTAGTCGACGCGCTGCAGTGTCAGGAACATCGCCTTGTCCAGTGCCACGAAAAAGTCCTGGTAGGTTTCTGCATCGGTCACGGCGTTCTCGCCGATTCGGGCATTGGCACGAACCGACACTTTTTCATCTCCCCGCTGCACAACCGTGACCGTCATACGCATCGTGTACTGGTGATGCCGGGTTGCCGTAATCGTACCCAACTCGGCGTCCGCCTGGTCGATGGTAAATCCCAGGTCCTGCAAGGTTGCAATGACGGAACGCATCGTCATCGCCTTGTCGAGTGTGTCGTACTGCCGCGTCTGAATCTGGCGCGATTCGAGTTGCGAGCCGCTGCCCGATATATCTACCGGGGTAGTCGTTGCACAGCCGGCCAGCAAGGCAAAAACAAGGTTTAACTGACAGCATTTTTTGATCATGTCGCGTTAACCTCGATGGCCAGTGCACGGCGCAGGTTGTCGAATACTTCCTGGTAGGTTTCGGGCGTGGTAATGCGCTCCAGGATCTTGACGCGTTCCTTCTGATCGTAGATTACGCGCTGGATCGTCACCCGAACGGAATATTCTTTACTGCGCTCCAGGCTGGGCAAGACGACCATCGTCAATAATATGTGCTGTTCGTCCTTGGCCGTCGACAAGTTGTCGCAACCGCTTCCCTGGCTGCCGCCGCACAGGAGATCGAGCAGGAATAGCCCGAATTTTTCTCCGGAGTCGTCAGCGTCGCTCACTTTCGATGCAGAGACGACACCGAGCGGCCTTTCGATACGGTCGATATTGAATTCCATGTCCTGCAGTACGGCAATGGTGGCTGTCAATATCGCCGTCTCGCTCGGCGCTTCGAACTTCCGTGTCTGCACCGTGCGTACTTCGAGCGTGCTTTCCTCCAGACGTAACGCGCTTTTGGGTACCTCGTCGACCGCACAAGCGGAGAGCAGGCAGATACCCAGAATCGCACCTGCAACCGGAAAAAGCACTTGTGTGCACGGTCGGCGCATCAGAATTGCGAAGAGTGATAGGAAAAGTCGCGCACCCTGTCGTTGTCATCGAACTTGATGACCACGGTCAGCGTTCGCTGGGTACGTGACGTCGAACCTGCGCTGGTGTTACCAGCGCCAAGGCCGCCGCCGGAATTGCCGAAGATCAGGCCGACGACAGTGCCACTGCTGCGGGAATAAGTGACATCGGACGAGATCTTGTCGTAAATCCAGGTTTCATTGCGCTGGTCGTCGCTCGTGACGATATTCGGAGAGCCGAGCACTTCGGCGACCTCGGCCGCCGACATGCCCATGCGTATCTCACGCTGGACCGTACCTACGGTCAGCCGGTTGGTTTCCTCGGCGGCGCGGACGTCCGCGGCGGGGTGCTGGGCACTGCAGCCGCCCAGCATCAGGCCGGCACAGGCCAGCACTGTCAGTTGAAATATTGTGTTCATTTGTCGCCCTCGATCCTGGGGATTGAATTGATGCTAATGGTACGCCGCGCGTGCGGGCAGGCAATGATGAAAATCCGAAGTTTTCCTGATGGTTATGTGAACGCAGGTTTCGCCGATGCCCGGCGGCTGACGTCCTGGCGGGCAGCCGCCTCAAAAGCCGACCGCGGACGCGGTCAGCATCGCAAGGCAAACGAGCGGAATGAGCAGTATCAGAATCATGCAGCGCCGGCTCAACAGCAGGCCGATCTGCGCCAGGTAGGCCGACACCGCAACCAGGCCCAGCCAGGCGCCGGCCTGGTAGTCGCCGACCGATGCCGCAAGGAAATAGACCATCGGCACCGTGTACACACATTGCATGGCGATGAGTCCACGTGTCGGGCTGTCTTTCGCAATGCCGCGAACGCTGATCCATCCCCCTGCCGCGAACGCGATCAGGATCAGTAATACGAACGAGACCTCTTCGAGGTCGTTCCATTCCGACCAGCCGATATCTATCAGTATGCCGGCGGCCAGCGACAACGACATCGTAAAGCCGACGACCGTTGCCCAACGGGGCAGCGCTCCCCGGACCAGCCATGCCGTGTAGCCGGCACACACCGGCAGCGGCAGGACGATGCAGGGTGCGGCCATCGGCAGGACGTTTCCCCAGATATCCCAGTCCAACAGCAAGTCGTTGAGCGGCACGACGTTGGCCGTGAACGGAACGAAAATCAGTGCAATGGCGCATGCGCCGGCGATGGTAAACGCGATATGCAGACGCAACTTGCGGGTCTCACAAAGATCTACGGCGCTTAGTTGTAAACCTTCTTCGCCAGCCAGTCTCCCAGGAACCTGGCGTCGGAAAATCCCGGTAACCTGGCGATCGTGCGGTCGACCCGGCGAGCGGCTGCGCGACCATCTTCGCCGTCGAACAGATAGCCGGATACCCATCTCGCGAGATCGTCAGGCTGGTGGTTGGTGCCCACCGGGACGTACATGCGATCCATGATCGCGCGGACGATCCGCTGCGCTCGGCGATCGGCCAAACGCCGGCCGGCCTGCCACATGTAAAAAGAAAAATGGCGTGCCTCGTCGGACACGATTCGTCTGAGCAATTCGTTCAGGACCGGGTGATCATTGCACTGCATCATGCGCTGGTATGCGTGAATCGTCGTACACTCGTGGACGGCACCCCAGGCCATGTGCAGCGCAAGAAATTCCTTCCATACGGCAGCCAGCAACGTGGTCATCGTTCTGTCGACATGGTCCATGAATGTTGTGCGCTTCGCTTGCGTTACTACCGGATGGCCCGCGCAGGCGAGAAACTTTGCAAGTGCACGGCCGTGCATGCCTTCTTCGTAAAGCCAGCAAATCAGGAACGTACCGATGAACTCGTCGTCGACAGCGCGCTGCGAGAATATCGTTCGCGGGAAAACTACGGTGTGACTCTCCACGTCCTGCATGTATGCGAGGATGCGGATGATGTCGTCGGGCACCGGATGTGACGGGATTTCGTCCCAGTCGATGCCCTCGAGATTCAGCGGCCTGGATGCTGCGATGAAACGTTGAAACTCGGGCGGGTCGGTGGGCAAGACCGCGCCTCCGACCTCCAGGGATGCATTGTGAATCTTCGGCGTCAGATGACGAGCCAGGGTAATCATGGCTTTTCTCCGGGAAAATAGTTCTTCGTAAATCGCCCGAGCGGTGCAGGCGATGCGCCGGCGACATCGGCAGCGCGACTATGGCAACGCGAATTTGCGGACAGGGCGCGAATGGTCACAGCCAGGACGGCCACGATGCTCATGGTTGGTACTCAGGCGTTACGCGTACCGCCATTCATCACGTTGACAATGTAACGGAACGCGGCGCGATCATGCGCCTGATTCTGCTGGCTGGCAAGAGGATTTTCAGCGGGCTATTGCCGGGCCGGCAGCAGGCGTCGGCGGCTATGCCCAGGTCCGGGTAACAGCGAGCAGCCGCTCGATATCGTCGTCGTTATTGAAAACGCCGACGCCCAGGCGAATCTGTGCACCCTCGTCACGGAAGGAATACTGAATGGCAGCATCGTCGAGTGCGCGTTTTGCCGCCGCCTGGCTGATGCCGTGCGCGAACGCCAGGGTCGGCGATTCATTGCTGGCGGGAGTCATCACCTTGAACCCCTGCTCACGCAGCGACAGGTTGAGCTTGTTGGCTTTGGGCACCGTGTATCGTTGTATCTCGCTGACGCCCAGCCGCAAAACGTAATCCAGTGCCGCGTCGAGCTGGTAGACCGCTGCAAAGGCGGGCGTCGCATATTCGAATTTGCGCGCGTCCCTGTACAACTCGTACTCGTAGGGGGCTGGGGAATGCTCGACGTTGCGCCAGCCGATGCGGTCCGGCGAAATCTCATCCAGCAGGTCGGCCCGTACGTAAAACGCGGCGACGCCGTAGCCCGCGAACAGCCACTTGTAGGTACCGCAGGCAAGGAAGTCCACCCGGGCGTCATGCACGTCCAGGTCCAGTGCACCGACGCCCTGGATTGCATCGACGTACAGGTGCCCGTTGTGGCCGTGGGCAAGTTCGGCCAGCGCTTTGAGGTCGTGCCTGAACCCGTTCTGGTGCGATACCCAGGATACGGAAATCAGCCGGGTCCGTTCGTCGACATGCTGCTCGAACGCCTCGAGCGGTGCATCGCCATCGACGTTCTCGACGATGCGCAGCTCGATGCCGCGCGTCTTGGCGAGGTGGTTGTAAAGTACGAACGTCGTGTCGTAATGCAGGTTGTCGATGACGACGTTGTCGCCTTTGCGAAGATCGAGCGCGGAAGTCACGATGTTCTCGCCTTCACTGGTGGCCGATAACAATGCGATTTCGCCGACGTCGGCATGGATCAGGTTGGCGAATTTCTCGCGGACGCGGGTGTTTACCTCGAGCATTGTGCCAAGCAGCACCGGGTTGTCGGCTTTCGCCTCGATAAACGCCGTTGTCGCCTCGACCACGGATGTCGGCGATGGCCCGATATACGGTGAATTCAGGTAGACGTAATCCCGCGTGACGGGAAAGTCCTGCCTCGCCGCGGAAACGCTACCGGCCGGCGAGCCTTGCTGTGCGCGGGCAGGCCTGGCGACACCACTTGCGACGGCGGCGGAGACAAACCCTACAAAATCACGGCGTGAATAAATTGTTCTGCGACCTTGATGACCCTTGAACGGAATCCGCGATTGCTCGCGAAACCATGTGAGTTTAGGTTCGTCACACGATCAATACAACTTATACGTCGGCGCGTCTGCATGGAAGGTATGGAAGTCGGCGTCACCGGTGAACTTTCGCAGATGGTCTACACTCAAAAATAACGAGCAATCCGCAATAACACAGCAAAACTTGCAAAGGTTTTCCTCGATTCAAGTTAACAGCCGAAAATTCGATGTGTCGTTAGCGCCGATGCTGGCATGCATTTTGGCGGCAGCGGTATCGTTGTTCGCCGCTGCGGGTAATGCACAGCCAGCCGACGAGTCGACCGCGAGCCTGGAAGTTGCAAATCACATGTCCGAGGACATTCGCGGAGCGATCGACAGCCTGGTGATAATCGCCGGCACAAGCCCCGCAAGCCGCGACATAACCGGCAGCTATGACAAGGCAACGCCCGGACTGGTGGGCGGCATGGATGCGGGGAGGCGGGCGACCACGATTTCCAAGGACATCGGCGGGGTGCCGGTCGATATCCCGATACCGATTCTGACCTGGCCCGCGTCGATCATCGGCGGCGTAACAGGCAAGACCCTGGAGGAAATGCAGGAGTTTCGCGACGCGCTTACCGAGGATCTCGCCAGCGTGTCCGATCATCCGCTGCACAGCGACGGGCTGGCGTCGGATGTGTATTTCGGGGTGTTGAAGGTACCGGGAAGGGACACCCGGCTGATTGCGCCGACCACGCCGATGCCGGAGGAAACGGATGCCATTCTGTATGTGAACGTGGATGCGGTCGCAATCGACGTGCAGGGCAAGGACGCCATCCTGACGACGACGGCGTCGGCGTCGTTGCTCCGGGTGAACGACAACAGGGCACTTTATGAGACCTCCGTCAGTTACCAGGACCGCGATACGCTGGGTAACTGGACGAAGAACGACAACGCGCTGTGGCGCAGTTATGCAAATTTCGCGCGGCATTACCTCGGTCGTGCAATCGCGGACGACGTTTTCGGCCGCATAGAGCTCGTCCACGAACTCACGCCTCGTGCCACCGAATCCGTATCTCCCGTGAAACGCAACGATTGGCGGGGCACGACAGCGGATACGGCGCCGACGCTCGCCTGGGATCTGACGCTGATCGACAGTGAAGATAACGGTCCATTGCTCGCCGGGATCGACCAGTCGAATACTGCTTACGAACTCGAAATTTACGACGAGCGCGAACTGGTTTATGCGGAAAGCGGGATTACCGGTCCGCAACACCGGCTCTATTACGATCTCGAACCGTGCAAAGGCTATCGCTGGTCGGTGCGGCCGGTTTACCGGCTTGGCGACGAGACGCGATTCGGCGAGTGGATGCGCCAGGAATCCGCAGCGGTTACCAACGAGGATGGCGAAGTCATCAAGGGCGTATTCGGTCGGAGGGCATCCGAAGCGCCTGCTTTCATCCAGGATTTTGCGGCGTTCGAGATAAAATGCAGGCGCCGCTGAAAGCCGCTCCCTCCCACAAACGGCAGACCTGCTTGAGGTCCTGAATGCGGCTTCCGGGGTAACATGAGATAAGTTCTACCGATTCCCGTCGATTCCGGAGCAGGGCATGACCACGCTGGATAAATCAGAAGTCACCAGGGGCAAGTTGCAGTATCACCTGAGGGTAAAACCCGGCGATGTTGCCAAGTACGTATTGCTGCCGGGGGACCCGGATCGGGTGTTGCGCATCGCCAGGCAGCTCGACGATCCGAAAGAAATCGTATTTCACCGTGAATACCGCACGGTGACCGGGTCCTACAAAGGTATCGCCGTCAGCGCGACGTCCACGGGTATCGGCTGCCCGTCGGCATCCATCGCCGTCGAGGAACTGGCCAACGTCGGCGCGACACATTTCATTCGCGTCGGCAGCACCGGCGCGTTGCAGCCCGAGATCAAGATCGGTGACGTGGTGATTTCGACGGCCTCGATGCGCCGCGACGGCACGACACCGTTCTATGTCAAGGACGGCTTTCCGGCAGTCGCCGACCACTTTCTCACCAATGCCCTGATCGAATCTGCGGTGGCCATGAAAAAGGAGCGGAAGTTCGGATTGCACGTCGGTTTGTGTGCGAGCGACGATGCGTTTTACGGGGAGACGCCGGAGTACATTCGCATGCTATCGGAGCACAAACTCGCCAATGTCGAGATGGAGGCGTCGGCGATCTTCACGGTCGCCCATCTGCGGGGCCTGAAAGCGGCCATGATCTGCGGCGTCTCGGGGAACCTGGTGACCGCCGAGGTAGTGTACGAAGAGGAAAACAAGCCTCTGCAGCAGTCCTGGGATGATGCGATCGCCATCGCGCTCGATGCCATCGAGCGCTACGAAAAAGGCGCGCCCGAATCCCGCCTGTAATGCCACTCGCGGCGGGGCACGTTCAGTTCCCGCGTCATTGCAGCTATGATTGGAAGTCGTCTCGACACCTGGGAGCGAACGTGCCGAAGCGTGCATCGGCATCCGGATTTTTGGCCTTGTTGGCGCTCGGCGCGAGCGCGGCTGCGCTCGCCCAGGATCCCAACCGGCTCGTCAACGGGCTTTGTATCGCCTGCCATAACGAGCACCTTTCGCAGGCAGGACTCAACCTGCGTGGCTTCGATGCGGCGCAACCCGAGCTGAATCCCGTCATTGCCGAGAAAATGATCCGCAAGCTGCGTGCGGGCCAGATGCCGCCGCGCGAGATGCCCCGCGACCAGGCGGCTATCGACGATCTGGTGGCGACGCTAGAAATCGGACTGGACCGGCATGCGCGCGAACAATCGCGCGCCGGTTACCGCCCGTTCCAGCGAGTCAATCGCGCCGAATACGCACGGCTTGTGTACGACCTGCTGGGGCTGACGGTCGATCCCGCCGAATGGCTGCCCGAAGACCGCATCAGCGCCAGCTTCGACAACATCGCCGATGCCCAGGAGATGTCGGCGACCTTGATGAACGCTTACCTGACCGCGGCAAGCGATATTGCGCGACGCGCGGTCGGAAACCAGGACGCGCCACCGGTGGCGGTCACCTATTCGAATCCGCCGGGCCAGTCGCAGCACGAGTGGGAACGGGTGCCCGGCGCGCCTTACGGCACGCGTGGCGGTATCAGTGTGCTGCACACCTTTCCTGCCGACGGCGAATACCGGTTTGCCATGCGATTCATGTCCGGCTGGGGCGAGCGCTACGACGATATCGATGTGTCGATCGATCGCGAGCGCGTCGCAATCGTGCGTTACGGCGGCGACATCGATTACCAGGGACTCAAGGATTTCCCGGTCGAAACGCAACCGGTGTTCATTCGCGCCGGCGAGCGCCGCGTGAGTGCGGCGTTCATTCGCAAGATGGAAGGACCGTACGAGGACTTGCTCAAGCCGAATGCGCGTTCGCTGACCGGCACGGAAACGAGTTACGGCACGACCTCACCGCCGAACCTCATGCACCTGACGATCGAGGGTCCCTATAACGCGGCTGGCGTTTCCAATACCCCAACCCGGCAAAGAATTTTTTCCTGCAGGCCGACGTCTGCCGCGGAGGAGCTGCCCTGTGCCGAATCGATCATCGAACGGCTCGCGGGCCAGGCCTTCGGCCAGCGCATTGACGAGTCGCTGCTAGGGGAGTTGATGCAGTTCTATGCGATCGGTGCCGCGGAAAGCGGCTTCGAATCGGGCGTTCGCGCGGCACTGGAGGCGACGCTGGCCAGCCCGCGCTTCCTGTTCCGCATCGAGCGCGAACCCGGCAATGTCGAGCCTGGCGAGACGTTCAGACTGTCGGCGGGCGATCTTGCCGAGCGCCTGTCATTTTTCTTATGGGGTACGCGTCCGGATGCGGAACTCGCGGCGCTGGCTTCATCGGGCCGCCTCACCCGCACCCGGACCCTCAAGGCGCAAGCGGAGCGGATGCTGGCAGACCCTCGATCCGAGGCGCTGGCGACGCGTTTTGCCGCATTGTGGCTGCGCTTGCAGGACCTGGAGCAGGTCGAGCCGGACGAATACTGGTATCCGCACTACACGCGGCAGCTGATGTCGGCGATGCGGCGTGAAACGGAACTGTTTTTCGATTACCTGGTTCGCGAAGATCGCAGCGTGCTCGAGCTCTACAGTGCCGATTACAGTTTCATGAACCAGCGCCTGGCCGAGCATTACGGAATCAGTGGCGTGTACGGCGACGAGTTTCGCAAAGTGCAGTACCCGGACGACCAGCGGCGCGGAGTGCTCGGACACGGCAGCATTCTCACGCAGACCTCACTCGGCAATCGCACATCCCCGGTGTTGCGCGGCAAGTGGGTGGTCGAGGTACTCCTCGGTACACCGCCACCGCCTCCACCGCCCGGTATTCCTGATCTCGAGGAAACGGCGGGCGTCGCCGATGGCGAGGTCCTTACGACACGTCGACGAATGGAATTGCACCGCGCCAACCCGGTTTGTGCTGCATGCCACAATGTCATGGATCCGATCGGACTGGCACTGGACAATTTCGATGTGACCGGCCGGTGGCGGATTCGCGAAAACGACATGCCACTCGACACGCAGGCGACGTTTTACGATGGCACGCAAATTTCGACCCCGGCGGAACTGAGCGCCGCGTTGCTCAGGCGTCCGCTGCCACTGGTGCGGGAGTTCACCGCAAACATGATGGCCTTCGCACTGGGGCGACGGCTCGAGTTTTTTGACCAGCCGACGGTGCGACGGATCGTTGCCGATGCAGAGAAGAACGACTTCCGCATGTCGTCGCTAATACTGGGAATCGTCCTGAGCGACGCCTTTCGCATGAAAGATGCAGTAACGACCCGGGAGCTGGTGACGGGTATCGTTGCCGATTAACAAGGAATTGCAATGCGAGTCATAACGAGGAAACACATCGACCGGCGCACCTTCATGCGGGCCGGCGGTGCCGCGATAGCGCTGCCGATGCTCGATGCGATGCTTCCGGCGTTTGCCGCGACGGACAGCGGGCAGCGCACCAGGCTGGTGTGTATCGAAGAGGTGCACGGCTTGCCCGGCTGTACCAAGTGGGGCAGCGAACAGCATCTGTTTGCGCCGGCGACGACCGGCCGCGGTTTCGAACTGGTCGCAGACAATACGCTAAAGGTGCTCGAACCATGGCGCGACGTCATGACCATTATCTCGAACACCGACGTGCGCATGGCCGAAGCCGCCCATCCGAGCGAAGTCGGCGCCGATCACTTCCGCTCGACCGCGACCTTCCTGACCCAGGCGCACCCGAAGCAGACGCAGGCGTCGGACATTCACTGCGGTACCTCGCTCGACCAGTTGCACGCACAGACATTCGGTCAGCAAACGATGTTGCCGTCAATGCAACTCGGCATCGAGCCGACCGACAAGGGCGGCGGCTGCGGTTACAACTATTCCTGTGCGTATACCGACAACCTGAGCTGGGCATCGCCGACCGAGCCGCTGCCGATGATTCGCAATCCGCGCACCGCGTTCGACATGTTGTTCGGCGCCGGCGGTACCGAGAAGGAAAGGCAACTGCGCCGCAGGATGCATGCCAGCATCCTCGACTGGGTGGTCAGGGATATCGGTCGCCTGAAAGGCGAGCTGGGCCCGGCGGATGTTCACCGGGTCGAGCGTTATCTCGACAGCGTTCGCGAAATCGAGCGACGCATCCAGCTCGTCGAGCAAAAGAACACCGACGGATCCGAACGCGAACTCCCCGGTGCGCCGCCCGGGGTCCCCGACTCCTACTCCGAGCACGTCAGGCTGATGTACGACCTCCAGGTGCTGGCGTTCCAGACCGACATGACCCGCGTTGTGTCCTTCAAGCTGGGGCGCGACGCGTCCAATCGATCGTTGCCGGAGAGCGGATCCGACAAGGGTTTTCATCCGGCCTCACATCATGGCGACAAGCAGCAGGCCATCGAAGACTTCAATACGATCTGCAAGTACCGCATGCAGCAGAATGCCTATTTTCTCGAGCGGCTCGAGAACACGTTCGACGGCGACAAAAACCTGCTCGACCAGACGATGATCATCTGGGGTTCGCCGATGAGCGATCCCAACGTGCACAACCACCGGCGTTGCCCGCTGGTGTTCCTCGGCGGCGCCAACGGCGCACACCGCGGCGGCAAGCATGTCAGGGCCGCAGACGGCACGCCAATGGCGAATGCCATGCTGACCCTCTTGAACCGGCTCGGCCACGAGCTCGAGAGTTTCGGCGACAGCACCGGCGAGCTCGACGTCTAGTGCCATGATGCAAAAGTCCGCGACACTGGCGCTCACGCTACACTTATTAATAGCATTACTGGCCTGGCAGGATGTCGCTGCCGGACCGGTGGCGGATGCGGCGGAGCGTCGCGACCCGGATGCCGTCAGAGACTTGTTGCGCTCAGGCGCGGACGTCAACCAGGCCCATGGCGACGGCATGACGGCGCTGCATTGGACCGCGGAAAACGGCGATGCCGAACTTGCCGGCATGTTGATCTACGCCGGCGCCAATATCGACGCCGGCACGCGCATCAACGCCTATACGCCGTTGCATATCGCCAGTCGTCACGGCCATGTCGCTGTCGTCGACAAGTTGCTGGCGGCCGGAGCCGACGTTAGAGCTACAACCTCCAACTCCGATGCCACGCCATTGCACCTGGCGTCCGCCTCGCCCAGCGCGGCAACCGTCCGCGCGCTACTGGCAGCAGGAGCCGAGGTCGAGGCTCGCGAAAACGCCTGGGGTCAGACGCCGCTGGTGTTTGCCGCATCGGCAGGCCGGCTGGAGAACGTTCGTGTGCTGCTCGACGCCGGCGCCGATTACTCGGTGACGTCGAGCGTCGTCGATACCCGGGAAATGGAGCGGGCCGACCAGGCTGCGAATCAACGACTGGTGGCGGCGCTCGCCGATTTCAAAGAGAAGGCCGGCGGCGGTCCCGAGTGGCTACCGAAACCGAACGAAGTGCAGGGTGCGATCAGTTTTGCACGAGAGATCCAGCGCAATTGGCCCGAGGTGCCGGATCCGGCCTGCGAAGTGCGCGACGATCCGGCGGCAAACCGTTTCAGCCGCGGCTCCCTGCCAGATCGCTGTAACGAGGATGACGCCGCCGCTGAGCCGCAGCAAGCGAAACGCCTGTCCTACGGCGAGTGGGTCGGGCACTGGGGCGGACTCACGCCGCTCTTGCATGCGGTGCGCCAGGGTCATGCCGATGTGGTCGCGGCATTGGTGGATGCCGGCGCGGATATCGACCAGCCGTCTGCAGGGGATCAAACGACACCGCTGTTGATGGCGACGGTGAACGGCCAGTTCGACATCGCGCTCTATTTAATAGAGCGCGGCGCGGACCCGAACCGGGTCAGCGATGCGGGCACCGGGCCGCTGTTCGCGACGCTGGAACGGCAGTGGGCACCCTGGTCACATTACGCCCATCCTGTCGATTACCAGCGGCAGCAGGCGAGCTACCTGGATGTCTTGCGCGCGCTGCTCGAAGCGGGGGCGGAGCCGAATGCGCGACTCGAAAAGCACCTCTGGTACGCGGAATTTACGACCTCGGTATTCGTTCCGGCCGGCCTGCATTACGACGGAGCGACGCCGTTCTGGCGTGCGGCACAGGCACTGGACGTCAGGGCGATGCGATTGTTGAAAGAATTCGGCGCCGACCCGAACATCCCGACGCGCAAGATTCCCCCGCGCAGTCGTGGGCAGCGCGACCCGCAACAGGAAGAAGCAAAAGAAGTCGATCACTCGGGTTTGCCGGAAGTGCCGGTCGGCGGGCCGTATGTCTATCCGATACACGCAGCGGCCGGCGCCGGCTACGGCCAGTACTTCATGGCTCACGCGCACCGTCACGTAGCGGAGAACTGGTTGCCGGCTGTTCGATACCTGGTCGAGGAATGTGGCGCCGACGTCAATTTGCGGGATGCCAACGGCTATACGCCGCTGCACCACGCCGCGGCGCGCGGAGACAACCAGATGATCGAATACCTGGTGAGCCGGGGCGCCGACGTGCTCGTGGTCAGCCGCAAGGGCCAGACCACCGCCGACATGGCAAACGGGCCGGCGGAACGGATTTCACCGTTTCCCGAGGCGATTGCCCTGCTCGAGAGTCTCGGGGCGAAAAACAATCACAATTGTGTATCGTGTTGAACGGTCTGCGATAATGCGATACCAGCGCAGCAGTAGAAACTAAGGGGTCAAACGAATGTCCAATCAACTCTCTCGCCGCGACCTGGTGCGCGGTATGGTCGCCGGCGCCGTTAGCCTCTCGCTGTTTCCGCAAGCGCTAGCACAAGTTGGCCCGCCGCCCGGAAAAATTGCCCTGCGGTGGAACGAAAATCCGTACGGACCCAGTGCCGCGGCGCAGAAGGCCGCGTTCGACGCCGTGCGCAAGGGCGCCTACTACGCGGACGACCTGGTGCCGGTGGTTCTCGGCACTATCGCCGAGCGCAACGAGCTGGCGCTCGAAAATATGGTCCTGTCGTCCGGCTCGAACGAGGCACTGCAGGCCGAGTTCGTGGCCTGGGGCAAGAAGGGCAAGATCCTGCTGCCGAGCGTGACCTACTCCGATCACCTGGCCTATGCGCGCCGCATGGGCGTCGAGCTGGTGACCGTGCCGTTGAAGAAGGACCTGTCGATCGACCTCGACGCCATGGAGGCCGCGGTCAACGACGACATCAGCCTGGTCTACATCTGCAATCCGAACAATCCGACCGGCCTGGCGCTGGATGGCGATCGCCTGCGGGATTTCTGCCGCACGGTCGGCAGGAAGGCGGTGGTCGTGGTCGACGAAGCCTATAACGAGCTGACCGACAATCCCGGCTACACGTCGATGGTGGACCTGGTGCGCGACGGCGAGAACGTCATCGTGATGCGAACCTTTTCCAAGATCTTCGGCATGGCCGGAATGCGTGTCGGCTACGGCATGACACGACCGGATCTCGCGAAAATCGTCAGCGGGCACGTAATGGCCTGGCCGAACGTCGCCGGACTCGCGGCAGCGCTTGCCAGTTATACCGACGATGCCTTCATCGAGTTTTCTCGGGGAAAAATCTTCGAGGGCCGGCAAATGGTTATTGATACGTTTCGCGAGAACGGCATCGAACCGCTGCCGTCACAGGCGAATTTCCTGTTCGCGGATATCGGTCGGGATGGCGCGAAATTCAAGCACCAAATGGCCGAGCGTAACATCCTGATGCAGGGTGGTTACCCGCCGTATGACAACTACATTCGCGTCAGCATGGGACGCATCGAAGACATCGAGGTGTTCCAGCGGGTGTTCACCGAGGTCTTCAACGCCTGACAGGAACCCGTCAGTACCGGCCCTTTTGCTACTGACCTTGCGCGGCCCGGTCCTGATCGCGCATGCCGCGCAGTGCCTGCTCGAGCTTGCTGCGACAGGCGGCGATATCGGGCCTTAACGTCAGGCATTTCTGCAAGACGTCGGCAGCTTCGGCAAACTGCCGTTTCGCGATCAGCGCGCTGCCGAGATTGAAAAGT
>JAWWCT010000081.1:0-15672 GCA_033720315.1 Woeseiaceae bacterium | reverse complement strand
TTCGTGCTGCCGTGGAAAAGAACCGCTTCGCCTGGCAGGACACGTTCACCAATGTTCGTTGCTCCATCGGCATGTACATGGTCAACAAGGAAAGCCCGGACGCGGCCAGCGTCATGAGTTCGGCGGATGTCGCCTGCTATTCGGCCAAGGACATGGGGCGCAACCAGATTCACCTGTACCGCGACAGCGATGCATCGGCGCGCCACGAAGAAATGAAATGGGTGTCGAGAATCACCAATGCCGTGGAGGAAAACCGCCTCGAGCTGTACTACCAGCCGATCATCGGCATCGGCGACGCCGCGACCAAGCATCGCGGGCATTACGAGTTGCTGCTACGAATGCGCGACGAGAACGGCGACATCGTCGGACCCGATCAGTTCATCCCGGCCGCCGAACGCTACAACCTGATGCCGACGCTCGATCGCTGGGTGGTTCGCGAGGCGCTCACGCAACTCGCCGACAAGACGCCGGACGCGGAGCAGGCGCACTTCACGCTGGCGATCAACCTGTCCGGCACTTCGCTCAGCGATGACCGCTTTCTCGAGTTCGTCAAGGGCGAGCTCGAAAAACAGAAACTGCCCCTGGGCGCGATCTGTTTCGAAATTACCGAGACCGCAGCGATCTCGAATCTGTCGCGCGTCATCCATTTCATGCAGGAACTGAAAAAACTGGGTTGCAAGTTTTCGCTCGACGATTTCGGCAGCGGCCTGTCGTCGTTCACCTACCTCAAGAACCTGCCGGTCGATTTCCTGAAAATCGACGGTCAGTTCATCCGCAACGTGGTTGACGACACGGTCGACGAAAGCATGGTCAAGGCAATCAACCAGGTCGGCAACGCGATGGGTATCGCCACGATCGCGGAGCGCGTGGAGACCAAGGAAGTCCTCGACAAGCTGAGTGCGCTCGGTGTGCGCTACGCCCAGGGTTTCTACATCGCCCGGCCTTCCTCGGTGAAAACCTTCAGTCCCTGGACCGAGCAGTCCAGGGAGTCGTCACAACTCGCCTGAGCGAATGCAGCCACCCTGCCGCGCCTCCTGCGCAGGCGATGCGGTAAACTGGCGGCCCCGGGGCAGGAGCGCGACACAACATGCCTGACGCAGGCAGCAACAACAACAAACCGACGCCACACTTGCTAGCAGACGATGAGCCCGAACCGTTCGTGATCATGAACGGCGAATCGACTGTGCCGATCCTGCTCGTCTGTGACCATGCCAGCCGCCGCTTTCCGGCGGCGCTGGGCAGCATGGGCCTGGACCCGTTCGCCCGCCGCTGTCACCTGGCGCTGGACATCGGCGCCGGCCCGCTCACGCGAGGCCTTGCGAAGGAACTCAGGGCGACCGCGGTGTTGTGCCAGTACTCGCGCCTGGTCGTCGACTGCAACCGGCAGCTCATGGATCCGAGCGCCTTTTTGGAATTCGGTGACGGCGTGGTGATCCCCGGCAACCGCAACCTGCATGCGGAGGAAAAAGAGTTGCGGGCGAATGCGATCTACTGGCCATACCATGATGCGGTTGCTTCCCAGGTGGAGCGCCTTGGCGGGACCGGTCGCAAACCGATTTTTATTTCCGTGCACAGCTTCACTCCGGTGCTCAATGGCCAATCCCGACCGTGGCAGATCGGCGTGCTCTGGGACCAGGACCGGGCCACGGCCGAGTGCCTGCTTCACGACCTGCGCGAGGCGGGATACGACGTCGGCGACAACGAGCCGTATTCCGGCAAGGCGCCTCACGACTTTACCGTCGATCACCACGCCGAAGCGAAAGGCTTACCGCACGTCGGCATCGAGATCCGTCAGGACCTGATCGACGATGCCGCGGGCGTCGCGCAAATCTGTTCGGTCCTGCGGCCCGCCATCGCATCGTTGCCGGCGCGCCTCGAGCCAACCGAAATCGGCAAGAAGACACCGCAAAAATCGGCATGAGACATACCTCGCCGTGACAAAGGAAACAGGGACACAAGGGCCGCAGCATGAGCATTAGAGAACCCGAATTCACACTCGGCGTGGAAGAAGAATATTTGCTCGTCGACAAGGAATCCCGCGCGCTGGTCGTCGATCCGCCGAACACCTTGCTGAGCGAGTGCGAGGAGTTGCTCGGCAGCCAGGTGACGACCGAATTTCTGCGTTCGCAAATCGAAGTCGGCACCAAGGTATGCAAAAACATCCAGGAAGTTCGCGAGGACCTCAGCAAACTCAGGTCTTGCATCATCGACGTGGCCGGGCGTCACGGCGTGGCGCCGATCGCTGCATCCACGCATCCGTTCAGCCACTGGTCGGAACAGAAACACACCAGCAAGGAACGCTACGACACGCTGACCGCGGAGATGCAGGGTGCTGCGCGGCGGCTCTTGATCTGCGGGATGCACGTCCATGTCGGTATCGGCGACGACGCGCTGCGTATCGACCTGATGAGCCAGATGACCTATTTCCTGCCGCACCTGCTGGCGCTCTCGTGCTCCTCGCCATTCTGGGACGGCCGCGATACCGGCCTCAAGAGTTACCGCCTGACCATATTCGATGCCTTGCCGCGCACCGGGCTGCCGGAGCATTTCCAGAGTTACGCCGAGTACGAACGCCACGTGAACATCATGATCCGCGCCGGGCTCCTCGAGGACTCGACCAAGATCTGGTGGGACTTGCGACCCAGCGGGCGTTTCCCGACGCTGGAGACCCGCATCATGGACGTCTGCACGCGCCTCGACGATGCCATCGCGCTCGCCGCGTTGCTGGCCTGCCTGATGCGCATGCTGTACCGCTTGCGCTGTGCCAACCAGCGCTGGCGCATTTACTCGTCGATGCTGATCAACGAGAACCGCTGGCGCGCAATGCGCTACAGCTTCGACGAGGGTCTCATCGATTTCGCCAAGGGCGCGGTGGTGCGCTTCGAGGAGCTGCTCGACGAAATGCTCGAGCTGACCGCGGAGGACGCCGAAGCGCTCGATTGCCAGGAGGAGGTCGCGGCGGTTCGCGACATCCTGACCCGGGGCACCAGCGCGCACCGCCAGCTCAAGGTTCACGAGCTGTCGACGGCGTCCGGCATGAGCAACCAGGAGGCGCTCAAGGCCGTCGTCGATACCCTGATCGAGGACACGGCAGACGGGCTGTAGGCGAGCCGGCGGCGGATTCTTACCAGGCGGTCCATACGGGTAATGCGGCACAGGTCGCAGCGCGGCTTGCCGGCCGCCGCTAGGATTCCCGCATGACGGTGCCACTTCTACAGCGCCTGGCGGGGGCCGGGACGTGATCGCTGCGCTCGAACTGATCTTGCCGACCGTGTTCGGTTTCGCGGCGGTGCTGTACCTGTGGCTGGCGGTGCGCATTTCCCGCGTGACCGCTGCGCTGTCCAATAACACGATCAGCTACTTCCTGTTCCTTATCGGCACCATGGTCGCCGGCAGCGCGTTTTCCTTTGGTACGACGGACGAAAACATCTACGGTATCGGGCGCACCCTGTCGTATTTCAGCGGCAGCTTCATTCCGCTGGCGATGTACACGATCTACCGCGAGTTCACGGCAGGCCGGCCCACGACCCCGGTCCTGCTCGCGCTGTCGATCATCCCGGCAGCGACCACGGCGCTGGCGATTACCAATCCCCTGCACGGCATGATCTGGACGACCATCGAAACCGGCGGCGTATATCGGTTCACCGACGCCACCGACCATGCCTGGTTCACCCGGGTGCATGCGCCGTTCGCCTACGGGCTGTTCGGCTACTCGGTGATCGCCCTCGCCGGGCGCCTGCCGAGCATCGCGCTTGCCCATCGCAGGAAGGTGGTCCTGCTGCTGATCTGCGCGTCACTGCCGTTCCTGGTCAGCATTGCCAATACGCTGCTCGGCATCGGGCCGGCCGACTTCCCGTTCACCTCGACCACGCTGGCCCTGCTGCTGCCGCTTTACTGGTATGCGACCATCGGCATGCGCGTCTACGATTTCAGTCCGCTGGCTTACGAGACGATGTTCGATCATGTGCGCGACCCGATCATCGTGCTCGACCAGTCGCAGAAGATCATCAGTGCCAACAGGCCGGCGCAGAAGCTGCTCGAATCGGCCGAAAGCGAATTGATCGGCAACCGCCTGTGGCAGGACGATCCGGAGGCGCAGGCGATACTCGAACACGCGCGCGACCGCAAACTCACGCAGACGATTCGGCTGAAATCCGATCGCTACTACGAACTCAACACTGCACCGCTGACCGGCCCGTCGGGGCAGAGCCGCGGTACTGTGGTGGTGTGCCGCGACGTGACCCAGCGCAAGCAGGCGCTCGCTGCGCTTGCCGACAGTGAAAACCTGATCCGCTCGCTGGTCGAGCATTCGTCCAACGGCATGCTGAGGTTTACCCGCGACTCGCGCGACGACGATAAGAAATTCCGCTGCACGTTTGCCAATCGCTCGGCGGAGCAATTTCTCGGCAGCGGCAATGCCACCCTGGTCGGCATGCCCGTGGAAAAGCTGCACCTCTTGCAACCGGAAAAGCTGCTGGAAACCTTTGAAAGCGACGATCCGGCGAAGCGGTCGGTCGATTATGAAATCGAAATCGATGTCGAGGACGAGCAGGCCTGGTTGCGTATCGTCGCCGAGCCCGTGGGCAGCGACTACTCGGTCACCCTGATCGACATTACCCAGCGCAAGCGCAACGAAACCCGCGCGCTCGCCGATGCGCTGCGCGACCCGCTGACCGGGGTCTGGAACCGGCGCGGTTTCGAAAAACAGGCCCGGCATTGCTTCGGCGAGGACAAGCGCGGCGCCGTCATCTATCTCGATCTGAATAATTTCAAGACCATCAACGATCGATTCGGGCATCACGCCGGTGACGCCCTGCTCAAGGCATTCGGGCATCGCCTGGAATTCTGCCTGAGGCCGGAAGACATTCTCGCGCGCCTCGGCGGTGACGAATTCGTGATCGTGCTGCCGGACATCGCCGTCGAGGACGCCAAGCGGGTCGCGGAACGCCTGGTCGAGTCCGCTTGCCAGGCCTACATTATCCAGGGCCAGGAGATCGACTGCGTTGCGAGTTTCGGCATCGCCCTGATGCCGGATCACGGCAACGAGATGTGGCAACTGGTGAGCGTGGCGGATCGCGCCATGTACAAGGTCAAGGACCTGAGCGACGAAGCGGCGGCCAACGATCGCGCCGCCTATGTCGAAAAAGCCATCGCCTCCTGAGCGCTGTGCTTCAGCGGGTCGCGGTTCCGTTATAGTTGCGTAAAGCCCATGCAAACTTCCCGGCGCACAACGTCGAGCCGCGCGGCCACCCTGGGCAGCACAGTGGCGCTGCTGCTGTTGTTGGCCACGCCGGGTCCGGCCCAGGACCCGGCGGCCGGCATGTTCCTGGTCGCCACCGGTGAGGTCCGTGGCGGTTTGTTCGACGAGACCGTGGTGCTGTTGCTGCACTACGGCAACGACGGCGCATTGGGCCTGGTCGTCAATCGCCCCATGCAGGCCGAGGCAACCGAGGTGTTGCCGGACCTCGAAGGCATGGAACACTACCGGGGGAGCCTGTACTGGGGCGGGCCGGTGCAGATCGCCAGCCTGCGCGCGCTGCTCAGGACCGACAGCCCACCGGCGGGTGCCGTCAAGGTACTCGAGGAGGTCTACCTGGTGGCGCCGGGCGGCCCGTTGCCGGCCGGTGTCAACGATCCCGGCGAGCTGCGCTATTTCTTAGGCTATGCCGGCTGGGGGCCCGGGCAGCTCGATGGCGAGCTCGTACATGGCAGCTGGCACCTGGTCGAAGCCTCGAGCGAGGCCGTGTTCGATGCCGACGCGGCGAGTATCTGGCGGCGATTGACGCCGCCAGAGGCGATCCGGGTGGCGCTGCCGCGAAAATCTGCCGCCGTCGATTGACTTTTCATCCATATATCGACTATTCTCGATATATGGATGTAGAACACGCCCTCGATACCCTGTCTGCCCTGGCCCAGGAAACCCGCCTCTGGGTGTTTCGCCTGCTGGTGCAGGCGGGCCCACAGGGGCTGGCCGCCGGCGAGATCGCCGACGCGCTGGGCTCACGCCAGAACACGATGTCGAGCCATCTGCGCATCCTGGAGCAGGCCGGTTTGATCGGCTCGCGCCGCCAGGGCCGCAGCGTGATCTACCACGCCCACTACGACACGGTGAAGCAGCTGGTGCTGTTTCTGATGGAAGACTGCTGTGCCGGGGCACAGGAGGTCTGTCGGCCGGTGGTCGAGTCGCTGGTCGCCGAAGTGGCCTAACCCGACTATTGCACCAGTATGACGGAGCTTACGCGCCAACTGATGCAACACTCGGGTTTAGCAAGCATTGAGAGGAAAGTCATATGAAACGATTTCACGTTAGCGTCAACGTCGCCGACCTCGAGCGTTCGACGCGTTTTTATTCCACCCTGTTTGGCAGCGCGCCGACGCTGAAGAAAAACGACTATGCGAAATGGATGCTCGAGGATCCGCGCATCAATTTTTCCATCAGCACCTCGGCCGGGCGCCGCGGCATCAGCCATGTTGGCCTGCAGACCGACAGCATGCCGGAGCTCGCGGAAATCCAGTCGCGCCTGCGCGATGCCCAGATCACGGCGTTCGACCAGCCGAATGCGCAATGCTGCTACGCGAACTCATCGAAGACCTGGGTTCGCGATCCGGACGATGTCGCCTGGGAGAGCTTCATGACGCATGGCGAAACGACCACCTACGGCGACGACCTGGCGCCACGCACGGACAGTGACGCGGCGCAGCCCGCTGGCGGCGAATCGCCAGGCGCGTGTTGCGGCGGATAAGGGACTTCGCGCCGGCCGCCGCTCAGGGCGCCGGCTGGAAACTCCACGGCAGCAGCTCGACGACGTTCGGGTCGGCCGTGTCCACGATGGCCACATCGAGGATGTCGCCGTTCGCGAGGTCGATCATGAGCGGCGTGCCGATCGGCGTCTTGTCGCCGCGCTCCGTGATGGTCAGTTCTCGCATGCCCTCCTGTGCACTGACGTAGTTGGAAGTCACCAGGGGTGATACGCCGGCAAATCTCGGCGCGAGCACGTCGTCCAGGGGCGTGCCGGGGTCGGTCACGTAGATGTCGAGCAGTTCGAAATTGAAAGCCGTGCTCAGGATTCGCAATTGCGGGTAGGTGACGACCGGTCGGCCAGTGTCCGGCAGCACCAGGAAGCCCAGTTCGCCTGGTTCGCCCACCAGCACCACGCTGTTCCTGGATGCGCCGACTATACTGAGGTCGCCTTCGTGGATGACGGCACCCGCATTGCCGACCTGTGTCACCGTCAGCGGCACCTGCCCGGTGGCGACGTCCGCATAAGCCGAGAGGTCCAGGAAGCCGACATCCGGGTACACGATGGCGCTGAAATCCTCGTCCAGGTAGCCGTCGAAATTCGCAGTGCCGAAGGCGGCGTGGAATACCCGCGCCTGCGACGGAAAATTGACATCGGCAAGCCGCGCGGAACCACCAGACTGGCCGATGCTGCTGACACTGACGTTGCCCGGCACCGCCGGCTCATCGTCGAAAATGCCAAAGGTCAACCGGGTCTGTGCGACCGGCTGGATGGTAATGGAATGGAACACGACGCCTGACGGATCGCCGTCGCGCGTCAGGATCAATTCGTAACCGTCGTTGAGTTCCTCGTATTCCGCGAGCGCCAGTCGTTCGCCGAACGCCAGCGTGCCGACGGCCTGGCCAAGTACCGGTACCGTACCCGCGGACGCGAAATAGATGTCGAGCTCTTCGACGCCCGGTCCCAGGTGGACGAAGACCGCCTCGAACACCGTCTCGCTGCCGTCCCATTGGCGAATCGCGTCCTCCCAGAAAATCGTCGTCGGGTTAGCAAACGTCCCGGTCAGCGCAATGGTGTATGCGATGTCGGCCTCGACATCGATGAACTGTGTGCCGAGGCGTACGGCGTCGGCCGGCAGTGGCGGCAGGTAATCGAAATTGAAGTTGTACGACAGGTCATCGAACGCAATAAAGCCCGTGGAACCCCTGAAGTCGATGGTGTCGAGGGTTCGCTCCTCGATGAGGAAATTCAACGCCGGTGTGTCCGACAGGGCGTTCACGCCGCGGATGTTGCTCTTGCCGGTGGCCTGCGGCCTCGCGCTTTCGGTGCAGCCGCCGAGCGCCACGACGCAGGTCGCCGCTGCCAGTGTAAGGCGGATCGTTGGATTCATACGGTCGTCAATGTCGTTGCTGCTACGACCTTTGCCGAGGTCGCATTTGCAGGTTCTTATTAAGGGTTTGCCTCAGCTCGCCTCTCGGTAGCCGTACACCGATTTGACCTCGAGGTATTCCTCCAGACCGTGCGCGCCCCACTCGCGTCCGTTACCGGACTGCTTGTAACCGCCGAACGGCGCCAGCGAATCGAGCGGTGCTTCGTTGATGTGCACCATGCCGGTCCTCAGTCGCGACGCGATGTCGCGTGCTCGTTCGAGATTACCCGAGGACACGTAGCCGGACAGTCCATAGTTCGTGTCGTTGGCAATCCGCACGGCGTCGTCCTCGTCTTTATAAGGAATGATCGACAGGACCGGCCCGAAAATCTCCTCACGCGCGATGGTCATGTCGTTGCGCACGTTGGAGAACACCGTGGGTTTGACGAAGTAGCCCTTGTCCAGCCCTTCCGGCCGGCCCGGTCCGCCGGCGACCAGGGTTGCGCCCTCGTCGAGCCCTTTCTGGATCAGGTCCTGGACCTTCCGCCATTGAGCCTCGGAGACCAGCGGGCCCATCCGCGTGTCCTCGGCCTGCGGATCGCCAGTCGTGGTCGTGGCCGCCCGCTTGGCGGCGATTTCCGCGGCTTCCGCAAGCCGCGCTTGCGGTACCAGCATGCGGCTGGGCGCGTCGCAGGACTGCCCGGTATTCTCGAAACAGGCGCTTGCGCCGCGTGCGACTGCTTTCTCGAAGTCGGCGTCGTCGAGAATGATGTTGGCGGATTTGCCGCCGAGTTCCTGCGCCACCCGCTTGACCGTCGGCGCCGCGTTTTGCGCCACGGCGACACCGGCCCGGGTCGAACCGGTAAACGACACCATCGCCACGTCGGGATGACTGGCCAGCGCAGCGCCGACCGTCGGGCCGTCACCGTTGACGAGATTGAACACGCCCGCCGGCACGCCGGCCTCGTGAATCATCTCGGCAAACAGTATCGCGTCGAAGGGGGCGATTTCGCTGGGTTTCAAGACCATGGTGCAGCCCGCCGCAAGCGCCGGGGCGACCTTGACGGCGATCTGGTTCATCGGCCAGTTCCACGGCGTGATCATCGCGCACACGCCGATCGGCTCCCTGACGATCATGGTCGAGCCGTGAAATTCCTCGAACTCGAAGTCCCTGAGCACGTCGAGCGCCGCCTTGATGTGTTGCGAGCCACTCGGCGCCTGGGCGTATTTCGCGAGTTTCCAGGGCGCACCCATTTCTTCCATGATGACGGTGGCCACCTCGTCGTTGCGTTTTTCGTAGATCTCGAGCAATCGCTCGAGCAGGGCGATGCGTTCCTCGCGTGTGGTTTGCGCGTAGGACGGCGCCGCGTCTTTCGCTGCGGCCACGGCCTTGTCGACGTCGGCCGCCGACCCCAGGCTGATGCGGCCACACACTTCCTCGGTCGCCGGGTTGATGACGTCGAACGGCTTCGGTTCCACCGGGTCGACCCATTCGCCGTTGATGTAAAACTTGAGCATTTCCCGCATGTCGGTTCCTCTTCTGCGCAGCTCGCGCGACCGCGAATCATAGCGCAATCCGGGTGTGCCCGACGACTCCCGTAAAATAGCGCAGCCGGATGGTCAGCGGGGCCCGCTGTCGTTAGCATGGGCGGATGAGCTCGAAAGACCATATTGAGCCGGCGACAAGCGGGCTGCTCGCCGAATTCCGCGAGCTCCTCGGCGATGCCGGGATGCAGACCGGCGCCGAGGCCAGGAACCGCACCACGCCCTGGGAAACGCACCAGCCCTGCCATGCCAGGGCGGTCCTGCGTCCGTCCAGCACCGAGCAGGTATCGAAAATCATGCAGGCCTGCTTCGCGCGCGGCCAGAGCGTCGTGCCCTACGGCGGCTTGACCAACCTGGTCCAGGGCTGCGCGACCACGCCCGACGACATCGCACTGTCATTCGAGAGAATGAACGCGATCGAGGAGATCGACACCACCGCGCATACCATGACCGTGCAGGCGGGGGTCACCATGCAGGCCGCGCAGGAAGCGGCTGACGCCGAGGGCCTGTTTTTCCCGGTGGACATCGGCGCCCGCGGCACCTGCATGCTCGGCGGCAACGTGTCCTCGAATGCCGGCGGCACCAAGGTCATCCGCTACGGCATGATGCGCGACTCGGTGCTCGGCCTCGAAGCCGTCCTCGCCGACGGCACCGTGGTGTCGTCGATGAATCGCTACATCAAGAACAATTCCGGTTTCGACCTGAAGCACCTGTTCATAGGCACCGAGGGCGTGCTCGGCCTGGTGACGCGCATCGTGTTTCGACTCAGCGTGAAACCGCGAACCCACAATGTGGCGCTGGTCGCCTGCCAGGAGTACGCGCAGGTCCTTAAAGTCCTCAACAAGGCCAAGGCCTTGCTCGGCAGTTCGCTGTGCGGCTTCGAGGTGATGTGGCAGGATTTTTTCGACAAGGTGACCCAGCCGGCGGGCAAGCTGCGCTCGCCGTTCGCCGAACGTTATCCGCTGTATGCGATCGTCGAGGCGATGGGTACCCGGCCGGGCAAGGACGACGAGGACTTCGAGGCAGTGCTCTCCGAGATGATCGAGAGCGACATGATCCTCGACGGGGTCATCGCCAAATCGGCGCGCGAGCGCGACGAAATCTGGGCGATCCGGGGCGAGGTCGAGTGGCTGGTGCGCGACTGTTACAACTTCGATGTCAGCTTGTCGGTGTCCGATGTCGGGGACTACGTCGAGCGGGTCATGCGCGGCATCCACGCGGATATTCCGGACGCGATCGTGGCTGCCTTCGGGCACCTGGGTGACAATAATATTCACGTTTCGGTACTGTGTGACGGCGTCAAGACGCGGCATGCAAAGACGGTCGAGAAACACGTCTACGAATCGCTGATTCCGTACCGTGGGGCGATCTCGGCGGAACACGGCATCGGCCTGGAGAAGAAACCGTATCTCGGGATTTCGCGGAGCCCGGAGGAAATCGCCCTGATGAAGTCCCTGAAACGCTCGATGGATCCGAAAAACATCCTGAATCCCGGAAAGGTCATTAGCGTAAACTGAGCCGAGACAGATGCAGCTGACAAGAATACGAAGAACCGGACGAATGCCGCATGCTGCCACTGAATGACGTCATTCATCTGGGAATCATCGGCTTTGCCCAGGGTTGTGCCTACGGCCTGATCGCGCTCGGCTTCGTGCTCATATACAAGGCGACCGAGGTCGTCAATTTCGCGCACGGCGAGTTCATGATGCTCGGCGCGTTTGCCGTGCTGACGATTTCCGAAGCGACGGGCTGGGGATTCTGGCCTGCCTTCCTGCTCGGCTGCCTGGCGATAGGGGCCGTCGGCTACCTGGTCGATGCCCAGATCATGCGGCGCATCATCGGCGAGTCGCAGGCGAGCGTATTCATCCTGACGGTGGCCTTTGGTTTCATTTTCCGCACGCTCGCCGGCATGCTGTTCGGCTGGAACACGCGTTCGCTCGATACCCCGTTCGACGGCGAGATTTCGCTGGGCGCGATCGACGTCGGTACCGATCGCGTCGCCATCGTCGTCGCCACCGTTGTGCTGGTCGCTGCGCTCTATCTGTTTTTCGGGCGCACGCGCTTGGGCGTAGCAATGCAGGCGTCCTCGCAGAACCAGCTCGCCGCTTATTACATGGGCATTCCGGTGAAACGGCTGGTCTCATTCACCTGGGCGATCGGCGCGATGATCGCGGCTTGCGCCGGCGCGCTGCTGGCGCCCATCACCCAGGTCGACACCACCATCGGCTTGCTCGGCATCAAGGCGCTGGCCGGTGCGATCGTCGGCGGCTTCGGTTCCATTCCGGGGGCCTTGCTCGGCTGCATCCTGATCGGCGTGGTCGAGCCGTTCGCGGACTACTTCCTGCCCGGCATCAAGGGCGTGTCCGCCTACGTGGTGATGCTCATCGTGTTGTTCGTTCGGCCCGAAGGCCTGATCGTGCAGACCTATGAAAAGAAGGTCTGACGCATGCAGTTCCTGTTCAAAACGCATTACAACGACGACATACGCTTCCTCGCGAAGACCGGCGAAAAGGTGCGCGTCGCCATCGTGATCGCCTTGCTGTTACTCGCCCCGTTCGTGCTGCAGGACTATTACCTCGCCGAACTCGGCCTGCTGCTGGTGTATGTCATCGCCGGCGTCGGCCTGATGATTCTGACCGGTCACACGGGCCAGGTCAGTTTCGGCCATGCGGGTTTTCTGGGGATAGGTGCATATTGCCATTCGGTTTTGATGACGCAGGGCGTGCCGTTCACCTTGTCGGTCATCGCTTCAGTGACCCTTGCCGGCCTGGTCGGTATGGCCGTCGGGCGTTCGGCATCGAAGATGCACGGCTTTTACCTTGCGATCGCCACCCTGGCTTTCGGCATCCTGATCGAAACGGTATTCGGCGAGTGGGCCAGCGTGACCGGCGGTCACGCCGGCCTCGCGGTTCCGGGCCTCGAGGTTTTCGGCGTCGCGCTGAACGAGACCTGGCAACAGTACCTCCTCGACCTGGCGCTCGCACTGCTGGTCGTCTGGGGTGCCGCCAACCTGTTCCGTTCGCCGACCGGGCGATCATTCGTCGCAGTGCGGGATTCCGAGCTCTCCGCGCGCAGCCTCGGCGTCAACGTCGAATGGGTAAAGATCCAGGCCTTCGGCGTCAGTGCCGCGATTACCGGACTGGCGGGTGCATTACTCGCGCATCACCTGACCTATATCGCGCCGGACGTGTTCGGCGTGCTCGAATCGCTGAAGTTGTTGCTTATGATCGTCGTCGGCGGGCTCGGCAGCATACTCGGCGCCATATTCGGCGCGATATTCGTGTCGTTGCTGCCGATCGCGCTGAGTTTCCTGAAAGACGTTCTGCCGCCCGCGATCGGGCAGCAGGCCGGTATCGAGCCCGGCCTGTTCGGCCTGATCATCGTGCTTGTGCTCGTGTTCGAGCCGCTGGGAATCAACGGCCGCTGGCAAAAACTGCGTTATTACTTCGAGACTTTCCCTTACTACCGCAAGTCCTCGTTCGTGCGGCAGAAGGCGTACCTGAAGACGGAGCGCATGCGATGAGTAGCGGCAAGCGACTCTCGGTGCGTAACCTGTCGATCGAATTCGGCGGCGTGCATGCCGTCGAGGATGTCTCGTTCGATGTCGAGCCCGGCGAAGTGTTTGCGATTATCGGTCCGAACGGCGCCGGCAAGAGCACGATCTTCAATTTGATCAGCAGGCTCTACGAGCCGACCACCGGGTCGATACACTATGGCGACCAGGATCTGCTGAAATTGCCGGCACATCGAATTGTCGATGCCGGCATAGGCCGCACCTTCCAGAATATCGAGCTGTTCGAGCAGGCGACCGTTCTGCAGAACCTGCTCGTCGGCCGGCACAGCCACATGCGCGCCAATCCGATTTCGAATTTCCTGTTCACGCGCAGTGTGCGCAACAGCGAACTCGAACATCGGCGAAAGGTCGAGGACATCATCGATCTCATGGAAATCGAGCAATATCGCGACGAGCGAATCGCGGATCTGCCCTACGGCGCGCGCAAGAACGTGGAGCTTGCAAGGGCGCTGTGCGCGGAACCCTCGCTGCTGTTGCTCGATGAGCCGGCATCGGGCCTCAACAACGAGGAGACCGATGACGTGTCGTTCTGGCTCGAGGACATCAAGCACGATCTCGGCGTCACCCTGGTGATGGTGGAGCATGACATGAACCTGGTCGGGCAGGTCGCCGATCGCGTCATGGCGATCAATGACGGCAAGCTGATCGCGATCGGTACTCCCGAAGAGATACGCGAGAACCGCCAGGTCCAGGAAGCGTATCTCGGAGTCGCGGCATGAGCACACCCGTCCTGGAATTGCGCAATGTCGAAACCTACTACGGGCCGATCATGGCGATCCGCGGTGTCAGCCTTGTGGTCAACGAAGGCGAGATCGTCGCCGTGCTCGGCGCAAACGGCGCCGGCAAGACCACCTTGCTCAAGACCGCATGCGGTGCCCTGGACAGCAACAAGGGGCAAGTGCTGTTCGAGGGCAGGGAGGTCCAGTGCCGGGATCCGGACTGGGTGGCCCGGCTGGGTGTTGCCCACGTGCCCGAGGGCAGGGAGGTCTTTCCATTCCTGACGACGGGCGAAAACCTGGCAATGGGTGCGTACAACCGGCATGACCGGGATGCCGTGGCCAGCGATCTCGAAACGGTGTTCAGGTATTTTCCGCCGCTCAGGAAGCTGCACGACAAGATGGCCTGTTACCTGTCGGGCGGGCAGCAGCAGATGCTCGCTATCGCCCGGGGTTTCATGGCACGACCGAAACTCCTGCTGCTCGACGAGCCTTCGCTCGGGTTGTCACCGAGCCTGGTGAACGAGATCTTCGACATCATTACCCGTTTGAACCACGAGCAAGGACTGACGATCCTGCTCGTCGAGCAGAATGCCAACGTTGCACTAAAGGTTTCGGTTCGCGGCTACGTGATGGAGGTCGGCGGCATGGTCATGGACGGCCCCTCGGAGAAACTCTTGCAAAGCGAGGACATCAAGGAGTTCTACCTCGGCAAGAAAGAGGTCGGCGTGCGCGGGCGGCGGCGCTGGAAGAAGAGAAAGACCTGGCGATGAATCGTGAAATCGTCACGATCGAAGGCTGCGACACGCTGCCCAAACTGTTCCTGAAAAAGTCGGCGGAGCGGGGAGATCGTGTTGCCATGCGCGAAAAGGATTTCGGCATCTGGCAGAGCTATTCGTGGAACGACTATCGGGCTCGCGCGTTCGAGATCGCCCACGGGTTGCTTTCCCTGGGTCTCGAGCGCGGTGACGTGGTGTCGATCCAGAGCGAGGACTGTCGCGAATGGCTGTGGACCGATGTCGGCGCGATGCTCGCAGGCGGCGTGGTCAACGGCGTTTACCCGACCTACCAGGCGCGCCAGGTCGAACACGCGTTGACCGATTCGAATTGTCGTTTTCTTTTCGTCGAGGACGAGGAGCAGCTCGACAAGTTCCTCGAAATCGAACAGGCGGTGCCGAACATCGAAAAAGTCTATGTATTCGACTGGCGCGGCCTGCGCGGTTTCGAGCACGACAAGGTCGCGCCGATCGATACCTTGTATGACATCGGCTGCAAGTTCGGCGAGCAGAACGAGGGACTCATAGAACGTATCGCCGAGCAGGGCAGTGGCGACGACCTGGCCGCGCTCATTTACACCTCGGGAACGACGGGATTGCCGAAAGGCGCGATGTTGTCGCAGCGTTACATACTGTTCCAGATGAGCCTGGCGCCGGAATTCGTACGCCTGACCGAGGACGACGAACTGCTGACCTACCTGCCGCTGTGCCACCTCGCGGAGCGCGCCTTCTCGGTATGGTTGCCGCTCAAGCAAGGCACGACGATCAACCTGGCCGAGAGTCCCGAGACGGTCGCACAAAACCTGCAGGAGGTGTCGCCGACCTATCTGTTCGCAGTGCCGCGGGTATGGGAGAAATTCTATTCCCGCGTCACGACGGCGATCTCCGAGGCGACCTGGCTGGGACAGAAAGCCTATGCGCTCGCGCTGTCGATCGGCATGCGTCGCGCGGA
>JAWWCT010000080.1:0-15898 GCA_033720315.1 Woeseiaceae bacterium | reverse complement strand
CTTCTCCTCCGGCGCGTTGTCAATCTGATCGTAATCCTTGACCTCGCCCCCGTGCTTCTCCGCCATCACCTTCGTCAGCGCCGCCGTCAACGTCGTCTTACCATGGTCAACGTGACCTATCGTGCCTACGTTTACGTGCGGCTTGGTTCTTTCAAATTTCTCTTTGGACATGTTTCCTACTCATGCATGGTCAATTGGCTTTCATGTAGTTGTTATGAAGCCTTTTTCAATACCGTGTCTGCCACATTCTGCGGCACTTCATTGTACTTTGCGAATTCCATCGAATACGTTGCACGCCCCTGGCTCATCGAGCGCAGGTCCGTCGCATAGCCGAACATCTCGGCCAGCGGAACCTCGGCGCGAATGACTTTACCGGACGGCGAATCGTCCATGCCCTGCGGCAAGCCGCGGCGCCGGTTCAGATCGCCCATGACATCACCCATGTAT
This sequence comes from Woeseiaceae bacterium, assembly GCA_033720315.1. Classification (GTDB taxonomy): domain Bacteria; phylum Pseudomonadota; class Gammaproteobacteria; order Steroidobacterales; family Woeseiaceae; genus SZUA-117. The sequence goes on along the minus strand of JAWWCT010000080.1, from coordinate 15,451 downwards.
TCGTCCGGCGTGACGACCTCGACTTTCATGATCGGCTCCAGTAGTACAGGCTTCGCTTTCAGCGCACCGTCCCTGAAGCCCATCGAGCCTGCGATTTTGAAAGCCATCTCGCTCGAGTCGACGTCGTGATAGGAGCCGTCGTAGAGAGTGACCTTGACGTCGACAACCGGAAAGCCGGCGATAACCCCGTTCTCCATTTGCTCCTTTACGCCTTTATCGACGGCAGGGATGTATTCCTTCGGCACCACGCCGCCGACGATGGCATTTTCGAATTCGTAACCGGCTCCGGGTTCCTGGGGCTCGATGCGCAGGAACACGTGGCCGTACTGGCCGCGACCGCCTGACTGACGCACGAACTTGCCTTCCTGTTCGACCGCCTGGCGAATCGTTTCGCGATAGGCGACCTGCGGCTTGCCGACGTTTGCCTCGACCTTGAACTCGCGACGCATGCGATCGACGATGATGTCGAGGTGCAGTTCGCCCATGCCCGAGATGATGGTCTGTCCGGACTCCTCGTCGGTCGCGACGCGAAACGACGGGTCTTCTTTCGCCAGCTTCTGCAACGCGATGCCCATTTTTTCCTGGTCGGCCTTGGTTTTCGGCTCGACGGCAACCGAGATGACAGGCTCGGGAAACTCCATGCGCTCCAGGGTGATGACATTCTTGATGTCAGTCAGCGTGTCACCGGTGGTGACGTCTTTCAGGCCAACCGCCGCCGCGATATCGCCGGCGTGGACTTCCTTGATCTCTTTGCGATCGTTCGAATGCATTTGCAGGATGCGCCCGATTCGCTCGCGTTTGCCCTTGACCGAGTTGTAGATCGTGTCGCCGGAATTCAGGACCCCGGAATAAACGCGAAAAAATGTCAGGTTTCCGACGAACGGGTCGGTGGCAATTTTGAACGCAAGCGCGGCGAACGGCTCATCGTCGCTGGCGCGTCGTGCAGCTTCGCTTTCGTCTTCCAGTATGCCCTTGATCGGCGGCACGTCCACCGGCGACGGCATAAAATCGATGATGGCATCGAGGACCGCCTGCACGCCCTTGTTTTTGAACGCCGAACCACACATCGTCACGACAATCTCGCCGCTCAGGGTGCGCGTGCGCAGCCCTTTGCGGATATCGGCAGCCTCGAGGTCACCGTTTTCGAGAAATTTCTCGAGCAACTCTTCATCCGCTTCGGCCGCGGACTCGACCATCTTCTCGTGCCAGGACTGCGCTTCCGCGAGCAGCTTGTCCGGAATGTCGCGCAATTCAAAGGTCATACCCATACTGGAGTCGTCCCAGTAGATGGCCTTCATACGAATCAGGTCGATGACACCTTCGAATTTTTCTTCCGCGCCGATCGGCAGTTGAATCGGCACTGGATTGGCGCCGAGCCGATCCTTGACCTGTTTGACGACACGCAGGTAGTCGGCGCCGGCGCGATCCATCTTGTTGACGAACACCATGCGCGGCACCTTGTACTTGTTGCCTTGCCGCCAGACCGTCTCCGTCTGCGGTTCCACACCGCCAACGGAACACAGGACTGTGACCGCGCCGTCGAGTACCCGGAGGCTGCGTTCAACTTCGATGGTGAAATCGACGTGGCCGGGCGTATCAATGATGTTGATACGGTGCTCGTCGAAATGCTGGTCCATGCCGCTCCAGAAGCAGGTGGTCGCAGCAGACGTGATCGTGATGCCGCGCTCCTGCTCCTGTTCCATCCAGTCCATGACAGCCGCGCCGTCGTGCACCTCGCCTATCTTGTGCGATACACCCGTATAAAAAAGAATACGCTCGGTCGTCGTCGTCTTACCGGCATCGATATGCGCCATGATGCCGATATTGCGATAGCGCTCTATGGGAGTTGTACGTGCCACGGAATTCGTCCTGAATGGAAATGAGTTCGCCGCTTACCAGCGGTAATGCGAAAAGGCCTTGTTGGCCTCAGCCATGCGATGCGTGTCTTCCTTTTTCTTGACTGCCGTACCACGGTTCTCGGCGGCATCCATCAGCTCGTGCGCAAGCCGGTGCGCCATCGACTTTTCGCTACGATTACGTGCTGCATCAATGACCCAGCGCATGGCCAGGGTCTGGCGACGTGCCGGCCGAACCTCGATCGGCACCTGGTAGGTTGCGCCGCCGACGCGCCGCGATTTGACCTCGACGACGGGCTTGACGTTTTCCAGCGCCTGTTCGAGCAACTCCAGTGCCTTGTCTTCCGCATGCGTTTCCTTTTCGGAAATGCGGTCGAGAGCACCGTAGATGATTCGTTCTGCGACGGATTTCTTGCCGTCGCTCATGATCATGTTGGTGAACTTGGCGAGCAGTTCACTCCCGTACTTCGGATCGGGAAGAACGACGCGTTTCGGTGCCTGTGATCTGCGTGACATTGAGTATCTCTGGTTTCACTTGGGGTCAGAGCCGGCTCTGACCCCGGTTAGGTAATTTACGATTTGGGTCGTTTGGTGCCGTACTTGGAGCGGCCCTGGCGACGATCGCCGACACCGGCGCAATCGAGCGTGCCGCGTACCGTGTGATAGCGCACACCCGGCAGGTCTTTGACACGACCGCCGCGAATCAACACGACCGAGTGCTCCTGCAGGTTGTGACCCTCGCCACCGATATAACTCGTCACTTCAAAGCCGTTCGTCAGCCGGACGCGCGCAACTTTGCGCATCGCCGAATTCGGTTTCTTCGGTGTCGTGGTGTAGACACGCGTGCACACACCGCGCTTTTGCGGGCTGCCTTCGAGCGCCGGCACGGTGCTTTTGTCCGGTTTCACCGAACGCGGCTTTCTGACTAGCTGGTTTGTCGTGGCCATAGGCCCTCTCGTTTAATCCTGCTGCAAAAACAAAGCGCGCGGAATAACACGCGCGCCCAACGGCCGGGCCACTCCTGGCCCAGCCTGTCGGCTGATGGGCCGCGATCCTAAGCTATTGAAAACAAAAGCCTATTTGCGCGCCCGATCGCTCAATTGTAGGGCCCGTTGTTAACCGGCCCCCGGGTTAAGGCGGGGCATTGTATTGACGCTCAATACGGGGTGTCAAGCACGGGACGCGGGGTCAGAGCCCTGGGGCTCTGACCCTCAGATTCCAGAAGCTAAAGGGTCGAACTCGTTTCCTCGGTCTCGCTGCCGCTTTCCTTCTCTGCGGCTTCCGCCACCTCCTGCTTGACTTCGGCCAGCAGGTCCTCGTCCGAGACTTCGGCGTTCTCGGCTTCGGCAGCCTGCGTCTCCTCGTCCAGTTCCTTCAATTGCTCCGCCAGGTCCTGCTCGCGGGTCCTGCGACGCTCGGCATGGTGTGCGAAGCCGGTGCCCGCCGGGATCAGCCGGCCGACGATGACGTTTTCCTTGAGGCCGCGCAGGTCGTCGCGGAGCCCGCGCACGGCGGCCTCGGTCAGAACCCGGGTGGTCTCCTGGAAAGAGGCCGCGGAGATAAAGGACTCCGTCGCCAGCGAAGCCTTGGTAATGCCGAGCAATACCGGCTCGAAGGTAATCGGGTTCTTGCCCTGTGCCACCAGCTTCTCCGACTCGTCGAGAACCCGCGCCTTGTCGAGCTGCTCGCCGCGCAGATAGGTCGAATCGCCAGGATCGGCAACCAGCACTTTGCGCAGCATCTGGCGGATGATCACCTCGATGTGCTTGTCGTTGATCTTCACACCCTGCAGCCGGTAGACGTCCTGGATCTCGCGCACCAGGTAATCGGCCAGCGGCTCGATGCCCTGCAGTCGCAGGATATCGTGCGGATTCGGCTCACCGTCGGCGATGATCTCGCCCTTGACCACCTGTTCGCCCTCGAAGACGTTGAGATGGCGCCACTTCGGAATCAGCTCTTCCTTGCCCTCACCGTCTTCGCCGGTGATGACGAGGCGACGCTTGCCCTTGGTCTCCTTACCGAAACTGACCGTGCCGGTGTACTCGGCCATGACCGCCGGATCCTTCGGCTTCCTGGCCTCGAAAAGGTCGGCGACACGCGGCAAACCACCTGTGATGTCGCGGGTTTTCGACGATTCCTGCGGGATACGTGCGATCACGTCACCGACGGACACCGTCGCACCGTCGCTCATGCTGATCACCGCGCCAGCCGGCAGCGCATAAACGGCCGGAATGTCGGTGTTCGCGAAACAGACATCGTCACCATTTTCATCGACGAGTTTCGCGACCGGCCGCAAGTCCTTGCCTGTCGCGCCGCGCTGCTTCGGATCGAGAATCACGAAACTGGTGAGGCCGGTCAGGTCATCGACCTGCTCGGTGACCGTTACGCCATCGATGAAGTCGTCGAACTGAAGCTTACCGGCAACCTCGCTCACCACCGGGTGCGTGTGAGGATCCCAGGTGGCGACGACCTGTCCGGGCGTTACGTCGTCACCGTCATTGACGGTGATCATTGCGCCGTACGGTACCTTGTACCGTTCCCGCTCGCGGCCGTGCTCGTTGATAACGGAGATTTCGCCGGACCGCGATACTGCGACCAGGTAGCCTTTCTTGTGCGCCACCGTCTTGATGTTGTTGAGCTTGACGATACCGGCGTTCTTCATCTCGATGCTGTTGACCGCCGCAGAACGCGATGCCGCTCCGCCGATGTGGAAGGTACGCATCGTCAGCTGGGTGCCCGGCTCGCCGATGGATTGCGCAGCGATAACGCCGACCGCTTCGCCGATGTTGATGCGATGACCTCGGGCAAGGTCGCGCCCATAACACTGCGAACAAACGCCGTAGCGAACCTCACAGGTAATCGGCGAGCGAACCAGAACGTTGTCGATCGACAGATCCTCGAGCCGCGCAACGGCTGCCTCGTCCAGCATGGTGCCGGCATCGAAGGCAATCTTGTCCGAACCCGGAATCAGAACCGGTTCGGCAAGCACACGCCCGAGCACCCGCTCGCGCAGCGGTTCGACGATGTCACCACCCTCGACGAGCGGTGCCATTGCAACGCCATTCCTTGTTTCGCAGTCGGTTTCGGTGACCACCAGGTCCTGGGCAACGTCTACCAGGCGACGCGTCAGGTAACCCGAGTTTGCGGTCTTCAGCGCGGTGTCGGCCAGACCCTTGCGCGCACCGTGGGTCGAGATAAAGTATTGCAGGACGTCGAGACCCTCACGGAAATTGGCCGTGATCGGGGTTTCGATGATCGAGCCGTCCGGCTTGGCCATGAGGCCGCGCATACCCGCAAGCTGGCGGATCTGGGCCGCGGAGCCTCGGGCACCGGAGTCAGCCATCATGTAAATGGAGTTAAACGACTCCTGGTCGACTTCCTTGCCCTTGGCATCGACCACGGTTTCCTTGCCGAGTTTTTCCATCATCGCCTTTGCGACCTGGTCGTTGGTACGCGACCAGATGTCGACGACCTTGTTGTAGCGCTCGCCCTCGGTCACCAGGCCGGATGCGTACTGGTTCTGAATTTCCAGCACTTCGGCTTCTGCCGAGGACAGGATTTCCTCTTTGCTTTCCGGCACGACCATGTCGTTGACGCCGATTGATATTCCGGCCGTGGTCGCGAAACGGAAGCCGGTGTACATGAGACGGTCGGCAAAAACGACGGTCTTTTTCAGGCCGAGATTTCGATAACAGGCGTTGATAACGTTGGAAATCGCTTTCTTGGTCATGTCCCGGTTGATCAGGTCGAAACTCAGGCCCGCCGGCAGCAAGGTCGACAACAGTGCCCGGCCGATGGTCGTGTCGACGACCTTGATACTGGTGGCCGTCTCGCCGTCCTCGTCCTGGTCGTGCATCGGCACGCGAACCTTGACCCGCGCCTGTAATTCCACCAAGCCGTTGTCGTAGGCGCGCCGTGCTTCGTCGATGTCGGCAAACACCATGCCCTCGCCCTTGCCGTTCACGGTCGAGCGCGTCATGTAATACAGACCCAGCACCACGTCCTGCGACGGCACGATGATCGGATCGCCATTGGCCGGCGACAGGATGTTGTTGGACGACATCATCAGCGCCCGAGCCTCGAGCTGTGCCTCGATGGACAGCGGCACGTGCACCGCCATCTGGTCACCGTCGAAGTCGGCATTGAATGCCGTGCACACGAGCGGGTGCAACTGGATGGCCTTGCCCTCGATGAGCACCGGTTCGAACGCCTGGATGCCGAGCCTGTGCAGGGTCGGCGCGCGGTTCAGCATGACCGGATGTTCGCGAATGACTTCTTCGAGAATATCCCACACTTCCGCGCCTTCGCGTTCGACAAGCCGCTTTGCGGCCTTGATGGTGGTCGCCTCACCGCGCAGTTGCAGCTTCGAGAATATGAACGGCTTGAAAAGTTCCAGCGCCATTTTCTTCGGCAGGCCGCACTGGTGCAGCTTCAATGTCGGGCCAACCACGATCACCGAGCGGCCGGAGTAGTCGACGCGCTTGCCGAGCAGGTTCTGGCGAAAACGGCCCTGCTTGCCCTTGATCATGTCGGCAAGCGACTTCAACGGGCGCTTGTTGGTGCCCGTGATAGCACGTCCGCGACGACCGTTGTCGAGCAGCGCATCGACGGACTCCTGCAACATGCGCTTTTCGTTGCGCACGATGATGTCCGGTGCATTCAGCTCCAGCAGGCGGCGCAGGCGATTGTTACGGTTGATGACGCGCCGGTACAGATCGTTCAGATCGGAGGTTGCGAAACGACCGCCGTCGAGCGGCACCAGTGGCCGCAGGTCGGGCGGCAGCACCGGCAGGACGGTCATGACCATCCACTCCGGCTTGTTGCCGGACTCGATGAACGACTCCAGCAGCTTGAGGCGCTTCGACAGCCGCTTGATCTTGGTTTCAGAGCGCGTGCCGTTGATGTCCTCGCGCACCTGCAACACCTCGCGCTGCAGGTCGATCGTTGCCAGCATTTCGCGAACCGCTTCGGCGCCCATGCGCGCGTCGAATTCGTCGCCGTACTGCTCGATGGCATCGAGGTACATTTCGTCGGTCATGAGCTGGCCGCGCTCGAGTGGCGTCATGCCGGGATCGACGACCACGAAGGCCTCGAAATACAACACCCGTTCGATCTCGCGCAGCGTCATGTCGAGCATCAGGCCGATGCGCGACGGCAGCGACTTCAGGAACCAGATGTGCGCGACCGGGCTTGCCAGGTCGATGTGCGCCATCCGCTCGCGTCGCACCTTGGTTTGCGTCACTTCGACACCGCATTTCTCACAGACCACACCGCGGTGCTTCAACCGCTTGTACTTGCCACAAAGGCATTCGTAATCCTTGATCGGGCCGAAGATCTTCGCGCAAAACAGTCCGTCACGCTCCGGCTTGAAAGTCCGGTAATTGATCGTTTCCGGTTTCTTCACCTCACCGAAAGACCACGAGCGGATCATGTCCGGCGACGCCAGCCCAATGCGGATGGCATCGAAATCCTCGACCGGATTCTGGTACTTGAACAGTTTCAGAAGATCTTTCATTACTCTGTCTCCAACTCAATGTTGATGCCGAGAGATCGAATCTCCTTCACCAGAACATTGAATGACTCGGGCATGCCCGCATCCATTTCGTGTTCGCCATCGACGATGTTCTTGTACATCTTGGTACGTCCCTGCACATCGTCCGACTTGACGGTCAGCATCTCCTGCAGCGTGTATGAGGCGCCGTAGGCTTCGAGCGCCCACACCTCCATCTCGCCGAAACGCTGTCCGCCGAACTGCGCCTTGCCACCGAGCGGCTGCTGCGTGACCAGGCTGTAAGGACCGGTCGATCGCGCATGCATCTTGTCGTCAACCAGGTGGTTTAGTTTCAACATATACATGTAGCCAACGGTCACGTCGCGATCGAACGGCTCGCCGGTGCGGCCGTCATAGAGTCTCGACTGCCCCGAATCCGGCAGATCCGCGAGCGCCAGCAGCGTCTTGATCTCGGCCTCGGTTGCGCCGTCGAATACCGGTGTCGCGATCGGCACGCCGCCTGCCAGGTTGCCGGCGAGTTCCGTAACTTCGTCGTCGTTCAGCGACTTCAGGTCTTCGACCTTGCCGCCGGTCTTGTTGTAGATCTGTTCCAGGATCTGCCTGATCTTCGCCGTGGACTCCTGGGCGGCCAGCATCTCGTCGATCTTTCTGCCGAGTTCCTTGGCCGCCATGCCGAGATGCGTCTCCAGCACCTGGCCGACGTTCATTCGCGACGGTACGCCGAGCGGGTTCAGAACGATGTCCACCGGGGTGCCATCCTCGAGGTACGGCATGTCCTCGACCGGAACGATGGTCGAAATTACGCCCTTGTTGCCATGGCGCCCCGCCATCTTGTCGCCCGGCTGGATACGACGTTTCACGGCCAGGTACACCTTGACCATCTTGAGCACGCCGGGTGCCAGATCGTCACCGGCCGTTATCTTCTCTTTCTTTTCTTCGTATCGGCGGTCGAATTCGGCACGCAGCGTCTTGAGCCGTTCGGATGCCGTCTCCAGCTGCTCGGATGCCGGGTCGCTCTTAAGCCGGATCTCGAACCACTGCTCGCGCGGCAGTTCATCAAGATAACCCTTGGTTATCTTGCTGCCGGACTTCAGCTTCATCGGGCCGCCCTGTGCCACTTTACCGGTGAGCATCCTTTCGACGCGCTGGTAGATGTCTTCCTCGAGAATCCTCAGGGTATCGTCGAGGTCCTTGCGGACGCTCTCGAGCTCGGATTTTTCGATCGACAGCGCACGCGCGTCCTTCTCGACACCGTCGCGGGTGAAGACGCGAACGTCGATGACCGTGCCATCCATGCCGGGCGGAACGCGCAACGACGTGTCTTTCACGTCGGACGCTTTCTCGCCGAATATGGCGCGCAACAGTTTTTCTTCCGGGGTAAGCTGGGTTTCGCCCTTGGGCGTGACCTTGCCGACCAGGATATCGCCGGCATTGACCTCGGCGCCGATAAACGCGATGCCGGACTCGTCGAGCTTGGCCAGTGCCGCATCACCGACGTTGGGTATGTCGGACGTGATGTCTTCCGATCCCAGCTTGGTATCGCGTGCGACACAGGAAAGCTCCTCGATATGGATCGTCGTGAAGCGGTCCTCGGTGACGACCCGTTCCGAAATCAGGATCGAATCCTCGAAGTTGTAACCATTCCACGGCATGAATGCGACCAGCAGGTTTTGTCCCAACGCCAGTTCACCCATGTTGGTGGACGGGCCGTCAGCCAGCACGTCGCCTTTGGCGATCGAGTCACCGGCCTTGACCAGCGGGCGCTGATTGATGCAGGTGTTCTGGTTCGAACGTGTGTACTTGGTCAGGTTGTAGATGTCGACACCCGATTCCGAAGCGTCGGTTTCGTCGTCATTGACCCGCACCACGATGCGCGAAGCATCCACGGAGTCGACCTGGCCGCCGCGCTTGGCGACCACGGTGACGCCGGAATCGACGGCGACCGCCCGTTCCATGCCGGTGCCGACCAACGGCGCCTCCGAGCGCAGCGTCGGCACCGCCTGGCGCTGCATGTTGGAGCCCATCAACGCGCGGTTCGCATCGTCGTGCTCGAGGAACGGAATGAGTGACGCAGCCACCGAGACGATCTGCCTCGGCGACACGTCCATGTATTCAACGCTGGCCGGGTCGGCGAGCGTAAATTCGTTCTTGTGCCGGACCGACACCAGGTCCTCGGAAAAACGACCCTGCTTGTCGAGTTCGGAGTTCGCCTGGGCGATGACGTACTGGCTTTCCTCGATCGCCGACAGGTACTCGATGTCGGTCGTCGCTTTGCTGTTGACGACTTTGCGGTACGGCGTTTCAAGGAAACCGTATTCATTGGTTCGCGCATACACCGCGAGTGAATTGATAAGACCGATGTTCGGGCCTTCCGGCGTCTCGATCGGACAGACGCGGCCGTAGTGCGTCGGATGCACGTCACGCACCTCGAAGCCGGCACGTTCACGCGTCAAACCACCCGGGCCCAACGCCGACACACGCCGCTTGTGGGTAACTTCCGACAGCGGATTGTTCTGATCCATAAACTGTGACAGCTGGCTGGAGCCGAAAAACTCCTTGACCGCCGCCGCAACCGGCTTCGCGTTGATCATCTCCTGCGGCATGAGACCTTCGGTCTCCGCCTGCGTCAGCCGCTCCTTGACCGCACGCTCGACTCGCACCAGTCCGACACGAAACGCATTCTCGGCCATCTCGCCGACGCTGCGTACCCGCCGGTTGCCGAGGTGATCGATGTCATCGACGGTACCGTAGCCGTTACGGATATTTATAAGGGTCGTCAATACCGCCAGGATGTCGTCGTTCTCCAGGATACCGCTGCCCTCCGACGTGTCGCGGCCGACGCGCCGGTTGAACTTCATGCGTCCGACCGCGGAAAGATCGTAGCGCTCGGGATTGAAGAACAGGTTCTGGAACAGGTTTTCCGCCGCCTCCTTGGTTGGCGGCTCACCCGGACGCATCATGCGGTAAATCTCGACCAGCGCCTCCAGGCGTGTCGTCGACGGATCGATGCTCAGGGTATTGGAGATATACGGACCGCGATCCAGGTCGTTGACGAACAGGGTCTGCACGTCGCCGACCTCCTTTTCGATCAGCAATTCGATCAGTTCGGGTGTCAGCTCGTCATTGGCCGCTGCCAGCAGCTCGCCGGTTTCCTCGTCGACGACGTCATGCGCGAGAATCTTGCCTTCGAGATACTGGGCGGGCACGACGAGATCCTTGACCTTGGCTTGCTCAATGTCGCGAACATGCTTCGCCGTGATGCGGCGGCCTTCCTCGACAATGAGCTTGCGGCCGACCTTGATATCGAAAATCGCGGTTTCACCTCGCAGGCGCTCGGGTACCAGCCCCATGCGGATTTCTTTCGATGACAGGTGAAATTCGTTCTTGTCAAAAAACGTATCGAGAATTTGCTGGTTGTCCATGCCGAGGGCGCGCAGGATGATCGTGACCGGCAGTTTCCGGCGCCGGTCGATACGGGCAAATACGCAGTCCTTCGGATCGAATTCGAAATCGAGCCATGAGCCGCGGTACGGGATGATGCGCGCCGAGAACAACAGCTTGCCGGAAGAATGGGTCTTGCCCTTGTCGTGGTCGAAGAACACGCCGGGCGAGCGATGCAACTGCGATACGATCACGCGCTCGGTGCCGTTGATCACGAACGTGCCGTGATCGGTCATCAACGGCATTTCACCGAGATAGACTTCCTGTTCGCGAATGTCCTTGACCGGCTTCGGCGTGCCACTGGCTTCCTTGTCGTAGATGACCAGCCGCACTTTCACCCGGATTGGCGCCGCGTAGGTGAGGCCGCGCATCTGGCATTCCTTGACGTCGAACACCGGCGTCCCGAGCCGGTAACTGACGTATTCCAGCGCCGCGTTGCCCGAATAACTGACGATCGGGAACACCGTCTGGAACGCGGAGTGCAAGCCGATATCCTCTCGCTCCTCCTCAGCCTTGTCCGATTGCAGGAACTTGTTGTAGGAGTCGAGTTGAATCGACAGGAGATAAGGTACGTCCAGAATCGTCGGCCGCTTGCCGAAATTCTTGCGGATGCGCTTTTTCTCAGTGAATGAATAAGCCATTCGAGTTTGCCCTCATGTCGGACAGTGGTCACCGCCGGTCAGCGTGTGCCTGCCTCTATTGCAAAATATCTCGCGAACAAAAATCATGGGCACAGCGAAGCAGCCAGGGATTAAATCCCCGGCTGCACTGTGCCGTATGGACCTCGCGATCCAGTTTTGACGGGTTGCCTGCCAAGCGTTGTTACTTGAGTTCAACCGTTCCGCCGGCTTCTTCAAGCTGCTTCTTGAAGTTTTCGGCGTCTTCTTTCGATGCACCTTCTTTGATCGTTGACGGCGTGCCTTCGACTGCATCCTTGGCCTCTTTGAGCCCGAGCCCGGTAATCGCGCGTACGGCTTTGATCACGCCGACTTTCTGATCACCAAAACTCGTAAGGACGACGTCGAACTCGGTCTTTTCTTCTGCCGCAGCGGCGTCGCCGCCGGCGGCCGGACCGGCTGCCGCGACCGCAACCGGCGCGGCAGCAGAGACACCCCATTCCTCTTCGAGCATCTTTACCAGCTCGACCACTTCCATGATGGGTTTTGCGCTCAGTTCTTTGAGCAGGTCTTCGTTTGACAATGCCATTTTCTGGTTCCTCTGAAATTTATGTCTGAATCAGTTTCAATTCGTTTTTCCAGGTCCTAGGCCTCCTGCTCGCCGCGCGCGGACAAGGTCCGTGCAAGCATCGCAGGCGGTTCGGCCAGCGTTCGCACCAGTTGGCTCAACGGTGCGATCATCACGCCCAGCAACATGGCTCGGGCCTGATCCAAGGTCGGCAGATCGGCCAAGGTCGACAGCTCTTCGCCGGGCATAATTTTCCCGCCGGTCGACAGTGAAACTGCCTTGAGCGCCTTGTGATCCTTTGCGAAATCCTTGATGACTCTCGCTGCGGCACCTGGATCTTCCTTACCAAACGCGAGCAGAATGGGTCCTTTGAGTGAGTCCTTCATGCACTCGAATTCGGTCCCTTCGACGGCACGGCGTGCCAGCGTGTTCTTCACGACTCGCAAATACACACCGGCATTGCGTGCATCCCTGCGCAATTCCGTCATCTCTGCAACAGACAAGCCTCTGTACTCCGCTGCAACGGCGGAGATCGACTCGCCTGCAACCGCGTTGATCTCTTTGACAAATGCTTTCTTGTCTTCGAGTCTCAATGCCATCTAACTCTCCTGGCTTACGGTTACACACATGGGTGAAATTGCTCTTCACCCCCCAATGTCGATAGTGGCAACCGTCGCCAGATTGCTCTGACTCAGGCATTACCATCTGCGCAGGCAGTGATTAAGGCCGGTTTTCACGCCGGCCACCTGCGGTCTTCGACGATCGCCGGATTCAATCCGGCTTTCATTCGCGACGCCTTTAGCGCCGCAAATCCGATGTGATCAGTCGTCTACGCTCGCCCGATCGACAGAAATTCCCGGTCCCATGGTGGAGGACACGGTCAATTTCTTTAAATAAGCTCCCTTGGATGACGCCGGCTTCGACTTTTTCAAGTCGGCGAGCAGCGCTGCCAGGTTTTCCTTCAGCGCCGGCACTTCAAAGTCGGCGCGCCCGATAGGGCAATGAATGATGCCGGCCTTGTCGGTTCGGTATCGCACCTGTCCAGCTTTTGCATTCTTCACTGCCGTTTCGACGTCCGCGGTCACCGTGCCGACCTTCGGGTTCGGCATCAGGCCACGGGGTCCCAGGATCTGGCCAAGCTGCCCGACGACGCGCATGGCGTCCGGCGTCGCTATGACGACATCGAAATTCATCTCGCCACCCTTGACGGCCTCGGCGAGGTCCTCGAATCCGACGATGTCGGCGCCGGCACTCTTTGCCTTGTCCGCATTGTCACCCTGCGCAAACACGGCGACGCGAACCGTTTTGCCGGTACCGTTCGGCAACACTGTCGAGCCGCGTACGACCTGGTCCGACTTCCTGGGATCGACACCCAGGTTGACCGACACATCCACACTTTCCGGAAACTTCGCCGTCGCGAGTTCCTTGACCAGCGCCAGTGCGTCGTCAATCGGGTACTGGGTCGTCGCGTCGACTTTTTCCCTTGCCAGTTTCCTGCGTTTAGTTTGCAAAGCCATTACTTCACACCCTCCGGCTCGAGGCCCATGCTGCGCGCCGTGCCGGCGATGGTACGGACCGCTGCGTCCATGTCGGCCGCCGTCAGATCCGGCATTTTGGTGGTTGCGATTTCCTCGAGCTGCCGGCGGCTTACCCGGCCGACCTTTTCGATATTCGGCTCACCCGAACCCTTGCCAATCCCCGCGGCCTTGCGCAACAACACCGACGCCGGCGGCGTCTTGGTGATGAAGGTGAAGCTGCGATCGGCATATACGGTAATCACCACCGGAATCGGCAGTCCCGGTTCGACACCCTGGCTCTGCGCGTTGAACGCCTTGCAGAACTCCATGATATTGACACCGTGCTGACCGAGTGCCGGACCCACGGGCGGGCTGGGATTCGCCTGCCCTGCCGGTACCTGCAGCTTGATGTAACTGGCTACTTTCTTTGCCATCTCAAATTACCTCCCGAGTGCAAACGGCTGTTGAGGCCTCCTCGATTGTCTTGCATATCGTGGGAGCGGCTTTAGCCGCGATTCGGGGCTATAGCCCCTCCCACATAAAATCTTCTAACCTTTTTCTACCTGGCCGAAATCGAGTTCGACGGGCGTAGAACGACCCAAAATCTGTACCGCGACCTGCAGGCGATTCTTTTCATAATGCACCTGTTCGACGACGCCGCTGAAGTCGTTGAACGGCCCGTCGGTAACCCGAACCACCTCGCCCGGTTCGAAAAGGACTTTCGGCCGCGGCTTGTCGACGCCTTCCTTCACCCGGTTCAGAATCTGGTTTGCTTCCTTTTCCGTAATCGGTGCCGGACGATCGCTCGAGCCACCGATGAATCCCAGGACCTTCGGCACTTCCTTGACCAGGTGCCAGGTCTCGTCGTCCATTTCCATCTGCACCAGGACGTAACCGGGGAAAAACTTGCGCTCGCTGCGCCGTTTTTGCCCCTCCTTCATTTCGACGACTTCCTCGGTGGGCACCAGGATCTCTCCGAACTTGTCCTGCAAGCCCAGCAACTCGATGCGCTCCTCGAGCGAGGCCTTTACCTTGTGTTCGAAATTGGAATACGCGTGAACGATGTACCAGCGTAATGCCACGTTTGTCCTACCCTTATATATCTCTGTGCCTGGCCAGCGGTGCCGATACTCAACCGGCGGAGCCAACCAGTGTGCGCGTCAGCCAGAGCAGGAAAGAATCCAGCCCCCAGAAAAACAGCGCCATAATGAATGTAAAAATAAATACCGCGATTGCCGTCTGCGTGGTCTCCTGCTTGGTCGGCCAGACCACCTTGCGAATTTCTATTCGCGCGCCCTGGATGAACGCCCACAGGCGTTGACCCTGGGTACTGGTCATCGCGACCGCAATGCCGACCGCCGTACCACCGAGAACCATCAGCACACGTAACGGCAACGCTACTTCAATAAAGTAGTAGTAGCTGTACAGGCCGCCCACGAGAATGCCAGCCGCGAGCGCGAGCTTGATGATGTCGAGAATTCCCGACTCGCTGGTTTCCTGTGCTGTAGTTGCCACTTTCTAATAACCTGCTGCTACTAATTACTTGTTAATAAGTTCGGCGAACTTTCTTACTTGTCATGTCCTTACTGGTCACGCCGCTTTTGGCACTCGTGGCAAAGTGTTCAACTTCGCCGTTTCTGCGACCCACACCTCTGGCCTACTACAATTCATGCGAGCGTGCCTGTCTGAACTACCTCGCGTTACCACTCTTGGCAGGCCAGGAGGGAATCGAACCCCCAACCTGCGGTTTTGGAGACCGCCGCTCTGCCAATTGAGCTACTGGCCTAGTTCAAAAAAACTCATGTGGGAGGGGCTTCAGCCCCGATTCGCGGCAAAGCCGCTCCCACGGCTTGTCCTTCACTCCAGTATCTTCGCGACGACGCCGGCACCCACGGTCCTGCCACCTTCACGGATGGCAAAGCGCAAGCCGTCTTCCATCG
>JAWWCT010000079.1:0-15969 GCA_033720315.1 Woeseiaceae bacterium | reverse complement strand
GTGGAAATCAGCACCACCGGCGCAACCCTGCAGCGGGCGGTGTTGCTCGATTACCCGGTAGCCAAGGACGATCCCGACAACCTGGTCGAGCTTTTGAACCCGGCCGGGCCGGACCGCGGCAGCATCCAGACAGGGCTCATCGCACAGGGTGACGGAGCGGAAGCCAATCACCTCGCAGAATTTTCGACGCCGTCGACGAGCTACAGGCTCGGCAGCAACGATGAGCTCATCGTGCCATTCACCTGGAGCGACCAGGGCGGGGTGCGGGTCGAGAAACAGATTCGTTTCACCCGCGGCAGTTACCGCATCGACATAACGCAACGGCTGATCAACGGCAGTGCCGGGGACTGGCGAGGCGCAGAATATGCGCAGATCGAACGGCGCTCGCATGAAATCGAACGATCGATGTTCAACGTCGATTCCTATTCGTTCGATGGGCCGATCATTTACGACGGCGAAAAGTCCGCAAAACTCGACCGCGACGACCTTATCTCCGATGGCCCGTTTGAAATCAAAACCGGCAACGGCTGGGTCGGTTCGATTCAGCATCATTTCCTTAGCGCCATCGTGCCCGCGAAGGACGCCGAATACCGCTACAAGGTCAGCGTCAACCGCGATACCTCGCTGGCAAGCCTGATCAGGAGTCCGTCGATCTTCGTGCCCGCCGGCTCTGAATTCGTGTTCGAAACCAGCGCCTTTGTCGGACCGAAGCTGCAGGACCAGCTCGAGGAACTCGACGAAAGCCTGAAACTGACGGTCGACTACGGCTGGCTGACGATCATTGCGCAGCCGCTGTTCTGGTTGTTGAGCAAAGCGTATTCGCTGGTGAACAACTGGGGTGTGGCCATTATCCTGGTTACGGTTCTCATCAAGCTCGTGTTTTACAAGCTGACCGAGGCGAGCGGTCGCTCGATGGCCAGGATGCGCGAAATCCAGCCGCGCATGAAAGCACTGCAGGAGCGCTACAAGGATGACCGCCAGGCGCTTAGTCAGGCAATGATGGAGCTTTATAAACGCGAAAAGGTCAATCCGGCCGCCGGCTGCCTGCCGCTGTTGATCCAGATGCCGTTTTTCCTGGCGTTCTACTGGGTGTTGCTCGAATCGGTCGAGATGCGCCAGGCGCCGTTTGCCCTGTGGATCACGGACCTTTCCTCGCGTGACCCGTATTTCATCCTGCCGCTGATCATGGGCGCGGCCATGCTGATGCAGCAAAAGCTGAACCCGGCGCCGGCGGACCCGGTACAGGCAAAAGTGATGCAGATCATGCCGATCATGTTCACTGCCTTTTTTGCCTTCTTCCCGTCCGGCCTGGTCCTCTACTGGGTCACCAATACGCTGCTGTCGATTGCCCAGCAGTGGTACATCAACAAGATCGTTCACGAGGAAGCGGCGGCGCGCAGCGGCAAGAAGAACAAGGACAAACAAAAGACCTGAGACCGCGATGCGGAGAGGCGCATGCCGGAGTATGTGAGGGACACCATCGTTGCAGCGGCGACACCGCCGGGCAAAGGTGGCATCGGCGTGGTGCGCGTCTCGGGTGAGGACGCGGGCGCGCTGGCAAAGTCCCTGATCGGCAAACTGCCTGAACCGCGCGTTGCAAGCCGCGCGACGGCGCGGGATTCGCAGGGCAATGTTATCGATGACGGCCTCGCACTGTATTTTCCCGGCCCGGCGTCGTACACCGGTGAACCGGTGTTCGAATTTCACGGCCATGGCGGACCGCTGGTGATCGCCACGCTGGTCGCTGCCGCGGTCGAACTCGGCGCCCGCCGCGCACAACCGGGCGAGTTTTCCAAGCGCGCGTTTCTCAACGGCAAGCTGGACCTCGTGCAGGCAGAGGCCATCGCCGACCTCATCGACAGCGGCACCCGGCAAGCTGCGCGCGCGGCATTGCGTTCGCTGTCCGGATCGTTTTCGGAAGCAGTGGCAAACCTCGAGCGGCAGCTTGTGGAACTTCGTATGCACGTCGAAGCCGCAATCGACTTTCCCGAGGAGGAGATCGACTTCCTGTCCGATGCGCAACTGCTCGCCAGGATCGAGCGCTGCACGCAGGCTTTCGCCAAACTTCGTGAGGAGGCCGGCATCGGTCGTGTGCTGCGCGACGGCCTGCAACTGGTCATCGTCGGCAAACCGAACGTCGGCAAGTCGAGCCTGCTCAACCTGTTGAGCGGCCAGGAAGCGGCGATCGTCACGGAAGTTGCCGGCACCACGCGCGACATTTTGCGCGAGCGAATCGAAATCGACGGGCTGGCGGTCGAACTCGTCGACACCGCGGGCCTGCGTGAGGACCCCGATCGCATCGAGGCCGAAGGTATCCGTCGCGCCCGCGAGGCCCTGGGCAAAGCGGACGGCGCACTGTGGATACAGGATGCGAACACCGAGTCGCCGGGCGACCTGCCGGAGGACCTTCCCGCCGATATCCCGGTCGTCATCCTGCGCAACAAGATCGATTTGACCGGCGAGCCGCCGGGCATTCGCAGTGACGATCCGAAAACCCTCAACGTATCCGTAAAAAGCGGTGCGGGCATCGACGCCCTGCGGGAAACCGTTCGCGAACTCGCCGGCTACCGGGACCTGGGCGAAGGCGCCTTTACCGCGCGCAAGCGGCACGTGGAAGCGATCGATAAAGCCTACGCCTGTTTCGAGCGTGGCAAGGCGGCGCTCGAGGAACAGAAGGCGGGAGAACTCATGGCCGAAGACCTGCGTGCAGCCCTGGATGCCCTCGGCGAAATCAGCGGTGCGGTGTCGAGCGACGAGCTGCTCGGCAGAATTTTTTCCGAATTCTGCATTGGCAAATAACAAAGCCCGCCACGTGTTGTCGGGAGACAACAACTTAACCTAGTATCTGACGCGCCGCACAATTCACGTGTAAATCGCTGATTTGCCTTATTCACTTTGCTCAAAGTGTGAACCCTGTCACACGACTCAACTGCACAAGGTTTAGCCTCACGACTTACGTGTTGCAGTTTGACACGTCACTTGGGCAACGAAAGGAGAACGTCATGTTACGTTCCGCACACTTGGTAATTCTGCTTGCGTTTGCAGCTTCGGCCGGCGCACAGGATTTTGGTTATACCTATTTGCAGGCGTCTTATGGCGCAGTCAGTTTCGATGACAGCATTGTCGACGTGGACGGCGACGGGCTGGGTATCAGCGGTTCCTGGGGTTTTCATCCGGACTTTTATGCTGCCGCTGAATACCAGACCGCGGACATGGATTTCGGCGTTGACCTGAACATCCTCGAGCTGGCCGTCGGCTGGCACACGCCGCTGTCGGAGCAACTCGATTTCACTGCGCAACTCGGCTACCTCGAGGCAGAAGTCGAATCAGGGTTCGGCTCTGCAGACGATGACGGCCTGATGCTGGGTGCCGGTCTTCGCGGCCAGCTCACGGACGCGGTCGAACTCAACGGCGGCATCGACTACATCGATTTCGATCAGGGCGGCGGCGAAACACGCGCGAACGCGGGTTTCCTCTTCAACCTGACCGATACGCTGACCGTCGGTGCGGAAGCCAGCTTCTGGGATGACATCAACGTTTACCAGTTGAACCTGCGTTTCGATTTTGAGTAAGGCGAGAGATTGATCGAAAACGAAAAACCCCGCTCCGGCGGGGTTTTTTTATCAATGAGGAATCGCGGCTGTTATCCCAACAATCCCTCGCGGCGATAAAGGCGCGCGCAAATCCAGGTAAGGACTGCACCGATGAACAGGGTGCCGCCGACCGACACTGCAACGTGCAGCGTATTGAGCGGTTCGTTGCGAATCAGGCCGACCAGTAACAGGTGCTGGCTCAGGCTCGGCACGAACATCAATGCCGTACTCGGGCGAATCATGAGGATCGAGACGATGAGAATCGGCAAGGTCGGGGCGAGCAGCACGACGCTGACCCAGGTCTGCGCTTCCTTGAAGCTTTTGGTAAACGAAGCGACCAGGGTCATCAGCGAGGCACCCACCAGCGCGAACGGCAACAATAAAAGAAATGCCGTCAGCACGACGATTGGCCCGAAGTTCGGTGTCATGCCGAGCTCGACCAGTGGCAGGAATTTCAGCGCGAAATGGAAACAGGTAAGACTCAGGCTCAGGGAAATGCCCATGAACAGGCAAGCCGCCAGGATCTTTCCATATATAAGGTGATCGCGCTTCACGGGCAGGCACAGGAGCGGTTCCAGCGAGCCGCGCTCGCGCTCGCCGGCGGTGGCGTCGATGGCCAGGTTCATGCCGCCGGTCAGCAGGGCGAATATGAAAAAGTAACTCAGCATGCCGAGCAGCACCGCGGAGCGGCCACTGGGTGTCGACACGTCGACCTCGTCGATGTTCAGGGGCCGCATGACCAGCGGACTGACGCCGCGCACGGTAAGCCGCATCGCCGCCAGTTCCCGGGCGTACGCCTGTAATGCCCGGCGGGCACGCCGCGCATCGCGCTCGGCCTGGTTGTTTGCCTGGTCGCTGACCAGCTCGACGGTGGCCGGGATCATCGCCGACAGGTCCTCGCCGAAAGTTTCCGGGATGACGATAACGACGTCGTGCTCACCGCTGCTCACCGCTTCGATCGCTGCTTCGCGTGTTGCCGGGCCTTCGACCACGTCGATGTTCTCACTTCGTAAAAAACCGATCAGGTTCGGCGCGTTTGCCGCGCCGATGACCGGCAATTCGAGCACCTCGCCGTCAGAGCTGAGCGAACGCTCGACCGCGAGGTTCATGACGAACGCAAACAGGATCGGGCCGAACAGCGGACCCATGATCAGTGCAGTCAACAGGGTGCGCCGGTCGCGAAAATTATCGATCACCTCCTTGCGAAACACCGTGCGTATCGTCTTCACGGTGCGGGCTCCACCATGTGTATCGCCTTGACGAAGGCTTCTTCCAGGTCTTCGCAACCGGTGGCGCTGCGAATGCCGTCCGCGCTGGCATGCAGGGCAACCTTCCCCGCGGCGATGATGACGATCTCGTCGCACAATGCGGCGACTTCCTGCATGACGTGACTCGAAAACAGCACGCACCTGCCGGCGGTTTTCAGATCCATGATCAGTTCGCGAAGCGCCCGGGTCGACATGACATCCAGGCCATTGCTCGGCTCGTCAAGGATAATGTTTTGCGGTTGGTGCACCAGCGAGCGTGCCAAAGCGACCTTGGTTCGCTGACCCTGGGAGAATCCCTTGGTACGCCGGTCCGCAAAGTCGCCGATGCCGAGCTGGCCGATGACCTTTTCGACCCGTTCCTCGGCGAGTTGCGCATCGATGCCGTACAGCCGCGCGTAATAAAGAATGTTCTCGCGTGCGCTCAGGTGCGGGTACAGACCGGCACTGTGCGGCAGGGTGCCGATGCGGCTGCGGGCCCCGAGTTCGTCGGCCACGACATCCACGCCGTCGATGGTGGCATTGCCGGAATCGGGTTTCATTACGGTGTAAAGGATGCGCAGGGTAGTGGACTTGCCGGCGCCGTTCGGCCCGAGCAGTCCCGTGATACGGCCGTCCTGCGCCTCGAAGCTGACGCCGCGCAGTGCCCGGACCGTGCCGAAGGTCTTGTGCAGGCCGTCGACGGCAATCATTGCGACGGCCCCGAAAAATCGAGGAAGAACGGCATCGCGTACAGAAGATCGAGGCAGTCGACATCCAGCTCGTGGACATCCGCCGTCGCCACGAAGTCCGCGATGATGCGCGGCACGCAGCCGCGGGGTGCCTGGCCGTGACCCTGTTGCTGGCCGGTCAACAGTCGCGCATTAGTGAACTCGACCGCGGCCAGTTCGGCATACCGGGGCGGCGTGATCGGATCGGCTTCGCCGGACAGCAACAGCACCGGCACGTCGCTCGAGACCGGCGTCTTGAAGTCGTCATCGATTACCCCGGCCGGCCACACCGAACAGATTGCCGCGAGCGCATCCAGCTGCAGCGGGCCGATGTAGGTCGCGTCCAGCGCGTCGCGCGACACGTTTTCGTCGGCGAAGTAAGGTGCGTCCTCGGTACAGACGACGGCGTTGTGCATGCCGATGTTCAGGGTATCGGCGATGTTCTGCGAGATCATCAGGAACTGCGAGGCGAGCGGCAGGAAGTTGCCCTCGATCGCTTCATTGATGATCAGCGGCATGACCGCGACCGAGCTCGGGTGATAGCTCAGGAGACGCAGTGCCGCGGCCAGCTCCACGCGGCCCAGTTCGAGCTCCTGCAAGCGACCGCTT
The DNA here is from genome assembly GCA_033720315.1 of Woeseiaceae bacterium. Taxonomy (GTDB): domain Bacteria; phylum Pseudomonadota; class Gammaproteobacteria; order Steroidobacterales; family Woeseiaceae; genus SZUA-117. The sequence continues at coordinate 9,792 of JAWWCT010000079.1, read as the reverse complement.
AGCGGGTCCGGCAAGGACACCAGGACGGGGAATTCGTCGAGAGAATCTCGCAGGCGCTGGAAATTATCGCGCAGGTCCGGAAACGCCGACGCACATTCGTCGCTTTGTGCGCAGCGTTCGAAAATCAACTCGAGCGCATTCTGCGCTTCGATCGCGATCGCGGGCCCGAGCGCGATTTGCGGCGGAACCACGCCGTCGAGGACCACGCTTCGCGTCGATTGCGGGTAGCGGCGCAAGAAATGTTGCGCGACCCGTGAACCGTAAGAGATGCCGTAGAGGTTGAACTGCGGCGCGCCGAGCGCCTCGCGCAGGGCTTCGAGGTCGCGCACCGCCACGCTGGTGGTGAAATAGCGCGGGTCGTGCGGCAAGGCATCGAGGCACTTCTCGGTTTCCTCGATCGTCACCTCACGGGAGAATTCGCCGACGATGATCTCGTCGTCGGTGTCGCATTCCATGGGCGCCGACTGGCCGGTGCCGCGCTGGTCGAGTAACACAATGTCGCGGTGCCTGCGGACCCTCTCGAACGCCTGGCTGTAGCTCGCGTAAAACTCCGTCGAACCCTGGCCCGGACCGCCGGCGATGGGCACGAACGGATCCGCCTCCGGCTCGAGCGACAGTGCCGGCACCACGGCGACGAACAAGGAAAGCCGCGCCGAGTCCGGGTCGTCGGGGTTCTCCGGTCTTTCGAGTGTGCCGCAGCGCGCCTTGATACCGGGAAATCCGCGGCCGGCACGAATGCGGCAGTCCTCCAGCTCGAGGCTCGGCCCGGGCTCTGCCTGGCGGGCGTCCGCCGGCACCGCCGCGACCAGGACCGCGGCAAGGAGCAAGGAGGTTTTCAAATTGAATACAGCAACAGGCATACGTACCGCCGCAGCGACCCCTATCGGAGGCGACGCTATATTCCGCGCTGCCGCGTGTAAAGCGTTGTGGCGCCGCGCCCCGGCCGCGATTAGAATAGCCGCCCGATTCACTGGTCAAATTTTGAGCAATGCCAGCACACCCGACATTCGATGTCATCGTCGTCGGCGGCGGCCACGCCGGCACGGAAGCGTCCCTCGCTGCCGCGCGCGCCGGCGCGCGCACCCTGCTGGTCACGCAAAAGTTCGCCGCGCTCGGACAAATGAGTTGCAACCCCGCGATCGGCGGCATCGGCAAAGGCCACCTGACCCGCGAGATCGACGCGCTCGGCGGTGCGATGGCCGAGGCTATCGACCGCGCCGGGATCCAGTTTCGCATCCTGAATGCCAGCAAGGGACCGGCGGTGCGCGCGACCCGCGCGCAGGCGGACCGCAAGCTGTATCGCCGCGCCATCCAGGAGATTCTCGAGTCTCAGCAACAGCTCGAGATCGTGGAGGCCTCGGTGGAGGACCTCGAAGTCGAACACGGCCGTGTTCGCGGCGTGATTACAGACGCAGGGCAGACGTTAGTCGGCAAGACGGTGGTGCTCACCGTCGGCACCTTTCTCGGCGGCAGGATACTGATCGGCGACACGGAAAAGGCCGGCGGCAGGCGGGGCGATCCGCCGTCGATCAGGCTCGCAGAGCGCCTGCGGGAGATGCCCTTCCGTGTTGCACGGCTGAAGACCGGCACGCCGCCGCGCCTCGATGGCAGGACGTTGAACTACGAACTCATGCGCGAGCAGCCCGGCGACGAGCCGGTACCGGTATTTTCCTTTCTCGGTAGGTCTGCGGACCATCCGCGGCAGGTGAGTTGTCACATCACGCAGACGACGGAAAAGACCCACGACATCATTCGCGGTTCGTTGCACCAGTCGCCGATGTTCAGCGGCGCCATCGAAGGCGTCGGCCCGCGATATTGCCCGTCGATCGAAGACAAGGTTGTGCGCTTTGCCGACAGGAGCTCACACCAGGTTTTTGTCGAGCCGGAAGGACTGGATACCGACGAGGTATATCCGAACGGTATCTCGACCAGCCTGCCGCACGAGACGCAGCTTGCGTTCGTGCGTTCGATCAGAGGCTTCGAGAACGCAACGATGACGCAGCCGGGCTACGCCATCGAGTACGATTATTTCGATCCGCGCGACCTGAAACCGACGCTGGAAACGCGCTTTGTCCCGGGGCTCTATTTCGCGGGGCAAATCAATGGCACGACCGGCTACGAGGAAGCGGCTGCGCAGGGGCTGCTCGCCGGCGTCAATGCCGCGCGCCAGGCGCTTGAAAAAGACGAATGGTATCCGAAGCGCAACGAAGCGTATCTCGGCGTGCTGGTCGACGACCTGGTCACGCGCGGCGTCAGCGAACCGTATCGCATGTTCACCAGCCGTGCCGAGTACCGGCTGCTGCTTCGTGAAGACAACGCGGACCAGCGCCTGACTCCGGTCGGGCGACAACTCGGGATCGTCGACGAGACCCGCTGGCGGGCATTCGATGCGAAACTCGATGCGATCGAGAGCGAGTCGCGGCGTCTGCAGGCAATCACCGTATCGCCGCACAACATGACGCAAGATGACGTGACAACTCTCGGTTCACTGCCGCGTGACAACCGCGCACTGGACCTGTTACGGAGACCGGAGATCGGATACGCCGACCTCACCGCCCTGTCGATGGTTGGCGAGGGCGACTACGCAAGGCAGATGCCGGCCGAACAGGCGCGACAGGTTGCGCAGCAACTCGAAGTCCGGGCGCGCTACGCGGGATATATCGAGCGCCAGCAACGCGAGATCGAGAAACACGCGCGGCAGGAAAGCCTGCCGTTGCCGGACGACATCGACTACGAGGACGTTGACGGACTGTCCACGGAGGCACGCCAGCGACTGATGCGCGCGCGACCGGCGACGCTCGGTCACGCGTCCAGGCTCGAAGGCGTGACGCCCTCGACCGTGTCGCTGCTGCTGATACATCTGAAAAAGCGCAGCCTCAAGAAATCCGCCTGACCTCGGGGTCGCGGCTTCAGCCGCGACCCCAAATAGTCTTCGAAGTCTGGTGGGAGCGGCTTCAGCCGCGATTGCCGCATGGCCAAAAATTGAACCGGTAGACAGTTTCGCAATCCCATTGCGGTATGCTGAATGCCCCTTCTGGCACCGGGAAATCGTCGCAACCCGCATGAACCCGAGGTTCACCTTGTTCGACAGACTGGTCTGGCCTCGCCTGCTGCTCATGGCCTGCATCGCGGTTTTGTTTGCCGCCTGCGGACGCACCGACGATGTCGGCACGATCAGCGTTCTCAATCGTGGTCTCGGCGCCGAACCCGAGTCGCTCGATTTTCACAAGGCGCGAACCATCCAGGCCGGCGACGTGCAGCGCGATATCGGCGAAGGCCTGATGGGCTATACGGCCACCGGAGAGCTGGTGCTCGCCGCCGCGCAAGGCTACCAGATGTCCGATGACGGCCTGGAGTACACGTTTGCCCTGCATCCCGATGGCCGCTGGTCGAACGGCGAGCGCGTGACCGCGCACGATTTCGTCTACAGCTTTCGGCGCCTGGTCGATCCCGACACGGCCGCGTTTTATGCCGAACAGTCGCTGGGTACCGTGGTGAATGCGACGGACATCATCGCCGGCCGCAAACAGCCCGGCGAACTCGGCGTCGAGGCAATCGACGACCTGCGATTAAGAATCACGCTCAGCTACCCGGTGCCGTATTTCCTCGCCTTACTGACACACCCCAGCACCTTTCCGGTACACCGCGCATCGGTGCTCGAGCACGGCGACGCTCATGCACGGCCCGGCAACCTGGTGTCGAACGGCGCTTACAGGCTGGTCGACTGGCAAGTCGGGTCGCACATCGACATCGAGCGCAACGAGTATTACCGCATGAATGCCGAGACCGACATCGACCGGGTGCGACACCACGTTACACCGGAGGACAGTGTCGAACTGAACCGCTACCGGGCCGGCGAGCTCGACATCACGGCAAACGTACCGGCCGAATCGTTCGAGCGAATGCGCAGGGAACGACCGGACGAACTCCGCGTGTCGCCGTACCTCGCCGTGTATTTCTACGGTTTCAATATGACCCGGGCGCCGTTTTCCGACAACACAAAACTGCGGCAGGCGCTGTCGATGGCCATCGATCGCGAAACCATAACCGAGAACGTCGTCGGACGCGGCGAGACGCCGGCCTACAGCTGGGTGCCACCGGGCATCCACAACTACGAGCCGCGACGATTTCTTTATGCTGACTTGCCGATTCAAGAGCGGCACCAAAAGGCTCGCGAGCTGTATCGCGAAGCAGGTTACGGCGACGACAACCCGCTGCATGTGGAAATTCGCTACAACACGGCCGACGTGCATCGGCGCATCGTGTTGGCGGTGCAGTCCATGTGGCGCGACGTGCTCGGTGTCGAGGTAACGCCGATCAACGAGGAGCAGCAGGTGTTGCTCGAGAACGTGCGCATGCGCCAGGTAACCCAGGTGTTTCGCATGAGCTGGACCGGCGATTACAACGACGCACATACCTTCCTCAGCATCATGGAAAGCGACAACCCGTCGAACCTGACCGGCTACAGCAATCCCGAGTACGACGGTTTGATGGCAAGGGCTGCCGCGCAGACCGATCCGGCACTGCGACAGGTCTACCTGGAGGAAGCCGAAAAACTGCTGCTCGCCGACACACCGGTCATCCCGATCTACTTTTTTGTCAACAAAAACATGGTGAGCCCGCGCGTTCGCGGCTGGGGAGACAATGTGCTGAATTATCATTACAGTCAGCATCTGAGTCTCACAGACAGCGACTAGATTACTGTGCTGCGCTACGCACTACTGCGTATCCTCGGAGCAATACCGACGTTGTTGTTGGTGATTGCGATCGCTTTCCTGATGGTGCGTGCCGCGCCGGGTGGACCGTTCGACGACGAGCGCGTGCTGCCGCCGGAAATCGAGGCCAACATCGCCCGTGCCTACCACCTGGACGAATCGCTGCCGCGGCAATTTGTTCGCTATCTCGCCGGCCTGTTGCGCGGCGACCTCGGGCCGTCCTACCGATATCGTGACTACGATGTAAGCGACCTGATTGGCGATGCGCTGCCGGTTACCGTGCAGCTCGGCCTGCTGGCCATCGCACTCGCACTGGTTGTCGGTATCGCCGCCGGGCTGACCGCGGCGCTTCGCAAGAACTCCTTTATCGACCGGCTGGTAACCGGTTTGGCAATGACCGGCATTTCGGTGCCGGTTTTCGTGGTCGCACCGCTGATGGTGCTGCTCTTTGCCGTGTACCTGGACTGGCTGCCGGCAAGCTGGACCGGTGGCAGTGGCGTGTCGCGCCTGGTAATGCCCGTTGTGGCACTGGCGTTGCCGCAGATCGCCTACATCGCAAGGCTGACGCGCGCCAGCATGATCGATGTCATGTCGAGCGACTTCATTCGCACCGCGAGGGCACAGGGTCTCGGGACGCGGTCGATCGTTCGCTACCACGCGCTGAAGCCCGCGATGTTGCCTCTCCTGTCTTACCTCGGCCCGGCCATTGCCGCAATCCTTACCGGCTCCGTCGTGGTCGAGGAGGTATTCGGCATTCCAGGGGTTGGCCAGTTTTTCATTCGCGGCGCGCTGAATCGCGATTACACCCTGGTGCTCGGCATCGTCATCTTCTATGCGACCCTGGTGATCCTGTTGAATCTCGTGGTCGATTTGTTGTACGGCATTCTCGATCCGCGGATACGGGACCGATGAGTTACCTCGCCGCACTGAAACCGATCCTAGACAGGAGCCGCGCCAACCGGGCCATCGTGGTTTGCAGCGGTATCCTCATCGTCGTCACCTGCATCGCGTTGCTGGGGCCGTTGCTGAGCCCGCATCATTACGCGAGCACCGACTTCACGCATCGTTACGCGCCACCGCTAAGCGGCGACTGGCATCTGTTCGGGACTGACGAACTCGGCCGGGACCTTTTCGTACGCACCCTGCTCGGTGTGCAGGTGACGATATTCGTGGCCATCATCGCAAGCGTCGTCAGCTTAGGAATCGGCGTCACCTACGGTGCGATTGCCGGTTATATCGGCGGCAAAGTCGACGCCATCATGATGCGCGCGGTCGACGCCCTGTACGCGCTGCCGTTCATATTCTTCGTCATCCTGCTGATGGTCGTTTTCGAACGCAATTTCCTTTTGATTTTTGTCGCAATCGGTGCCATCAACTGGCTGGATATGGCGCGCATCGTTCGCGGACAGACGCTTAGCCTGAAACACCGCGAATTTGTCGATGCCGCGCGCCTCATGGGTGTGTCGACGCGCGGCATTATTTTCCGCCACATTACGCCGAACCTTTTCGGTGTGGTCATGGTGTACCTGACCTTGACCATTCCGCAGGCAATCCTGATCGAATCGTTCTTGAGTTTTCTCGGTCTCGGCGTGCAGGAACCGCAAACCTCGCTGGGTGCGCTGGTCAACGACGGCGTCAGCAACATGGAACGCGCACCGTGGTTGTTGTTGATACCGGCACTGGTGCTGGCGCTGATACTGATGTGTTTCAATTTTCTGGGTGACGGCCTGCGGGACGCCGTCGATCCGAAAAAGAAAACCTGATGAGCCTGCTCGAAGTTACACGATTGAACATTCGTTACACCGACACGCCGCAGCCGGTGGTCAGCAACGTCAGCCTGAAAGTCGAGGCGGGCCAGTCACTCGGCATCGTCGGCGAATCCGGATCCGGCAAAACGCAGACGGCCATGGCCATCATGGGGCTGTTACCCGCCAATGCCGAAACCGCGGGCAGTATCCGCTTCGACGGCCAGGAAATTCTCGGCGCGCCGGCGGCGGCACTCAATCGCTACCGGGCATCCCGCATCGCCATGATTTTTCAGGACCCGATGACGGCGCTGAATCCTTACGTGCGCATTGGCGACCAGTTGCGTCGCATCCTCCTGGAGCACCGCATGTGCAATGCCGCTGAAGCGAAGCGGCGCACCCTGGCCATGTTGGAAAAAGTCGGCCTGCCGGATGCCGAGCGACAGTTCCGCGCATATCCGCACCAGCTTTCAGGCGGCATGCGACAACGCGTGATGATCGGCGCTGCCCTGATTGGGCAGCCCGACTTGCTGGTCGCCGACGAGCCGACCACGGCGCTCGACGTCACGATACAGGCGCAGATCCTGGGCCTGCTTCGCGAACTGCGCACGCAATCCAACACCGCGTTGTTACTGATTACCCACGACCTGAGCGTGGTCGCCGGGACCTGCGACGATCTGGTCATGATGAACGAGGGTCGCCTCGTCGAGGAAGGTACGACGCAAAAGGTCATCCTCACACCGCAGCACGAACGCACGGCCCGGCTCATCGCCTGCTCGCCGCGTCTCGACATGACGACCAGGGTTACGCCGCTGGCGGCCGAGTCAAAGCCGATCATCGAAATCGACGACATTGCGGTCAGTTTTCGTGAACGCCGCAAAGGTCGCTTCGGACAACTACACGCGGTGCGAACGATGAGCCTCAAACTGGCGGCCGGCGAGACACTGTCGATCGTCGGTGAATCGGGATCCGGCAAGACAAGCCTGGCAAGGGCCGTGCTCGGACTCGTTGCGGCAAAGAGCGGCACACTTCGTTTCCAGGGAGAGCAAATCCCGGGGCGAGTGCAGGCGCGCTCGAATGCGATCCTGCGCCAGTTGCAAATGGTGTTCCAGGACCCGGCGAATTCGCTCAACCCGGCGATGCGTGTTGCCGAGATCATCGAGGAGCCGATCGCTGTTCACGATCCGAGCCTGAGCAAGGCCGACCGCGAGAAAGCGGTCAACGAAATGTTGCAGCATGTTCATCTGAGTATCGACTTGCGCGATCGTTACCCGCATGAGCTGTCCGGCGGACAGGCACAACGCGTCGCCATTGCGCGCGCACTGGTCATCAAGCCGACGGTACTGGTGTGCGACGAGGCCGTTTCGGCGCTCGACAGTACGACACAAAACGAAATTCTGAATTTGCTGCAAGCGGAGCAAAAGCAAGCGGGCCTGTCACTGGTATTCATCACGCACGATCTGTCGGTCGTGCGCCTGATCAGCCACCGGGTGCTGGTGCTGTACCTGGGCCGGGTTTGCGAAGTGGCGGACAGCAAGGACCTGTTTAAACGCCCGCGGCACCCTTACACCAAGGCACTGCTCGAGGCGGTGAGCATGCCGCAGTCGGGCGACGAGCCACAACAGGCTCCGCTCGTCGGGGAAGTGGCGTCGATCCTCAATCCGCCGCCAGGCTGCCCGTTCCACCCCCGGTGTGAGCATGCAGTGGCAAAATGCTCGAGCGAGGTTCCGCAGCTCCAGTCGATTGACGGCACTCGAGTCGCCTGCCACCGGGCGTCGGAGCTCGATCTGAGCTACTGAAAACGCAGCAATAGTTGCCAATAACAAGTCGGAGAACGAAATGGCATCGAGCAAAGTGGCGGTGGTCACCGCCGCCGGCAGCGGCATGGGCGCCGGGGCCGCCAGGAAACTGGCGAGCGACGGCTTTCACGTCGCGATTCTTTCATCGTCCGGCAAAGGCGAAGCGCTGGCCAGGGAACTCGGCGGCGTCGGCGTCACCGGCTCGAATCAATCCGTCGACGACCTCGGCAAACTGGTCGATCTCGCCGAAAGCGAATGGGGTCGCATCGACGTTTTGGTCAACAGCGCGGGACACGGCCCGAAAGGAGCGATACTGGAGATATCGGACGACGACTGGATACAGGGCATGGAGACTTACTTCCTGAACGTCGTGCGGCCGACGCGCCTGGTCACGCCGATCATGCAGAAGCAAAAGTCCGGCGTGATCATCAATATCTCCACCTACGCCACGTTCGAGCCGGACCCGGCATTCCCGACCTCGGGCGTTTTTCGCGCAGGACTGGCGGCGTTTACCAAGCTGTTCTCCGATCAATACGCCGCCGACAATATCCGCATGAACAACATCCTGCCCGGCTTCATCGACAGCCTGCCGGAGAAAAAGCAATTCCGTGAGCGCATTCCGCTCAAGCGCTACGGCAGGACAGAAGAGATCGCAGAGGTGGTCTCGTTCCTGGCCTCCGACGGCGCGGCCTACATCACCGGCCAGAACATCCGCGTGGACGGCGGCATCACGCGATCTGTCTGAATGGCACCCGTTCGTCTATGATGGCCTGCATAAAGGCCACAATTTATTGACGCGGCCGCCGACAACGATAAATCAAGGGAGGATTCAATAATGAGCAACATACTCGAGCCGGCAAGGAGTTTTTTCGAGGCCTGCGAAACCGGCAAAGGGTGGGACGAGTGCAAGGCGTATTGTCACGACGGCGCGTCGTTCTCCGCTCAGACGGGCGCGCTGGCCGACGTCACGACGCTCGAAGGCTACTGCGAGTGGATGAAAAACCTGTTGACGCCGATTCCCGACGGGCATTACGAGCTGAAATTTTTTGCCGCGGACGACGACAGCAATTCGGTGGCAGCAGTCGCTGTCTTTCGCGGCACGCAAACCGGACCCGGCGGCCCAGGCGAGCCGACCGGTAAAAAAATTGCCGCCGACTATGTCTACCATATGGACTTCGACGGCGATCGCATCAAGCATATGACCAAGGTCTGGAACGATACGATCAGCCTGCAGCAGCTCGGCTGGGCATGATTCGGGCCGCATTAGTGTCTTTCTGACGCCAAACACAGACCCGGATTCTTCGACTGATTCCGAACCAGTCCAGGAGCCGCTTTATGTCCGAAAGGGGACAAGCGTCCGGAGTTGCCGCAAAGGACGGCTAATCACCCATTGTATTCGCCGAAGTGATATCGACGCTTGATTAGCGAATGATATCGTTAGCATTGGCGCTGGCAGCATCAATACCAGGAGGCTGAGTTGAGTACCTTCGAATACATGTCGGTTATGCATTCGATCGTGCTCGCTCTGGGTAT
>JAWWCT010000078.1:0-16408 GCA_033720315.1 Woeseiaceae bacterium | reverse complement strand
GTGAGTCGAACTGGCTTCGAAATCCCAGGCCACACTCGGCAAGCAAAACAAAAATGGCCCCTTTGGGACCATTTTTATTTTGCCTGGCGGAGAGGGCGGGATTCGAACCCGCGGTACGGGGTTACCGTACACTTGCTTTCCAAGCAAGCGCCTTAAACCGCTCGGCCACCTCTCCTTATATAAGAGTATTCAAGGCTATCTTATTCAAACTCCGGTAGCGCCTGCATCTATTCACCGCCGGCGAGGTCCTGCAATCTCGGCGGTCTGTCGATACAGCCTGCATCGAGGTCCCTGGGAGGTCGCGGCGATGCCTCGGGAATAACCATTTCCTTGCCGGCGTCGAGGGGATCCAGGTCTTCCGGCGGCTCGATGCGCCTGCCGCCTTCCGCATGTTCGTAAAACGCCAGTTCGTCGCAGGTGGGCGCACTGCTGCAGCCCGACATCATCGCACCGGCCAGCATCAACATGATGCAACGTGCTTTGATCATTGCAGCTCGCCTGTCTCGATTCCTGCTTTTTTCATAGCGTTTTTCATATCCTGGTGGAATCGCTCCGCGTACGGTGTCAACGGCAAGCGAATCGCCGGTGAAATCAGCCCCATCCGATGCAGCGCCCACTTGACTGGAATGGGATTTGACTCCGCAAACAAGGCAGCGTTCAAAGCTTGCAGAGACGCGTCAATTTCTCCCGCGGTGTCGAAATCGCCATCCGCTGCGGCTTTGCACAACTGCGCGACCTGCCGCGGCGCGACGTTGCCGCTCACCGTCACCACCCCGTGTCCACCCAGTTTCAAAAATTCCAGCGTGGTGAAATCGTCACCGCTGAAGTAGCCGAAATCATCAGGCAACAAAGCCTGATGCTGTTTCATTCTCTCCATGTCGCCGGTCGCATCCTTGATGGCGACAATATTCGGATGCTCGGCGAGCCGTGCCAGGGTCTCGGGCAGCAGGTCGGTTACCGTTCTGCCCGGCACGTTGTAAAGCATGACCGGTTTGTCGACCGCATCCGCCACGGCGCGAAAATGCTCGTAGAGCCCTTGTTGCACCGGCTTGTTGTAATACGGAACGACCAGCAGGTAGCCATCGATCGCGGCATCGGCGACCTCCCTGGACAGGTCGATGGTTTGCCGGGTCGAATTCGACCCGGTGCCAGCGATCACCGGTATCCGGCCGGCCACCAGCTCCGCCGCCCGACGGACCAGTTCCGCGTGTTCGCCCTTCTCGAGCGTCGCCGATTCGCCGGTCGTGCCGGCAATTACGAGGCCGTTTGTGCCATGCTCGAGGTGAAACTCGATCAGGCGTCGCAGGGCATCGTAGTCGATTCGGTTTTCTGCATCGAAAGGCGTGACCAGGGCCACAATGCTGCCGTGAAACAAGACTTTTCCCACCAAAATTCCGGCACGCGATGGTACTGTTCTGCCCCATGGCTGGCAAGCTGTGGCGGGGCACGGCATGATCCCCGGAGCGGCCGGCGGTCGGCGCTCGACACCGCGCTCAATAACAACAAGGTGAAATCTGGATAAATGAGACAACTCATTGTTTTATCGGCGGTTGGTAGCGATCGGCCGGGTGTCGTCAAGGACATCAGCAAAGTCATCCTGGAGTGCGGCGGCAATATCGAGGAGAGTCGCATGGCGGCGCTGGGATCGGAGTTCGCGGTGCTCATGCTGATCTCCGGCAACTGGCACACACTCACCAAACTGGAAAAGGAACTGGAAGCCCTGGAGGCGAAAGATGGCCTGTCGATCACCATCAAGAAGACCGGTGAACGAGCCGCCCAGGAAGACTGCATTCCCTACGGGGTCGATGTCGTCTGTCTCGATCAGCCGGGAATCGTGTTTCACCTGTCGGAGTTTTTTGCGCTCCGGGATATCGAGATAGCGGACGTTGCAACCCGCCGCTACGCCGCGGCACACACCGGTGCGCCGATGTTCTCGGTACAGATGACGGTCAACATCCCCGGAAGCATGCCTATCGCACAGTTGCGCGACGAATTTCTCGACCTCTGCGAACAATACAACCTCGACTCGATTCTCGAGCCGGTCAAAGCATGATGAAACCAGGAGGAAGGTCTTGACGGGACCCGCATTGAACCGCGTCGTTGCAAATTTCAAATGCGCTGCGACAGGCGAGGAGACCGTGCAGCTGAAAGACTATCGCGGCAAAAAAGTCGTGCTGTATTTCTACCCGAAGGATGCAACCCCCGGCTGCACCACGGAGGGGCAGGACTTCCGCGACCTGCATGCCAAGTTCAAGCGGCAAAACGCGGTTGTTTTCGGGGTCTCGAGGGACAGCCTTGCCTCGCACGAAAAATTCAAAGCCAAACAAAAATTCCCGTTCGAGCTGTTATCCGACCCGGACGAGAAACTGTGCCGGAAATTCGACGTCATCAAGGAGAAAAGCCTGTACGGCAAAAAATTCATGGGCATCGAACGCAGCACTTTTCTCATCGATGAAGACGGCAAACTCGCCAAGGAATGGCGCAAGGTAAAAGTGAAAGGGCATGCGGCGGAAGTGCTCGATGCCGTCAAGAATAGTTAAGCGACAAAATTACCATTTTTCAGCTACTTAACGTAATTCCCCGGTGTCCGCGGACGAAAATACCCGCTCCGGGCCAGCGACAACGGGTATCATGGGGAACGGTTTGATTCGCCCCGGGTCGGATCTTTTTGAAGCCATCTGCGAGTAGCGCGTGATAGCAGCCATCTCAAGAAAAATCGCACTGATCCTGACAGCGGCTGCGCTCACGCTGGCTGCTTTGTCGTCGGCTGCGCAGGTCAACCTGCCGGACATCGGCAGCCCGGCCGACGCCGTATTGTCGAAAAACGACGAGGCACAACTGGGCCGGCAGATCATGGCGCACATCCGGGCTAGCGGCGACGTCATCGAGGACCCGCTGGTCACCGAATACGTGAACGAGATCGGGCATCGCATCGCCGCCCAGGCAAACACCGACGGCGTTTACAAGTTCAGTTTTTTTGTCATCGACGATCCGGCGATCAACGCGTTTGCCCTGCCGGGTGGCTTTATCGGCGTGCACACGGGATTACTCGAAGCGACGCGCAATGAGGACGAGTTGGCCGGCGTGCTGGCGCACGAGGTCGCGCACGTCACGCAGCGGCATATTGCGCGCTCGATTCATGCCGGATCCCGGCAAAGCATCATGAGCATGGCCATCATGCTGGGTGCGATTCTCGCCGCCGCTGCGGGCGCCGATGGCGATGCCGTGCAGGCCGGCATGGCAGTCGCCCAGGGCACCGCCGCGCAGCAGCAAATCAATTTCACGCGCTCGAATGAATACGAGGCCGATCGCATCGGTATCGCCGCCCTCGCGAACGCCGGTTTCGATCCGCAGGGCATGGCGTCGTTCTTCGAGGTGATTTCGCGCGGCGATACGCGGCCGATGGAGTACCGGGCGCCGGAATTCCTGCGGACTCACCCGGTGAGCAGTGCACGTATCGCCGAAACGAGGTCCAGGGCACGAAACTATCCCCCGGTGCATACCAACGATTCCGTCAATTACGGCGTTGCCCGAGTGCGTGTGAAGATCGCGTCGATGAGGACTACGGAAGAGGCCATCCGTTACTTCGAGCGGGAACCGTACGAGCAGCAGTCCGATATCCAACGCTACGGGCGCGCCCTCGCCTACCTCAACCACGGTCGCAACGACGATGCGACCAGGATATTCGAAGAACTGGCAAACAAGAAACCCGAAGTGATCGCCTATCACATAGGGCTCGCAGACGCTCAGCTCGCCATGGAGGCCATCGACAAGTCGGTCGCTACCTTCGAGCGGGCGCGCAAGCTGTTTCCACGCAACGTGCCGCTGGTGATGCACTATGCAGAGGCGTTACTGAAAATCGGAGACGCCAGGACCGCACACAAGATTCTCCTCGATCTCCTGAATAACGTGCCACCGACGCCGGAACAGGTACGATTGATCGCACGTGCCGCGATCGAGGCCAACGAGATTGCCGAGGCACACTATTACATGGCCGAGTACCGGTTCATGATTGGCGATCTGGTCGGCGGCGTAAATTTCCTGCGCCGTGCCTTGCAGGTACCCGAAATCGAGGAAATTCAGCGGATCCGTTTCCAGGCGCGAATCGATTTCATTCGCGAGTTCATGACCGAAGAACAGCTCGCGCAGATGGCGCGTTCCCGGTCCACCGGCTAGCTTCAGGGCCCCGGGGTTCCCGGAACCGGCTCATCTGCTAGGATTGGTCCAACGGATAACAACAAGAACAGGACCACCGATGCATTCGTCCAGACTACGTCAGTGCCTCATTACCGTTTGCGTCCTCGCCGCGACCCTGCTGACGGCGTGCGCCGGCAATATCCCTGCCGCGCCCAGGGATCAGCGTGCGGAGTACGACCCCTGGGAACCGCTCAATCGTCGCATCTATAACTTCAACCGGGGCTTCGACAAGGTGACGTTCAAACCACTGGCCAAGGGTTACCAGTGGATCATGCCGGAATTCGCCGAACGGGGGATACACAATGCATCGGTAAACCTGCTGGGACCGCTGTTCATCATCAACAACCTGTTGCAGGGCAAGCCCCGCCGGGCCGGCAAGGAATTCGGACGGCTGCTGATTAACACGGTTTTCGGCCTCGGCGGACTGATCGACGCCGCCTCGACCGTCGGCATCGAATCCAGCCCCGAAACTTTCGGACAAACCTTCGCTGTCTGGGGAATCTCCGACGGTCCCTTTGTCGTCGTGCCGATCCTCGGCCCACGCGTGCTGAGCAGCGCGGTCGCCATCCCGCTCAATTTCGCGGCCGACCCGACATTTTATATGGATGACAGCACCGAGAAATGGGCGATTTACGGGATACGAGCCATCGATGCGCGCATGCAGCTGTTCGCCGCCGAAGAACAGCTGGAGGACGCTTACGATCCCTACCTGCGGGTCCGCGAAGCATACCTGCAATTCCGCCGCTACCAAATCTACGACGGCAATCCGCCCGAGGACGAGGATTTCTACGACGATTTTCTCGAGGAAGAAGAAAAGTAGGGTTCGACGCTATTATTCCGTCGGCGCTTCGATAAAGCCTGCCCAGCGCTCCCCGCGTTTCAACAGATCGTCAACCTCGGTGGTCTTTGCGATCGCGTCGATTTTTTCCGGCGTGTCGATAAAACGAATCTCGCGCACCGTGTGATTGGCCCAGGTGATCCACTCGAGCAGGAGTGCGAGGCCGGCGGAGTCGGTGTGCGTTACCCCTGACAGGTCGACCTCGATGCGCGTGTGCTCCTCGAACTTGTCTTCGCTGTCGTAGAGAATCTCGCCGGCCGTATCGAAACCCATGCGTCCTTTCAACGCAAACTTGCCACCGCCGAGATCTTCGAGAGTAAAACCTTTCATTGCGCTGACGACGTGGTCGCCCGTTCTCCATTCAAGCGGTCAATAACCGATCTCAGGCCATTGGCCTGAATTTCGGCATTCAGCTCCGTGCGGAAATTTCGCACGTAGGAAATGCCCTCGATGGTAACGTCGAACATCATCCAGCCTGAATCGCGTTTGACCAGGCCGTAATTGACCGGGACCTTGGTACCGTCATCGAGGTAGACAAAGGTTTTCACAGTCGTTCTCGGTTGCGTATCGTCACCACGGTACGGAAGAATCTCCAGTTTGTCCTGCTCGTAATCCAGCACGCCGTCTCCGTATTTCCGCACCAGAGACGCATAGAACGCCTCGATGAATTCGTTGCGTTCTGTGTCACTTGCAGTCCGCCAGTGACGACCGAGGACCAGCTGAGCGGCATACCGCCGGTCAAAACGCGGCATCAAAATCTTGTCGATAACCGCATACAATGCGTCACGGTCGGCAGCGAGTTTGTCTTTTCGCCCGTCCAGTGCTGCTGCAAGCTCGTCGGCGGCGCTCTGCACGACGTCGTTTGGCGACTGCGCCATCGCGCTTAAGGATAAGAACCCGGCAAACAGTGCCGGCAATAGTTTCTTCATCATTGTGTGTCCGTATTTATTCCGAATCGGAGTCCTGACTGAACAGGTATTTGCTGATCAGGTTTTCAATCACGATCGCCGACTGGGTGAACTGTATTTCACTGCCGTCCTCGAGGTAAAGGTCAGATCCGCCCGGCTGGATGCCGATGTACTGGCTGCCCAGCAGACCGGCCGTCAGGATACTCGCATCCGAGTCGTCCGGGATCTGGTTGTATCTCGAGTTGATCTTAAAGGTCACTACGGCGTTCAGTGCTACCGGATCGAATTCCACCGAAGTCACACGGCCAATCGTTACACCCGACATCGCAACGGGCGCTCTGCTGGTCAGGCTGCCGACATTCTCAAAGCGGGCAGTTACCGTGTAGGCCTCTGAGTCGGAAAAGTTGTCGGCCCCGGTGGTTTGCGTGACCAGGAAGAACAGCGCCGCCATGCCAAGCAGCACGAAAAGCCCTGTTCCCAGTTCTACCGATCGAGTTTGTTGCATATCCCTACCTCAAACGCGGGTTGCTGTAATCATGAAATCCAGAATGAGCACGGCAATCGCGGTAATGACCACTGTTCTTGTCGTGGCGCGGCCAACGCCTTCCGCGGTCGGAATGGCATTATAGCCCTCCCATACCGCGAGTATGCTGGCCACCACGCCGAATACGCAGCTCTTCAAAATTCCTTCATTGATGTCCTCGGGGTCCAGCGTGTTTGCCATTTGCTGCCAGAATGCGCCCGGATCGACACCGAGCAGGTCGACTCCGACAATGTGCGCGCCGAACAATCCGATGGAGCTGAACACGGCCGCTAACAACGGCATTGCGATTACGCCGCCCAGGAATCTCGGCACGATGACCCTGCGCAGCGGATTGATCGCCATCATTTCCATGGCTGAAAGCTGGTCGGTCGCCTTCATCAGTCCGATCTCCGAAGCCAGCGCGGTTCCGGCACGCCCGGCGAACAACAGGGCGGTCAGTACCGGTCCCAGTTCCTTCACCAGTGCCGCCGCGGCAACGGCGCCAACCGAGTCCTCGGCATTGAACTTGGCGAGGTTCGCATAGCCCTGCAGCCCGAGGACGCCGCCGACGAACAGGGCGCAGACCATGATGATGACCAGTGACATGGCGCCGGCGTTGTAAACCTGGGTAACCACCAGGCCGAAGCGACGCACGAATATCCTTGGCGACGCGGCGACGACTCGCAGGAAAAACAGCTGCAGCGCGCCGAAGGTGCGCAGAAATTCGAGGAATGTAAACCAGATGTCGCGCAACATCGCGCCTACTCGGTATCCCGGCCGAGGAGCTGCTCGGCATAGTTGGGCGCCGAATAGTGAAAGGCAACCGGTCCGTCAGCCATGCCGTGCATGAACTGGCGAACCAGCGCGGACGGCGTATTGCTCAATTCGTCCGGACTGCCGGAAGCGGCCACTTTGCCGTCGGAAATCAGGTAGCTGCAATCGGCAACCGTCGCGATCTCCTGCACGTCGTGGCTCACCAGGATGCTCGATATCCCGAGCGCGTCGTTCATCTTGCGAACCAGGCGAACGATGACTCCCATGGAAATCGGGTCGAGACCGACGAACGGTTCGTCGTAGATCAGGATATCCGGGTCCATGACCATTGCACGAGCGAGCGCAACCCGCCGTGCCATGCCGCCGGACAGTTGCGACGGCATCATGTCTGCCGCGCCACGCAAGCCCACGGCATGCAACTTGGTCAGCACGATGTGTCGAATCAGGCGATTCGGCAGGCGCGTATGCTCGCGCAATGGAAACGCCACGTTCTCGAAAACACTGTAATCCGTCAGCAGGGCACCGTTCTGAAACAACATGCCGAAGCGCCGCCGCAGCTTGTAAAGCTCTTTGAGATTCAGCGTCGAAATGTCCACCCCGCCAATGAAGATATGTCCGCGATCGGGTATGAGCTGACGCGTAATGAGGCGCAAAAGCGTCGTCTTGCCGGTGCCGCTCGGCCCCATGATGGCAGTCACTTCGCCGCGAGTGATGTTGATGTTCAGGTCCTTGAAGATCTGTCGCTGGCCGACGGAATAATCCAGGTCGCGAATCTCAATCAGGTTGTCAGATGATGAGTCACTCATTTAATTCATCGTCCCGGGGCGAGCCTCAATCGGGGCTTACGCTGCTCCCACAACCACCTGTGGGAGCACCATCCTGGCAGCGGCTTCGTGGCAGCGTCTTCGTGGGAGCGGCTTCAGCCGCGATACCTATTCTCATTCAGGCCGCTGTCTCCATGTCGACCTCGTACTGTCCGAGGTGTGCCAGGCTGTTGAGCTTCGCGCGTTTGAAAAGCGCAGCCTGGCCGGCAGCAAAATTGGCCTCCTTGCCCTGCCATGCCTCCAGCGCCGGCGCCTGCAGCGCACGCCCGTACGAGAATGAAAGCTCCCACGGCAGCTTACCCATCTGGTTCATGATGCCGAGATGCTCGGTCGCTTCCTCGGCGGACTGGCCGCCGGACAGAAAGGCAATGCCAGGGACCTCCGCCGGTACGTGTGCTTTGAGACAGCGCAGGGTAGCTTCGGCCACCTCTCGCGGGCCGGCACGATTGCTGGCTTCCGTGCCGGAGATCACCATGTTCGGCTTCAGGACGATGCCCTCGAGCGCCACCTTGTGTGCGCGAAGCTCCTCGAATACGGCATCCAGTGCTGCATCCGTCACTTCCTCACAGCGGCCGATGCTGTGATCGCCGTCCATCAGCACCTCGGGTTCGACGATCGGCACGATGTCGGCTTCCTGTGACAACGCCGCGTAACGCGCCAGCGCGTGGGCATTCGCGCGCAGGCAATAGTCGGAAGGTATACCGTCACCGATAGTGATGACGGCCCGCCACTTGGCGAACTTGGCGCCCAGCTCGCGATACTCCGCGAATCGCTCCCGCAGGCCATCGAGGCCCTCGGTCACTTTCTCGCCGGGAAACCCGGCCAGCGCCTTGGCGCCCTTGTCCACCTTGATCCCCGGAATACAGCCAATGTCGCTCAGGTACCTGGCGAACGGCACGCCGTCCGCGGTGCTCTGACGAAGCGTCTCATCGAACAGGATCACGCCGCCGATGTAATCGGCAATGCCCGGCGTGGTGAACAGCATCTCCCGATAGCGGCGTCGATTTTCCTCGGTCGACTCGGTATTGATGGTGTCGAATCGTTTCTTGATGGTCGGCGAGCTTTCGTCGGCGGCAAGGATGCCCTTGCCGTTTGCTACCATGTCCCGGGCAACGGACTTCAGTACGTCTAAATTCATTCGCTTGTTACTCCAGATTTTTGTTTTTGCACCGCTTTTCGGGTGCTTCTACTGTTCTTTCGGTATCGCGCAAGGATAGCAAAATAATCTGAACTGCTGTCAGCGGGAATATGTCATACCGACGTCGCCACGCCGCTTTGCCCCCGCAATCGATATAGCCATTCAGGCTAAATAGGACTAAAATAGTCCTCTTTTATCAGCGGAGATCGAGCGTGCTGCGAATCAGTCGACTCACCGATTACGGCACCGTCGTACTGGGTCACCTGGCCTCGGACAACGGTGCAACGGTCAGCGCCGCGGAGCTGGCGACGGCCACCGGCATCGGCCTGCCAACGGTCAGCAAGTTATTGAAAATGCTTGGCAAATCCGGGATCGTAAGGTCCACGCGAGGACCCCATGGCGGCTACGCACTGGCGCGCGAGGCCGGTGCGATCAGTGCTGCGGACATCATCGACGCGCTGGACGGCCCGGTGTCGATCACCGAATGCAGTGCCGCGGGCAGCAACTGCGATTTCGAGGCCAGCTGCAATGTCGGCAGCGCCTGGCAACGCATCAATATCGCGATTCGCCGTGCGCTCGACGACATCAGCCTTGCCGATCTGCTGCGGACCAAAAGCCCGGTGCCCCGCTTCGATTTCGCGGGCGTGCCGATCAACGTCGAGCACAAGAGATAGGCCATGTCGACCGATCAAAAAGACATCGAAGCACTGGTTAATCGTCGTTACGAGCACGGCTTCGTAACCGAGATCGACGCCCAAAGCCTGCCACCCGGGCTCGACGAGGACGTGATACGGGCGATCTCTGCGATAAAGAACGAGCCCGAATTCATGCTCGAGTGGCGACTCAAGTCATATCGCCATTGGCTCACGATGCGAGAACCCACCTGGGCGCACGTCCATTATCCGCCGATCGACTACCAGAATATCTCCTATTTTTCGGCGCCCAAGTCGGATACCGATCGTCCGAAAAGTCTCGACGAGGTCGATCCGAAGCTGCTGGAGACCTATGAGAAGCTCGGCATCCCGCTGCACGAGCGTGCGGTCCTGGCCGGCGTTGCCGTCGATGCGGTTTTCGACAGCGTGTCCGTCGCCACCACGTTCAAGGAAAAACTGCAGGAAGCCGGTGTCATCTTCTGCCCGTTCTCCGAAGCGGTGACCAACCATCCCGAACTCGTGCAGAAGTACCTGGGATCCGTCGTACCGTATCGTGACAACTTTTTTGCGACCCTGAATTCGGCGGTTTTCAGTGACGGCTCCTTCGTCTACGTGCCCAAGGGTGTGCGCTGCCCGATGGAGCTGTCGACCTACTTCCGCATCAATGCGGCAAACACCGGGCAATTCGAGCGAACGCTGATCGTCGCCGACGAAGGCAGCTACGTGAGCTACCTGGAAGGTTGCACCGCACCGATGCGCGACGAGAACCAGCTGCATGCAGCCGTCGTCGAGCTGGTGGCACTGAAAGACGCGGAGATCAAATACTCGACCGTGCAGAACTGGTATCCGGGCGACGAGGAAGGCAAAGGCGGCATCTACAATTTCGTCACCAAGCGCGGTGACTGCCGCGGCGACAACTCGAAAATATCCTGGACGCAGGTCGAAACCGGTTCCGCGATCACCTGGAAATACCCGAGCTGCGTATTGCGCGGCGAAAACTCGGTCGGCGAATTTTATTCCGTCGCCGTCGCCAATAACCGGCAACAGGCGGATACCGGCACCAAGATGATCCATATCGGTCGCAATTCGTCGAGCACCATCGTCTCCAAGGGTATATCGGCAGGCCGCGCGCAAAATGCGTATCGCGGGCTGGTGCGAGTCATGCCTCAGGCGAGCGGGGTCCGCAATCACACCCAGTGCGATTCGTTGCTGATCGGCAAGGAGTGCGGCGCGCATACCTTCCCGTACATGGAGATCCGCAACCCGAGCGCGAAAATCGAACACGAGGCGACCACCTCGAAGATCTCCGCCGACCAGCTGTTTTATTGCAGGCAACGCGGCATCTCCGAGGAAGACGCGGTCAACATGATCGTCAACGGCTTCTGCAAGGAGGTGTTCAAGGAATTGCCGATGGAGTTTGCCGTGGAAGCACAGAACTTAATGAACGTTAGCCTGGAAGGCGCAGTGGGATAAGCAATGAAAATGCTCGACATCAAGAATTTGAAAGCCGCAATCGGCGGCACGGAAATACTGAGCGGCGTCAACCTCGAAGTGAACGCGGGCGAAGTGCACGCCATCATGGGCCCCAACGGATCGGGTAAAAGCACACTCGCCCAGGTCCTGGCCGGGCACGAAGATTACCAGGTGGAGGGCTCGGTCGAGTACAAGGGCAAGAACCTGCTCGAGCTCGCTGCGGAAGAACGCGCAAGGGAAGGCATTTTCCTGGGCTTTCAATATCCGGTGGAAATACCGGGCGTCAACAATACCTATCTGCTCAAGGCGGCAGTCAACGCCAAGCGCAAACATCAGGGTCTCGAGGAAATGGATGCCTTCGAATTTCTGAAGATCGCCCGCGAGACCACGGCCACGCTCGGCATGGACCCGAGTTTCCTGAATCGCGGTGTCAACGAAGGATTTTCCGGCGGCGAGAAAAAGCGCAACGAGATACTGCAAATGGCCATCCTGGAACCGGAGCTGGCGATACTCGACGAGACCGACTCGGGCCTCGACATCGATGCGCTGAAGGCAGTTGCAAAAGGTGTCAATGCGATGCGCAGCCCGGAGCGTGCCATCGTGCTGGTGACCCATTACCAGCGCCTTCTCGACTACGTTGAACCCGATTTCGTGCATGTCCTTTCCAAGGGCAAGATTGTCCGCTCGGGCGACAAGAGCCTCGCTCTCAAGCTGGAAGAAAAGGGCTATGACTGGGTCCGGGAGGCGGCAAACGCGTGAAACCGGGTGCCGTACAAACCGACCTTCTGGAGGCCGCGGTCGCTGCGCTGCCGGCGGATAAACTGGCGGCGGTGCGCCAGGCGGCCCTGGCGCAATTCACCGCGAGCGGACTACCGACGACCCGCCACGAGGACTGGAAATACACCAATCTGTCGCCGGTGGCGGAGCTGAGCAACGCCTGGCTCAGCGACACGAGCGCAACATCGCAGCCGGCCGAGTTCGATACCGGCGTCACAAGCCAGATAGATGCGCACTGGCTGGTCATCGAAAACGGTATCGTCGATGCAGAATCGTTCGCTGACCTGGAGGCGTTGCGTGACAGCGGGCTTGCAATCAGCCGGCTTGCGGAAGGCGCGGACGAATCGGCGATTGCCACCGACGATCCGTTGTCTGCTTTCAATGCCGCCTTGTTACAGGATGGCCTGCGCCTGAAACTTGCAGCCGGTCGTGTTCTCGACAAGCCGATCGGCCTGCTCACGATCGATGACGGCTCGGTCGCGGTGACTCAGTCAAGGATACTCATCGACGTCGAGGAAAACGCCAGATTGCAATGGGTCGAAGTCGCGTTGTCCGGCGGCGGTGAGCGACAATTCGCCAACACGGTAACGCAGGCGACGCTGAGCAGCGGTGCCGTGCTGGACGTCGTGCGCATCCAGGGGCGCCAGCAAAGCCACTTCAACGTCAACCGATTTACGGCGAGATTGAGTCGCGACGCCAGGCTGAACTACAACAACTTCGAGTTTGGCGGCGGTCTCGCACGCAACGATATCATCGGCGATATCCTCGAGCCGGGCGCCGAAGTCAATCTGCACGGCCTGTACCTGGCCTCCGGACAGCAGCACATCGACAACCATACGCGGGTCGATCATCGCGTGGGTCCGGCCAAAAGCACGGAGGAATATCGCGGCATTCTCAACGGCCGCTCGCGCTGTGTGTTTAACGGCAAAGCCGTGGTGCACAAAGGTGCCGACGGTACGGATGCCGACCAGGCGAATCACAACCTTCTGCTCTCGGACAAGGCCGAAATCGATACCAAGCCGGAACTGGAGATTTACGCGGACGATGTCAAGTGCAGCCACGGCGCGACGGTCGGCCAGCTGGATAAAAACGCGCTGTTTTACCTGCGCTCACGTGGCCTCGGCAGGGACCAGGCAACCCAGGTGCTCACGCGTGCCTTTGCCTCTGCAATCCTGGGAAAACTGGCCATCGACGAATGTGCCGATTACCTGGCCGCCTTGCTGGACAGGAAACTCGATGCACTGATAGACGACAAATGACAATGAGCAAAACCAACAAAGTAGCGGAAATTCCCGCAGCCAGAACGGCTATAGAAACCTGCCGCGGCGACTTCCCCGCGCTGGCGCAGGACATCAACAAGCACCCGTTGGTGTACCTCGACAATGCCGCATCCGCGCAGCAACCGCAATGCGTCATCGATGCCGTGGCAAATTATCAAAGCCACGATCATGCAAACGTACACCGGGGCGTGCATACCCTGAGCGCACGTGCAACCGAAGCGTATGAAGGCGCGCGAGACATTGCGCAAAAATTTATCAATGCGCAAAGCCGCCGTGAAATCGTGTATACACGAGGCACCACGGAGTCGATCAACCTTGTTGCGCAGAGTTTCTGCCGGCCGAAACTGGGTTCCGGCGACAAATTGCTGATCACGCACCTGGAGCACCATTCGAATATCGTGCCGTGGCAAATCCTGTGCGAACAGAGCGGTGCGGAACTGCTGGTCGCGCCGATCAACGAGGCCGGTGAGGTTGAGCTGGATACGCTGTATGAACAGCTCGCCAGCGGCGTGAAGCTGCTCGCGATCGCCCACGTCTCGAACGCCCTGGGGACCCTGAATCCGCTACGCGAGATCATCGATAAGGCCCACAGTCACGGGGTGCCCGTGCTGGTCGACGGCGCCCAGGCGGTGCCACACATCGCGGTGGACGTGCAGGCGCTCGATTGCGACTTTTTTGCCTTTTCCGGCCACAAGATGTTCGGGCCGACCGGCATCGGCATCCTCTACGGCAAGGAACGGCTGCTCGATGCCATGCCGCCTTACCAGGGCGGCGGCGACATGATCCTGGAAGTGCATTTCTCGGGTACGACCTATAACGATCTTCCTTACAAATTCGAGGCCGGTACGCCGAACATCTCCGGCGCCGTCGGGCTCGGTGCCGCGATGCAATACCTGCAGGGCATCGGTATGGACGCCATCGAGGCTCATGAGCACGAGTTGCTGCAATACATGACAGAACAGCTCCAACAGGTCGAGGGTCTGCGACTGATCGGCACCGCCGCCGACAAGGCCAGCGTGCAGTCGTTCATGCTGGACGATATTCATCCGCACGATATCGGCACGATCCTGGACCATGACGGTGTCGCCATTCGTACCGGCCATCACTGCGCGATGCCGGTTATGGACTTTTACGGCATTCCCGGCACGGCACGTTCCTCCCTGGCGCTGTACAACAACCGAGACGACGTCGATCGGCTGGTTAACGCGCTGGCAACCGTCAAGGAGATTTTCGCGGCATGAGCGAGCTGTTGCAGTCACCCGAAGAGCTGCGCGACCTGTACCGCGAACTCATTCTGGATCACGCCAGGCGCCCGCGCCACTTCGGCAAGCTCGACAATGCCACGCATTTCGCGGAAGGCATCAATCCGCTGTGTGGTGACAAACTGAAGATGTATTTCTCCATTGATGACGGCGGCCAGATCAAGGACGCCAGGTTCGAGGGCTCGGGCTGCGCGATTTCCGTCGCCTCGGCATCGCTGCTGACGGACACCGTCATCGGCATGTCCGCGGACGATGCGCTGAATTTCTTCGAGGCGCTCGTTGCACGACTCGCAATCAGACCGGGTGAAGAAAACCGGGATGCAAACGGCATCGATCTCGGCAAGCTGACCGCGCTCGAGGGCGTCAAGGAGTTTCCGTCACGGGTGAAGTGCGCAACGCTTGCCTGGCATGCATTGCATTCCGCGATTCTGCGGCGAGACGCACCGGCGACGACGGAGTAATCCATGTTTGGAGACACCTACGAGCCGGTCACCCTGTCGCGCGATGTCAATGCCGTCATCATTCCTGCGGGCGAACCGTTAACGCTTCGCGAGGGCATGACGGGGTTCATCACCCAGGCACTCGGCGGAAGCTTCACGGTGTACATCGAGGGCAACCTGTTTCACATTGCCGGCAGCGATGCCGACGCCCTCGGCAAAGAACCGATACCGCCGCCGGAGGTGCCCGACAACCCGACGGATGAGGACATCGAGAAAGTCATCTGGGAGCAGCTGAAGACCTGTTACGACCCGGAAATCCCGATCGATATCGTCAATCTCGGCCTGGTCTACCGGTGTGACGTCAAGAAACTGCCGAACGGTGAACGGTCGGTGAGCGTGGACATGACGCTGACCGCGCCCGGCTGCGGTATGGGCGAGATCCTGGTGCAGGATGCAAGGGAGAAGATCGCCATCGTGCCAACCGTCGCCGATGTCTCGGTCGAACTCGTATTCGACCCGCCGTGGAATCAAAGCATGATGTCGGAGGAAGCGAGGTTACAAACCGGGTTGATGTAACATTGGCCGCATCGGGAATTGCAACGATTGCGACGGCGCGATGAAGACACTGACGCTTCTACGACACGCGAAATCGAGCTGGAAGGATCCGGGCCTGATCGATCATGACAGGCCGTTGAACAAGCGCGGCAAGCGCGACCTGCCGATCATGGGCGAACGTATCCGGCAGGCGGGCGTAAGGCCATCGCTCATCATCAGCAGCACCGCGGTCAGGGCGTGGCGCACGGCCAAGGGCATTGCCGACGCGATTTCCTACCCCCGCGAATTTCTGCAACGCGAGCAACAGCTTTACCACGCCGGCGTCGAGCGCATGCTCAAAGTGCTGGCGCAGCAGGATCCGGGATTCAACAGCATCATGCTCGTCGCCCACAATCCCGGATTGACCGATTTTGCCAATTACCTGGTGCCCGGCGTAACCGACAATATCCCGACCTGTGGATACCTGTCGGTCACGATCGACAGCGACGACTGGAATCTCAAAGGTGAAAAAACAGTCGAGCTGCTGGTTTACGACTTTCCCAAGAACAAGGCCTGACTTTGTCGGCAGTCGCGGCTAAAGCCGCTCCCACATACTTTGGAAGAAAATCCGGTCGGCAGTCGCGGCTAAAGCCGCTCCCACATACTTTGGAAGAAAACCCGGTCGGCAGTCGCGGCTAAAGCCGCTCCCACATACTTTGGAAGAAAACCCGGTCGGCAGTCGCGGGGTAAGACGCGCCAACCAGTCAACAAAAAATACACGGGGGGG
>JAWWCT010000077.1:0-16899 GCA_033720315.1 Woeseiaceae bacterium | reverse complement strand
CGACTCCAGCGACCTGCATCGCGTTCCACCGCCACGTTCATCGTCAGTTCTGCAATATCGCGCACCAGCACTTTCGAGATTGCCTCGTCCAGCGGTTCCGCCCACAGGTGATGATTTGCCGTGTGTATCCGGTTGGAGCCGATTTGCATCGCCAGTCCGCGTCGTTGCAGGTACTCCGGCAAGTTGACCGGCCCCACGATCAGGCGGACATTCGCGTCGGCGGTCGGCTGCGGCGCTGCAACGTCGTCGGCCGCCAGCACCAGGCTGTAGAAATGGTCATCGACCATACTCGAAGCGCACGCGCCAAGCGTGCAAATCAGGCACAGCACGGCGATACGTCGACTCACTTGCGCTCCCCCTTGGGTTCCGGATCAGGCTGCTCGCTGGCACCGAACACCAGGCTGTTTGGCTTACGCCGCACGTTACGCAGCACCGGCTCCAGTTCATTCAAGGTTCGCGCCAGCGATTGCAGGCTCTGCTGCAGGTCGCGGTTGGTCGCCGAGCCTTCGGAAAAATCCGTGGCCAGTTGCTGAAAGCCCAGCAAGGTGGCATTGAGCGACCCCATCACTTCGTGACTGGCGGGATCGGCGAGGATCGCATCGAGTTGCGTTGCCGACTTGCGAAGCTCCGTGAGCGTGGCGGATAACTCGTTGAGCGCGGTTGTCGCGCTGGCCACGACGTCGTCCAGCGGCAGTTCCTGGACGGTCTGCATGACGTTGCTCGCATTGGCCAGCAGCTGGTCGAAATGGCCATCGATCGAGGGAATGACCGTGAAACCGTCAAAAGATTGCACGTCGCTGAAACCGTCACCGTGGTAGTGCAATTCGATGTATTTCTGTCCGGTCAACAGGCTTCCGAGGGACAGCTCGGCCGTCAGGCCGCGCTCGATCAGCTCGTCGATGCTGGCCTCGACATCGTCGAGCACCAGGAAGTCGTCCTCGAAGCCGAGTCTTGCCGGAATGAGGTCGATCATCACCGGTATCTTTGCGCGCGGATCGAGGAGATTTTCGATCTCGACATAGTCGATGTCCGTGCGTACGACCTCGCCGACTTTCACGCCGCGATATTCCACCGGCGCACCCGGTCGTAAGCCGCGAATCGAATCGTCGAACAGCACGATATACGACAGCGCATTCTCGTACTGCACCTCGCGACTTGCATTTTCATTCGGATAGATCGTGAAGAAGCCGCGCTCGACGATGCGCTCACCCAGCGGCAGGCCGTCGGGCACGTCGAATGCAACGCCACCGCCGAGTACGGTTTCCAGCGATCCGATATCGATTCGCACGCCGTCGGCGGAAAGTTCTGCACTCAAACCGCTGTTGAACCAGAAGCGGGTATTTTCAGTGACCAGTTCGTCGTACGGCGCGACGATGAAGGCGTTGTAGAAGGAACGCCTTTTCTGGTTGTCGAAAAAGGTGTTCTCGATGCGGCCGACCTCGATTCCCTGGAACACCACCGGGTCGCCGGCGCGCAATGCCTGGCCGCCGGCGCTGTCGAGTGTGACGTGAAGTCCCGGTGTGCCGAGCGGCGTCACCGGTGGCCTCTCCAGTCCGACGAAATTATCCGCGAGTTCTTCTGACGAGCCGGGTGACAGTTCGATGTAAGCACCCGACAGCAGCGTGTTCAGGCCTGAAATACCGCCCACGCCGATGCGCGGCCGCACCACCCAGAAGCGGCTGTCTTCCCGCAACAGGTGTTCTGCATTCTTGTATATGCGTACCGACAGCATGACCTGCTCGGCGTCCTCCGACAGCTTAAGGTCGAGAACCTCGCCGATCTCGACATTCTTGGTGCGCACCTTGGTCGTCCCTGCCTGTATCCCCTCGGCGCTGTGAAACGTGATCTCGACAATCGAGCCCTGTCCGGCGTAATACGACCAGGTCATCCACAGCCCGATGACGAGGGCGACGATCGGCACCAGCCACACCCTGGAAAACGTCACGTCGTGACCGACCCGGGCTTCGGTGGCGCCGTTTTCCTCCGCTTCGGCCGTCTCGATATCGACGTTTTGCGTGTCGTCATTCATCGACTGTTCTGCCCTTCTCCCACGGACCACAGCAGGCGTGGGTCGAACGATGCCGCGGCCAGCATCTGGGTGACCACCATCCCCGCGAACGCCACCGCGGCAATCCCCGGCCGCACGGTCATGATGTTGCCGAGCTGGATCAACGCCACCAGGATACCGACGACAAATACGTCGATCATCGACCAGCGCCCGATGTATTCGGTAATGCGATAGAGAATGGTTTTCTGCCGCAGCGCAAAACTGCTGCCAAGCTGTACCGAAAGACACATCCAGGCCAAGACCACCATCTTGCCCAGCGGCACCAGCACGCTCGCCGTGAATATGATGATCGCGATGGGCCGGTCACCGTGTTCCCAGAATTTCACCACGCCGCCGAGGATCGTGCTCTCGGTTTCCTTGCCGAAATACAGCGTGTAGGTGATCGGCAAAAAGTTGGCTGGCAGGTACAGCATGGCGGAGGTAAGCAACCAGGCCCAGGTCTGCTGAATACTTTCAGCCCAGCCCGCATGCAATGTCGCGCCACAACCGGCGCAGTGGACCTTGTCCGCAGAACCGACCGAGGTACAGATCGGGCAACCCTGCAGCCCCCTGGCCATTGCCGTGCCTGCTGCATACTCAGCCATGATTCAGCGCCCACACGCGGTTCCAGAATTCACGCTTGTCCGGGTACAGCACCACCACGGCCATGCACACGGTGAACAACACGTAAGTCCAGAAGGAAAGCCCCAGCGACACATCGGCGATGCTGAGAATCTTGACGAACGCCACCAGGATCGAGATCAGGAATATCTCGCCCATGCTCCACGGCAACAGCATCAGCGTCCAGCGCAACACGTCCACCGTACCCGGCAACAGGCGCTTGAAACGGATTGCTGCGGACACGTAGATGGCACCGACGAGAAACATCCCTGGTATCAGCACGATCGCGGCAAATATGATGACCGCCAGCGACGGCAGGTTGTTCACCAGGATCAAAATACTTTGCAACAACGAGACCGTGCGCTCCTGGCCGCTCGCGCTGAAGCCGAGAAACGGGAACGCCGTCGACAACACCAGGAACAGCAGGCCTGAAACGGCAAAGGTCAGCACCATTTCCAGCGCATGCGGACGGTTCGCCGCCAGCAGGTAGTTGCAGCGCGGGCAATAGGCTTTCTGGCCGGCGGCGAGTGCCGGGACGTCGACCAACAGGTCACACTCGTGACAGGCCATTTGTGAAGCGGACGTGCTTGCCATAACCGTTATTGTTCGTTGTTTTCCGCCGCGTCGTAACCCGCATACTAGCATTCCCTGCGAGTGAGAACGATTTTACATATAGCCTGTAACTTATTGATATTAAAGAATACAGAATGCGCAGCGGTGGCGCCTGCCGTCAGGCGATATCGACGGCCGTCAGCTTGCGATCGTGACCGACCTTGCCGCGCACGAAGGTATTGAAAGAAATCGAGGTCCGCACCCTGTCGGATTCGTTTTTTTCCACGTCGTGTTCGAGCAGCGACGGGAACAGCAACAACTGCCCCTGCACCGCCGGGAAGGCGCGACAGCTCGCGTTGGATTCATTGAGGCTCTTGTACTCGAACTCCATGGGAAACATCTCGAGCGTGCGGTGAAACCGGATCGGCGGCAGGCTTTCGTCCTGGTTGTCGTCGAGGTACATGACACCACTGATCACGCTGTTCGGATGCCGGTGCCTGGGGTGAAACTCGTTGGTTTTGGCCTTGTTGGTCCAGGACTGGGTAATGTAGATCTCGTTGTCGTCCTTCATCTGCAGGAAATCCTTGGTGAAGGTGACTAGCTGTTGCTCGATGAAGGCCTTCAGCCCGGCGAGTTCCTCACTGTCCAGGACCCGATCGTTTTTCGACATAAAGTTGCCGGTGTTGTCCATCATCTCCAGCTCATCGAGGTACTGCCGTTCCGCCTGGGAAAACTCGTAGATCTGCCCGCACAACATGAGCGGATAGGGAAACAGCAGGCAAATCGCGTTTTTCACAGCAGTCCTCGGCGTCGGCTCGAACTCTGGCTATGGGAACGGCCAATTCTAGCGGATCGCTGCTCTTGGTGATGCGCCAGTGGCCGGCGAGGCTGCGGAACCCGCCTTCATTTTGCCAATGCCCTTGTGTCACACTGGGCGCGTACGAATTCGAGGTGTGATGTGGCAGACGACAAATTTCCGGGACCCAAAACGCGCGCGGCACTCGAGCGCGGCATCCCGCTGTTCAAGAACGGCCTGAGATTCGACGCCGAAATGGAACGCGCCGGCCAGCGCGGATTTCGACCGGTTCGGCAGATCGTCATCGACAAGGCCGAAGGCGATTACGTCTGGGATCTCGACGGCAAGCGCTACATCGACTTCCAGAACGGCTGGGCGACCAACCCGCTCGGCAATTGCCATCCGGAAATCATCGAGGCGGTGGATGCGGCAAACCGGCGCTACGGCTTCCATTACGACCACCCGCTGCGTTACGACCTGGCAGAGATGCTGGCCGCGGTGATGCCGGCCAAAGCGCTGCCGCGCACCAGCTATGAAGTATCGGGAACCGAGGCAGCCGAAGCGGCAGTGCACCTGGCACTGACCCACACGAAGCGACGTTACGTCATCACCTTCAGCGCCTCCTATCACGGCATGGGACTGGCGACCAAAGTGCTCAGCGGCCTGGACGGCAAGCTCGGTACCTACCTTGAAGGCTGGGGCGGCGGCGTGATCAAGGCGCCCTACCCGTACAGCGAACGCATTCCCGCCGGCATGAGCGAAGCACAATACACCGAGTATTGCCTCTGGTACCTCGACAACCATATCCCCACGACGATTGCGGCACGCGACAATATTGCGGCGATCCTCATCGAGCCGGGACTGGCCGAAGGCGGCAACTGGATTCCGTCGACGCACTTTGTCAGCGGCGTTCGCGAACTCTGCGACAAGAACGACTGGCTGATGATTGCCGACGAAGTTCTCACCGGGGTCGGCCGTACCGGGCGCATGTGGGGCATCGAACACTACAAGGTCGTACCGGACATCCTCGTCTACGGCAAGAACCTGTCCGGCGGCATTGCGCCGCTTTGCGGAATTTCAGCACGCGACGAGATCATGGGTGACAACATCGACTTCATGTCCGGCTCGACCTTTGCCGGCACCCCGGCCGGCTGCGCCGCTGCCATCAAGACGCTGGAAATTTTCGAGCGCGATCACATCGTGGCGCATGCGAAACGGCTCGGAAACATCGCGGCCGGTATCATGCGCGACTGGGAAAAGTACCACATCGTACGCCAGGCGCGCGGTAACGGCTTGCTGCTCGGCGTCAGTTTCACCAAGCCCGAGACGGCCGACGACGACGAGAAGGACTGGTGGACCGCCCGCGCCGTGCGCGGCAAGATGCTGGAAAACGGCGCCTGGGCGATATCCGATCGCGAGGACACCATTCGACTGTATCCGGCGCTCAACATGGACGAGTCCGTGCTGCGCGAAGGCTTGCAGATCATGGAAGACGCCATCCGCCACGTCGAGGAACACGGTCATTCGGAAGGCGACGCGGCAGCATACCCGAGCGGCGTCGCGGGCTTCTGATTCAGCGTCAAAACGCTCACTGCGAGCGGCTCATGCGCGACTGGGAAAAGTACCGCATGGCCAGGCACAAAACCTGTGCAAACGATCGATCGCTTAAAAGGCAATGTGATTCAATCATCGATACCCGCAATCGGCAGCGGGGACGCGTTCAACGTGCCGATCTTGTCGAAGACCAACACGCCCTCGTCAGCCTGGTCGAAGCGAAAGCGTATGGACCTTGTCGTTGCCAGGCTCAATGAGGCATTCGCTGCAAGAAACGCATCGAAAGGAATTTGCACGAATTGCAACACCGGTTCCCAGCCGCTGTTATACAGCTCGTCGTTCAGGGTTTCGTTTTTCAGATAACGGACCCGCAGCGGCGGCACCAGGTCTGCAAACTGCGAGGCCCGCAGGATCGAGGTGTTACCTGCCGTGTCCTGCAGTTCGATCGTGAAGTCGGCAATGACCGGCGGCCTGTCATCTTCATCGTCCGCGTCGTCGTCGCCCTCCGCCGGCAATGTTTCCGTGCTGCCGCTGACAGCGAACGCCAGTGCGCGACCGGCCGCTATGGCGTCGGTATCCGGCAACTCGATTGCCCAGCTTGCGCCCGGCTCACGCCAGCCGACGACCAGGGCGTTGCTGCCCTGCTTGCGTTCGTCGCGATGCTCGAGGTCCTCTTCGCGCCACAAGGCCAGGGCATTCGTCGAAATCGTCGCTCCGGGATAGGTTGCCGTGGTGACGTCGAGGTCTTCCTCGAAATCCGCCAGCGGCCGGAACGTGGAGTCCGTGTACTGCGCCACGTAAGTCCGTTCCGGCAACCAGTTCGCACCGGCGCGCGGATCCTTGAGCAACGCCAGGTAACGGTCGTCTCCGTGCAAAGTCACTTCCAGGAAGGCAGCGATGTAAGCGCTCGCGACCTGTCGCTGTTCCTCACCCGGGATGATCGGTGCGAGGTTGAGGCGCCACGATCCGGGTGGCGGATAGTCGCTCCTGCCCCAGCCGGTATTGAATTGCCCATGATTCGCACCGTGCAGATAAACACCGGCATTGATATAGGCGCCGTCGTCAGCCAGTGAGATGCGGTTCATTTGCCGCACACCGTGGTAGGCGGGCTCGTCGCTGTCGTAGCTGCCGTGAATGGTAAAAAAGTTGACGTCCTCAATCTCGACGCGCCGCTGATAACGCTGGTCGATCTGGGCAATGGCGACCAGCGATACGATATTGAAGCCGTAGTCGAAGGCGACGGTGGCATCGTCGGGAAAATGCGGCAGCTCGTTAAATGCATAGGCGATCGATACAGCCTCTCCGCCACGGGAGTGACCCATGAGCGCGATGTGGTTCATGTCTACCCGGGAATGGAAGCGATGGCCGGGCGACGAATTCCAGTCCCGCCACAACGCGAGCTGCTCGAGCAACAAGCCTGCCCGCGCCGCCATTTCCTTGCCTTCGAAATCTCCCGACCAGGTGCCGTTGATGTAGTTCTGGTCGACGGAGACGGTGATGAATCCACGGCTCGCCAGCAGTTCCCCGAGGTAGGCATAACCCGAATCGGAATAGTCCTCCATGCCGTGATTGCCGTGCACGATCAGCACCAGCGGGAACGGGCCGGCACCTTGCGGCGCCCACACCTGGCCGTTTAGCGGCGCAGCGTCCAGGCTGATTCCCCAGTAACGTTCGCGCATCCGTTTCCTGAAGTCCTTCCATTCCGGCAACAGTTTGGAGATATCCACAGTGCGCGATGCCAGGTCGCGCGCCTCCGCGAATTCCGGCCGCCTCGAGTTGGCACCCGCCCCGTAAGTGAGATGCTCGAAGGTATGCTGGCCCTTTGCCGCCGGGTTCGGCACCTGGACAACACTGGAAGACTCGCGCAGCGGCAGGCCATCGTCAGCAAAAGGATCCCCACCTTCGCTCGCCAGTCTCATGATCACCGCGAGCGAAATCCCGGTCAGTCCGACGGCGCACAGCAGCAATGCCCAACGCAAGCCTTCGTCCAGGCGCCGCAAACTGCGGATGAACAGAATCCCTGCGAGACCCGACAGACACGCGGCCGCCAGTACCAGGCTCGCCAGCGGTAACACCGATAAGGCGTCCGGCCAGGACAAAGGCCAGCCCCAGCTTCCGGTATCGAACACGGCGCGCATCAGTGAGGCCGGGCTGTTTTCCACCAGGAACCACAACGCCAGCAACGCGCCGACAAGAACGGCAACTGCGTAATCCGGCACCGCAGCAAACATTCGGGTGATGCCGGAAACCACGAGCGTGAACACGGCCAGCGCAATCACGGCAAAAACGACACCGATGACAATCTCCAGGACGTTTCCGAAACCGGTATTCATCAATGCCGCATTGACCGCAGACATGAGCACGACAGCCACGGCCGCTCCGATGGCGGCGGCTTTCCAGAATGACCTGGTGATCTTTTCCCTGGTCTGGAACATGTCTACGGTCTTAAACGAGTGACTTGTCGATGCACGTTGTAATTTGACTGACTCAGGCGGCGAAATTCCATGGCGAAAAACGCATCGGCTTTCGACCCGGTGACAAGGTAAACTTCGCTCGAATTCTGGCTATAGAGCGAGAACAAATGCCGATCAAGCGCATTGTTGTTGTCTTGTTGTTGTTCTTTTCAGCCATCGTGGCAGCGATTGCGGCAGAAGACAACCAGACAGTTCGTGCCGGCAGCGAATTGCCGCCATTGCCCGAACCCGTCACCAACAATGCGCTGGCGTCACTCAAAGTCGACGGGCGGGAATTTCTCGTGAGCTTTGCGGGTCTGGGCGCCGGCAAGACCTGGCGCGATACCCATGCAAAGACCTTCGTGCTCGACAGCGAAAGTGACCGCTGGCGAAACGCCGGGACGGTGCCGGGCGGCGTCGGCCGACTCGCCGCCATCGCCGTCGGTATCAGGGATCGCATTTATGTGTTCGGTGGTTACACGGTGGCCGAGGACGGCGAAGAAGCGTCCACCCCATGGGTGCATGCGTTCGATCCGCTGACCGGCACGTTCGAGGAGCGGCAAGCCATGCCGGTGCCGGTGGAAGACACCGTCGCCGTGAGTTACCAGGATCGCTATATCTACCTCGTCAGCGGCTGGCACGACCTGGGCAACGTCAACCTGGTGCAGCGCTACGACATCGACGAGGATTCCTGGGTACAGGCGACGCCGACGCCGGGTCCCGCGGTGTTCGGGCACGCCGGCGGCATCGTCGGCAACACCATCGTGTACTGCGATGGCGTGGCGATCACGGCCAATACCGACCGCGCACGGGACTTTGCGGCAACCAACGAATGCTACGCCGGCCTTATCGATCACGAGGACGCGCGGCGGATCGACTGGCGAAAAATCCGGTCGCATCCCGGACCGGCACGTTATCGCATGGCGGCGGCGGGTATACCTTATATACAAAGTGTCGTGTTCATCGGCGGCAGCGACAACCCATACAACTACAACGGCATGGGTTACAACCAGGTCCCCTCATCTCCAGTACCGGGTGCGCTGAGCTACGATCTCGACACGGGCCGCTGGCGGACGCTGGCCGTTGCGGCGACGGCAACCATGGATCATCGGGGTCTGGCGAAATTCAGGGACCAGTGGATTACTGCGGGCGGCATGCTACAGCGCCAGTTTGTCACCGACCGGGTGTTCGGCTACCGGATCGAGTAAGCCGCACACGCACCGATACCTCACGATCGGCAAGAATCCGAAGGATTTTCAGCGTTTCGCTATCAAACGGTTCACGTGGCAACGGAGGAACCGTGGTGAGGAAAGTCTGCGCGCTTGCCGGAATGGCAATGGTCCTTGTGGCCTGCGTCAATACCGGTCAAATGGTCAGCCATACCGAGGTGGACGATTTCTCGCTGGATCCGGCACTCCTGCACAGTGCGGGCCTCGGTTTCCTGACGCCGGTCTCCGCAACCGGCCAGGAAGCCGACCGGGTGGCGCTGGCGCTCGCCTTTGCCGATGCCGTCGATGAACGCAGTGACGATCTCAGGATCGTTCGTCTCGCCGAGGTACTGTCTGCGGTCAATGAGGCCGGCATGGCGCACGACTACAAGAAAATGATCGACGACTACCAGGCGACGGGCATCATGGAACGCGACACACTCCATTCGGTCGGCATTGCGGCCGGCGCCCGCTACCTGGGGCTGCTGAGCCTCGGTGACTTTTCCCAACAGACCAACAAGCGGCTTTCGATCGGCGGCCTGCGCGTCTTCGACACCAAGCAGGCCAGCATCCGGCTGTCCTGGCAGATCTGGGACAGCCATACCGGTGCGATTGCCTGGGAGGGCAGCGACGAGATTCACTACGCTTACGACACCGGGCGCGAGCGGCCGGTCAATCTCAGTTTCGTGGCGACCCAGGCGGCGGCCAACCTGGTTGGCGAGATCCCCGAACCGGCTCCGCGCAGCACGACGGCGATTGTTGCCGCCTCAGGTGAATAGCGAGGCCGCCAATGTCTTCTTCCGACCTGCAAGTCAGCATTGTCATCCCGGTTCTGAATGAACAAGGCAATATCGCTCCGCTGATCGAGGAGATCGTCAGTGCGCTCAATGAGCGGCTGTCTTTCGAGGTGATCGTCGTCGATGACGCCAGCATTGACGGCACGAGACAGGAAATCGATGCGGTAAAAGTCCGGCACGCCAGCGTGCATTCGCTGCACCACGATGTCACTCGTGGCCAGAGTGCGGCCATCAGGTCGGGCGTCAAACAGGCGCGTGCGGCCGTCGTCGTTGTACTCGACGGTGACGGTCAGAACGACCCCGCAGATATTCCGACTCTGTATGCGCATCTCGACATCCTCTCCGACGTACAGATGATCATCGGCCGCCGCATCGGGCGTCGCGATACCTGGATTCGTCGCTGCTCGTCGCGCATTGCCAACACGGTTCGCAATGTGTTCCTGAAGGACGGTGTTACGGATACCGGTTGCGGTCTGAAAGCGTTTTACCGCGACGATTACCTGGAGCTGCCCGCTTTCGATCACATGCACCGGTTTCTCCCGGCATTGATTCAATTACGTGGCGGTTCGGTGTACTGCGTACCCGTCACTCACCGGCCACGCCTGCACGGCCAGTCGAAATACGGCATCGCAGACAGACTCTGGGTCGGCATCGTTGACCTGTTCGGCGTGATGTGGCTGCAACGAAGAAGGATTTAGCTCTTGGACAACCCCCTGTTCTGGTACCTCATCGGTTTTGCCGGCCAGGCGTTTTTCTTTTTTCGTTTCTTTATCCAGTGGCTTGCCAGCGAAAGTGCCGGTCGCAGTGTCATTCCGCTGTCGTTCTGGTACCTGAGCCTTGCCGGCGGCGTGGCATTGTTCGCCTATGCCGTTCACCTGCGCGATCCCGTGTTCATCATCGGACAATCGACCGGCGCCGCCATTTACCTGCGGAACCTGTTTTTCAGGCTTCGTGAGTCCGCGGCTCCGGCATGAACCGCGACTTCAACCGGCACCTGGCTTTGCTGTTGCTCGCCGCAGGACTGGTCCTGCTCGCCGGTCTTGGGCTGCGCGACGCCTGGCCGGCGGACGAGCCGCGGTTCGCATTGATTGCCAAACAAATCGTAGAGAGCGGCAACTGGCTTCTCCCCCAGGTTGGCGGCATTCCGTACCCAGACAAACCGCCGCTGTTTTTCTGGCTGGTCGCCGCTCTCTACACCCTCACCGGGTCGCTGCGGGTTGCCCTGCTGTTGCCCGGCGTGATTGCCGGCCTGGGCGTCCTCGCACTGGTTAGCGACCTGGGTCGTCGCCTGTGGAACGCGCAAACCGGCATCTGGTGCGGCGTGACGCTGCTCGCCTCGGTGCAGTTCGTCTACCAGATGAAAATGGGCCAGATCGACGGCCTGTTGTGCCTGTGGACGACGCTCGGCCTTTACGGCCTGTGCCGTCACCTGTTGCTGGGACCGGACTGGCGCTGGTACGGCATAGCCGGACTGTCGGCGGGACTCGGCATTATCACCAAGGGCGTCGGTTTTCTGCCGTACCTGGTCTTTATCCCGTACCTGTTCGCGGCGCGTTTTGACTGGCCGGTTTCACGACATTCGTGGCGTGACCGACGCTGGCTGCTCGCACCGGCGGCAACCCTTGCCGTCGTCGCTGCGTGGCTGGTGCCGATGTTGGTAGCAACAGCCGGCAATGCCGAATGGCTCGCGTATCGCAACGACATCCTGTTTCACCAGACGCTGACGCGATTCGCCGCTTCGTGGAGCCACGTCAAACCGTTCTGGTATTTGTTCAGCAATGCAATACCTTGGCTGTGGCTGCCGATCACCCTGTTGTTACCCTGGCTCGTTCCGGCATGGTGGCGCGATCTCCGGCAAAAGGACGCCCGCATACTGCTGCCGGGTGGCTGGCTGCTGCTGGTATTGCTGTTCTTTTCGCTCAGTAGTGGCAAGCGCTCGCTGTACATTTTTCCCGCCCTGCCGGCACTTGCACTGATCACCGGCTATCACGCATCCCGCTTGCTGAGTCGCGCAGGCGTACAGCGGATTCTGGTGGCGCTGCCACTCATCATCGGCCTGATCTCGGTCGCAGGCGCCATCTACGCACTGATGAATCCACACCAGGTGGAACAATGGCTCATCAACGTGCCGACGATCATTCGCACGTCGCTGGCGTTGCTGGCAATCGGTTTCGTCATGTCAGGCACGATCGCGCTGACGCGCCGTCGCCGGGTCATGGCCGGATACGCGATCGCCATGGGCATATTCTGGATAGGCGCCAGCCTGCTGGTTGCGCCTGCGCTGAACGACATCCGTTCGGGCAAGGCACTCATTGCCGCCATGCAAGCAAAGCTCGAGCCAGCGACCGAGATCGGCTTCGTTGCCTGGCCGGAGCAATTTCTGCTGCACTGGCAGGGAAAAGAGACGCATTTCGGTTACCGGCGCGACCCGAAACAGGAGTTGCCGGATGCGTTAAGCTGGCTGACGGCGGCGCCCGGCCGGATGATCTTGTTGCCGGACACGCTGCAGGATCCCTGCCTGGACCCGGTGCTGCTGACAACGGTGGGCCGCGCGCATCGCCGCAACTGGCTGCTGGCCGACCTGTCCGCGCTGCGGCCGCATTGCCGTCAGGCGTTGGCGCCAATCGTGATCAGTGACGCGAAACGGGACGGGCAAAGTCGTGGCGCCGATTCGGGTTCATAACGAAGGATTTTTCAGGAAATACCCTCTAACCCCTGTTGTTACCGGTACTCCGCGTTGACTGAAGACAAGCCGCAAATCGTCAAGGATCGCCAGCTCGCCAGTCACGTCGCGAGCGGCGATCAGGAGGCTTTCAACGCGTTCTTTCACGAGTATTTCCCACGACTGTTTCGCTTCACCCTGACCCGGGTGAACAATGACCCGGAACTGGCCGAGGAAATCGTCCAGCGAACGATGTGTATCGTCGTGCGCAAGATGAGCAGTTACCGCGGTGAAGCATTGCTGTTTAGCTGGCTTTGCCGGATTTGCCGTAACGAAATGCAGGCCATTTTCAGAAAACGCGGCATCGAACTTCCGACCGGAGTACCGATCGAAGATCACCCGGCTGTGCAGGCCGCACTCGAGTCGATCGGCAGCGACGAGTTCCAGCCCGAGTCGATGAGGCGGCGTGATGAAATTGCCGCTTTCGTGCGCACCACCCTCGATCACCTGCCGGCCAATTACGCCATCGCCCTGGAAATGAAATACATAAACGGCAACAGCGTTTTGGAGATCGCGCGCGAACTCGGCATCGGTGAAAAAGCCGCGGAATCAGTACTGAGCCGGGCCCGCGTCGCGTTCCGGGAAAACTTCCGCTCGCTGTGGGATTTCGAGCCCGGGTTCGTCATGCAATGACGTACAGGACGAACGACAGTCGGACAAAAAAATGAGCGACCAAACCGAACATACAGAAAACCAGGACCGCGACGAGCAGACCATGGCGCGATTGCTGAAGCTTGCCGGTGCGCGAGTGCCGGTCGCGAAAGACATCGAAGCGCGGGTCTACAAAAAGGTATTTGACGAGTGGCGAGCGAGCACCAGCCAACCGGACAGCGCGCGGGTCTACCGCACGGTGCAACGCGCGTGGATGCGCTCGCAACGACTGAGCATTGCACTGCCGCTCGCGATCGCTGCATCGATACTGCTGGCAGTTGCGATTTTTGTGCAACCCCAATCAGAACCAACGAGCGTGCCGGCGATCGGCACGGTGGTGAAATTGTCCGGCGAGTCACGGCCCGGCGGGCTGCCTGCGCTCAACACCAGCCTGTATCCCGGGGACACCGTGATCACCGGGCCCGGCGAAGGGTTGAGCCTTTTGCTCGTGGACACCGAATCGGTGCGCATCGACGAAAACACCGCATTGCAAGTCGGTGACGACAATCGTTTCAGTCTCGTGTCGGGCAGGGTCTACGCCGACACCGGCGATTCGATCTATCGCAATCGCAGGCTCGTCATTGCAACACCGGTCGGTGACGTTACCGACATCGGTACCCAATTCTCGGTTGCGGCAGACGGACAGGCACTGGAAATCGCGGTGCGCGAGGGGCGTGTCGACCTGACCCGGCAGGACGGCCTGGTGACCGCGGTCGCCGGCGAGCTTGTGCGACTGCAGGGCAGCAGCCAACCGTCAATCGAACGACTCGAGCCGCATGACGCATTCTGGGACTGGGCGTCGTCGCTGGCGCCCTACTACGAACTCGATAACCGGTCGCTGCTGGATTTCCTGCGCTGGGCAGCGCGTGAGACGGGACGGGAACTGGTATTCGACGACCAGGAACTGCGCCTCGCTGCCATGCGTACCGATTTGCACGGATCCGTGTCCGATTTCGAACCGCTCGAAGCGCTCGAGTCGATCCTGGCAACCACCTCGTTCAAGTACCGTATCGAGGCCGACAAGATCATCATTCGGCGATAACGCCGAGCTACCGGCAGTCGCGGCAACCGGTTGGTCATCGGCATTGCTTGAACTAAGATGGCGGCATGCATTCCGGTCTTCGTCTAACGGCCGCGCTGGGCATTGCGCTACCCATTCTTGCAGTCGCAGCCGACGGGTGGAAAGGACAAAAACTCGCCGATTACCTGGATTCGCTCAACGAACAGGGCCAGCGCATCATTTTTTCGAGTGATCTCGTTACCGGCGACATGCAACTCGACGAAGAGCCGGACGCCGGCGAGCCCACCGCCGGCCTTGACGAACTGCTCCAGCCATTCGGCCTCACGACCGCGCCGGGACCCGCAAACAGCCTGTTGATCGTGGAACTGGAATCGCCAGCGACGATTTCACCTGCGGCACCTGCAAATCTCCGCGACATCGCCATACCCGAAATCGTCGTGACCTCGAGCCTGCATCGGCTGGAGTATTCCAGCCCGACAACGCACAGCTATCTCGACCGGGACCTGGTGACCCGGATTCCGACTCTCGACGAGGCGATTCGTGTTACCGATCGCCTGCCCGGTACCGCAAGCGGTGGCCTCTCGAGCCGCAATCACGTTCGCGGCGGCGAAGTCAACGAAGTCCTGTTCCTGTTCGACGGGCTCAGGCTTTACGAGCCGTATCACCTGAAGGACTTTCAATCGATTGCAACGATCGTCAACGCGAATGCCATCGGCGGCATGGATTTTTATACGGGCGCTTTTCCGGCGCACTTCGGCGATCGCATGAGCGGTGTGTTGAGCATCGACATGCGCGAGCCTACGGAACCGCTCGAGACCGAACTGGCACTCAGCTTTCTCAATGCATCCATTTTGTCTATGGGAACTTTCGGCAGCCAACGGCAAGGCGAATGGCTGGCAAGCGCCCGGCGCTCGAACCTGGATCTGATTTTCGACGTCATCGATCCGCAACTGGGTGACCCGGATTACCAGGACTATTTCGCCCATCTTCGCTACGCCTTCGGCCCGCGAACCGACCTCAGCGTGAACTTCCTGGTTTCGGAAGATAAGCTGACCCTGGTTGACAACGATCGCGGCGAATTCGCGACCGCGGCATATTCCAACCGCGTCCTCTGGCTCAAGTGGACGGCAGACTGGACCAATCGCCTACGCAGCGAGTCGATCTTCGCCTTGAGCGACATCTCCAATCGTCGCCAGGGTTCCGTGGACTTGCCACAAATCGTTTCCGGGACCCTGAACGACAGCGGTGAATTCGACGTGACCGAATTTCGCCAGGACTGGACATGGACCGCTGCCGATAACTGGATGCTGCGCTTTGGCGTCGATCTCAAGGACCTGGATGCAACTTATCGTTTCACCTCGACGAAGCGGATAGAAGCGCCGTTCGACACCCTGTTCGACAACCAGCCGCTCAGCAACCTGGACCTCCAACTGGCGCCGGCGGGCGCCCAGTACGCCGCCTATAGCGAACTCCGCTGGCGACCGTTTGCAATGATGACCATCGACCTCGGTTTGCGCTGGGACCAGCAAAACTACACCACCGCAGAGGACGACAAACAGTACAGTCCGCGCGGCAGCATCCTGTTTCAGGCGAACGATCGAACCGACATTCGCCTGGGCTGGGGCCAGTACCACCAGGCGCAGGAAATCAACGAACTGCAAATAAGCGACGGCGTGACCGGCTACTTCCCTGCGCAGCGCGCGGAGCATTTCGTATTCAACGTCAGGCATGGTTTTTCGGCTCGAATCGAGGCAAGCCTGTCGCTTTACCGGAAAAGTTTTCGCACCATTCGACCGCGATTCGAAAACAGCTATAACGCACTCACCCTGCTTCCGGAACTGCAATTCGATCGCATCCGGGTGGATGCCACCAACGCCGAGGCGCTGGGCGCCGAATTGACCTTGACGCGTAGCGGATCGAATGACGAATCAATTTGGTGGCTCAGTTACGCCTGGTCCGAGGCAGAAGATATGACAGTAAACGGTGACCAGCCGAGAAGCTGGGACCAGACACATGCCGTCAAAGCCGGTGCAAGCTGGCGCCTGGGCCCGTGGGATTTCAGCGTTGCCGGTGAGTGGCACTCGGGATGGCCGATATCGACCTTGGCGGGCACAGTTGTGGATATGCCCGGCGGTGGACAGGCACTCGAACTCCAGGCGTCCGAACGCAATGCTCAAAACCTGTCGTCCTTTCATACACTCGATGCGCGCATCAGTCGCAACTTCGATTTGCCGCGCGGAGAGCTCACCGCATTCCTGGAGATCACCAACCTTTACAATCGCGCCAATCCCTGCTGCATCGAATACTCGGTCGCTGCGGACGGATCATTGATTGCACGGCAATCGCACTGGCTGCCGATCTTGCCGTCGCTCGGCGTCGTCTGGGCATTCTGAAAGCAAGACCTGCAACGTCCCGTTCTATCCGCCGCCGATCAATACGCCGCTACCGGCGCCCACGGAATACAGCAGGAACGCGAT
>JAWWCT010000076.1:0-17260 GCA_033720315.1 Woeseiaceae bacterium | reverse complement strand
GGTTGCGCTCGCGTCAGTCGGCTCCTGTGGCGCTGGCCAGCAACTCCTGAACGCGTCGCCTAAGCGCGGGAAGGATTTCCGA
This sequence comes from Woeseiaceae bacterium, assembly GCA_033720315.1. GTDB lineage: Bacteria > Pseudomonadota > Gammaproteobacteria > Steroidobacterales > Woeseiaceae > SZUA-117. Next base: position 17,178 of record JAWWCT010000076.1, on the reverse strand, counting down.
TTCTACGTGTGGATTGTTCTTCAACCACGCGGCATTGCGCGGACTGGAATGCGGCAGGATCACGGTCGACGGCCAGAACTTTCGCCAGTTGCGCGTATTGTCAGCCAGGTTGCCGGAAGTACCCTGGGGCAGGTGCCAGCGTTGTGCGTACATGCCGATCAGTACCGTCAGCCGGATGTCAGGCATTTTCGATAACAGTTTCGTGCGCCATAGATCGGCACACTCGCGCCTCGGTGGCAAGTCGCCACGCTGGCCGCTTCCGGGAAAGCAGAAACCCATCGGGACAATTGCAATGAAGGCAGGGTCATAAAACACCTCGCGATTTATGCCCAGCCAGTCGCGAAGCCGATCGCCCGATGAATCGTCAAATGGCACGCTATTGTGGTGCGCACGCCGTCCGGGGGCCTGTCCGGCGATCAAAATCTTTGCAGAGGGGCTGGCTTGCAGCAAAGGATTTGCGCCGAGTGGCAGGCCATCACAGAACCGGCATCCGCGAATCTCCGACAGGAGCTTGCCGAATTCGTGTGGTGTAGCCATTGTCTAATGCCTCTGCCGGAAAAGGTTGGCGGCGGGCTCGAAGCCCGCCGCGCACTTACTACAGCGATACTGCCGCCTGGTGCTCGATACGGCGCCAGTTTCGCTCGGCCTTGGCAATCGTGCCGGAGCGGTCCTTCTGAAACTCATTGAAGATTTGCTCGTTCAGGAACACGTAGAGCTTGCCGTCTTCGACTGCCGCGTAGCGCGGATCGCCGTCGAATTTCTTGGCAACAGAAACTCCGAAGGTGCAAAACCCGCCAAATTGCGGTGTGTACTTGCGCGGGCTCTTCTCGAATTTTTCCAGATTTGCCTGGCTGGCAAAATAGTACGCGACACCATCGTGTACCGCGGTGTAAGTCGCCTTGCCTTCGGTGCGATTGCCGATCGCGATGAACGATACGGGATCGAATCCGTGCAGGCCGAGCGGCGCGCCCGCGGCGGTCAGGCCTGGCACCGTGTTGTTCTCGTCGGCCGCGAGTGCGCCATTACCGGTAAGCACAAGCCCGAGTATCAGTATAGAAATTAAATTTTTCATTGCATTTCCTCTTTGAATGATTGAACAGGACCGGGCGAGCGCCCGATCCCCGCTCGTCGTTGAACGAGCCAGGCAATCATTCGCGGCGAATCATGCACGATCAATAGGTCGGCTGCATTTCAAGACGCATTGCAAACTATTTGGTACGCCATGCAACGCGTGGTTGAATCCATTTCGAATTTCAGGATGTCATTTTGGAGACTGGTGCATTTTCAGTGCGCGTCAAAGCGACTGCACAGCTCGGAAACTCGGCGCTTGTCCGCAAGTCCGTCAAACGAACCAGCTTCGGAAGCCAGCGCCTCGACAATGCGCTCGCCGGTGATTTCCACCCCTGGGATTTGCCCGAGGTCCGCCTTGAGGTAATTGATCAGATGGCGTAAAGCGCAACGAAGAACTGCGAAACTCCAGGATCGGGTTCGCGATGTTATTCTCGTTGCGGCGCCGGTATGCCATACGCGCCGGCTTCAGTACCGGCATACTGACCGAAATCGGCGGCGATTTTGACTCCTACACGATTAACTATCTATATGCCTGGTAACGACCTTGTGTCTCGCGCGATTCCGTACCGCTGGATAGTCGTTCGCCGAAACGCTACATTGGCCCCTGGCCTGCAAGACATTGACATTCATGACTCGTCCTTTGACCCGATACTGCGCTGTCGCACTGCTGCTCGTAACAATCGGCTGCCGCGGCCCGGCGCCGCAAACGAAAGTCCCTGAGCAGATATTCGTCGGCACCTTCGTCACGCTCGGCAATGATGTCGAGACGGTCGACGCGATCGCCGTGACGGATGGCGTCATCGTCGCGGCGGGCGCGGCAGATGAAACGCTGGCCATGGGTGGTCCGCATACCAACGTCATACCTATTCCCGGCGTCGCCGTCCCGGGTTGGATCGACGGTCACGTGCATATATCCGGTCTCGGCAAACAGCTCTCGAGTCTCAATATCCAGGGCATGAGCCGCTCGCGAATTGCCGCGGCGGTGGCCGAAGCGGTGCGCACGGCCGCCGAGGGAGAGTGGATCGTCGGCCGCGGCTGGGACGAAGGATTCTTCGAGGATTCCGGCTATCCGAGCGCCGCCGACATCGATCCGGTCAGCCCGCACAATCCCGTGATCCTGCATCAGCTCGGCGGCCATGCGGTCTGGGTGAACTCCGCGGCACTGGAGGCTGCCGGCATCGATCGTGACAGCAGCGACCCGCCGGGCGGGCGGATCCTGCGCGACGCCGACGGCAACCCGAGCGGCATGCTGCTGGAACAGGCGGAAGCGCTGGTGACCGGGGTCATGCCGGACATGAACACCCCGCAACACCTGGAGCGGGAGATTCGCCTCGCACTGGACCAGTACCGGCGCTGGGGCCTGACGGGCGTCCATGATGCCGGCAGCAGCCTGACGGAAATCGACATCCTGAAGAAACTCGCCGAACGCGGCGAACTGCCGTTGCGGGTTTATGCAATGGCAAAAGGCGATGCGGCCGTAAAGCATTACCTGCAGAGCGGTCCCGAAGTCGGTCTCGGTAACGACACTCTGACGATCCGCAGCTTCAAGATCAATATCGACGGTGCGCTCGGCGCCCGCGGTGCGCAGCTCTCGGATCCCTACAGTGACGATCCGGGTACGTCCGGGCTGCCACAGATGACCGACGACGAAATTGACGCATTCATTGCGACAGCTCGCGCGAGCGGGTTCCAGGTCAATGCGCACGTGATCGGCGACCTGGGTGTGCAGCGCTTTCTCGATGCGCTCGAACGCAATGCGGTTCCCGCTGCCGAACGCTTCCGCCTCGAGCATGCGTCGATCATCTCGCCGCAAAATCTCCAGCGTTTCGCCGAACTCGGCGCGGTCGCCTCGATGCAACCGGTGTTCATCGGTGAGTACCAGCGCTGGGGCGTGGACCGGGTTGGCACCGAACGTGCGCCGTGGATCATGCCGATGCGCGATTTGTTCGATACCGGCGCGTTGATAGCCGCCGGCACGGACTATCCGGCATCGGATTCCGGCGATCCGCGCACCACCCTGAATGCATTGGTCAACCGCAGCGGTTTTGACGGCGAGCCCGATGGCGGCTGGTTTCCCGAGCAGGCGCTCGACGTCGAAACGGCACTCCGGCTGATGAGCGCGGGCAGCGCCTACGCCGCATTCGAGGAATCGACGCTGGGTGCCTTGACGGTAGGCCGATACGCGGACTTTACGGTGCTCGCCGACGATCCCCGCAGCCTGCAGTCAAGCGACCTGTTGCGGATCGAGGTCACCATGACGGTGGTCGGTGGCGTCGTGACCTTCGAGAAATAGTTTCGTATCATCGCCGACTTTTCGGTCATTCTCCAAAAAGGTCCTCCGAATTCGAGAGTTGCGCGGTGACGCCATAAAATACGAGCTGATGAATAAAGACTACGACAAACAGCTGATTGCCGTCGCGCCGATGATGGACTGGACGGATCGCCATTGCCGTTATTTTTTGCGATTGTTGTCGCCGAGCGTGCGACTGTATACGGAAATGGTGACGGCGGCGGCGCTGATACACGGGGACGCCGAAAAATTGTTGCGCTTCGACGAAGCGGAGCATCCTGTCGCATTGCAGATCGGCGGCAGCGATCAGCAGATGATGGCCAACGCTACGCGCCTGGGTGTCGAAGCCGGATACGACGAGATCAATATCAATGTCGGATGCCCGAGTGACCGGGTGCAAAGCGGCCAGTTCGGCGCCTGCCTGATGGCGAAGCCGCAGGTTGTCGCGAATTGCTACACGGCGATGCGAGCCGAGGGTGACGTCCCGGTCACCGTCAAGACCCGAATCGGTATCGATGACCTCGACAGCTACGATTTCCTCAGACGATTCATCGACGCGTTGTACGCAGCCGGTTGCTCGACATTCGTGGTGCATGCGCGTATCGCCGTCCTTCAAGGTTTGAGTCCGAAAGACAATCGCAGCGTGCCACCATTGAACTACGAGCGTGTCTACCGGCTAAAGTCCGACTACCCGGATCTGTCGATTGTCCTGAACGGCGGCATCACGACCGTCGAGGAGTGCAAGAGCCACCTGGAACACGTCGACGGTGTCATGATCGGCCGCCAGGCTTACCAGCAGCCATGGTTCCTGACCGAGTTGGAGCGGACTTTCGGGCAGGCGTCCGCCGACCTTCCGGCGTCGCGTCACGATGCCGTGCAACGCATGCTCCCTTATATAAGGAGTGAGCTTGCGCAGGGGACCGAACTCAAACGGGTGACGCGGCATATGCTGGGCCTGTTCAATGGCCAGCCCGGTGCCAGGGCATGGCGGCGCTACCTGAGCGAGCACGCACACCGTGCGAGCGCCGGAATCGACGTGTTGCACGCCGCGTTGGACAGGCTGCCGCGCGCGGCCTGATTAGTACGATTGCACCGGATGGAAGAATCGCGGCTAAAGCCGCTCCCACAAGCCGCTCCCACAAGCCGCTCCCACAGGCCGCTCTCACATTTTTATGGAATAGGTGTGGGAGCGGCTTTGGCCGCGAATCGGTGATTGTTTGCGGGCGTGCCGTTACAATATGCGCCGGGTAACCCGGCATGGAGATGCAATAACAACATGAGTGCAGAAACCGCAGTGGATCGCAATCAAACCATGGCCGACAAGGCCGATATCCATGAGTTGTACGAGATATCCGTACAGAACGTCGAGCATGAAGTGGAATTCCTGCAAACGACCTTCGAGCAGATTCGCGGTCGCAAGGCTCATCTGCTTCGCGAGGATTTTTGTGGAACCGCCAGTGCTTGCTGTGAGTGGGTGAAGCAGGGAGAGGAATTCCAGGCGATCGGCGTGGACATCGATGCCAAAGTGCTCGAATGGGGCCGACAAAACCGGCTTGCCAGGTTGCCGACCCCGGACCAGCCGCGTGTCAGCCTGATCGAGTCCGACGTGATGCAGGCAAAAACGCCGCCTGCCGATATCGTTACGGCATTCAATTTCAGCTACTTCATCTTCAAGACGCGCGACGAGCTTCGGGCGTATTTCAAGAAAGCCTACGACGCGCTCAAGGATGACGGCGTGTTTTTCGTGGACCTGTTCGGTGGGCCGGAGGCGCAGGAAGAGACCAAGGAAAAGACCAAGTACAAGAAGCACGGTTTCTCTTATGTATGGCACCAGGCCGAGTTCCACCCGGTGACCAACTACATTCGCTGTCACATCCACTTCAATTTCAAGGACGGCTCGAAAATCAAGAAAGCCTTCACCTACGAGTGGCGGCTCTGGTCGGCACCGGAAATCCGTGAAGTCCTGCTCGAAGCGGGCTTCAAGAAGGCGACCGTTTACTGGGAGGGGGAAGACGAGGACGGTGAGGGTAACGGCGAATTTACGCCCGACGAGCAGGGCGAGGCAGACCTGGCCTGGATTGCCTACATCGTCGCGGAAAAGTAGCCGGAAATTAGCGGCTTGGCGCAGCAAAACAAACAGGCTCTATTGGACATAATGTTGGCTCAGGCGGGCTGCAAGTGCTTATAATCGCCCCGTCCGGCGCGTCGACGCCGTGGGTATCGTAATAGGCTTGGGGTTACGACCAGATGACAAAAGACCTGGAAGTGGCAATCCTGTTCGCCGACGTCGTCGGCAGCACCCAGCTATACGACAAATACGGCGATACCAAGGCGAGTGAGACCGTCGCGCATTGTCTCGAGGTGATGAAGGACGCGACCTACCAGTTCGACGGCACCGTCATCAAAACCATCGGCGATGAAGTGATGTCGACCTTCCCGACGGTCGACGATGCGATGGGCGCCGCTGCGCAGATGCAGTCGCGCATCAGCGCCGAATCCGAAGAGGATGAAGACCGCATTCCGGTGTCGATTCGCATCGGCTGTCACTTCGGCCCCGTCGTTCAGGAGCAAAACGATATTTTCGGCGCCGCCGTGCATACCGCCAACCGCATGACCTCGCAGGCGAAAGCCAAGCAAATCGTCATGTCGGGCGCGACCGTCGAACAGATGACCGAGAAGTGGCAGGCGCAAACGCGGCAGATCGATATCGCGACCGTGCGCGGACGTATCGATGAAGTCGCACTCTATGAATTGCTGTGGCAGCCCGATGAGGCAACCAGCATGGTGCCGACGCTCGAAATGACGAGCAAGAAAAAGAACGGCACACGCCTGATCCTGACATTCCGCGACAAGACCGTCGAGGTCAATGACAAGCGGGTCTCGATCAATCTTGGGCGCGGCGACGACAACGACCTCGTCGTCAAAGGCAATCTCATCTCGCGCATCCATGCAAAAATCGAAAAGCGCCGGGGCAAGTACCTGCTTATCGATCAAAGCACCAACGGTACTTTCCTGCAATCGAATTCGGGCGAGGAAACGTTCGTGCGGCGCGACAATATCGAATTGAAAGGCGAGGGCATCATCGGACTCGGCCGTGTTGCCAAGCCCGACTCACCGCTGGCCATTCATTACGTCTGCGAAGAATCCTGACGATCCACAACCCTGTCAGAGCGGTTCCTTTGCAGAACCGACCAAAGGACTAAAGATCAATCCGCACCAGGCCGGAGTGTCAATGTCGTGATTTGAGGGCGGATTGGGCAGCGGCTTTGTGGCAGCGGCTTCGTGGGAGCGGCTTTGTGGGAGCGGCTTTGTGGGAGCGGCTTTAGCCGCGATTCAAAACCGGGTTTAATAATTAATCGGGGCTAAAGCCCCTCCCACAGTGAATTTCGGTAATTGGGGTCTGACCCCGCACTAGTTGGCCGCGCTTTCGACGGCCTGCAAGATGCGCTGATGCTCCTTGCGCAATTCCTCGGGTAGGCGGTCGCCGAATTCGTCCAGGTATTCGCCCACCGATTGCATTTCCTTTCGCCATTGGCCGGCATCCACGGACAGCAGCGTCTCGAGCGTGTCCTGCGACACCTCGAGACCGCTGACGTCGATGTCGTTCGGATCGGGCAACAAGCCGATCGGTGTTTCGACACCCTGCACCCGGTCTTCGCAGCGGTCGATGATCCAGCGCAGCACTCGCAGGTTTTCGCCGAATCCCGGCCACAGGAATTTGCCGTTGTCGTCCTGGCGGAACCAGTTAACGTGGAAGATCTTCGGCAGCTTGTCCGACTTGTCGGCAAACGACAGCCAGTGCGTCCAGTAATCGGCAAAGTTGTAGCCGCAGAAGGGTTTCATCGCCATCGGGTCGCGGCGCACCACGCCGACCTCGCCAACGTTCGCGGCGGTCGTTTCCGATGCCACGCTGGCGCCGATCAGAACCCCGTGCTGCCAGCTCTTGGCCTCGTAAACCAGCGGTGCGACTTCCCTGCGACGCCCGCCGAACACCAGCGCGGAAATCGGCACGCCCTCCGGCGCTTCCGCGAGCTTTGAATAGCTCGGGTTTCGCTTCGCCGACACCGTAAAACGCGAATTCGGGTGCGCGGCAGGACCGTTGCCCGACTCGTATTTGCGGCCTTGCCAGTCAATGACCGGTTTGCCGACTTTCTTGTCCTCCCACCAGGGCTGGTCGTCGTCGGTTATCGCGACATTGGTGAATATCGTGTCGCGCTTGATCATTTCGTAGGCGTTGTGATTGGTCTTGTCGTTAGTGCCGGGCACCACACCGAAATAGCCGGCCTCCGGGTTGATGGCACGCAGCCGGCCGTCGTCGTCGAGGTGCAGCCAGGCAATGTCGTCACCCAGCGTCCAGATCTTCCAGCCGGCGTGCGACTCCGGTGGAATCAGCATCGCAAGATTGGTTTTGCCGCATGCCGACGGAAACGCGCAGGCGAGGTAATGTGTTTCACCCTGCGGGTTCTCGACACCGACGATCAACATGTGTTCGGCCAGCCAGCCTTCGCTCCGTGCCTGCCAGCTGGCGATCCTCAGGGCATGACATTTCTTGCCGAGCAAGGCGTTACCGCCGTATCCGGAGCCGATACTCTTTATGCTCAGTTCTTCCGGGAAATGCATGATGAAGCGACGCTCGGGGTCCAGGTCGCCAATCGAATGCAGTCCTTTGACGAATTTGCCTTCCTTTTCGATACGCTTCAGCGCAGCGCTTCCCATGCGGGTCATTAACTTCATGTTGGCAACGACGTATGGGCTGTCGGTGATCTCGACACCCATGCGCGAAAACGGCGAGTCGATCGGACCCATGCAGTAGGGAATCACGTACATCGTTCGACCTTTCATCGCACCGTCGAACAGCGCATCGATTTTGGCATGCGCCTCGGCCGGGTCCATCCAGTGATTATTCGGTCCGGCGTCTTCGCGGTTTTCGGTGCAGATAAACGTCAGGTGCTCGACACGCGCCACGTCCGAGGGATCCGATCGGTGCAGGAAGCAGTTCGGATAGACTTCGCCGTTCAACGGCATCAGGGTGCCGGTCTGGCACATCTCGGCGATCAGCCGCTCGTATTCGGCGTCGGATCCGTCACACCACTTAATCGCGTCCGGTTGCGTCAACTTCGCAACGTCGTCTACCCATTCCTTCAGGGCCGGCAATGTCGTTGTCATGAATTTCTCTTGGTCTTTCTTGTACTTGCGGGGAGTGCCGCGTTAGCGGCGTGCATCCCCTGAATGGCCGGGCATTATACCTGTTTCGCAGCCGCTGACTCTGCCATCGGCGGAGCGGCCGTATAGAATGGCGCCATGTCGATACGCAGTAAATTCCGCGGCTGGCTGGTCGTGCTGGCCGCCAGCGTCGGCATCTCCTCCAATCCGGGTCAGTTCGCGTTCGGCGCGGTCGGTCTGTTTATCATTCCGCTGACCGCGGAATTCGGCTGGCAGCGAACCGAGGTCAGCTTCGCGTTGACCGTATTCACGATCGCCCTGGCGTTCGCGATTCCACTGGTCGGCAAGCTGGTCGACCGCTTCGGCGCACGCACGGTGCTGATCCCTTCGACGATCGTATTCGGCCTGCTACTGGCATCGATCCCGGTTTTCGTCGACAGCCTGCTCAAACTGTGGGTGGTGTATTTCCTGATCGGCACGCTGGCGGCAGGGGCCAATGCCCTGCCATACCTGCGCATCATCGGCGCCTGGTTCGACCGGCATCGGGGTCTCGCTTTCGGCATCGCCATGGCAGGCGGTGGCATCGGCTACACCTACGTGCCACCCATGGTGCAATACCTCATCGATCACTACGCATGGCGTTACGGTTATTTCGCGCTGGCGGGCATCGTGCTGTTCCTGACGGTGCCTCTCGTGGTGATATTCCTTCGTGACCCGCCCGAGGGGTCGGCCAGCTCGATGGAAACCGATGCGGCCGCGGGGACTGTTAGTGATACGGCGGGTGAGCCGGCGACGCTCGCGGATCTGCTGGAGAGCCGTACCTTCTGGATGCTTTTTGGCGTGTTCCTGCTGCTGTCGGTCTCGCTGTTCGGGCTACTGTCTCACCTGGTGCCGATGCTGATCGACCGGGGCATGCCGGCGGACCGGGCGGCACTGGTCGCGGCCACGCTCGGCGCCACGATCATCGTCTCTCGGGCGGCCATCGGCTGGGCGATCGACCGCTTTTTCGCGCCGCGAGTGGCAACGGTCTGCGTCATGCTTTCCGCCGCCGGCCTTGTCCTGCTGGCAACGGGCGCTGTCGATGCGGCAGCGTTCCTCGCGGCCATACTGATCGGCCTGAGTATCGGCGCGGAGATCGACCTGCTCGCGTATCTCGCGACGCGTTATTTCGGTTTGCAGTCCTTCGGCCTGGCGTACGGGCTCTTATTTTCCGCATTCCTGGTTGGCTCGGCGAGCGGGCCGGTTGCCTACGGCGCCAGCTTCGATGTCGCGGGATCCTATGCAACGGCACTCATCGTCTGCGCCGGCTTGCTGTTAATCACGACGCTCGTATTGCAGCTGCTACCCGCTTACGAACGTCCCGCCGATAACAGGGAGTAAACGATGCGTTTCGGCATACGCTTCATCGAGTACCTCGGCAAGCCGCACGAGCTGATCCGACTGGCGCGTGCTGCCGAGGAGGCCGGCTTCGATTCGGTCTGGTTCCCGCACGACCCCTACATGCGAAACACCTGGGTGCTGACTTCGGCGGTCGCCTGCGAAACCTCGAAGATAGAGATCGGCAGTGTGGGCACGAACCCGTACACGACGCACCCCAGCGAGATCGCGACCTATCTGGCGACGCTCGACGATTTGTCCGATGGCAGGGCGCTGCTCGGCCTCGGCCTGCACACGACCGCGATGGTCGAGTGGTCGGGGATTGACGCGTCCGAATACCTGTCGCGCACCGAAGAGGCGACCGAGCTCATCCGCCGGCTGTTGCAAGGCGAGGTCGTCGAGCATGCCGGCGAGCATTTCAATTGCTCGGATCAATGCTACCTGCGATTCGAGCCGCGACGGGGCCGCATACCGATCTATACCTGTGCGTTCGGCGAGGACTACCTGGAACTCAGCGGCCGGATCGGCGATGGAAGCTTGCCGATGATTACCCCACCGGGATCGGCAGCGAACATGGTGCCGCCGATCCTGAAGGGCCTCGAGCAAAACCCGCGCGCCGACACGTTCGTCATTTCCGGCTGTGCCTGGATGTCACTGTCGCGCACCGCCGAGGCTGCCGCGGCCAACATGCGCAAGATGGTGGCTTACTTCGGGCCTTACTTCGAGGAAGAATCGCTGGCACACATCGGGCTGTCGCGCGCCGACATGCAGCCCTTGAAAGATCTCGTGGAAAAACGCGATTACGACGCCGCTTGCGACGCCGTAAGCGACGATATGCTGCGCCTCGGTATTGTCGGCACGCCCGACAACGTCATTCGCGAAATCGAAATACTGTCCACGCTCGGCATCAACGAGATCAACCTCGGTGGACCGCTCGGACCGGACCCGATGGAGGCAATTCAACTGATGGGCAGCCACGTGATTCCCTATTTTCGAAACTGATGAGAACGCGCCAGCATTCATGAACACGCTCGAACGACTCGCACAACTCGAAGCGACCTCCCGGCAACTGGAGACGGATTCACAACAACGCCTCGCCGGGCTCGAGGCGGTCGCCGCTTACGTGGAAAACTTCCTGCAGGGCGAACCATCGCGCCCCGTATACGCAGCGGACGTGAGCGGCGTCGCCGCTGCCGCAGACGCCATGGCTCTGCGGGAAGAACCGGCGAGCATCGACGGTGTCCTGCACACGCTCGGCGAACAAGTGGACTCGAGCGGCCAATTCGCTAATTCAAGCCGCTTTTTTGCCTACATTCCCGGCGGCGGCCTGTTTCCGTCGGCGCTTGCCGACTATATCGCCGCGGCAACCAACCGCTACGCCGGCGTGCAGCATCCCACGCCGGGCGCGACCCGCATGGAGCGGCTCCTGGTGCGCTGGCTCGCGGACGAGATCGGTTATCCCGACAGTGCGGAAGGCGACCTTACCTCCGGCGGCAGCATCGCAACGCTGTCGGCGATCATTGCGGCCCGCCAGGCATTCGACATTCGCGCACGTGACGTCGAGCAGATGGTCATCTATTCATCGGAGCTGACACACCACAGTTTTGCCAAGGCACTGCGTATTGCCGGCCTCAAGGAATGCCCGCTGCGCATGGTTCCCCTGGACGAGCGCTATCGCATGGATGCCGATCACCTCGAAAGGCAGATCGCCGAGGACAGGAAAGCCGGACTGCGTCCCTGGATGATCGCGGCCACGGCGGGTGCCACGGACACCGGCAGCGTGGATCCCCTCGAGCGCCTGGCAGACATCGCGCAGTCGCTAAATCTCTGGTTTCACGTGGACGCCGCGTATGGTGGCGGATTTCGCTTGTGCGAGGAAGGGGCCCGCCGTCTCGAGGGTCTCGAGCGTTCGGATTCGCTGATTCTCGATCCCCACAAGGGGCTGTTCGTTCCCTATGGCACCGGGCTGGTGCTGGTGCGCGACGGCGCACATTTGTACGACGCCTACCACGCACGCGGCGCGTACATGCAGGATCTCGCCGGTGCAAGCTCGCGCCTGGACCAGTCGCCCTGTGATTTCTCGCCGGAACTGAGCCGCCACTACCGCTGCCTGCGCTTGTGGCTGCCGTTGAAGCTCAACGGTATCGCAGCCTTCCGCGCGGCGCTCGAAGAGAAATTGTTACTGGCCGAATACTTCCACCAGCAGATCGCGGCAACGCCGGGTTTCGAGGTCGGGCCGACCCCGGACCTGTCCGTCGTCGTTTTCCGTTATCTCCCCGGGCGCGGCGATCCCGATCAGTTCAACCGCCGTCTCGCCGACGCGGTTCGCGACGACGGCCGCATTTATTTTTCCACGACCACGCTGGATGGGCGGCTCACCCTGCGGCTGGCCGTGCTCGGTTATCACACGCACCGCGAGCAAATCGAGATCGCGCTGCAAGTGATACGGGAAAAAGCGCAGGAACTGGCCTGAAACTGGCAGATGCTAATTAAAGATAGTCATCCAGGTCGATATCGTCCTGGCCCGGAATGGTTTTCTTGACGAAATCCGCCTCGCGGCCGAAGGGACGCGTCGCGTCGATGCCGAGACGTCCCCAGAAATCGCGGTGGGGATCGCGATAGAAACCAGGCCTGTCCGGAATGACGATCGTCCGCTCATCCAGGCGCCCGCGTGTGACGATCGACATGAGAATTTCCTCGACGTCTTGCGGGTCGTCGTCCTCGTCGATGGCGATACAGAGCTGGTGGTAGTCGGAATCGGCATCGAAAGCGGCAAGCAGCGCCTGTTTTGCGTGATCTTCGAACTCCGGTCGCATGCGGATTGTCGTGTTCATGAATATTGGGTGGCAGGTGACATCGATGATGCCCGGCAGCAGGTTGGCCAGGTGCCGGTAAGTCTTGGCGGCAATCAGCCGCCCGAGCGGCAGCCGGTCCTCGTCCGAACCGCAAAGGATGCTGTGGAAAACCGCATTCGGATGACAGTAGACGTCGCTGATCTCGAACACCGCGTTGTCGCCCTGGGGGACGTAATAACCGAGTACCTCGCCGAACGGTCCCTCGGGTCGGCGAAGCCCGGGTAGAAATTTTCCTTCGACCACCACTTGCGCGCTGGCCGGTATTTCCAGGTCGATGCTGCGTGCCGCATACGTGGCGACGGCTTGCCCGGCAAGTCGTGCGGCCAGCGCATACTCGCTGGATTGCTCGGGAATCGAGGCGCAGGCGGCGAGGAACAGTTCCGGCGCGAGACCGATCAGCAGCGCCGCTTCGAGCGGTTCGTTCCTCGCTTCGGCCTTGCGGAAGTAGGCGGCAAGGTTGTGGCTTTCGCCGAGCCGAACCCTGAGCTCGGAATCGCTGACATACATCGAGCGGTGAAACGACAGGTTCGGTACCCCGGTCTCCGGGTCTTTGGCGAGGTATATCGCCGACGTGAAGTAAGGCCCGGCATCTTGGGCGTGATAGGTGATCAGTGGCAACTCGCCAAGCGTGCTGTCTACGAGACCCTTCGGCGGTTTACCTGCATGCGTCTCGGAACCGTCCGCTTCGCCCAGTTCATCGGTCAGTTCGTTAAAGCGCGCGCAGAATCCCTTGTCTCCCGAATCGATGAGCGCGTCAAAGCGGGCAGGGGACGAATACAGGTTGGTGACTACCGGAAACTTCGTGCCGCGCACGTTTTCAAACAACACCGCATTGTCCGTGTGTTTTTGCATGGCGCGCGTCACTGCAGCCAGTTCGAATTGCGGATCGACTTGCTTGTCGATGTTAACCAGCTGGCCCGCTTTCTTGAGTTGCTCAAGGTACGTTTGCATCGTGCCCATCCGTTTCCCGAGATCGTTTAAGCCCGACTATAGTCGAACTTCGATACCTGCGTATCGAACACAAAAAAGACCCCCGCCAGGGCGGGGGTTTCCAAAAACGGACAGAATGCCTGGCCAGGCTCAGGGGAGGGTTGCGCCGCCGATCGCCACGACTTCGCAATTGCCGGTCCCAGAGAAAAACACAGCACCGTCGATAATCTGGTTTCTACCAACAAAGATGCTGCTTGTCTGGCTGCAAACGAGTGCCGCGGCGCCCGGGTTGCTGATCGTATTTTCGCTACCCGGCTCCGGTGAAAATGCAACCTGTGCGGTTCGCGTCACGAGAATGGCGGCTGAGGAGCCACCGGGCAACAACACCTGGTTTCCGGCAAGAAACGCGCTGCTCGTGGCCGCGATGGCCAGGCCTAGCCCACCCGGATGATCGATCACGGTATTGATCAGCTGGGCGCTGGCGCCCGCCAGCAGGTTGATACCGGCAAAGGCGCCGCCCGGACTGCTGATGTAGCTTTCGACGATCGTCGCATTGGAGTTTGCGCGTACTTCAATGCCGGCCTGCGTGTACTGCAGAATATTACTTGCACTGATCTCGGCCGACGCGGCGCTGAACAGGTCGATGCCAACCCGGCCACCGACTATGTTCAGGTCGCGGATTTCCACGCCATTACCCAGGATGAGAATGCCAACGACGTCGGCGGGTACCTGTATGGTCGCGCCGGACTCACCGACGATGCGCAGCCGATCCTTGCGAATCACGATGCCGCCGGTGCAGGTACCCTGCACCGTGATCGTGGCGCCTTCCGCGGCGCGATCCACAGCATCCTGCAGGCTGTGTACATCGCAGATAACGGTCGCGTTTTTCTGGTTGCCGTGCTCGGCCTGCGGTCCGTTCTGTCCCTGCGCGTGCGCAGGCACCATGGCCGCGAAAACTCCAATAACGGCTATCGTCCACTGAATGTTTGGTTTCATTTCCTTTTTCCTCTCTCTATGTCGATTGTTCAGGTTCTATCCATTCGCCCGCACGCGCTCCGGCATCCGTGTCAGGACGCATGACGAGTCACGAGTAACTTGCTTGGCGGGGCGGCGAGCGACCTGAGCAAACAGAAATAAATTGCTGATGAATAGCTGAGGATTGGCTTACGCGTGCACGCGAAGCCTGCGGCAATGTCAGGGCAGAACGCTCGGTGGCGGTTGCGTCCGCAATGGCTCGAATTGCTGCCGTCCGGCTGCCAGGAGGGCGAGCATGTCGGCGAGGACAGCGGGGTTTTCCCTGGCAAGAGAGTATCGGCCCGGGCGCGGGTCGTGCATGTCGAACAGCAGCCAGTTGTTGAAACCCAGGCCTGGTTCGAAGCGTTCGAAAGCTGCGATGTTTCTGCGGTAGTAGCTCAGGACCATCAGTTTCCAGCGCGGCGTACGCAGCGCCGCAATATTCTCGTCGTCGAAGAAGTAAATGACGTCGTGGGGACTTTGGGCGCCGTTCAGCAATGGCCAGATGTTGTGCCCATCGAGTTTGAGATCCTCCGGCAGGTCGCTACCGGCAAGCGCCGCAATCGTCGGTAACAAGTCGATGTTCATGCTGAGCTCGCCGGATACCCGTCCCGCCGGCAAACGACCGGGCCACCGGGCGACAAACGGCACGCGGTAGCCGCCTTCCCAGGTGCTTCCCTTGCCCTCGCGATAGGGTCCGTTATCGCCCTCGAACCAGGCGCCGTTGTCGCTGGTAAATATCACCAGGGTGTTGTCATCGAGGTGCTGTTCCTCAAGCGTTTCGAGAATCCGTCCCATGCTCCAGTCGATGGTCTCTACCACGTCGCCGTAGAGCCCGGCCTTCGAACGGCCGCTGAACCTGTCGGACACGTAAAGCGGAATGTGCGGGAAGGTATGCGAGAGAAAAATGAAAAAAGGCTGATCACCTGCTAACTCGATCTGTCGTATCACTTCCGTGGTGTAGCGTTCCGTCAGCGTTTCCTGCGTCACCGGTTCTTCGATCTTCGAATCACCGCGATACAGGGCGAGCGGTCGCATGTCGTTGGAGTAGGGCAGGCCGTAGAAAGTGTCAAAGCCGTGTCGAGTGGGCCAGTGAGCGGGGGTATGCCCCAGGTGCCACTTGCCGACCAGTGCGGTGTAATAACCGACGTCCTGCAGCATTTCCGCAAGCGTGAGTTCACCGGCCGGCAAGCCGTGCGTGTCGCCGGATTCGACGACCTTGTGGCCCAGCCCCGAGCGAATCGCGTATCGGCCGGTGAGCAGTCCTGCCCGTGACGGCGTACAGACGTTTGCGCTGGCGTAAAAGCCCGTCAAACGGACTCCCTCGCGTGCCATGCGGTCGATATTCGGCGTCGCGATTCGCCTGTTTCCGTTGGCCCCGATATCGCCGTAGCCGAGATCGTCCGCCAGCACCAGGATGACGTTCGGCGGCGCGGCGCCGGCAGGGTTCGCCAGGATCAGGGCGGCAATCGTTGCCAGGCGCAGGACTCTGAACATGCGGCGTGAGCTCCGGTGACAGACGGCTCATTCTCGTTCAGGTTAGACTAGTAATGCCACCTCAGTCACCGGAGTCCGACATGACCTTCCTGAAATCGATGGCAAAAGACGCCAAGGTTTACGATTTTTTCGCGAGGAGCCCGGCGATGTTCGGCCCGTTCACCGAAACCTGCGAGCAGATCATGCGCGGTCCGTCGCCACTCACCCCGGCGCAGCGCGAACTCATCGGCAGCTACGTTTCCAAGCTCAACAGTTGCCCCTACTGCCACGACGTGCACAACGAGGCGGTCAAGGCCTACGGCATCGACGGCGGGCTGACACAGACACTGGTCGATAATCTGCAGGCAGCAGACATCGACGACAATTTTCGCGTCCTGCTGGAATTCGTGCGCAAGATTACCCAGGCCGCCTACCGAATCAGTGAAAGCGATTACGAACGCTTGTATGCCGCAGGTTGGGATGACGATGCGATTCACGATGCTTGCATCGTTGCCTGCCTGTTCAATTTCATGAACCGGCTGGTTTCAGGATTCGGCATAGAGGCTGACGAGGCGTATCTCGCGATGTCCGGGTCACGCATCAAGAACGAAGGCTATTCGGCGTCGCTCGAGAAAACGATGCAAAAGGCGGGCTAGCCGCCGCGATGCTCTAGTCGAACATTTCGCGGCGGTAGATCTGGTTCTTGTCGCCGCCGTAGATGCCGAACACGATGTGTCCGGTCGGATCCTCGAGTCCCGGCACGCCGGTATCCCAGTCGAACTCGAGCCAGTCAGGCACGTCGGCGTTAAGGTCCGCGCTGCCGTCATTGCCAAGACCAGGTGCCCTGAGCCACAGGTTGGCGTCGCCGGCGATCAACGGGTCGTTGTAACGCTTGAGGATCGGGCCCGCGACGGTACAGCCGGCGCCGGAAAGACCCGGGTTCCCGGTATCCTGCACGCAGGTCTCGCCCAGATTGAGATTGTCAGCGAAGTTGCTGAGACT
>JAWWCT010000075.1:0-17287 GCA_033720315.1 Woeseiaceae bacterium | reverse complement strand
TATGACGTGGTCGTGCTTGCCGTCGCACACCAGCAGTTTCGCGACATGGGGGAGCGCGGCATCAAGGCCTTCGGCAAACCTAAATCGGTGTTTTTCGACATCAAGTACCTGTTGCCGCGCGGCGCAAGCGACGGTCGGCTTTAACGGATAGCCGTCGTGAAGATTCTGGTTACGGGTGCGGCAGGGTTCATCGGTTTTTTCACCGCCAGGAAACTGCTTGAACGAGGCGACACCGTTGTCGGGCTCGATAATTTCAACGACTACTACGATGTCAGCCTGAAAGATGCGCGTGCGTCGATCCTCGGTGAGTTCGACAATTTCAGCATGGTCAGGGCCGACCTGGCCGATCGCGACGCCATCGACAAGTTGTTTGCCGCCGAGCGCTTCGACAAGGTGGTGCACCTCGCGGCACAGGCCGGTGTTCGCTATTCGATCGAAAACCCGCACTCGTACGTCGACAGCAACATCGTCGGTACCTTGCACATTCTCGAAGGATGCCGGCACAACGAGGTCGAGCACCTCGTCTATGCATCGTCGAGCTCGGTGTACGGCGCCAACACGGCCATGCCATTTTCGGTCCACCAGAACGTCGATCACCCGCTGGCCCTGTACGGTGCAACCAAGAAAGCCAACGAGCTGATGGCGCATACCTATTCGAATCTTTACGGCCTGCCGACCACTGGTCTGCGTTTTTTCACGGTGTACGGGCCGTGGGGCAGGCCCGACATGGCGCTGTTCACGTTTACCCGCAACATCCTCGAAGGCAGGCCCATCGACGTATTCAATTACGGCAACCACCGGCGCGACTTCACCTACATCGACGACATTGTCGAGGGTGTCGTGCGCACCATGGATCACACCGCTGAAGCGAATCCCGACTGGGATTCCGCGGCGCCGGATCCGGGGACCAGTCGCGTTCCGTACAGGTTGTACAACATCGGTAACCAGCAGCCGGTCGAACTCATGCGCTATATCGAAGTCATCGAAGAATGTCTCGGCAAGCAGGCGGAAAAAAACATGTTGCCGATGCAGCCGGGCGACGTGCCCGATACCTGGGCCGATACCGAGGCGCTGGCGAAAGACGTGGGCTATCAGCCCGCTACCACGATAGAGACCGGCGTCAGGAAATTTGTCGAGTGGTACCTCGACTACTACCGGCCAGACCATAAGCAAAGTGCCTGACAAGAAACTTTCCAGGAAATTTCCGACGGACCTCGGGTCCTGGGCGTCCTTGAAAAAGCACTACCGGGACCCGATGCGCTCGACGACGCTGAAGCAACTGTTCGAGCGCGACCCGCAGCGTTTTACGAAATTTTCCGTCGAGGCATGTGACCTGTTTCTCGATTATTCCAAGAATCGCCTGACGGAGGAGACCCGGGATTTGCTGGTTGCGCTCGCCGCTGATGCCGGAGTGCCTGCGGCCATCGAGGCGATGTTCAGAGGCGAGGCAATCAACCTGACGGAACGACGTCCGGCCTTGCATGTCGCCCTGAGATCCAAGCTGTCCGACCAGGTCGCGCTGGAAACGCCCGGTGTCGCAGATATCTGGAAGACGCTGGAACAGATGTCACAGTTCGTCGCAGCGGTGCACCAGGGTGAACTGTGCGGCAATAGCGGCCGGCCGCTCAGGGAAATTGTCAACATCGGTATCGGCGGGTCGGACCTCGGCGTCACCATGGCGAGTCGCGCATTGCGTCCGTACTGGCACGCCGACATGCGTTTTCACAGCGTGTCGAATGTCGATGGCACGCAACTTACCGACCTGACCCGTGAGTTGAACCCGGCGGAGACCCTGTTCGTTATTTGTTCGAAGACGTTCACGACCCAGGAGACGATGGCGAACGCGGAGGCAGCCAAACGCTGGATCCGGCGCAAGCTCGGCGCCGACGCGACAAACGATCACTTTGCCGCCGCCTCGACGAATCAGCAGGCGATGGACCGCTTCGGCATCAACCCGCGGTTTCGCTTTGCCTTCTGGGACTGGGTCGGCGGTCGTTATTCGCTGTGGTCGTCGGTCGGTTTGTCGCTGGCGCTGGTCATCGGCATGGATCACTTTCGCGATCTCCTCGCGGGCGCGAGACGCATGGACCAGCATTTCCGCTCCGCCGCACTGGCGGAGAACATGCCGGTGCTGCTGGCACTGGTCGACATCTGGAATCGCAATTTCCTCGGCAGTCACAGCCAGGCAGTGCTGCCCTACGACAACCGACTGGACCGATTCCCCGCTTATCTGCAACAGCTGCACATGGAGTCGAACGGCAAGAGCGTGCGTGCCGACGGGTGCAAGGTCACGGTGGACACCGCACCCGCAGTCTGGGGCGAGCCGGGCTCCAACGCCCAGCATTCCTTCTACCAGTTGCTGCACCAGGGTACGCAAAGCATCCCGGTCGATTTCATCCTGCCGGTCAGGGGCTCCGCGGACGACGAGTCGCAGCAGCAGCTGGCGATCGCCAATTGCCTGGCGCAGAGCGAGGCATTGATGGAAGGCTACACCGCCGCCGAGGCCAAAGCCGATCTCCTGGCATCGGGCCTGAGCGACGGCGAGGCGAAGTTGCTGGCGCCGCACAGGGTCCACGCCGGCAACCGGGTCAGCAATACCATCGTGTTCGAACGCCTGACCCCGTCGACCCTCGGTCAGCTGCTGGCGCTTTACGAGCACAAGGTTTTTGTCGAGGGCATCGTCTGGGGCATCAATTCGTTCGACCAGTACGGCGTCGAGCTCGGCAAGCGCGTCGCCAAATCATTGCTGGGCGCGGTTCGCGATGGCGCGGCATACGGCGGCAGCAATGACTCGACCCGCGGTCTGCTGGCGCGCATCAGTCGCCTGTCACCCTAGGTGGCAGCCTGCTGTCGGCCTCGCGGCCGGCTCAGTCGCTGCCAGGCAGGCGCTTGACATAACGAGCCTGCCGACAGCGGTGAACGACCTGCCCGGGATCGTGGCTTGCGCATGGGCATCGCCAATAAGCTACTAATTTCAATCGTTTAAGCCGAAAAAAGATATAATTCCGCGGATGCCAGAAAAGAACAACAAACTGGTTGCCGAACTCAATCGCCGGGGCGTCATCCGTGCGCTCGCGGCGTATGCGATCGTCGTCTGGCTGGCGGCCACCGGGCTGGTCGACCTGTTTCCCGCGGTCGGTTTCCCGGACTGGTCGATCCGGGTGTTCCTGGCTGCAGCGTTTCTCGCCACGCCGCTGGTCGCCTTCCTGGCCTGGCGATACAACCTGACCTTCAAGGGGGTGTTGCGGGACCCGGTGGACGTGGCAGCGCTCAAGCCCGATACCCGGGCGAATGCACCGACCCGCAAATCCACGCAGAGGCAAGATCCGGACCTTGGTACCGTGGTGGCCACCTGGCGAAGCGCGGACGGTGAACTCTGTGAACGCGAATTCGTTTCCGAATTCGTCGTTGGCCGCGACTTGCACGCCGACGTTCGCATGAAGGACGACCGGGTCAGCCGGCGCCATCTGCGCGTCTATCCTTCAAACAACGCATGGCACATCCAGGACCTGGACAGCCTCAATGGTTCCTACATCGACGGCAAGTCGATCGACGAGGTGACCATGGACGCTGAAGTCGACGTATCCCTGGACAGGAACGGGCCGAGAATCCATTTACTGTTGCGCCTGAGCGATGAAACGGTGCGCACGGCCAGTTCGCGGCGTTAGACTGCCGTAGATCATTCGAACACCGGCTGTCGATGGTATGACCGAACTGCGCAAACTGCTGGAACGATTCCTCGCCGGCGAACTCGGCATCGAGGAGTTGCCGCAGCACTTTGAGGCATTACTGCACAGCGATTCCGAAGTCGCGATGTCAGCCGCGACCTGGCTCATCGAAGCGGAAAAGGACGGGCGACTGTCACAGACCGTTTGCGCCTCCTTACAGGAGGTGCTCGACAACCATCTCGCGGCCGTGTTTTTCGACGTGGGCATGCAGCAAAGCGGCGATTCGACGGCGCGCGGCAGCGACTCGCAGGGTGCACCCAAAACCCTGGTGCTCGAGCCGGCCGATTCGCCGAGCACGGTCGACGGCGCGCGGCCGGGCGGCGACGATGCCACGATCATCCGCGCAGACCAGGACGGCGTTGTTTTGCGCGTCGGCTCGATCGTCGGCAACCGTTACGAACTCATCAGGCAACTCGGCGGCGGCGGCATGGGCAAGGTGTTCAAAGCCCGAGACAACCTGCGCGCGGAAGCCCAGGACCGCCATCCCTACGTTGCACTGAAAATCCTGAGCGACGAGTTCAAGGACCATCCGGACTCGATGATCGCGTTACAGCGCGAGGCGCGCCGTGCCCAGACGCTGGCACACCCGAACGTCATTACGGTGCATGAGTTCTTCCGCGACGGGCCGCATCTCTACATCACCATGGAGTTGCTGGAAGGCAAACCGCTGGACGAATTGCTGAAGTCGGATTACTGGGGCGGGCTGCCGTTCGACGAAGCCTGGCCGATCATCGACGGCTTGTGCCGTGCGCTGCAATACGGTCACAAGAAAGGAATCGTGCATTCCGACATCAAGCCCGCGAATATTTTCGTCTGTGACGATGGCACGGTGAAAGTACTGGACCTGGGGATCGCCCGGCCGATGCGCATTCCCGACGTTCCGGACTCCGAACAGACGACCTTCGATCCCGGCAAACGCCTCGGCAGCCTCACGCCTGCCTACGCATCGCTCGAAATGTGGTACCAGGAAGAGCCGGATCCGCGAGACGACATATACGCACTTGCCTGCGTTACCTACATGCTGCTGGTGGGTGTGCACCCGTTCAAGGGCAAATCTGCCAAGAAAGCGTTCGAAGAAGGACTCGTCCCGGAGCGCATCGAATCCATCTCGCGCGGCCAGTGGGCAGCCATCGCAGACGGCCTGGCCTTGCAACGCAAGGACCGCATCAAGTCCGTGGACCAGTTCCTGTCGCGCTTCGCGCCGCAGTCGGTTGCCAGGAGACGCTGGCGAATTGCGGCGGCGGCAGCCGTGCTGCTGATCGCCGTCATCTCCCCGTTCGCCCTGCATTATTACGAGCGGCTGATCGAAGACCGTGTGATCCAGGAACCGCTGACCGCTACGCCGGTCGAACGGCCGGTGCTGGGGGAGGCGGACAGGGAAAAGATCGAGAACCTGTTGCAGCTGGCCGGGATGCAGATGACGCTCACCGAATCGGCGGCAAGCGCCGATGAACTCGCTTACGTGCTGAGTTACGGGCCGAACAACGTCGCACAGCTTGTGGGCACCATTCTCGAGATCGACCCCGGAGATGAAGCGGCGCTGCAACTGAGACGCCAGGTATTCGATATTTACGTCGAGAAGGCCGCAGAATACGAAGGCGATGAGGATTACCGGCAGGCACTGGTGCTGGCGCGCAATGCCAATGAAGTGATACCCGGCAGTGGTACGGCACGGCGACTGCTGCGGCGGATCTGCGACAAAGCGCCGGACGTGTGCGCTGTCGAATAGATGTGCCGCACGCGCCTGGCCGTCGCGATACTCGCTGCCTGCTTGTCGGTGACGGCGGCCTGCGTATTGCGCCCCGCGTGGCTGTCCCTGGCCATCGACGGTGGCCTCGAATCCGCATGGCTCGAGACATCGCAATTTCGTCATCGGATTCTCGTGAACGAGGTTCGTGGCACCAACCTGAACATTTTCATTGAAGGTGACGGTGGCCCGTGGATACGGGAAACGCGCGTTTCCGTGGACCCTACGCCCGCCAACCCGGTGCTGCTGCGCCTGATGCTGGGCGTTTCCCAGCCGGCCGTTTATCTCGGCCGTCCGTGCTATTTCGGCACGGCATCGGACAGGGCCTGCGACCCGACACTCTGGACTTTCGAGCGTTACGGTGAAGCGGTTGTAAGCAGCATGTGTGAGGCCGCTAACCGGCTTGCCAGGGATTATTCCGCCAGTTCGCTGCGACTCATCGGTTACTCGGGTGGCGCGGCGATCGCGATCGGCATGAGTATCTGCACCGAGCGGCTCGAATCGATCATCACGATTGCCGGTAATCTCGATCCGGACGCGTGGGCGTTCTACCACGGATATTCGCCGCTCACGGACATCACACCGCTGCAGCAGGCCATGCAGTCGCCGAGTGCATTCGACGAAACACACTGGCAATGCCGTGACGATGAAAAAATTCCGCCATCGATCACACGGGGATATTTTTTGCAGCGGCCCAACGCGATTCAACATATTGTCGACGATTGCTCGCACGCCGAGGGTTGGGAGCAGTATTGGTCACGAATTTTCGATGACGGTGCATCGTAAAAAAGCCTGGCCTGGTGCGCCCGCAGTCGGCTGTTTCATTACAGTGACGGGTTGATGTTGCCGCGTGGCAAGGCGACTCGTCACTTTGCTTGCTTTTTAAGCACGACGGACTAGGCTAGATCTTCTGCGTCGCCATTAGCCGACAGCGTGCGCGGCGACTGCCGAGAAAGCAGAAGAAGTCGACGCCGCGCTGCCTGGCGAGCATCCGGGAACCGGTGCATTTCCCTGGCCGGACCGAATTGGCTAAATGAATTAAAATCAATGGCTTATCAACTTATTTTCGACAGGTCGATTGCAATGAAAAGGCTTACACAAAGCGCGGCATACCTGCATCGCGCGTCGCTGGTTGCCGGCGGCTTTGCCCTGGCCGTGGCCTGTGCGGTGCACGCACAGGGTAACGACGAGACCCGGGAACGCGCGCGCATCGCCGCGGCAAACATGCAGGATGCGGTCGTCGTCGACTGTCAGTTGCCCGGCAAACTTCGCCGGCTTGGCGGTATGCGCACCTACCTCACGCCCGGCCGGCTGATACGAACCTCCGCGATTGCCTGTCGCACACGCGGCGGTGAATACACGCTCGGCGACCTCGCCAGCGGCACGTTGTCGTTACAGCGCTGGATGGGGCCGGCGAGTGATGGCGATCCGCAGGCGCAGTATTACGTTGCGCGAATCTATGCAACCGGCATGGACAATGTGCCGGTCGACTATGCGCAGGCGGCCGCGTGGTACGCAAAGGCAGCCGACCAGGGATTCAACGAAGCAAAACAGGAACTCGGTTATCTGTACGAGCTCGGTCTCGGCGTCGAAAAGGATCCGCTCAGGGCACTGAACCTGCAGCGTGAAGCATCGGGACTCGGTGAAAACCTGGATTACGCGTTCAAGATCGAAGACGCGCAGGCATTGGCACAAAATCTTGCCAATCAGCTGGATGCGGCAAACGCGGCGTTGCGCGAATCGCAACTGTCAGTCAGCAACCTGCAGGAGCAATTGTTCGCCTCACGCGAAGCGCTGCGATCGCAACAGTCCGAGATGGCAACGCTGATGGCAGGCCTCGAGGTGGCACGGCGCAACCCGGCCGTGCCTGAGGATTCGGAACGAGTGATGCAACTCGAGCGGCAAATCGATGCCGTCAAAGCAGAGCTGGCCGAGAAGCAGGACGCCATTTACGAACTCGAACTGCAACGAGAGTCGATGCGTGCCGAACTCGCCGAGCAGTTGGCCGGCGCACAGGCGGCGCAACTGGAATTGCGGGAGATCATGGCGCGCACCGAGCGTTCCGAGGGCACGGTCGAAACCCTGAGCCTGCAACTGGCGGAGGCACAGCAACGTCTCATCCAGTCGGACGAGGAAATTCGCATGCTGCGTACCGCATACCGTGAGCAGTCCGAGCAGCTGGCCGCCGAACGCGAACGCATGCTGGCGGCACGGGCCAGGACGGCCTCCGATGCCGAGGCGCATATCGCTGCGCAACAGGCGGAGGTGGCGGTACGCGAGGCACGCATTGCCAGCCTGGAGGGGCAAATCGACAAGCTAAAGCGTCAGCTTGCCGAGGCAGAGGACACCTCGGTCGAGGACCGGCTGCGACGCGACCTCGAGGCCTTCAAGGCTCGCTATGAATCCGATGTCCTCGCTCTGAGCCACGAACGCGACATGCTGCGGCAGACCCAGACTGCAAGCGATGAACAACTCGATCGCCTGTATGCGGAATCCACACAACGACTGCGGGCCAGGGACGAAGAGCTGGCGGCAAGGGAACGCGAAATCGCAGCACTGGCGGCCGAATCGTCGGAACTGCGTCAGCGCGTTGCCGAAATGCAATCACAGCAAGTACAGCTTTCGCAGCAGGCAGGCGTGATGGCTACACAGCTCAACGCGCAGTTAGCTTCGGCAAGGCAGCAAGTCGCTTCGTTGAGCATGGCGCTGGAAGCGGAGCGGGCGGCGAAAGCGACAATGGAAGCCGAGCTCGTCAGCAAGCAAATTCTGCTGGAAAGCGAATTGCAGCAGCAGGGCAGGGAGAACGCCGAAAAGATCCAGTTGTTAAAGGCGGATGTCGAGGTTGCGCAGAGCACGATCAAGCGCCAGCAACTGCGAATCGCAGCCCTGGAAAAACAGGCCGACGAAAGCAGCGAGCAACTGGCAGCGCTGAAAAAGGATGCCGTTCAGCTCGATATCGAGCCCGCTGCCGTCGAATTGACGGCTCCGGCACTGACCGTGCTCGAAATGGCGCGCTCACAGGATGAGTCGGGTCTCGGGCGTTTTCATGCATTGCTGATCGCCAACCAGGATTACGAGTACCTCGATGACCTGACCACGCCGATTCGCGATGTCGCCGAGATCGAAAAACTGCTGGTCAGCCGCTACGGATTCAGCGTCACGGTGCTGCGCAACGCCACCGACGACCAGATCATGCGGACCCTGCACGACTATTCCAACGATTTGACCGAAGAGGACAATCTGCTCATCTATTACGCCGGTCGTGGCAGCACCCCGGATGGACCGCCCGACCGGGCTTACTGGCTCGGCGTCGATGCGCATCCGGAATTGCGCAACACCTGGCTGCTGGCAGAGCACGTCAGCGCGAAGATTCGCGAAATCCAGGCCAAGCGTGTTCTGGTGGTCACCGATTCCTGCTTCTCGCGACGCAGCTCGCAATCGGTGACCATGGCCGTCGGCCGCGGTCTGGACCCTGAACGTTTCAAACTACTGGCCAGGTTCCGCTCGCGATACGTACTGACGTCCGGTGCAAACCTGCCATTGAATGACGACAAGGGCGACCGCCGGCATTCGGTGTTTGCCAAGTCGTTCCTCGAGGTGCTGCGCCAGAATCGCAACGTGCTCACCGGTGAAATGCTGTCGAACGAGATGATCAGCCGGGTGCGCGAGAAATCCGCCAAACCCGATCTTGCCGTGCCGGCATACAGCTCCATGAAGGACACCGGGCATGAAGCGGGCGATTTCTTCTTCGTGCCGATGCACGAGTCGATACTGGTTGCCACGCGCTCGCCGACGCCGGACAGCGTGTAGCTGTATGCGGGCGATTAAAAGTTTGTCGAGTTTCAGAAAGAGGCAATGACGTACAGATTATTCGAACAATCAATATGACGTGCTTGTGAAAGCACCCAGCAAAGTTTGGGGAAGTTGAAATAATGAGAACAATAAAACTGCTTGTGCTTTTGATTATTTGTGCCGCCGGTTCCGCCTCCCTGACCGCGCACGCGCAGAATCCACTGGTCGTTTTCGTGCAGAACCATCCGGACTCGACACCACTGCACATGGAGGTAGCGAATGCCGTCGCCGCCATTTGCCCGCGACTCGGAGCAGAAGGCGGATTCGGCCTGTCGGGCCCGGAGGGCGACCTGTTCGCGCGCTGCAACGAGATGATAGCGACCGCCTGCCAGTTGAACGATCCGACCGATCCCAATTGCCCCGGACGTTCCCTCGGGGTTTCGGACGACGAGCTCCTGGGAGCCGTACAGGAGATCTGGGGCGAGGAGCTTCACGGCACCGGCAATGCGACGACGCGGCTTACGAACGGCCAGTTTTCGAACATCGCAGGGCGCATGAACGCCTTGCGCCTCGGCGGTGCGAGCGGGGCGATCGGCGGCAGGGCAGCCGCCGCAGTCCTACCCGAACACGATGATCGGCGCGGATCTCCGGGATACGGTGAGCTGTCGCTCGACAGTCGCGGCTTGAGCGGCGGCGGCGCAGCCGGCGACGTCGCTGGCAGCCGCTGGGGCTGGTTCCTCGAGGGCAGTTTCAGCACGGGTGACCACGACCAGACCGCGAATGAAGACGGTTTCGATTTCGACTCGATCAGTTTCAGCGTAGGCCTCGATTACCTGTTCGATTCGGGTGTCATCGGCATTGCTGTGGGTCAGGACAACTTCGAGGCCGAATTCGACCAGAATATGTTCGTTACCGGCGGCGACGTGGAAGTCGAGGGAACGTCGGGCTCCATCTTCGGCGCCTGGTTCGGTGACGGCTTTTACGTTGACGGTCTGGTCACCTACGGCAGCCTCGACAACGATATGTCGCGCAAGCTGGTCTATTCATCGACGGACATGTGCGCACCCGCATGCCCGCCGCAGAATGACCTTCTGACCGGCGAAACGGACGGCGATTACCTCGCAGCCGGTGTGAGTTTCGGTTACGAGGCGCAGCGAGGCGCCTGGGATATCACCACGACCCTGAGCGTTGCCTATCGCGACATCGACATCGACGGTTTCGACGAGATCGACACCACCGGCGGCGGCATGGCGTTACGGTATTCGGACCAGGAGATCGAGTCCCTGAGATCGATCCTGGGCATCGCCTTCACGGGGAATTTCAGCCGTGGCTTTGGCGTCCTGAGCCCTCATTTCCGCGCCGAGTGGCACCACGAGTTCGAAGACGACCCGGTTTTCATCAACGCCAAGTACGTCAACGAGGATTTCCTGATGACGGTGCCACCGGGTGACTTTACCGGCTCTGCCTGCCTGTCGTGCGTCCGCTGGGGCTCGGACCCGGTCGATACCGATTTCGCGCTGCTCGGCGCCGGCGTGTCGGCCGTCTTCTCTCGGCGGGTGCAGCTGTATTTCATGTATGACGCACTGATCGGCATCGATAACCTGTCGAGCAACACCTTCTCGCTCGGCT
Source organism: Woeseiaceae bacterium (assembly GCA_033720315.1). GTDB lineage: Bacteria > Pseudomonadota > Gammaproteobacteria > Steroidobacterales > Woeseiaceae > SZUA-117. The sequence goes on along the minus strand of JAWWCT010000075.1, from coordinate 6,391 downwards.
TGCGCGGCCAGTTCTAGCAACATTGCGGGAGCAGCTAGTGGGAGCGGCTTTAGCCGCGACAGCTGATTGCATCAAGGCCTGTGCAAGTGGCTTCTGTGTAATTCCGGTCAAAGGACTAAAGATCAATCCGCAACCATCGGGCGTGTAATTCCTGGAATTGCGGGCGGATTGGGGAGCGGCTTGTGGGAGCGGCTTCAGCCGCGATTCCTCTTCTTTTGCTACCATCCGGGCGCGCCAATCCAGCCAACCACAGGGGATGGGCCCGCTTGGTCAAGCCGTCTATTACTTCGCCAGTCCTCCGCGGACTCATTGCAGCGGCTGCAATTGTCAGTAGCTTGCCGTCGCTCGCAGGTCCGAATATCGCGCCGGGCGATGTCGCCTTGCGGCACGATATTCAGCGGCTTGCTGATGCCGGGGTGATCACAGGGACCGTCAGTACCTGGCCGTTGGCCTGGGCGCCGATTGTGCGCGACATTCGCAGCGTCGATAGCGAGTTGGATCTCCCCGCCGAGGTCCGGGCATCGCTCGGGAGACTTCGCGCGCGAGCGGAGCGGGAATTGAGCGGTAATGACGTTGTGTGGTCGGCCCACGCATCGCTGGCCGAACACCCGGTACGTATCCGTTCTTACCAGGACACGCCGCGGGAGACGGCGCACATCGGCGCCGGTTTCTCCTGGAATCATGATCGCTTCAATGTCGTGCTGAACGGCCAGTGGGCCGAATCGCCGGCTGATGGCAAGGAATTTCGTGCTGACGGATCGGAGATCAGCGTGCTTCTTGGGAATTTTTCCCTGTCCGCGAACACCCTCGAGCGATGGTGGGGCCCGGGCTGGGACGGCAACCTGATCCTCAGCAACAATGCGCGGCCCATTCCAGCACTGTCGCTCGAGCGCAACCTGACGGACGCCTTCGACAGCAAATGGTTACGCTGGCTTGGGCCGTGGGATCTTGCCTTGCACTTCGGGCGCTTCGAATCCGACCGCGAAGTCCCCGATGCCAGGTTCTTCGGCATGCGACTCAATTTCCGGCCGCTGCCGTCGCTGGAAATCGGGCTGTCGAGAACTGCGCAATGGTGTGGCGAGGGACGCCCCTGTGGGCTCGATACCTTCGTCGACCTGTTGCTTGGCAAGGACAATATCGGCGACGAGGGCATCGATGTGAGCAACGAACCCGGCAACCAGCTGGCCGGTTTCGACGTTCGCTGGGCGACGAGGATTTTCGATCGGCCGCTGGCCTTCTACGCGCAGCTCATCGGCGAGGACGAGGCGGGCGGTTTCCCGAGCCGCTATCTCGGACAATTCGGCGTCGAGACCAGCGGCATGCTGGGTGACCGCTGGTCGTACCGCTGGTTCGGCGAGTTCGCCGGTACCAGTTGCGAGTTTCACCAGTCGAGCGAGATTTTCAATTGCGCTTACAATCACGGCGTTTACCGGACCGGCTACCGTTACCGGGGCAGGGCGGTCGGCCACGGCTCGGACAACGACACGCGCATCGTGTCGAGCGGCCTGATCCTGGCCGACGACTCGAATACCCAGTGGTTCCTGCTGGCACGCTACGGCGCGCTGAACCGTGGCGGCGACCCCGACCCGGGAAACAGCCTGACAGCGACCCGGATCGACGTCGCGAGCCTCGATTTGACCCATGCCCGTGATTTCAAATACGGTCGCATGGAAGTCGGGCTGGGACTCGAGCACAGCGACGACGATTCAGGCGGCAGCAGTGATACGGACGGGCGCGCATTCCTGCGATGGCGCAGTTTTTACTAGGGATGACCTTTGAAGAATTGTTTTCGACATGTTGTTGTGACTTCGATCGCCTGTTGCCTGACACCGCTTGCCTGGGCAGAGCCCTGGGCGGACCCCGGCGACACCCGCCTGCGTAACGATCTGCAACTGCTGAACGACAGCGGCGTTTTCAATCTGCCGTTGACCGCCTGGCCGATCGCCTGGGGCGACATCGATCACGGCATGCAGGATGCCGACGTCGCCGAGGTGACGCCCGAGGTATGGGGAGCGTATGTCCGCGTGCGCGAACTCGTGAAACAAGCGGTCGATGGTGGCGCGCCGGCTGTGCGGCTGTCGGTCAGCGCTGCAGACAACCCACGGACCCTGCGCTCGTTCGAAGACACGCCGCGCGAGGACGGCGAGCTACTTGCCGGACTGGCGTGGTCAGGGCAGCGTTTTTCATTTCGCCTGCAGGGCGCCTATGCCGACAATCCGCTGGACGGCGACGAATTTCGTCCTGACGGCACCGTCATCGGCATGTCGCTCGGCAACTGGCTTCTCGCCGCCGGCTGGCAGGAACGCTGGTGGGGACCGGGACGCGATGCCAGCATGATTCTCGGCACCAATGCGCGGCCGCCACCGAGCATCGGCATCCAGCGGGTCAAGAGCCTGCGGTCGGAATCGAAATGGTTCGGCTGGATGGGGCCCTGGACCTTGTCGAGCTTTTTCGCTTTGCTGGATGACGAGCGTGTCGTCAACGATGCCGTGTTGTTCGGGCTGCGCTTCAGCATGCGACCGATCGAATCGCTCGAGATCAGCCTGGTGCGCAGTGCACAGATGTGCGGAGAAGGGCGCAAATGCGATTTGGAGGCGTTTCTCAACATGCTCAGGGGTAAGGACAACGCCGGCGCCAACGTCAATCCGGACGAAGAGCCCGGCAACCAGCTGGGTGGCATCGATATCCGCTGGAAATTGCCGAAGCAGCTCCCGCTGGCGCTGTACATGCAATGGATCGCCGAGGACACCCGTGACACAGGGGGTTCTTTGCATCAGTGGTTGCGGCAGTTTGGGGTGGAATATTGGGGCACCATTGGCGGCCTGAGTCACCGAACGCATCTCGAAATTGGCGATACGCTAGCGCGCGGCGGTGGGCTCGGCGAAGGCCGCAAGTGGCCCAACAGCGCTTACAACCATGGCATATTCCAGACCGGATATCGCTACAACGGCCGCTCGCTCGGCCACGCGATGGACGGTGACGGGCTGTCGTATTCCATCGGCTCGAGCCTGGTGCAGGATGCCGGTCATACCTGGAATATTTCACTGCGGTACATGGAAATCAATCGCACGGGTATTCCGGATTTCAACCATACACTGTCAGCCACGCCGCAGGATTTCGCAGACATACAGGTGAGCTACGAAAGGCTGACCGACGTCGGTCGCTTCTATCTCGGCGTCGGTTACAGCCGTCTCGACGATGAAGCAAGCGGCCTCGAGACGACGGATTACGGCGGCTTTCTGCGCTGGAGCCTGCCCTAGGTGTTCGCTCGCCTATGAGTTCGTCAATCGCAAATTACAACGGACTCGTGTCCGTGATAACCGCGTCCTACAACTCCGCATCGAGTATCGAACGATGCGTTCGTTCGGTCCATGCGCAGACTTGCGAGCCGCTGCAGCACATCGTGGTCGATGACGGCTCGACCGATCGCACACCCGAGGTATTGGCGGACCTCGCGCGTGAGATTCCGCTGCTTACCGTCATTCGCCAGCCGAACCAGGGTGCGGGCCCGGCGCGCAACGCCGGAATCCAGGCGGCTGAGGGTCGTTATATCGCGTTCCTGGACAGCGATGACGTGTGGCTCGAGGACAAGCTGCAAAACCAGTTGGCGTTCATGGAAAGACAGCGATGTGAGTTTTCCTATGGCGACTATGCCATCGTCGACAGTGACAGCGAGCAGCCGCTCGGCACGTTCATGACGCCGGCCCGGCTTGGCTACCGGCAATTGCTGACGCGATGTCCCATCGGTTGTTCGACGGCTGCCTACAACCAGGAGCTCCTCGGCAAGTGTTTCATGCCGGCGATCAGGCGAGGACAGGACTGGGGACTGTGGCTGGCGCTGACGCGCCGCGGCTGCGAAGCGAGGAAGTATCCTGGCTGCCAGGTAATTTACCACCGGCGGAAAGGCTCGCTGTCGAGAAGGAAGGTATTGAAAGCGAAGGACATGTACCGGATTTACACCGTCGAAGAACAGATTGGTCGCATCCCGTCGGCTTTCTTGCTGGCGCGTTTCGCCATCAACGTAATGACCAGGCGGCTGTAACGATGTCGTCTCGGCTATGTCGCGGAGTTTCGGCGTTGTCTGCACAATCAAGATGAAGGTGCTGGTAACAGGGGCGACCGGATTCATTGGTGGTGCGTTGTGCGCCCGACTGAACGAAATGAGCGATGTCGATGTCATCGCCAGCGTGCGCTCGCCCGAACAGGTTCGCGTCCCGGCCGGGCAGGTCGCGGTGCGCGACCTGGCGGCCGACACGGACTGGCGGGAACTGCTGCAAGACGTCGACATCGTCGTACACACCGCGGCAAAGGTGCATGAAGCCGATAACGCCGACAGCATTGACGAGTATCGACAGACCAACGTCGACGGTACGCTCGCCCTGGCACGTCAGGCGGCAAGCATTGGCGTCAAACGCTTCGTCTTCCTGAGCTCGGTCAAGGTCAATGGCGAGGCCACCCGGCCGGGACAGGCGTACCGCGCCGACGATCCGCCGGCGCCCGTCGATGCTTACGGAAGGTCGAAACACGAGGCAGAGACGGCGTTGCAGGCGCTGTCTGAAGAACAGCCGATGGAAGTCGTCGTGATCCGTTCGCCACTGGTCTACGGGCCCGGGGTCAGGGCGAATTTCCTGGCGCTGATGCGCTGGGTATCCAGGGGATACCCATTGCCCCTCGCGAGCGTGCACAACGCGCGAAGCCTGGTTGCGCTCGATAACCTGGTAGACCTTGTCTGGACCTGCTGCATACGGCCCGAGGCTGCCAATGAAATCATCATGGCGGCGGATGGTGAAGACGTGTCGACCGCGGAACTGGTTCGCCGACTGGGGCACGCCCTGGGGCGGCCGGCACGACTCATTGCATGTCCTCCGAAGCTGCTGCTGATGCTGGCGGCGGTTGCCGGCAAAGCCGAGCAGGCGAACAAGCTGCTCGCCAACCTGCAGGTGGACATCGGCAAAACCCGAGAGCTGCTCGACTGGGCGCCGGTCACCGGTATGGAGCAGGCGTTGCAGGCCACTGCGCAACATTTTGTTGAAGGGCAGCAGTGACCGTTCACGGACTATGGCTTGGCGCACTGGTCGCATCCCTCGCGTTGACCCGTGTGGCGATGCGTTTCGCGGAGCGGCAACAATTGCTCGATATCCCCAATGAGCGCAGTTCGCACGACCGGCCGGTGCCACGCACGGGCGGAATCGCTGTGGTCGTGACTTTCATGGCAGCGATGGTCTTCGCCTGGGCCGCGGGTCTTTCCGATGCCGGGTATCTGCTGGCGATACTCGGTGGTGGTGGACTGGTCGCGCTGGTTGGCGCCGCTGACGACTATCGCGACCTGCCGGCTGGCTGGCGGTTGACGCTGCACCTGCTTGCCGCGGCGTGGGCGTTGTACTGGCTACATGGCGTGCCGGCGGCCTTGCTGCCGGACGCGCCGCCCCTGTTCATCAACGCGCTCGGCATCCTGTGTACCGTCTGGCTGATCAATCTGTTCAATTTCATGGACGGAATCGATGCCATCGCCGGCATCGAAACGCTGACCGTCTGTGTCGCTGGCATCGTGATCCTGACGATGTTTGGCGGCTTGGGCGAATGGATCAGTCCGGCGATCCTGGCAGCCAGCGTCGCGGGCTTCCTGGTCTGGAATTTCCCGCCCGCGCGGGTCTTCCTCGGCGATGTCGGCAGTGGCTTCCTCGGCCTGATGATGGCGATCTATTGTATCCGGGCAGGGCATCAGCAACCCGAGTTGTTCTGGGCCTGGCTGATCCTGCTGGGCGTTTTCATTGTCGATGCCAGCGTAACCCTGGCGCGCAGGTTGCTGCGCCGGCAACGCGCACATGAGGCTCATCGCAGTCATGCGTACCAGTTTGCCTCGCGAAAGTACGCATCACATGCGCCGGTCAGCCTCGCCGTCGGTGCCATCAACCTGCTGTGGCTGTTGCCGATGGCATGGCTGGCCTCGAGCGGGCGTATCCATCCCGTGGCCGCATTGCTGATCGCCTATGCACCGTTGCTGCTGCTGGCGATTTACTTCAAGGCGGGCGCGCCCGAATTTGAGGAGACCTGAGCGATTGTCCGGGGACGTATGGCCGTTGCATCGCGCTGGCTGAATTTTTCTGACATGAAAAAAGAAAAAGTATGTGTCGTTGCGCCGGTCCACGTCTGGGACGACGTTCGCGTCTTTCAAAAGGAGGCGACCACACTGGCGCGTGCCGGTTATCGGGTAACATTGATAGCCAAAGCACAGTCACGATTTATCCATAACGGCATCGAAGTCATTCCATCGATCAGCAGCAGCGAGTTTCGCCTGGTCAGGTTTCTGCTGTTGCCGCTCGTCGCAATCCAGGCTTTGCTGCAAAACGCCAATATCTATCACCTGCACAATCCGGATACGATTCCAATC